>PLYA01000054.1 GCA_003153315.1 Bacteroidota bacterium
TAAGGAAATCGATTCTTTATCGCTATTATTACGTGAAAAGAAATAATTAGCAAGTGCTTTATTGAAGCTAAATAATAAGTCTTCAGCTTTTTCAAAAGCAAGCATATAGGCAATTTGTTTATTGTATAATTGAGAATAATGATAATATTTATCCGAATAAAAATGTGTTTTTTTTAGGGCACTATATACATTAATTAATTCTTGCGGAATATCATTATCAAAATATTTTTTTTCTAATTGATGAAGTAGCGCTATGGCTGTTTCACGAGGATACTCATGTAGATATTGTATTAAAGGGTTTGTTTCCGGAATGATGTTATTTTCCACTAATAACTCTTGTATTTTAGTAAAAAGCCTCGATTTTAAAACATAATATGCCCCTTCGCTACTTTTAATTGATTTTCTTATCTTTTCTTCTGTACTAATATCCTCGCGATAGGCTTTTAGTATGGTTAGAAATTTCTTTGATTCATTTTTCTCCAAAGCAGATTTTATTTGAGTAAAATCCTCAACACTTAATTGCTTAATAATCCTTTTAAGTTTTTCCATCTACAAGTTATCTATTGCATTTTTTTATCACTGCATAATTAATGGATAGTAGAGAGGCTTTCCTCGTTTAAAGGTTTACTTATAAAAGTAACTTTATTTCCATACTTTAAAGCCCTCCCTTTATCATCATTATTAATAGAAGTGGTAAGTATAACAAGTTTTGTTTTCTTTTTTATTTTCTCGGGCAATTTCAAAAATTCATCTATAAACTGAAAACCATCCATAAGCGGCATATTAATATCTATAAAAATTACATTGGGCATTATTTCTTCTGCCAGATTTTCAGTTGCCAGTATATTTTTTAAAAACTCTAAAGCACTTATTCCGTTTGTACTAATGTATATATTTTTAGCGAATAAACTGCTTTCTATAATTTTCTGATTTATAAAGTTATCCATTTCATTGTCATCGACCAGCATAGCCCGATGATATTTATAAATGGGTTCTTTTCTGCTAATAGGTCTTTTCATGGCTTGATAAATTTCTTTATAAGGTAACTATTATCAAATTAACTCAATAATAATGAAGTTTCAAAACCCCTAAGTAGTTTTATCCTTCTACTATTTTGTAAATGCAACAGTAATAACTAATTTAATAAAAAGGCTAAAAAGGAGAACTTATGCCGGAACTACTTTTACCACCGAAGGATGCACAGCTATACCTTTATGCACAATTAAACTTCCTTTAGTAATATCTTCATCCATTTCCCATTTAAAGGCATCTTTATCGGCTAAGTGTAATAATAGGGTAGCCATGTTTTTAGCATATAAATCACTGGCGTTCATTGGTAATAAAGAAGGTAGGTTCCCTTCTCCTATAATAGTAACCCCATGCTTTTGCACAGTTTTGTTTAACTCGCTTCCAACCACATTTCCACCCTGTTCAACAGCCATATCAACTATGACAGAACCAAAGCGCATAGATTTTACCATCTCTTCAGTAACTAGTAAAGGTGCTTTTTTTCCGGGGATTAAAGCAGTAGTAATAACTATATCTGCATCTTTAACGTGCTTAGAAACTAATTCCTGTTGTTTCTTTAAGAATTCTTCCGATACTCCTTTTACGTAACCGCCTTCCATTTTAATAGAATCATCTCCCTTCATTTCAATGAATTTCCCACCCAATGATTGCACCTGTTCTTTTGTCTCAGGGCGAATATCACTTACCTCAACCACAGCACCTAAGCGCTTGGCTGTTGCGATGGCTTGTAAGCCTGCTACACCCGCACCAAATATAACTACCTTGCACGGGCGAATAGTTCCAGCAGCAGTAGTCATCATGGGTAGTATTTTGCCAATCGTATCAGCGGCAAGCATAACAGCTTTGTATCCCCCTAAGTTTGCCTGAGAAGAAAGTGCATCCATTTTTTGTGCACGGGAAATACGCGGAACAGCATCCATAGAAAAAGCCGTAATACCGGCTTTGCAACATGCATCCACCAATTCAGGACTGGTAGCTGCCCACATAAACGACATAAGGATAGCATCCTTTTTCATTTTAGTTATTTCGTCTGCAACAGGGGCGTTTACCTTAATTAATACATCAGCTGTAGAATATACGGTGCTTTTATCAGCAATTTTTGCACCAACCGTTGTATAATTTTCATCATTATAAAAGGAGTTAAGACCAGCACCGCTTTCTATAACAACTTCAAAACCTTTTTTTACAAGATCTTTTACCACATCGGGTGTAAGTGCTACACGGTTTTCTTTTATTTTGGTTTCTTTAGGTACGCCAAGTATCATGCTAAATAGTTTTAAGGTGGTAAATGTACAAAATTCAGGTATCATTTAAAATCCGGCTTTAAAATTTAAAATTTCAGTATGTTTGCAGCAACTATGCTTATTGCCGATTTAATAACACACGATATTCCTACATTACAGGATTCTGACACCGTAGAGCAAGCTTTGCTTTGGATGGAAGAATTTAAAATAACACACCTGCCCGTATTGCACCATAAAAAACTTACCGGACTTGTATCGGAAACAGATTTATTGGATGCAACAAACCCACAAAGTAAAATTGTGGATAATAAGTTTACTTACATCAAGCCTCAAATACACCAAAGCCAACACGCTTTTGACGCGCTTAAAATCATGTCGGGTTTGCACCTTACGCTTGTTCCTGTTTTAGACGAGAAAGATAATTATTTAGGAAACATTACCCAGAAAAGTGTATTGGATAGATTGGCAGGCTTATCTGCGGTAATGGAGCAAGGTGGTATAATTGAATTGGAAATAAATAAAAACGATTATTCGCTAACGCAAATTGCCAGTATTGTAGAGGGTAACGATGCTAAAATACTAAGCTGTTATGTTAGCTCATTACCCGATACTACCAAAATATTGGTAACGCTTAAAATAAATCGTGATGACCTAAGTCGTATCTTGCAGACCTTTTATCGTTATAATTACGAAGTAAAAGCTTCTTACCATCAGGCAGAATATGAAGATGATTTAAAGAACCGCTTTAACGAATTTATAAAATACCTGAACGTATGACGGTAGCTCTGTATGCCCGTCCGGTAAAAGACAATGTGCCCGATTATGTAAAAACACTCAGCACGCGTTTAAACAAGGAAGGCATAGGTTTAGTTATCCATAAAGTCTATTTTACTTATCTTAAAAAGGAGTTTGGCTTTAATTTAGACATTCCCACGTTTTCATCTTATACTGAGTTAAAAGCATCTAAGCCTGATTATTTAATTTCTTTAGGTGGAGATGGCACCATGCTGGAGACGCTTGAATATATTAGAGATACAGGCGTTCCGGTGCTTGGTGTAAACACAGGCAGATTAGGCTTTTTGGCAAGCGTATATAAAGAGGATTACACCAATGCTATTGATAAGTTAATCAACAAACAATATACTATAGATGCCCGCGCTTTACTCCAATTGCAAAAGCCAAATAATTTGTTTGAACTGAACTTAGCACTTAATGAATGTACGTTGGTGAAGAAAGATTCTTCAACCATGCTGAGTATTGAAGTACACATTGATGGCTTGTTCTTAAACTCGTATTGGGCAGATGGCTTAATTATTTCAACACCCACAGGCTCTACAGCTTATTCATTAAGTTGCGGCGGACCATTGATGGAGCCAAACTCGGCCAGTATTATTTTAACGCCCATTGCACCGCATAACTTAAATGTGCGTCCTATTGTGTTGAATGATAATTCGGAAATTTCTTTAAAAATAAAAGGCAGAGAAAAACAATACCTGCTTTCTTTAGATTCTAAACAAGCCACTATTCAGATAGATGAAGAGGTGATTTTAAAGAAAGCAGATTACCACTTTAATCTGATAAACTTAAACGGGCAAAACTTTTTCAGTACCCTGCGCAACAAATTGATGTGGGGTTTAGATAAACGTAATTAATTGTACAATGTACCCTGTATATTGTACCCAGACTTGATACAAAATACATGATACAACATACAGGTAGTTTGCCTGATATAGATACCGAAGAGCGTGTAGAGTTTTTGGTAAAAACATTTTATAGCCGTGTGTTGAAGGACGACCTGCTTGCCCCGCATTTTAAGAATATAGATTTCCTCTCTCACTTCCCTCGCATGATTGCCTTTTGGAGTTTTATTTTGTTGGATAAAGAAGGCTACAAAGGCAATGTGTTTGATAAACATGTGGGTTTAAACATACACCAACCAGAGTTTGACCGCTGGCAGCATTATTTTAACAAAACCGTAAACGATTTCTTTGCAGGAGAAAAAGCAAATCTGGCTAAACAGCGAGCAGAGTTACTTAAATATACCTTTTTAAGTAAGTTAGGGTAACAGAGTAGCAAAGAGAGAGTTTTTAATCCGTTGTAGAGAAACTTTACGCACGGGTAGAGATACTTTACCATCACCTACAAATAGTTTACCACCACCTACAAATACTTTACCACTCCCTCAAGTTAGTTTACCACTCCCTCAAGTTAGTTTACCACTCCCTACAAATAGTTTAACTCCCCTTCAAGTAAGTTTACCTCCCCGTAGAAATATTATACCTCCCCTTCAAGTAAGTTTACCACTCCCTACAAATAGTTTACCTCCCCCTCAAATTAGTTTACCCTCCGCTCAAGTTAGTTTACCCTTCACTCAAGTAAGTTTACCCTCACCTCAAGTAAGTTTACCCTTCACTCAAGTTAGTTTACCCTCACCTCAAGTAAGTTTACCCTTCACTCAAGTACGGGAATCCTTCACTCTAAATGTTAAAAACACCCCTGTTTTACCAAAATAACCTATATTTGTTATCAACAAGCCCCGTTAAAACCTTTACTAATGAAAAAACTTGCTGTTTTATGTGTTTTAGGGCTTGTTTTGGCAAGTTCCTGTAAAAAGGATAATGCTATTAATAGTGGTGGTGGGGCAACTACTACTTATACGCTTGCAGCTAATGGAGATATAAATGGCACTTATAATGGTGTTTTATTAGAAGAATATAGTTCACCGCCTTATACTTCTTCATCTGCCGAAGCTTTTTTCTATAATTCTCCTACAGCCTTTCATTGGAGTGCAGTTACATTTGGTCATTTAAGTCCAGCTACAGGAACAGTAACTTCTGTATATGTTAATAACGTAATGTTAAGTTTTACTTCTTTAGATTTGGATTATCGTAGTACAAACACCTTGACTTTTCCTCCCGGTAATTGGGTAGTAAATGGTGGTTCTGTTATTCCTTCCTTTAGTTATACTTGTAATACACCTTCTCCATCTTATCCCACAACTAATAATTTACCAACTATAATTAATAGAAGTCAAAGTTTAAGTATATCTATGAGTGGTATTTTAGGTTATGACCAAGTAGAAGTAGATATTGATGATAATGCAGGACATACTATGTGTATGTATGCTCCAAATAGTACTTCTTCTGTTATTTTCCCTTCTGATTCTTTATCTAAATTAGTAGCAGGCATTGGTGGTATGACAGTTACGCTAATTAAATATAATCCTCAAACATTAGGCTCTAAAAACTTTCTGTTTTTGACAACTAATGGATTTAGTAAATCTGGAGTGACTCTGCAATAAATTAATACTTCACATATTGCCTACGTAAATCTGCGGCATCTGCGGCGGTATTTTTATTATATTCGCATTCGTTTTTTCAAGGTGCAAGAGCTCAAAAAAGAAATCAATCTCAATAAATTACCTCAGCATGTAGCCATCATAATGGATGGTAACGGGCGTTGGGCTAAGTTGCAGGGTGCCGCCCGTATTTTTGGGCATCAAAACGGGGTTACCTCCGTTAAGGATACTGTAGAAGCTGCCGCCGAATTGGGAATAAAATACCTTACCCTGTATGCTTTTAGTACCGAAAACTGGAACCGTCCGGGCGATGAGGTATCTGCCCTGATGGAATTGCTGGTAAAAACCATTCATGCCGAAACCCCCACACTAAATAAGAATAATATACGTTTACTTACCATTGGAGATACCAACTCATTACCCGAAAAGTGCATAAAACAGTTAAAAGAAGCCATGGCTGATACGGCAAAAAACACAGGCCTGTCTTTAGTTTTGGCGTTAAGTTATTCCGGCAAGTGGGAGATAATTGATGCCATCAAGCAACTTGCCCAAGAAACTAAAAGTGGCAAATTAGACCCGAAAGATATTACCGAGGCTTTGTTTGAATCTAAACTTTCTACCAAAGGAATACCCAACCCCGAGCTGATGATACGTACCAGCGGGGAACATCGCATCAGTAACTTCCTGTTATGGCAACTGGCTTATGCCGAGTTTTATTTTACCGATGTGTTATGGCCCGATTTCAGGAAAGAACATTTTTACCAAGCCATTATAAACTACCAACAACGCGAGCGTCGCTTTGGCAAAACAGGCGAACAAATTAAACAAAACGCATAAACGCCACTTGAAAAAATACCTGTTTATACTTCTGTTTTTGTGCATAGCCAAATTGGCTTCGGCACAGGTTGTTTTAGGCCAGGATGTTATTGATTATGCCAATCCGAAAGAATATAATATTGCCGGTGTTGAGATTGAAGGCATAACCACCTTAGATAAAAACGTATTGAAATTAGTTTCGGGTTTAATACCCGGGCAACGAGTGAAAGTACCCGGTGAGAAATTCTCTGATGCCGTAAAGAACTTATGGAAACAAGGTTTTTTTGATGATATTCAGGTAAACGTAGATAAGATTATTGGCAACGATATTTTTCTAAAAATTATTTTGATAGAAAAGCCCCGTCTTTCTAAGTATACGTTTAAAGGCATTAACAAAAAAACAGAGGCGGATGAAATCAGAAAAAAAATACACCTGATAACCGGCAAGATTGTTACCGACCAGCTTTTAAGCAGCACCAAAAACATAGTGAAGGATTACTATAAAGATAAAGGGTACTTCAACGCCCAGGTTGAAATGAAAACGGAACTAGACCCTACTAGTAAGAACAAAGTAACCGTATATATTGTTGTTGACAGGGGAAATAAAGTCAGGGTTCAGGAAGTTACTTTTCATGGTAATACCGTTGTTAAAACTGGAGGGCTTTTTGGACTTAGAAGAAAGTTAAAAGACACCAAGGCATATCATTGGTACACGTTTTTTAACAGCGGTAAATACTTAGAAGATAATCTTGAAAAAGATAAACCTAAAATAATTGATAAATATCTTGCGCTTGGATACAGAGATGCGCGTATTGCAAAAGACACGGTTTATTTTGTATCGCCCGAAAGAGTAAAAATTGACATTACCATTGATGAAGGGCATAAATATTATTTCCGTAATATAAATTGGGCAGGTAACGCCAAATACCGCAGCGGGCAATTAGATACCATTCTTGGAATAAAAAAAGGAGATGTATTTAATCAGGCAACTTTAGACCAAAAACTATACAGCAATCCAAGTGGTTATGATATCAGCTCATTATACATGGATGATGGCTATTTGTTTTTTCAAATAACGCCCAGCGAAGTGAATGTACAAAATGATTCTATTGATTTGGAAATACGACTATATGAAGGAAAACCTGCTCTTGTGAACCGTGTAACCGTTGTTGGAAACACCAAGACCAACGACCATGTTATTATGAGAGAGTTGCGTACCAAACCGGGTCAGGTTTTCAGACGCTCTGATATAATGCGTACACAGCGAGAGCTGCAACAACTTGGGTATTTTAATCCCGAAAAAATGGGTGTAGAGCCCAAACCAAACCCTGCAGATGGAACAGTAGATATAGAATATACCGTGGCAGAAAAGCCAAACGACCAGATAGAATTATCCGGAGGGTATGGTAACGGAAGGCTTATTGGTACATTGGGCGTAAAGTTTAATAACTTCTCGGCAAGAAGTGTCTTTAAAAAGAATTCATGGAGTCCTCTGCCATCAGGCGATGGACAAAACTTTAGCATTCGTGTACAAAGCAGTGGTATAAACTACCAAAGCTATAACATGTCTTTTACCGAGCCTTGGTTAGGGGGAAAAAAGCCCAATTCATTATCTGTATCAGTTTACTACAATGTGCAAAATTACAACGGACAAAAGCGCGATATTAAAGTAAATGGCGTATCGGAGTTTAACAAAAATGCATCTTACATGACTTCTATGACAGGTAGTGTGCATTTTGCCAAACGTTTAAGATGGCCGGATGATTACTTTGCATTTTCTGTTGGCGAAACCTACTCTTATTATACGCTATACAGAGCTTCTGTCTTTGCATTCCCTACAGGATATATAAACAACCTTAAAACTAATATTAATATCAGTAGAAACTCTTTGCAGGGAAACCCAATCTTCCCTACAGGAGGTTCTGTAGTTAGTCTTACCGGAGTTGTAACACCTCCATACTCATTGCTTAACGGAAAAAATTATGAAGGCTTAACCGCTGAAGCAAAATATAGATTCTTAGAATTTCAGAAATATAAATTTACTACAGCATGGTATATGCAGCTTACCAACCAAAAAGCACCCGATGGAAAGGAAGCACGAAATCTTATTTTAAAAACATCTTTTGGGTTTGGTATTTTAGGCTACTATAATCCTGCTATTGGTGTGGCTCCTTTTGAGCGCTTTTATTTGGGGGGTAGCGGGTTAACGGGTTATTCATTAGACGGGCGAGAAATTATTGCCCTGCGCGGATATGCAGATAATTCTATTTCAGGGCCTAATGGCAAAGGCTGTGCTATTATATCTAAATATACCATGGAATTAAGGTATCCAATCTCTTTAAATCCGCAGGCAACTATATTTGCTTTGATATTTGCTGAAGCCGGTAATGCCGAACAGGTGTATAAAGATTTTAACCCCTTTAATGTTAAGCGTAGTGTTGGTCCGGGTGTGCGTATATTTTTACCCATGTTTGGTTTATTAGGGCTTGATTATGGTTGGGGCTTTGATAATATCCCTTATAATTCAAGCACAGGTAATGGTAAGGGGCAGTTTCACTTTACTATTGGCGCAAACTTAGGAGAACTATAAATATATTATTTGTAAAAACGTAATATTAAAAATACTTTTGATTAAAATTTTATAAGAACAAAACATACAAACATGATGAATATAAAGAAATCAATTTTAATTTTTGCAGGATTAGTAATTGGAGCCGGCACATCATTTGCGCAAAAGTTCGGGTTTGTAGATACTGAGTTTATCTTAAACCAAATACCCGAGTATAAAGCTGCAAAAGCCGAGTTAGATAAAAACTCTGCCGATTGGCAAAAAGAAATTGAAGCTAAATATGCTGAGATTGACAAACTATATAAAACCTACCAGGCAGAACAAATTTTACTTACAGATGATTTGCGCAAGAAACGTGAAAACGAAATAGTAAATAAAGAAAAAGATGCCCGCGACTTACAAAAACAACGCTTTGGTACCGATGGAGATTTGTTTAAAAAACGTATGGAGCTTGTAAAACCCATACAGGATAAAGTATATAATGCCGTAAAATCTGTAGCGGAAAAAGGTGGTTTAGCCATTATTTTTGATAAAGCCAGCGATATGATGATGCTTTATGCAAGCCCTAAATATGATAAAAGCGAAGATGTACTTATCTTTTTAGGAGTCTCTAAAACAAAAGCCGGAAGCAGTAGTGGTGGTAGCAGTACCCATAAAAGCGGTGGTAAATAAGTTAGTGAAAAAACTAACTAAGAAACTGCCTCAAACTTCAGCATAAACTCCATTGCCTTTTCTACCATTTGCGTAGAGCCTATAAACAAAGGCGTACGCTGGTGAAGTTCCTTCATCTGCTTTTCCATAATGCGCCCTTTGCCATCTGTAGCTTTACCACCTGCCTGCTCTATAATAAACGCAAGCGGATTGCACTCATATAATAAACGCAGTTTACCTTTAGGAGATTTTGTAGTAGTTGGATAAATATAAATACCACCCTTTAATAAATTACGGTGAATATCAGCTACGCCGCTACCTATATAACGAGATGAATACGGACGATTGGTAGCTGCATCTTCTTCTTGACAATATTTAACATACTTTTTTACTCCATCGGGAAAGTGCAAATAATTTCCTTCGTTTAAAGAATATATACTTCCGTTTTCGGGTGTTTTAATATTTGGGTTTGATAAACAAAATTCACCAATACTGGGGTCTAAGGTAAAACCATTTACGCCCTTGCCGGTTGTATAAACCAACATGCAGGAAGAACCATAAATAATATATCCTGCAGCAACCTGCTCGGTACCATGTTGCATAAAATCTTCTAAAGTGCCTGGGCCGCTTAAACTAACGCGGCGGTAAATAGAAAAAATAGTGCCCACCGATACGTTTACATCTATGTTGGATGAACCATCCAAAGGGTCCATAGCAATTACGTATTTGGCATTTTTAGAAACTTCGTTATCAATAGGTATAATGTCTTCATTCTCTTCAGATGCAATGGCGCAAACCTCGCCACCTACTTTAAGTGCTGCAATAAACTGATCGTTGGCAAATACATCCAGTTTTTTTACCTGCTCGCCCTGTACATTCACCTCGCCTGTTTCACCCAATATTTCTACTAAGCCGGCTTTGTTTACCTCGCGGTTCACAATTTTGGCGGCAATACCTATATCGCGTAATAACCGGGATAGCTCACCTTTTGCATACGGAAAATCACTTTGTTTTTCAATAATAAACTGACCTAATGTCTGTACCCTCATGCTTTATTTTTTTAGAAAAATGTGGAGGGCAAAAGTAAGAAAATAACACGAATTTTAAAAGCCATCATCGATTAACGTCATTGCGAATGAAGCGTGGCAATCTTTTAATTAGGAGATTGCTTCGTCGTTTAGCTCATCTTTTTTATTTTCTTTTTGTTTCGCTGAGTGCTACGCAATTCACTCCTCGCAATGACAATAGGGGTTACATTTAAAAAATGAGAGATTTAACAACTAAACGGCCATGTTTCCTTTAATTATTCCCTGACAAAAATCAGCTGCAGAAGTAATACAGGTCATAAAAGCAGTAAACTATTTTTTTGTTCTTTACTTAAAATTAAAACATGCAAACAGTAAAAAGTTTAGTTATAGCAACTATAATATTATTACATGGGTTGGGTATGGCCCAAACACCAACCCCAAGCGTAACAAGCGGCATATACTTAACAGCCGTAGACTACGAAAAACATAAGCTGATGGAGGAAGTTGAATGCAAAAAAGAGCATGAGGATTTTAAAACACACGACTGGTTCGATAGGCAATCCTTTGAAGTGTTATATAAAGGCAAAAAAACAACCTATTTAAAAAGTAATATATATGCTTACAGGGACTGCAGCAACAAAACCTGGCGCTTTTTTAATAATAAGGAATATGAAATACTTGAAATCAGGGATATTTGTGTTTACAAAATAAACAAGGTTGTAATGAATGGCATTGCCGTTGAAAAAGACTTTGTGTATTTTTTCAGCAAAGGCCTTATGGGAGATATTAAAGAACTAAGCAAGAAAAACCTAAAGACTGTTTTTGCCAATAATAAAGAGTTTTGCCAATTAATAGATACTGAAATCAAAGATGATGATGAAGAGAAAGTTATTCATCGCTATGATACTGGCCGGAAAATGTATTACATAAATTACCTTTTTAGTAAGACAAGTGTACATTAGTATTTTTTATAATTAGCTTTAAACACAGATTATAAATTCATACAAAACAATTTATTTCACGTTAGGGATTGAAGCAAGCTGCCGTGCAGCGCGTAAAGCCCGCCGCTTGTAAACAAGCGGAACGCCCAAATAAAAATTTACATTACTTTTGCCTCCATGAACGTTTTAATACTGGGCAATGGCGGAAGAGAACATGCTTTTGCCTATAAAATATCTCAAAGTAAGAAGCTGAGTAATTTATATATAGCGCCGGGCAATGCGGGCACGGCACTATGTGGCACTAACGTGGGCATAGCCAGCACCGATTTTGAAGCTATTAAAAATCTGGTTTGGGAAAAAGATATTGATATGGTGGTAGTGGGTCCGGAAGACCCGCTGGTGAAGGGCATCTACGATTTTTTTGAAGCCGATGAGGTGTTGAAAGGTATTGCCATTATTGGTCCGAGTAAGGCAGGTGCGCAATTAGAAGGCAGTAAAGATTTCTCGAAAGAGTTTATGATTAGGCATAATATACCCACTGCTCGTTACCAAACGTTTACTGCTGCAACTTTGCAGGATGGATTGAAATTTTTGGAGACTTTGAATCCACCCTATGTTTTAAAAGCAGATGGACTGGCAGCGGGTAAGGGCGTAGTAATTCCCGAAACATTAGCTGAAGCAAAAAAGGAATTGACTGAAATGCTTGCCAATGCTAAGTTTGGCAGTGCATCGGCCAAGGTGGTGATAGAAGAGTTTTTGAAAGGCATTGAGCTTTCTGTTTTTGTACTTACCGACGGTAAAAATTATAAAATACTACCTGCCGCAAAAGATTACAAGCGTATTGGCGAGGGTGATGTGGGTTTAAACACGGGTGGAATGGGTGCTGTTAGTCCGGTACCATTTGCCGATGCGGCTTTTATTAAGAAGGTAGAAGAGCGTGTTGCCATACCAACCCTAAAAGGTTTGCAAAAGGAAAATATTATTTATAAAGGCTTTATTTTTATAGGTTTGATGAATTGCGGCGGAGAGCCTTATGTGATTGAATACAACTGCCGTATGGGTGACCCTGAAACGGAGGTTGTGTTGCCTCGCATAAAAACTGATTTGCTGGAGTTGTTTGAAGCGGTTGCCAATGAGAAACTGAATACTATTCAGTTAGAAATTGATGAGCGCATAGCCACTACAGTTATGCTGGTATCGGGTGGGTATCCAGAAGAATATGAAAAGAACAAGCCCATCAGCAACTTAGATAAAACAAAAGACAGTATTGTTTTTCATGCAGGCACTAAACAGGAGAAAGACCATATACTTACCAACGGAGGCAGGGTAATTGCTATTACTTCTTTTGGAAACAGCATGGAAGAAGCCATTGCCAAAAGCATGAAGAATGCTGAGCTAATTTCATACGATAAAAAGTATTACAGAAAAGACATTGGCAAAGATTTAATGAAGCTTGAAAAACAAAGTAATTAATAATGCGTCATTGTGAGGAGCGCAGCGACGAAGCAATCTTTCCCTTAGGAGATTGCTTCACTTCGTTCGCAATGACGAAAATAAATTAACATGGATTTTAATATAGACCTAAAAGAAATTGCCACTGTAACGATGGTGTTGTTTGCCGTAATAGATGTGGTGGGTTCTATACCTGTCATCATCGGACTTAAACAAAAGGTCGGCGAGATTCAGGCAGGTAAAGCCTCTTTAGTTTCATTAGCCATAATGGTTGTGTTTCTTTTTGCCGGAAAATCTATCCTAGAACTTATCGGTCTCACCACTAACGACTTTGCCATTGCAGGTTCACTCGTTATCTTCTTCATCGCCTTGGAAATGATATTGGGCATACGTCTTTATAAAGATGAGGTGTCGGCTACTGCATCGGTTGTGCCACTTGCCTTTCCATTAATTGCAGGTACAGGTACGCTGACAACCCTGCTTTCTATGCGTGCACAATATCATACCATATCCTTATTAATAGGTATAATCATTAATGTGGTAATTGTTTTTGTGGTGCTTAAAAAACTTGATTTGTTAGAGAAAATATTAGGGGCAGGCGGAGTAGCTATTCTTCGTAAAGTATTCGGAATTATTTTGCTGGCAATAGCCGTTAAGATTTTCAGAACCAATACAGGCATATAATCTTGACCGATTCTATTCATATCTATACAGATGGTGCTGCCAGCGGAAACCCCGGTCCGGGTGGTTATGGTGCAGTGATGTTGTATAAAGATAAGCGCAAAGAACTGAGCGAAGGTTTTAAACACACTACCAATAACCGAATGGAACTAATGGCGGTTATTGTTGCTTTAGAACATTTAAAGAATGAAGGAAGCCATGTTATTGTGTATTCCGATTCGAAGTATGTAGTAGATTCTATCGAAAAGAAATGGATAGACGGTTGGGTAAAAAAGAATTTTAAGAATGTGAAGAATGTGGATTTATGGTTGCGCTTTTTGGTCCTCTACAAAAAACACCACATCAAGTTTAAATGGGTAAAAGGTCATGCTGATAATATAGAAAACAACCGCTGTGATGAACTGGCGGTATTAGCATACAAACAACCCCATTTAAAGGTTGATACAGGATATATAAGTTAATCTGCTAGCATCATTCAGAAAACAAATTAAATTATCTAATCGATTTCTTTTTATATTTGTAGTAGAAAACTTTAGGGGTGTCTGCATTGCAGTCTGAGAAAAACCCTTTGAACCTGAACAGGGTAATGCCTGCGAAGGGAAAAGTGAAAGAAATACGTTTCGGTGTTTCTCTCGCCTCTCTAAATTTTCGTATATAATAAATAAGTACCGCATGACTGTTTTTGTAAACAATAACTCTATTAATCTAACAACAGTTGCTACGTTGCATCAGGTATTGGAACAACAGCACTTGCATGAACAACGAGGCATTGCAGTGGCAGTAAACAACCATGTAATTCCCAAAGCAGAATGGCAGCAAAAGGTACTAAACAATAATGATAAGATAACTGTTATTCGTGCTACTCAAGGCGGATAAATAATTTAAAAGGATATGAAAACAAAAGATAAAGCACCCAACCAAAGCGTAATAAGTAGCATGCCTTTAACGGGTTCACGTAAAGTATTTGTAAAAGGTAAACTACATAACATAAGTGTAGCCATGCGCGAAATTACCTTAACAGATACCGTGCATAAATTTAACGGCAGCAACAAGGTAGAAACCAACCCTGCGGTTACCGTATATGATACCAGCGGGCCATACACCGATGCAAACTATAAAATAGATTTAAAAAAAGGACTTCCACGTTTACGCGAGGAATGGATTATTGGGCGTGGAGATGTAGAGCAACTTACTGATATAAGTTCTGCTTATGGTAAGCAACGTGCAAACGATAAAAGTTTAGACAGTCTGCGTTTTGAGCATATACAAAAGCCCTACAAAGCAAAAGCAGGAAAGAATGTTAGTCAGTTGCATTATGCAAAACAAGGTATTATTACACCGGAGATGGAATACATTGCCATTCGTGAAAATCAACGCATTGATGAGGTAAAGAATGTTATGCTTTGTCAACAACATGCAGGCAACAGCTTTGGTGCAAACACACCTAAGAACTTAATTACCCCCGAGTTTGTACGAGATGAGATTGCTGCGGGGCGTGCCATTATTCCTGCCAATATCAATCACCCGGAAAGTGAGCCCATGATTATAGGAAGAAACTTTTTAGTGAAGATAAATACCAATATTGGTAACTCTGCTGTAAGTTCAAGCATTGAAGAAGAAGTTGAAAAAGCTGTGTGGAGCTGTCGTTGGGGTGGAGATACATTAATGGATTTATCTACCGGAAAGAATATACACGAAACACGCGAGTGGATTATACGTAATTGTCCGGTGCCGGTTGGTACCGTTCCTATTTATCAGGCATTAGAAAAAGTAAATGGCAAAGCCGAAGATTTAACCTGGGAGATTTTCAGAGACACTTTAATTGAACAAGCCGAACAGGGTGTAGATTATTTTACGATACATGCAGGGGTGTTATTGCGCTATGTTCCTTTAACAGCAAAACGCATTACGGGTATTGTATCCCGTGGTGGTAGTATTATGGCTAAATGGTGTTTATCACATCACAAAGAAAATTTCTTATACACGCACTTCGAAGAGATTTGTGAGATTATGAAAGCCTATGATGTTTCTTTCTCTCTAGGAGATGGGCTTCGCCCCGGTTGTATTGCCGATGCGAATGATGCTGCGCAGTTTGGCGAATTGGAAACCTTAGGCGAGCTTACTAAAATTGCGTGGAAACATGATGTGCAAGTTATGATTGAAGGCCCAGGACATGTGCCTATGCATTTGATTAAAGAAAATATGGATAAGCAATTGAAGGAATGTCATGAAGCTCCTTTCTATACACTTGGTCCGTTGACAACTGATATTGCTCCGGGTTATGACCATATAACCTCTGCTATTGGTGCCGCTATGATTGGTTGGTACGGAACAGCTATGTTATGTTATGTTACACCTAAAGAACATTTAGGTTTACCTAATAAAAAAGATGTAAAGGACGGTGTTATCACATACAAAATTGCGGCGCATGCTGCCGATCTTGCAAAAGGGCATCCGGGTGCGCAATACAGAGATAATGCCTTGAGTAAAGCGCGTTTTGAATTCCGATGGGAAGATCAATTTAATTTATCATTAGACCCTGATACAGCTCGTGAGTTTCATGATGAAACATTACCTGCCGAAGGCGCTAAGATTGCACACTTCTGTTCTATGTGCGGCCCGCATTTCTGTTCAATGAAAATCACACAAGATGTGCGCGACTATGCAGAGAAACAAGGTGTAATAGAAGCCGAGGCATTGAAAAAAGGCATGGAAGAAAAATCTAAAGAGTTTAAAGAAAAAGGCAGCGAGGTTTATTTGTAACGTATGCAGGAACTTGTTTCTTATAAGATAATAGATAGAGTACAATTATCTCATACAAAAGTTGAGTTGCGTGATGATAACATCATTCAATTCTTTTATGGAGATAACATTAACTATACCATGAAAGAAACAGAAGAGTTGATAGACGTTACAGTAAAAATGACGAAAGGAATTACACATAAAATGCTGCGCATACCGGGTAAGTTCTCAACCATTGATATAGAAGTAATGAAATATATTTCAAGGGGCAAGGGAACCTTATATTCATTGGCAGATTCTTTTGTGCTTTTTTCTATGCCTCAAAGATTACTTGCTAACTTTTATTTAAAAATCAATTTGCCAATGGTACCAACTATGTTTTTTGATGAAGTAAGTAAAGCTGATAAATGGTTACAATCATTAGATACGGAAGAATTAAGGAGAGGGCATAAATTAAGAATTGCTTAAATTAATTAATGATACCGCAAAGAAAATATGTATTAAGTATTGCTGGCTTCGACCCAAGTGGCGGGGCAGGGGTGCTCGCAGATATAAAAACGTTTGAGTCTAACAAAGTATATGGACTGGGAGTTATATCAGCAAATACATTTCAGAATGACCAAGAGTTTAAAAAGGTTGATTGGATTGCGGCAGATAAAATAATCGAACAGATAGATCTACTAAAAAAGCACTTTGAGTTTGAATACATAAAGATTGGATTGATTGAAAGTTTGGAAGTTTTAAATACAATCATCTTACATTTTACATCTCATGTCTCAAAACCCAAAATAATATGGGATCCTATTTTAAAAGCAAGCGCAGGCTTCGAGTTTCATAAAGAAGTTGATAAAGTTTTATTGGAAAGCATTTGCAAAAAGCTTTATTTAATTACACCTAATGTACCCGAAGTTTTATTACTAGGTAACCGGTCAGATGCTAAAGAAAATGCTAAACATCTTTCTCAATTCTGTAATGTATTTTTAAAAGGTGGTCATGCTGAAAAGAAAGTTGGTTATGATACTTTATTTCTAAAAGAAGGAAAACAATTCTCCTTTCGCCCTAAGATTAAAGATATATTTCCTAAGCATGGTTCAGGTTGCGTATTGTCAGCTGCTATTACAGCTAATCTCGCCAAAGGAGAGGATTTGCATCGTGCTTGCTTAAAAGCAAAACAATACACTGAGAAGGTTCTAAACAGTAATAAAACCTTATTAGGCTTTCATAAATTATGATTTCTAAATTACATTATATAACACAAGACGTTGAAGGCAAAACGCATGCACAACTTGCGGAAAAAGCTTGTATAGCCGGAGTTACTTGGGTTCAGTTACGTGTTAAAAACAAACCGTATGCTGAATGGAAAGCTATTGCTATAGATACATTAGCTGTTTGCAGAAAACATCATGCAAAACTTATTATTAATGATAATGTTGAATTAGCTAAGGAAATACATGCAGACGGTGTGCATTTAGGTAAAGAAGATATAAGCACTGCCGAGGCAAGAAAGTTATTAGGAAGCAATTTTATTATTGGAGGGACAGCCAACACCTTTGAAGATATTAAAATGCATGCACCAAATGTGGATTATATAGGCTTAGGTCCTTTTCGTTTTACCTCAACTAAAAAAAAGCTAAGTCCTATATTGGGCATTGAAGGCTATGCACAAATAATAAATAAATGCAGAGCTAATAATATTGCAATTCCTATCATTGCTATAGGAGGAATTACCTCAAATGATGTTTTAGCATTACTGAATGCGGGTGTTTATGGAATTGCCATTGCAAGTGCTATTACTTTTTCAAAAGATAAAAAAGAAACTATAAAAGAGTTTTTATCACAATTAGAACACAACACTATTAAAGCTGATTAAATGAAGCCATTAGTTATAGCAAACAAAACATTCAATTCCCGTTTATTTACCGGAACGGGTAAGTTTAGTTCTTCTGCTCTTATGGAAGAGGCTTTGTTGGTTTCAGGTTCTGAGTTGGTTACAGTTGCCTTAAAAAGAGTGGATGTAAAGAATACCGATGATGATATTCTAACACATCTTTCTCATCCTCAGTTTAATTTATTACCCAATACATCGGGTGTTCGTAATGCTAAAGAAGCTGTATTTGCAGCCCAAATGGCAAGAGAAGCCTTAGAAACCAATTGGTTGAAATTAGAAATACATCCCGACCCAAAATATTTGTTACCCGATGCCATTGAAACTTTAAAAGCAGCTGAAGAATTAGTGAAACTTGGCTTTGTTGTTTTACCATATATACATGCCGATCCTGTTTTATGCAAACGATTAGAAGAAGTGGGAGTGGCAGCCGTTATGCCACTTGGTTCTGTTATTGGCAGCAACAAAGGTTTACGTACGCGCGAGTTTTTAGAAATAATTATTGAACAAAGTAAAGTGCCCGTAGTGGTTGATGCCGGTATTGGCGCACCCTCTCATGCAGCAGAAGCAATGGAAATGGGAGCCGATGCAGTTTTAGTAAACACCGCTATTGCTGTTTCCCAAAACCCGGTACAAATGGCTTTAGCTTTTAAAATGGCAGTAGAAGCGGGGCGAATAGCCTTCGAAGCTAAGTTAGCCAAACCAAAAAACTTTGCAGAAGCAAGTAGTCCGTTAACTGCCTTTTTAGATTAGTAAAAATGTTTAAAGAGGTATTCAACACATACAATTGGGATGAAGTAAAGCAAAGTATACTTGCTAAAACAAATGTCGATGTATTGCAGGCTTTGCAAAAAGATAAACGCACCTTAGAAGATTTCAAGGCATTAATTTCTCCGGCTGCCATGCATTATTTAGAGCAGATGGCGCAACTAAGCCATGCGCTTACACAAAAACGTTTTGGTAAAACCATACAAATGTATGTGCCGCTTTATTTAAGTAACGAGTGTCAGAATATTTGCACCTATTGCGCATTTAGTTTAGATAATAAAATAAAACGAAAAACACTTACTGATGAGGAGATTCTGCAGGAAGTAAAAGTCATCAAGCAAATGGGTTACGACCATGTGTTGCTGGTTACCGGCGAAGCCAATCAAACAGTAGGCGTTAATTATTTGCAACATGCCATTCAATTAATTCGCCCGTATTTTTCTCATATCTCTATTGAGGTGCAACCGCTCGATCAAACCGATTATGAAACCTTATTAGCCGAAGGTTTAAACACCGTGTTGGTGTATCAGGAAACATATCATCGCGATAATTACAAAACACATCACCCTAAAGGCAAAAAATCTAACTTCGATTACAGATTGGAAACCCCCGACAGGCTGGGCAAAGCAGAAGTACACAAAATAGGGTTGGGTGTTTTAATTGGATTGGAAGATTGGCGTACCGATTGCTTTTTTACCGCCCTGCATTTAGATTATTTGGAGAAGACCTACTGGAAAACCAAGTACTCTATTTCTTTTCCTCGCTTACGACCTATAGAAGTTGGCACGCAAAATAATTCGTTGATGAGATCTTTTACCTCTTTTATGAGCGATAAGGAATTGGTGCAACTAATTTGTGCGTATCGCATTTTTAATCCCGAGGTTGAGTTATCTATTTCTACACGAGAGGATGAAAACTTCCGCAACCATATTATTAAACTGGGCATTACCAGCATCAGTGCAGGCTCTAAAACCAACCCCGGTGGTTATGTGGTAGAACCTCAATCCTTAGAGCAGTTCGAGATATCAGATGAGCGCAGCGCCCAACAAATTACTACCCTAATAAAACAACAAGGCTACGAACCCGTTTGGAAAGATTGGGATAGAATATTAAGCTAATACAAATGTTATCTGAACAAGAAAAAAAACGCTATGCCCGTCACATTATACTACCTGAAGTAGGCTTAAAAGGTCAACAAAAACTAAAGCAGGCAAAAGTTTTGGTTATTGGTGCAGGTGGTTTGGGTTGCCCTGTGTTGCAATACATAACTGCCGCAGGTATTGGCACCATAGGCATAGTAGATTTTGATACAGTAGATGAAAGTAATTTACAAAGACAGGTTTTATATGCAACCGAAGATATAGGGAAACATAAAGCAGCAGTAGCCAAAGAAAAATTACAAAAACAAAACCCATATATCAGTTTTATAGCTCATATCTCGCATCTCACATTTGTCAATGCTTTAGATATAATTTCAGGGTACGATATGGTAGTAGATGGTTCTGATAATTTTGCCACACGCTATTTAGTGAATGATGTCTGCGTAATGCTGAATAAGGTTTTAGTGTTTGGTTCTATCTTTAAATTTGATGGGCAAGTAAGTGTATTTAATTATAATGGCGGTTCAACCTATCGTTGTTTATATCCCGAACCTCCCGCCGCAGGAGAAGTGCCTAATTGTGCCGAAACAGGCGTAATTGGTGTATTACCGGGCATAACCGGAACCTTAATGGCAAACGAAATAATAAAACTAATTACTCATGTGGGCGAAGTACTTAGTGAAAAGCTCTTAACTTTTGATGCTTTAACTATGCAGTTCAATACGTTTACAATAAAGCCTAACCCTTCAAATAGAAGCATAAAAGAACTGATTGATTATGATATTTTTTGCGGAACGATAAATGAAATTTCTGCCGAAGAACTAAAAGAAAAATTAAAATGTAAAGAAGATTTTCAATTAGTGGATGTACGTGAACTACATGAATACGAAATAAAAAACATTGGAGGAATACTTATTCCCTTAAATCAACTTGAGGATAGGTTGACTAAGTTAAATAAAGAAAAAGAAGTTATCGTTCATTGTGCGAGCGGAGCAAGAAGTAAAAAAGCTATTGCAATCTTAAAGGAACATGGTTTTACTAAAGTCTATAATCTACAAAACGGCTTACTTGATTTTGAAACAAGTTTTTTATAGCTCTCAACAGGCTTTTTACTTTCCCAAATAAAACCTAAAGCTGCTGCACCGGAAAAGTTTAGCTGCTTAACTTCTTTGATATTTTTATCATCTATACCACCTAAAGCAACTACGTGTTGTTTAGTTTTCTTTAAGAATACTGTCAGCTCATCGGAAGTGAAATTACTTTTATATCTATATTTACTTATACTATCAAAAACCGGACTTAAAAGAACATACTCGTATTTTCTTCTGTTTTTTAAAATATCTTTTGTAGAGTGAAATGAGGCGGAAACAATTTTTAGATGATTGTTTCTAAACTTTAACTTTTTCGCTTTCTCGCTAAGATGAATTCCTTTAAGATTAAATTCTTTTGCTAATTCATAATGAGAATGTATAACAATCTTCTTATGGAATTGTTTGGGAATATGTTGTATATAATTTCTTAATTCATTTAAAGAGGCGTTAGATTTCCTTAGATGTAATGTTTTTAAACCGACCTCAAATAACCTGCAAATAACTTTAGTTTCTTTTAGAAAATCGGTTTCCGGAGTAATTACAATAATTTCAAAACTCATGATTCAACAGGAATACCAAGTTCTTTGCAACGATGTACAACTTTTAAATATTCTTCTACCGGATTTTCCCTATCCCACAAACTGCTGTATAATGCCATGCCATAAAAACCCAACTCATTTATTTTTTCAACACGTGTAACATCAACACCTCCACGGGCAATTATTTTTTTTCCTGTTTTTTGTATAGCAGCTATAATACTGTCTTCATAAAAACCACTTTGGTATTTACCTGTTATCGTATCAAAAATGGGCGATAAAAAAACATAATCAAATTGCATTTCTTCGGTATCATATAAAGAAGCAAGCTTACCATGCGAGGTTGTTTTGACAAAATTACCTGTAGATATACGTAATAATTTTTCTCTCCACCAATTACGAAAGTTAGGCTCTAAATGTTTTTTTGTATAATGGACACCTTGTAAATTATATTTGCGAGCCAAATTATGATGAGAATGTATTACAATACGATTATGAAATTGTTTGGGAATTTTTTCAATATATTCTTTTAATTGCGCAGTACTGAATTTGGGTTTACGTAAATGATAGGATTCTAAACCCGCTTCAAACATCAGGATAACATTTTTTATTTCTTCTTCCTTTATTTTTGAAGGGGATATGACGATAACTTTCATTAGATTATTTTTTAAATAATAAAGACAGTTGAGTAAGTAGATGAATGTTTTTTTCTAATACATTCCCCACTACTAGCATATTTGAACCAGCCTTGATTGTTTGTTCAGCTTTTGCAACATTATCAATTCCTCCACCAACAATTAATGGAATGTTAATATTCCGTTTTACTTTTTTAATTAGTGTTATGTTTATGTTTTTCTTTGCCCCGCTCCCTGCTTCCAAATATACGATTTTAAACCCCAATAATTCAGCGGCAATAGCGGTATTAATAATTGATTCCGTACTATTTAAAGGCTGGGTATTCGTAATTTTTTGTGTAGCAGATTTTTTATATCCTTCTACCAAAATATAAGCGGTTGATATACACTCAATTTTTTTCTTCTTAATGAATGGTGCGGCTAAAACTTGTTTGCCAATCAAATAGTCTGGGTTTCTACCTGATAATAAGGACAAAAATAATATGGCATCTGCTTTGGCACTTAACTGCTTTTCATCTCCCGGGAAAATAATAATGGGAATTTTAGAGTGTTTTTTTATAATTGATATTGTTTTCTCTATACTTCCGTTTGTAAGCTTGCTTCCGCCAACAAAAAAGTAATGTACATTACAAGAGTTTGCCAGTTTAATTAATTGCAAATTAAATTTATCAGGGTCGATTAGGACAACTAATTGCGGTTGGTTCTTTTTGTAGGATGAGCTGATTTTTTGATAGATATTACTCACTATTAATTGTCGGTATAAACCAAAATATATTCATTTAAAACTTGGTAATGCAAAGTATAATTTTTTTTAATATCGGCATCTTGTACAAATGTATTTATTTTACCTCCATTTTGTGAATAAGTAAAATTTTCTATAAAGATATGTTCTTCAAAAATTAACCCAATCTTGCCAACTGCTTTATAAACAGCTTCTTTAACAGCCCAATAAGTAATATACTTCTCAATAGAAGCATCTTTTAAATCTTGTAATTCTTTTTTTGATAAGTATTTATCCTTGATATTTAAGATTTTATCGCGTACTTTTTCAATATCTACTCCGATTTCTATCCCATTAAAAGAAAATAGTACAGTTAGCCAATCATAAGAATGAGAAATGGAAATTTTTATATCGTTTGTTAGATAAGGTTTTCCGTTTTCTTGATATAAAATTTCGATCGTATCATCCTTTAAAACACTTCTTATAACATATAATGCAGCTTGTTTTTCAATAGTTCTTTTATCTGTTAAGTTAGCATACAGAGCAAACTCATTTAAATTAAGGATTGCTAATTTTAATTGTTTGTTAAGAACGGTATGCTTTATTTGAGGGCTTTGTATGGGCAAAGGTATGTTTGTGTTTTAATAGGGTTTGCCGTATATTTGCACGAATATAACCATTTAAAAAATAATTATCATGTCTACAACAACTGTTGCACAGTACACAAAGTACAAAGTAAAAGATTTATCGTTAGCCGAATGGGGCAGAAAAGAAATTAAGTTAGCTGAGGTAGAAATGCCAGGCTTAATGGCACTTCGCAAGGAATATGGTGCAAAGAAACCTTTGGCAGGCGCACGTATTGCGGGTTGTTTGCATATGACGATACAGACTGCTGTATTGATTGAAACCTTAGTTGAACTAGGTGCTGAAGTTACCTGGAGTTCTTGTAATATTTTCTCGACACAAGACCATGCTGCTGCTGCTATTGCTGCTGCAGGGATATCGGTTTATGCATGGAAAGGCATGAATGCTGAGGAGTTTGACTGGTGTATAGAACAAACGCTTTGGTTTGGTGAGGACCGTAAGCCTTTGAATATGATTTTGGATGATGGCGGCGATTTAACTAATATGGTATTTGATAAATATCCTGAATTAGCTGCCGGTATCAGAGGATTATCAGAAGAAACTACTACAGGTGTACACCGTTTACATGAGCGCATGAAAAATGGAACTTTGTTAATGCCTGCTATTAATGTAAATGATTCGGTTACCAAATCTAAATTTGACAATAAATATGGTTGCAGAGAGAGTTTGGTAGATGCTATTCGCAGAGCAACTGATATTATGATGGCCGGTAAAGTAGCTGTGGTGGCAGGATATGGTGATGTTGGAAAAGGTTCGGCGCAATCATTAAGTTCTCAAGGGGTACGCGTTATTGTTACGGAGATTGACCCTATTTGTGCATTACAAGCTGCTATGGATGGTTATCAAGTAATGAAAATGGATAATGCGGTGAAGATTGCTGATATTGTTGTTACTACAACCGGTAATAAGGATATTGTTGTTGGTCGTCATTTTGAAGCTATGAAGCATAATGCGATTGTTTGTAACATAGGGCATTTTGATACAGAGATTGATATGGCCTGGTTGAATAAAAATCATGGTAAATCAAAAGATGTTATTAAACCTCAGGTAGATAAATATACTGTTAATGGTAAAGATCTTATTGTATTAGCAGAAGGACGTTTGGTTAACTTAGGTTGTGCTACAGGGCATCCAAGTTTTGTGATGAGTAACTCGTTTACTAACCAAACTTTGGCTCAATTAGAGTTATGGACTAATACGAAAGCTTATGAAAAGAAAGTTTATACGCTTCCTAAGATATTAGACGAAAAGGTTGCTCGTTTGCACCTTGGTAAAATTGGCGTTGAGTTAGATACTTTGACTAAAGAACAAGCTGAATATATTGGTGTGAAGGTTGAAGGGCCATTTAAACCTGAAGCTTACAGATACTAGGAATCAGGTAGTATTCTTTTAAAGTAGAGTTTTATTACAAATCCCCCTCTTTTTGAGGGGGATTTTTGCATTTGGAGGCTTTTAGTAGGGTTTACTTTACTTGCAAGAGCTCATATTATACTTGATAATGGGAGTTTTGACGTTGCCAAGGCTTATATTATACCTGACGGTGCTTGTATTATACCCGACTGCGCTTACATTATACTTGACGGTGCCTATATTATACCCGACGATGCTTATATTATACCTGACTGCGCCTATATTATACCTGACGGCGCTTGTTTTATGCCCGACGGTGCTTATATTATACCTGACCGTGGCTGTTTTATACTTGACTGCACCTATATTATACCTGACGGTGCTTATATTATATTTGACTGTGCCTATTTTATACCTGACGATGTTAATATTACACTTGCAGGAGGAAGTTTTGGATA
This sequence comes from Bacteroidota bacterium, assembly GCA_003153315.1. GTDB lineage: Bacteria > Bacteroidota > Bacteroidia > B-17B0 > Aurantibacillaceae > PALSA-968. The sequence goes on from PLYA01000054.1 coordinate 25,641, forward strand.
TAAAAAAGCCCCCTTTTTCGAGGAGGCTTTTTGTTTTTAGATGATTTATTAAGGATTATTGGATAATAATCTTCTTAATAGTTTTGTTGTTATTGTTATCGGTAATGTTTGCGTAATAAATACCTTTTGCAAGGTGCGATAAATCGCAGCTTAATATGGCATTTGAAACATTATTTTCGGCTTTAGTGTAAACAACTTGTCCGAGCATATTTACAACAGTAAAGTTTAGGTTAGTTGGTTCTGTTAAAGTAATGGCAAAGCTAAACTGACCATTGTTAGGATTAGGAAATAAATTAATAGAATTAGCTAAATGATTGTTTTGAGGTATTCCTATACCTAAGCCCGGGCCACAGCCAATTGGGAAAAGGAAGTTATCGATACTTGCTGAATAAACAGTACTATAAGCATTCCATGAGTTATCACTCCATTGTTCGAAGCCTGCATTGGCAATTCCGTTTGTACCATCATTAGTTGCTACTGCAATGGTATCTCCACTTGCACCAGAAGGTATATTGAAGCCCACATAGAAAGTAGTTGGAGGAGCTGTTGTGAATGTATATGGAGTTGAGAGTGTAACGATATTATAGCCATTTGTTAAGCTGCTTAAAGAAACTGTTTGAGAAGCTACTACAGTACCCGGAGCACCAGAATTGTCATTCCAAACATTAAAAGTTACTGCAGCAGTACCTTTTACATATAAATAAGCTTGTATTTTTTTAATTTGATAGTTGGCAGAAGTTACCGTATATTTTTCTGCTTTTGCCAAATCTCCATAAGCATTTGTACCAAATGCATAACCCGAGTCATGAGGAGCTACATTATCTGCATAATAAATATGGGGGGTGGCTAAATCTGCTGTGGTAACATTTCTCATTGTATCACAGGTATTGGCACAAACCGTAACTGTTACTACATGAGATATTGAGTTGCTACCTGCAGAGTTAGAAACCGCATCAGTTACTGTATAGGTACCTGCTGCTGTAAAAGTAATAGTTGGATTTGCAACTGTATTGGTAGTAATGGTTACTCCAGTATTTGGGCTAACGCTCCAGTTCCATGATGTTGGAGGGCCGGAAGAAGCATCGGTAAAGGCTGCTCCTGCATTTGTGCAAATACTTGTTGGAGGCGTAAAAGCGGCTACAGGTGTGCTTACGGTTATGTTGCATAAGTTTGCAGCAGAAGCTGTTAAACCACTTCTCCAAGGAGATAAAGACAAAGCTGAATGAAAGCGATTAACCTGATCGGTAGTAAACATATACATGGCACAATCATCACTATAATCCATAAAATTCATAAACATTTCTCCATCGGGTCCATTTCCAGTAGGAGGAGTACCAGCACAACTATTAGGCATATACGGATATGTTGTTGGACATGAAACATAATTAGCAGCGGTTGCAGGTGGTGTATCATTGCAATAATCGGTAGCACAGTTACCATCACCCCAAATGTGACGAAGACCAAGCCAGTGACCTGATTCATGTGTTAGTGTACGTCCCAGATTATAGGGTGCAGCGGCTGTGCCTGTATTTCCTAAAGCATTATAAGCCATCCAAACACCATCGGTAGTTGAAACACTACCTACAGTTTCGCCCCAAGAAGGAGTTATTGCAGAACTGGCTGATGCAGGAGGAAAGGTAGCATATCCTAATAAACCCGATGTACCACCATCACTTACCCATACGTTAAAGTACTTGGTAGGGTCCCAAATAGTGGCCGGTTTAATCGTATTATCCATTAGAGTTTGCACGCTAGAAGAAGCCGGATTTGTAGCACCTGAAATACTCTCCCAGGTAACACGGTCAATACCAGGTTCGGCTATAGTAGTCCCGCTTGGGTTTTTTGTAGCCAAGCAAAAGGTAATACCTGAACTGCCTATTACCACTCCATTATTATCGGGTGCAGGTAAGCCGGCTGCTACAGCATAATCATAAAACGCAGGATGGCCACTTAAAGTACAGCTTGCATAATTACTTGAGTTAACACCTGTACCATTATAATCTGCATTTAATATACCTATTTGTGAATTTACCTGTGCCTGAGAAACATTATGGCTGCCACTAGCTCCTTCTACTTCACCTGTTGAATAAATAATATGGAATACAACAGGAATGGTATAGGTGGTAGATGTGGTTCTGCCGGTAGCTACATTCTGTTTGTGTGTTTCAACCATTTGGTTAAAGGCTTCGTCCCATGCTTTGCCCGGAACTTTAGTGCCACAACCACGAGTGGGTAATTGCCCTGCTTTTAAATTAGGTTCAGAAAGATCTCTTGTTGTTGCAGATGTATTTGCTTTAGAAATACCTCTATGTTTTAGCTTTCCTGAAGAATTTTGAGCCATTAAACCTGCACTAAGCAAAGCAACAGCCGATGTTATAAATAGTGTTTTTTTCATGATGGTTATTTTAGTGACACAATTATACAAAAAATAATAAATTAATCAAAGTAATAATTTCATTACTATTTATAAAAGATTCTCATCGGCAAAACTATAATAACTTGTATCTCCAATAATAATATGGTCTATTATCTGTATATCAAATAGGGCAGAGGCTTGTTTAATTTTATGAGTAAGGTTGATATCTTCTTTACTGGGTTGCAAATTACCGGAAGGATGGTTATGCGCTAATACAATGGATGATGCCAAATGGTCGACAGCGCTTTTCATTATTAAACGTACATCAGCTACCGTGCCTGATATCCCACCTCTTCCTATAAACTCTGTTTTTATAATTTTATTACTTCGGTTAAGTAATAGTATCCAAAATTCTTCGTGAGGTAAATCAATTAATTTAGGGGCTATATGTGCATAAGCATCTTTACTGGTTTTAATAACTTCTTGCTTGGTTGTTTCAATATCTTTTCTTCTTCTGCCCAGTTCAAGTGCAGCCATGATGGTTATGGCTTTAGCTTCGCCTATGCCTTTGAACTTCTTTAAATCATTAATAGATAATTTAGCTAACTCGTGTATATTGTTTTTATGGGTGGTTAATATCCGTTGAGCAAGCTGCACGGCTGATTCATTTTTTGAACCGGATGCAATTAAAATGGCAATTAGTTCGGCATCAGATAAAGCTTGCTTGCCTTTAGTTACAAGTTTTTCGCGTGGCCTGTCGTCTTCTGACCAGTTTTTTATGGAGATATGTGGTTGTTCCATTAGCAACAAATAAAAGGCAATTTAGCTAAAGTTCCTTTACCTTTGCAAGCAATTTATAATGAGCCATTCTGCAAAGCCTTCTTTACAAATACTTAAGATAAAGAATTTTCGGCGGTTTATTTTGGGCAGGTTTTTTACTACGCTTGCCATACAAATGCAAATGACAACTATTGGGTTGCAGGTTTATTATGAATATACTCATAGTGCATTTTCGTTGGGTTTAACTGGTCTGTTTGAAGCAATTCCATTTATTGGAGCTTCTTTCTTTTCAGGATACATTTCAGATAAATACAATCGTAAAAATATCATTATAAGTACACTTTTAGCTTTAGTATTATGCTCAGTGTTTCTATTTATAATCAGTTTGCATAAAATTTCTTTTATAGAAAGCATTAGTTACTATGCTATTTTTGGAGTAATAATTTTAGTGGGAATTATCCGCGCTTTTTTTGCTGCCACAATGAACCCCTTGTTGAGTCAATTAGTAGATAGAGAATTATACACCATTTCCGCTACATACAACAGTACGGCATGGCATATTGGTGCTATTACTGGACCTATACTGGCGGCTTTTTTGTACGGAATGAGCGGTACTTACCATGCCGAGAAAATTTATTTCGTAAACATTTTATTATTCCTGGCAGGGGCATTTTTTTTCACCTTAATAAGGTATCAACGCCCTTTAATACATCAGGTAAAAGAAGGTATTTTACAAAGCTTACAGGTGGGGGTAAAATTTGTGTTTAAACAAAAAATGCTTTTATCTGTTATATCATTGGATTTGTTTGCTGTATTTTTTGGCGGAGCTGTAACCATATTACCTGCTTTTACCGATCAGGTTCTTCACGCCACTCCGCAAGATTTAGGTTTACTACGCACAGCTCCTGCTATTGGCGCAGTATTAATGGCTTTTGTATTAACAGTTAAACCTCCTGCAAAGGATGCCGGTAAATTATTGCTTTGGGCAGTAGCTATATTTGGTTTGTTTACCATAGCTTTTGGCTTTTGCACTAATTATTGGATAGCATTTACGATGTTATTATTTTCTGGTGCCTTTGATAACATAAGTGTAGTAATCCGTTCATCTATTTTGCAACTAATGACACCTGATGAAATGCGTGGGCGCGTATCTGCTGTTAATAGTGTGTTTATCGGTTCATCGAATGAAATTGGTGGATTTGAATCTGGTTTTGCAGCAAGACTGATGGGTTTGGTACCCTCAGTAATTTTTGGAGGGGGAATGACTATTGTGGTTGTAGCTGTAATCAATAAGCTTAATCCCTTGCTTAAAAAATTAGATCTATCGAAGGTTTAAACAGTAAAGTATTATCTCTACTTTAGAATTGGTGTTTTATATCTTAGAATAACTAACAGATAAAAAATTATGATTTTACTATGCAATCTATAACATATTTTAAGATTTTGGGCATAAAAAATTAGTATTTTTACCCCTTACCTTATGTGTTTTATAAAGAAATATTTTCTTATAGTTGCTCTTTTGCTTCCTGCGTTCTATTATGGACAGTTCTATTATGGTTTGCAGCAAGAATTTGGTAAAAGCAGGGTGCAGTACCAACCTTTTTATTGGACTTATTATGACTATGATAATTACCAGGTTTATTTTTATGAAGGATGCCGGGATATTGCCAAATATGTCTCTTATCGAGCCGAGTTTCATTTAAAGGATTTACAAAAGAAATTAGACTACCAAAACAGTACCAAGTTGCAAATACTTACCTATAGCAATCAGGGAGATTTTAGACAAACTAATTTAGGACTAACAACTGATATTACAGCCAATACAGGTGGTACCACAAAAATTGTAGGTACTAAATTAAGTGTATACTTCAATGGGAATTTGGCCGCTCTTGACAGGCAGATCAGGGCAGGTATTGCCGAGGCACTTATTAATGAAATGTTATTTGGAGGGCGTACCAGAAATGTTTTAATAAACTCGACGTTTTTAAATTTACCCGATTGGTACACAAAAGGATTGATAGCTTATCTTTCTGAAGGATGGAACACGGGTATTGATAATATTGTAACGGATGGCATAACCTTTGATAGGTATTTTAGCCTGAATAGATTAAGTGATAAAGATGCCGTTATTATAGGGCAGGCAATGTGGCAGCATGTTGCCGATGCATACGGAGAATCGAGTATTGCGAATATTTTATATATGACCAAAGTTTCGCGCAATGTAGATAATGCATTTATGTTTGTGGTAGGCAACGATACAAAAGGTTTATTGTACGAATGGATTGACGCTACTGCCAGAAATAACTCGAAGAAGGATACTTCACAAACTTTTCCTAAACAAGACCCTATTGTTTTAAAACCAAAAGCCAGGCGGGACTATTACCAGTTAAAAATCAGTCCAGATGGAAAGCAGGTTATATACGCTCGCAATGAAATGAGTCAGCATCGTATTTATTTACAAGATTTAACAACCGGAAAAAAAACACGCATAGCTAAATGGGGTCCAAAAATAGATAGGATTAATGATCTTACTTATCCTTTATTAGCATGGCATCCAAATGGCCAGGCCTTTGCCGCTATACATGAAAAGAAAGGGGTGATTTATTTATCTGTATATAATATCGGAGATAAAGACAAGGTTGACAAACCTATTACCGGTATAGAAAAAGTAAAGTCTTTTGCTTATAGTCCGGACGGAAAAAAGATTGTGATGAGTGCCGTAAAAAAAGCAAAAGGACAAAGTGATATTTTTATTTATCAGATAAACGCAGGCGGACTGGAACAAATAACCAATGATATCTGGGATGATGAAACACCATGTTTTATAAACAAAGGGCATCAAATTGCTTTTGCATCTAACCGTACACATGATACTATTAAAGAAAGTGATAATGGTAAGTTTGAATTTGAGCAATCAAGATTTCATAATATGTTTTTATATGATTGTAAAACAAAGTCTAAAATACTTTATCGGGTAACAGATACTAAAAACATTCAGGAAAGCGAACCAACCGATTTTTATGACGGGTACTTTACTTACTTAAGTGATCAAAATGGAATTAAAAATCGCTTTGTGGCAAAGTTGGATAGTGTGATATCCTTTGTAGATACTACCGAACATTATAAATATGTTTTCAACGCACACCCAATCTCGAATTACAAAACAAGTATATTAGAACAAGATGTAAACATAAAAGCCAATAAAGTAGCTGAAGTGTTTTATGTAAACGGACTTGAATACATGTATATTAATCCGATTAATAAAAGTGATGTAAATAAAAATTACAGTTTAAAAAACACTTATTATAGGCGTGCTCAACTTTACGCAGCTAAAGCCAAAACACCTTCTGGAATAAACTCTTCTTCAGGCAACCAACCGGAAACTACTACTACAACACAGCAGAATAATTCTGGAGCGGTTGATATTAACAACTATTCTTTTAAGGATAATAATGCGACAGGTAACAACTCGACTGATACTCCTAAATCACAAACAGGTACTATTACGGCCAATTCAAATATAGGCACAACCTCTAATCAAAAAAGCCAAGGTTTTCAACTTCCTATACAAAAAAATTACTATGTGAATTTTGCTATAGATCAGGTAATAGCGCAAGTGGATAATTCTTTTTTAAACCAAACCTATCAAAAATTTACAGGCTATTATGTGAACCCAGGACTTAACGGATTCTTAAAAGTTGCTACCAGTGATTTATTTGAGGATTACCGTATAACTGCAGGTATGCGTATGGGATTTAATTTGAATAATGAATATTTTGTGAGTGTAGAGAACAGAAAAAAATTATGGGATAAACAACTCGTGCTTCATAGACTTTCATTACCATCAATAAGTGATAACGGATATAGCATTAAGATTCTTACACATGATGTGCAGTACAAGTTAAAATACCCAATTAATGAGGTTTCAAGTGTTAAAGGAACTTTCAGTTATCGAAATGATAAGACTATTTATAGTGCACAGGATGACCCATCCTTAAGACAAGCAAATGCTTTTGATAACTGGGTAGGTTTTAAAACAGAGTATGTGTTTGATAATACCCGACCTAAGGGATTGAATTTATATAATGGCTGGCGGTTAAAAGTATTTGCAGAATATTATGAAGGAATAAATATTCATAAACTCGAAAATCGTCAAAACATGGTTAATGCCGGATTTGATGTGAGGCATTATTTAAAAGTACATCGAGATTTAATTTGGGCAAACCGTATAGCTGGGGCTTCATCTTGGGGTACAGATAGGATTTGCTATTATTTAGGTGGTGTAGATAATCAAATAGCTCCTAAATTTAATGGTGATGAACAAATTAAACACCCCGATACGTATGGCTTTCAAGCTATAGCTACCAATATGCGTGGCTTTACACAAAATGCCCGCAACGGAAATAATTTTGTAGTTTATAACTCTGAACTGCGCTTCCCAATTTTTAAATACTTTTCAAATCATCCCATTCGTTCAGCTATTATAAATAATTTTCAAATCATTCCATTTTTTGATTTAGGCATGTGTTGGTATGGAGCTAATCCCTTTAGTAAAGAAAATACAACCAACCAATTTTCTTTTTACCAAAACCCAATAACAGTTATAATCAACGAACCTAAACAAGCTATAATTGCCGGATATGGTTTTGGTCTTCGCACACAGATATTTGGGTATTTCATTAGGGTAGATTTCTCTTGGGGAATTGATAACCAAGTGCATAAAAAGGAAGTGACTTATTTCTCTCTTACTACTGATTTTTAATGAACGATATAACTAAAAAATTAACTATGAATGAAATTGCAATTTTACTGCTGGTTGGACTGGCTGCAGGTTTTTTAAGTGGAATGGTTGGCGTTGGCGGTGGCATTATTGTAGTACCAGCTTTAGTTTATTTTTTAGGTTTTTCACAACATTCTGCACAGGGCACTACACTTTTTATGTTTTTATTTCCTATAGGTATTTTAGCCGTATTGAATTATCATAAAGCCGGTTATGTAGATTGGAAGGCTGCTTTATTTATTTGTACCACGTTTGTCGCGGGAAGTTATTTTGGCTCCAGGTTAGCAGTAACAATAGACCAACAAACTGTAAAAAAAATATTTGGTTCCCTGATTATCATTATGGGAATTAAGATGCTATTAGGAAAATAATTTTGCGATGATAGATTTAACTGAACTCATCAAGCAAAAAGCAAAACAACATTTTTCTTATTTGGTAGATGTCAGAAGGCATTTACACGCACATCCTGAATTGTCTTTCAAGGAGATAGAAACTTCTCGATACATCAGTACCCAACTTATTAAACATCGAATCGAGCATCAAGCAGGTATTGTAAACACAGGTATTGTGGCACTTATCAAAGGAAAAAATCCCGATAAAAGGTGTGTTTTGTTGCGTGGGGATATGGATGCTTTACCCATTATCGAAAAGAATGAAGTGCCTTACAAATCTGTTCATGAAGGGGTGATGCATGCTTGTGGACATGATATACATAGCACCTGTGTATTAGGCGCTGCCATTATTTTAAATGAGTTGAAGGATAGTTTTGAAGGAACCATAAAAATAATTTTTCAACCTGGGGAAGAAGTGTTACCCGGTGGTGCATCATTAATGATTGAAGAAGGTATTTTACAAAACCCTAAAGTAGATGTGGCTGTTGCGCTTCATGTATTTACAGATCTAAATGCCGGACAAGCTGGTTTTAGAAGCGGTATGTATATGGCAAGTACAGACGAGATTTATATAGATATAATTGGCAAAGGCGGTCATGCTGCCATGCCTTCAGAATACAACAATCCTATTTTAATTGCTTCCGAGGTATTACAGGCATTAAGTAAAGAGTTTCCAAATCAGTCCGCTCTTTCATTGGATAAAAATAACGTGCCAACTGTTCTTGCCTTCGGGAAGGTAACGGCTAATGGTGCTACCAATGTAATTCCTGAAAAGGTTTCTATTGAAGGTACCTTCCGAACTATGGATGAAAACTGGCGTAAACAAGCACATGAAAGAATAACAAAATTAACCACTGACATTGCAACTTCAAAAAAGGCAAAGGCTGAGGTAAAAATAATAAGAGGTTATCCTTTTTTGGTAAATGATGCCCAGGTTACAACCCAAGCAAAAAACACCGCTATACATTATTTAGGAAAAGAGAATGTTGTAGAACTTCCCCTGCGTATGACGGCAGAAGATTTTGCCTTTATTTCTCAGCAAGTACCCTCTTGCTTTTTCAGACTTGGTACAGGTAATAAACAACAAGGTATCACATCAGGTGTACATACGGCTACTTTTAATATTGATGAAAACTCTATTGAAACAGGTACTACCCTTTTAGCTGCTATGGCTATTGATTTATTGAAATAACAATACTAAGTATTCTTTAGTATAAAATCCTTCACAATCAAATCACTTTTCCTAATTGACTTTAAAAGCCATTGTGTATATATATCTTGCTGTTCTTGCGGAGATAAATAAGGTTCAGGTATCTGCTTTCGTATCTTATTACTAAACTCGTTCATACACATAGCCGCACAAACACTTATATTGAAGCTTTCGGTGAAACCATACATAGGTATTTTCACAAACTCATCAGCCATGTCAAATATGTCTTGCGAGATGCCTTCTTTTTCAGTTCCGAAAACAAGGGCAAACTTTTGCGTTACATCAAAATCGTAAATGGTTTTATCATTTTTATGCGGCGTAGTGGCTACAATTTTAAAGCCTTGTTGCTTTAATTCGGTAAGAGTTTGACGAGTGTTTTTATGTCGGTGAATAGTTAACCACTGTGATGCGCCCAAAGCCACGTCATCAGATACTTTATAAAAATTACGTGTCTCAATAAAGTGTACGTTTTGTATACCAAAGCAATCTACACTGCGCAATACGGCGCTGGCATTATGTGCCTGATAAATATCTTCCAATACAATGTGCATGTGGTTAATGCGCTCTGCAATAACTTTATCAAAGCGTTGCAAACGTTCATCGCTTACAAAGGTTTTTAAATAAATAAGGAGTGCCTGCTTTTGTGAGGAGTTGAAATTCTCTAACACAAGAATAAATTAAAATTTCAGATAAGGCATTAAACCATGCAAACCGCCTTCGCGCCCAAAGCCGCTTTCTTTATAACCGCCAAAAGGAGAAGTAGGATCAAATTTATTATACGTGTTTGCCCAAACAACACCTGCACGCAATTTGCTCGTCATGTTAAATATTTTAGAGCCTTTGTCTGTCCAAACACCTGCACTTAAACCATAAGGTATGTTGTTAGCTTTTTCAATTACTTCCTCTATAGTTCTAAAAGTTTGCACAGCTAATACAGGTCCGAATATTTCTTCCTGAACAATTCGGTGGGATTGTGATGCGTGAAGGAACAAAGTAGGTTTACAGAAGTATCCTTTTTTAGGAATAGCACAAGATGCCTGAAACAAGTCAGCTCCTTCATTTACTCCTAATTTTATGTAATGATTTATTTTATCCAGTTGTTCTTTAGAATTGATAGCACCCACATCGGTATTCTTATCTAAGGGGTTACCCACAATAAGAGTTTCCATGCGGTCTTTCAGCTTACGTATCAACTCATCGGCAATGCCTTCTTGCACAAATAAACGAGAGCCTGCGCAGCAAACATGCCCTTGGTTAAAGAAGATGCCATTCACAATTCCTTCCACGGCTTGGTCTATAGGGGCGTCTTCAAACACAATGTTGGCAGCTTTACCACCTAATTCAAGTGTTATTTTTTTATCGGTACCCGCAATAGATTTTTGTATAAGCTTGCCTACATCGGTGCTTCCTGTAAAGGCAACTTTGTTCACATCAGGATGATTAACAATAGCAGCACCCGTTTTGCCAAAGCCGGTAATAATGTTTACCACACCATCGGGTAAACCACTTTCCTGAATAATCTCTGCAAGCTTTAAAGCCGTTAACGGAGTGGTTTCGGCAGGTTTCAATACAACGGTATTACCTGTAGCTAAAGCTGGTGCAATCTTCCAGGCAGCCATTAACAAGGGGAAGTTCCATGGAATAATTTGTCCGGCAACACCTAATGATGTTGGGTTTCTTCCCGGAAAGGCGTACTCCAGTTTATCTGCCCAGCCTGCATAATAAAAGAAATGGCTAGCGGCCAAAGGCACATCTATATCCCTGCTCTCACGAATAGGTTTACCACCATCCATACTTTCTATAACAGCCAGTTCGCGCGAACGCTCTTGTATCATTCTCGCTATGCGGAAAATATATTTTGCACGCTCTTTGGCAGGTATCTTTTTCCACACCTTTTCATAAGCATTACGTGCAGCTTTTACTGCAAGGTCAACATCTTTTTCATCGGCTTCGGCAACCTCGGCTAACTTCTCTTCGGTAGATGGAGAAAAGGTATCAAAGTATTTGCCTTTGCCGGGCTTTACAAACTTACCGCCAATAAATAAATCGTATTTTTTATTCAGCTTAATGTGTTTGCTGTCTTCTGGTGCCGGTGCGTAAGTCCAGTTACCCATCAGATCTAATGTATGTTCTGTTTTCGACATAAAATAGGTTTAATCAATACTTATATAATCCTTCGAGTAGTATACACCTTTGGCTTCTTTCTCTAATTGTAAAATAATATCATTAGCCAAACTACTGGCACCAAATCGGAACCACTCATTCGTCATCCATTTAGAGCCTAAAGTTTCACTCACCATTACCAAATATTGCAGAGCCCCTTTAGCGGTAGATATACCACCGGCGGGTTTCATACCAATCATAATTCCGGTTTTGTAATAGTAATCTTTAATGGCTTGCAACATCACCAGGGTAACGGGCATAGTAGCGGCAGGCTGAATTTTTCCGGTAGATGTTTTTATAAAATCAGCTCCGGCATACATCGCAATATCACTTGCACGACGAACATTATCTAAGGTAGATAGTTCTCCCGTTTCCAAGATTACTTTCAGGCGGGCTTTACCACAAGCCTTTTTAATAGACGCAATTTCATCAAACACAAAATTGTAATTACCCTCTAAAAATTCCCCGCGGGATATAACCATATCAATTTCATCCGCACCGTTATCAACGGCAAATTTGGTGTCAGCAAGTTTCACCTCTAAAGTAGAATTACCACTTGGAAAAGCCGTTGCTACAGAAGCCACTTTTACCTTGCTGCCCTTCAAGGCATCTTTAGCTGTTTTTACGTGGGTAGGATACACACACACTGCTGCAACAGTTGGCAGGTTGGGCAGCGAATCGGCAACGTGCATAGCTTTATAACACATTTGCCTTACCTTGCCTTCGGTATCTTTACCTTCCAGCGTGGTTAAATCAATCATGTTCAGCGCAAGCTTTAAACCTTGCAGTTTGGTCTCCTTTTTAATACTACGGGTATTAAAACGGGCCACCCGCTCCTCAATGCTTACCTGGTCTATGGTTGGCGATTGTCTGAAATTTGGAATTGTCTTACTCATAATTTTAGCGAAACCAAAAGTAATAATTATTTAGCCACAGATGGTACAGATTTTTGTTTTGTCATTGCGAGCGAAGCGTGGCAATCTTTTAATTAGGAGATTGTTTCGCTATGCCCGTAATAACGATAAGAAGAATGAATAGTTTTGTTTTCATGCTATTGTATTTACTACCAAAGATATAAATTCCTTTAAATAAGTATCTTTTAAAAAAATAATTTCAACTTGATACAATAAACTAAAATACCTTCCGTTTTACACATATAACACACCTGATAGCGCAACAGGTGTTTTGTTAAGACCCGGACAACCGTATCTCTGCGATAGACAACCGCCTCTTTGTTATAGACAACCGTAACTCAGACTCTACAGGTTCTATTAGTAATTTCTTAAATTAAAACACCATGAAAAACACCATCATTTGGGTAAAAGCCGCTAAAGATTATCACAATAAAACATCGGAGCAATTGGTGCCTTTTGCTACCGCATTAATTAACCAACTGGCTATAGATACCGATGTGCCCGTGGGCGGTATGCCTGCACCACTTACAACCGCCACCTATAACACCATGATTGGCGGTTTGAATACCGATGTGGTAGCCAGGCAAACCACACGTGCTGCCACGCTTACATCTGATGAGCTGAGCAAAGGAAGCATCCTGTTGCACAATACCGATATACTGATAAATTATATTGAGAGTACTTGCAACCAAAAGTTTCCGGGCGATGTTGCCCACATAACCACTATTTTTGCCCGTTTTGGACTAAGCCCCGTTGGGAAAGGGCATGGGCATAAACATATCTTTAGAATTTTAAGCGTTGCAGGAGGCTCTGCAACAATAGAAGCGCCCGCAGTGGGTGTTGGTGCAACTTATCATTGGAGGCGGAGCACTGACCAGGTTACCTGGCATCAGGTAAAATCTTCCCACAAAAGCACCATGATTATTAATAACCTGCCGCACGATGTGAGGGTATATTTCCAGTATGACTTTTCCCCTCCTGTGGGTAAAGGCGTTTACCCAACCGCAAGCGCCAACGCCGATGATTATCATTGGAGCAGCTCCATATCTGAGGTTATACCCGCATCTACCACCACGGGCAATACGCTTAATCCGCTATAAACCATTCGGAATTATGAATGCTGTCCTTCTACAAGCTTGGGATGACAGCTGAATTCGGAATAAACAACCGTCTTTTACGATTAGACTATTGTTCTTTGCGAATGAACAATCGTTCTTTGCGAATAGACCATTGTTCTTTACGATTAGACAATCGTCCTTTACGAATGCATAACCGTTCTTTACGATTAGACTATTGTTCTTTGCGAATACACAACTGTTCCTTGCGAATAGACGGTTGTTCTTTACGAATAAACAATCGTTCCTTGCAAAAAAACCATCGTTGTTTGCGAATGAACAATTGTTCTTTACGATTAGACTACCGTTCTTAACGAATAGACGGTTGTTTGTATGATAAGGGCTGCGTTAGGGATTGAAACGAAAATCCTTTTGCGGTAATCGGCAAAAGATTGAAGTGAAAAGCCCGACGGCGAAATGCTTTTTCAGCATTCAGCGAAGCCAAAATAAAAAACTAAAACGATTGAGCTAAATCGCCGGAACGCCCAAACATTTAGCATTAAACATGCAACATTTCCTTATATTTGCGCCGTTAAAAAAACCACTATGGCTTCAGATAATTTTCAGTTTCACGACTACTATTTGGTAGATGATTTACTAAGTGATGAACACAAACTAATTAGAGAAACTGCCCGTGCCTGGGTAAAAAAGGCGGTAACCCCTATTGTAGAAGAGGCTTGTCAAACCACCACCTTTCCCAAACAATGGATAAAAGGCCTGGCAGAGATTGGTGCTTTTGGTCCTTATATCCCTACTGAATATGGTGGTGCCGGTTTAGACCAGATATCATACGGTATTATTATGCAAGAGATTGAGCGTGGTGATAGCGGCTTGCGCTCTACCGCATCGGTACAAAGCTCGTTGGTGATGTACCCTATTTTTACGTATGGAACCGAAGAACAAAAACGTAAGTACTTACCTAAATTAGCTGTCGGAGATATGATGGGTTGCTTTGGATTGACGGAGCCCGACCATGGTTCTAATCCAAATGGAATGATTACCAACTTTAAAGATAAAGGAGATTATGTGTTGCTGAATGGTGCTAAAATGTGGATTAGCAACGCACCCTTTGCCGATATTGCTGTTGTGTGGGCAAAAGATGAAGCAGGCGATATACGCGGACTGATTGTAGAACGCGGCATGGAAGGCTTTACAACGCCCGAAACACATGGCAAATGGAGCTTACGTGCCAGTGCCACCGGAGAGTTAGTATTTGATAACGTGAAGGTTCCTAAAGCAAATTTATTTCCAACCATCAAAGGATTAAAAGGTCCGTTGGGTTGTTTAAACTCTGCGCGCTATGGCATTGCATGGGGTGTTATTGGTGCCGCTTTAGATTGCTACGATAGTGCTTTGCGTTACAGCAAAGAGCGTGTGCAGTTTGGCCGACCTATTGGCGGTTTCCAATTAACCCAAAAAAAATTAGCCGAAATGATTACCGAAATTACCAAAGCACAACTATTGGTTTGGCGCTTGGGTGTGTTGAAAAACGAACATCGTGCTACGCCTCAGCAAATATCGATGGCTAAACGCAATAACGTAAACATGGCTTTGCAAATTGCGAGAGAAGCTCGTCAAATACATGGTGGTATGGGCATTACAGGAGAATTTCCTATTATGCGACACATGATGAATTTAGAAAGTGTAATTACTTACGAAGGCACACACGATATACATTTATTAATTACAGGACAGGATATTACAGGTCTTAACGCTTTTGTTTAAACCAACATGTATAAAGTAAACGTAGATAATAAATTCAATTTCAATTTCGAAAAAACGCAAGGAGTATGGCAGTTAGAAGGCAAGGATTTTGCTTTTGACATGATTGAAATCAATCAAAGAACCTTTCATGTGTTGAAAGACAACAAATCGTACAACGTTGAAATTGTAAATCATAACCCAACCGAAAAAACCCTTCAGATAAAAGTAAACCAAACTACCTACAACCTTAGCGTAAAAGATAAGTATGATGCCCTTTTGCATGAATTGGGTTTAGATAAAGCTATGTCTAAGAAATTAGCCAACATTAAAGCGCCCATGCCCGGTATGGTATTAAATATATTGGTAGAAGAAGGACAGGATGTGAAAAAAGGAGATGCTTTGATAATTTTAGAGGCTATGAAAATGGAGAATATTTTAAAATCTCCTGCGGATGGCAAAGTGAAAAAGGTGGCTGTTAAGAAAGGTATAGCTGTTGAGAAAGGTCAGATACTGATTGAGTTCTAATAAATGCCTTCGCTTATTTTATTGAGAGGATTGCCCGGCAGCGGAAAAACAACCTTGGCCAATCTTTTAAGCGAAGAAGGTAAATACCCCATTCATTCTATCGATTCTTATTTTACGGATTCAAAAACAGGAACATATAATTTTGAATTTGATAAGAACCACCTTGCTTACAAACAATGCGAAGAGCAAACTGAGCAAAGCATACAACAAGGCATCGAAAAGATATTTATAGATAATACATTTACTATAGAGTGGGAGTTGGAGCCCTATTTTAAACTGGCTTCGAAATACGGGTACAGCATATTTGTTCTTACAGTTGAGAACAGACACGGCGGTAAGAACATACATCATATTAGCGAGGATCAGATACAAAAGATGGCTGCTAAGTATAAGGTAGTATTGTATTAGGCTTTAACCCTTTTGAATATAGCTAAAGATTTCCTCAACAATATCTTTTTTACTTCTGGTCTTAGTGTCAATCTTTTGATGCGCCTTCAAGTAAAAAGGTTCTCTTTCTTTTACTAATTGAGAGATTTTATCCCTTAGTTCATCTTCATTTAACCCTGCAAATAAAGGGCGCTTTGTAACACCTCTTATAATCCTTGAAATAATTACATAATCAGGGGCATTTATATAAAAAACCATACCTGAGGAAAGTATTACATCCATGTTATTATAAAAGCAGGGCGTTCCACCACCCAATGAAAGAATGGTGTTTTCTTTTGTCTGAGAAACTTCTTTAAGGTATTTGCTTTCTGTTTCTCTGAAGTAAGACTCTCCCTTTTCCCGAAACAATTGTTGAATGCTTATTTCTTCTTTAGCAGAAATAACCTCATCTAAATCAAGAAAAGTGAAGTTTGCTTTTTTTGCTAATTGTTTTCCTATGCTGGTCTTTCCGGCAGCAGGCATACCAATTAAATAAACCATCATGCTTTATCGACGGCTTTTGTTTTATCGTATTTTATAAAAAGGTTTATCCATATTATGCGTGCCTTTCTAAAAATAATAGTCCATAGTAGTAAAAGCGAACCAACAAACAACGCTAAAAAGACCGTGGTCCCCCAACTGAAAATAACATTGCTTAACACAAACAAGGCAACACCCAGTGCAATATCCAAAGCATAACTAACATACATGGCACCATAATAAAAACCATTCTCGGGCATATAACTGCCATGGCATACAGGGCAATGCTCATGCTGCTTATCAAAAGTTGAAGGGTTATATGGGTTGTTGCTCAGAAAGAAATCTCCCTCATGACAATAAGGGCATTTATTATGTAAAATGCTATATAATTTTGTCTGTTTCATAATCTTAAAATTTAAGCATTTGCACAAGTAACAGCATAAGCCTCAGCCGGAATAGCTGTTTTTGCAATGGCTCCAAAACCACCTGCAACATCAATCAGGTTTTTATACCCTTTAGCTTTTAAGATAGATGCTGCAATCATACTGCGATATCCTCCTGCACAATGTATATAGTAGTTCTTATTCTTATCTAAAGTATCCTGCCAATCCCTTATAAAGTCAAGAGCCTGATGACTTACTTTGTTTAAATGTTTGGCATTATATTCACCCGGTTTACGAACATCTAACACGGTAGTATCTTCCTTATCATATACCTTTGAAAACTCCTCTGCACTGACAGAGGTAATTGTATCTACATGTTTGCCCGCTTGTTTCCAAGTATCAAAACCACCTTGTAAATAACCTAAGCAATTATCATACCCCACACGAGATAAACGCATAACCGTTTCTTCTTCTTTACCTTGGGGAGTAACTAAAATAATAGGTTGTTTTAAATCAGTAATGATGGCACCAACCCATGGAGCAAATTGCCCATCTATACCAATAAACAAGGCATTGGGTATATGCCCCTGTGCAAATTCGTTTGATTTACGCACATCTAATACCAAGGCACCATTCTTTATATGATTTTCAAAATCAGTTACTGATAAAGGCTTGTTTCCCTTTTGCATTACTTCATCAAAAGAATGATAACCATCTTTATTTAAAGCAGCATTTTTAGCAAAGTATTGCGGTGGTGGCAAAATGCCAGTGGTTAATTCTTTAATAAACTCTGGTTTAGAAATATTTGCAAGCGCATAGTTTGCTTTCTTTTGATTGCCCAGTGTATCAAAAGTTTCTTTACTCATGTTTTTACCACAGGCAGAACCGGCACCATGCGCAGGATAAACCAATACCTCATCAGGCAATGTCATGATTTTGTTTCGTAAAGAATCAAACAACATACCGGCTAAATCCTCCTGTGTAAGGTCAGATTTAATAGCCAAATCAGGGCGACCAACATCTCCGATAAACAAGGTATCTCCGGTAAAAATGCAATGTGGTTTTTTGTTTTCATCTAACAATAAATAGGTAGTAGATTCTAAAGTGTGTCCGGGAGTATGCAACACCTTAATGGTAAGTTTACCTACTTTAAACTCTTCATTATCTTTTGCAATATGGCTTTTATAAGATGTTTGTGCTTCTGGACCATACACTATTTGTGCATTGGTTTTATTAGCTAAATCAACATGACCTGAAACAAAATCAGCATGAAAATGCGTTTCAAAAATATACTTTAAAGTAACTTTATTTTGTACAAGCAGGTTTAGGTATGGCTGTGTTTCTCTCAATGGGTCTATAATAGCAGCTTCTCCCTCGCTCATAATAAAATAAGCGCCTTGCGCTAAGCACTGTGTATATAATTGCTGTACTAACATGGAGTAATTTTAATACAAAGTTACTACTAAAATGAAGGATTATGAATGAAAAATTAAGAGATTTTTACCCTGTTTTTATTAAGGGTTGGCTTGCTTCCAATTACGGTGAAAAGCGCAACCTTTGTACTCATCATCTATACGAACGTAAATAGACCTAAGTTTTTTATTGACCCAAGTATCTACCGTAGTTTTTTGTTTATATGCCTGTGCCATATTCTGTAGTCGCTGGTAATCATCCTTTAAGTTGGCTTTATGTGGCTCTGTTCGGCTTTTTAAATATATTATTCTGAATGATGGTTTATCAGCAGCTTGATCTAACATCGGTTTACTTATATCTCCTACCTGCATTTTATCAAGCATAAACACTAATTTTTCATCTTTACCAAGCTCTTCAATTTCAAAACGTGTACTTCCCGCAGCCGTATTTTGTATAGCACCGCAATTGTTTTTTGTGTCTTTATCATCACTATATTTTGCACAGGCATTACAAAAAGTTAGCCTGCCATCTTGTATCTTTTGGTAAATAGTATCTAAAGAAGTTTTAGCATCTGTAATATCCTGAGGAGACACTTTTGCTGTAACCAAAATATGGCGTACATCTACCAACTCTCCTCTACGCGCAATAAGTTCTATAAAATGAAACCCGAAAGAAGATTCAAAAATTTCAGATATTTCTCCGGGTTTTAATCTAAAAGCAACTGCTTCAAACTCAGGCACAAATGCTCCGCGTGCAATACCATCATAACGCCCTCCCGTTTTAGCAGAACCAGGATCTTCTGTATAAAGTGATGCCATTGCAGCCATGCTCATCTCCCCACTTATAACACGTTGTCGGTATCCCTCCAGTTTTTCTCGGGCAGCCTTTTTCGCTTCATCAGTTACGGAAGGTCTTTTTACTAACTGGCATATTTCAACCTCGGTATTAATAAGAGGCAGACTATCCGAGGGGATTGAATTATAATAGGTACGTATATCAGCAGGAGACACTTTAATTTCACTTACCACTTTGTTTTGCATTTGCTGAGCTACCAATATATTTCTGATGTCATCGCGCATTTCTTCTTTGTATTGCTTAACGGTTTTTCCATAAAAGGCTTCAAATTTTTCTTCAGAACCAAATTGCCCTAAATAGTAATTCATACGCCTGTCCATCTCTCCGTCAACTTGCTCTTCTTTAACATGTATGCTATCCTTATCTGCCTGAGCCAATAATAACTTTTGATATAATAATTCGTCAAACATGCTACAGCGTAATGAATCGGTAATTTTCATGCCATTAGCAGTAGCTCCTTTAAGTTCTCTTTCTAACTCAGAGCGCAATACAATATACTTACCCACCACAGCAATGGTTTTATCAATATTTTGCTGAGCAAAGGAAACTAAAGACAATTGCAGAAAAACTATATAGATAAAACACTTCTTCATTAAGAATTAATAGACTTCAAAGTTATTATTTTCTTTGGCTTGACTAAAAATAGACTGTTTCATTTGTTCAATCAGGCTTAGTTTGCGCTTGTTAATAATTATGTGGCGGATATTTTCTTTTTCGAAACTTAAAGGAGAGGGGTTGTTTTTAATTTTAAATTCTTTAATATTCAAATAGTAATTAAACAAAGTATCGCTTAACTCTATTTGTCTGCTGGTTTTTAAAAGCAACTCGGGGTTGTAATCGCGTAAGGGAATTTCTTTCATCACATCATCTAATAACAACCAGGTATTATCATCTAAAAAAAAGTTGTCGGCATATTGTATGCAATATTTTTTAAGACTTTCCTGGTCCTTTGTATCTTTTGAAGTATACCATTTTTTAACCTTATCCACGTTAGGTACTTTTTTATTTATCTTAACGTAAGTTACCTTTACAATATTGTCTTTAAGCATAAAATTTTGTTCATGCTCTTTATAATAAGCCTCAATATCTTGCTCACTAACAGCAGTATCTAACTTTTGATGTACCAACTCTGTTTCATATCTATATACTAATAAGTTCTTCCTATATTCTTCAATTTCTTTCTGAATATCTTTATCATCATTCGATAAATTGCTTTCTGCCTGATGCAAAATCAACTCATTGGTAATCCATTGTTGGATATATGATTTCACAAATATCTCGCTATCCTTTGGGTTACTGTTTTTAGGAAGAATTAATTTAATGTCCTCGGAATACAGTTTTTTTTCAAATACACGGGCAATAGGTTTTTCTTTGGCATCGGTATCTTGTTGCTTCTCTGTTTTACAAGCAAAAAAAAGCAAGACAATACCAAGGATGATAAGTTTAAGGTTCATGTGCAACAAAGATACACTTAAAGAAAATAGCCAATTCCGAATTAGAAAACAGTTATTATTTAAGCTCCTTTTTTATGAAAGATATGGCATTTTTCATAGCATTATCAGCAAACTCTTTATTGTATTTTGGATTACTTGGGTTTGCAAAAGCATGGTCGGCATCGTATTTTTTTACTTCCAAAGTTTTATTTGCAGTTTTCATGTTGGTTTCAAACTTACCCACTACATCTTTGTTTATCCACTGGTCTTTTTCGGCAAACACAAACAAAACAGGTGCATTAAGCTCTTTTAGTTTTTCCTGCTTTTCTTCGGGCATACCATAATACATTACACAGGCTTTACCCTGCTTACCGGCTAATATACTTGCCTGCAATGACCAACCGCCTCCAAAACACCAACCAATGGTTGCTATATTTGCTTTGCTTCCTACATATGTTAAAACACCTTTTATAATAGCTTCTCCTCTTTCAGTTTTTAAACTATTCATGTATTTACCCGCCGAATCTCGGGTGGTAGCTATTTTCTTATCATACATATCAAGTGCTATGATGTTTACATTACCCAATTCTTTGTATATTTTTTCCGTTTCCTGTTTGATATAATCATTCAAACCCCACCATTCATGTATTACAAACACATAGTTATTTGTAGGCTTTTGCGCTTTAATTTCATAACCATAACCTTGTTTGTCATCGGGGGTTTTAAACGTAATTTCATTACCCAAAGGGTTAGTTAAAGTAAAAGGTTCAGGATCTAAATGCGAAGCCACAAATTTTTTATCGTGACTAAACAAAGCAAAAGCAGTAGTTGATGGCGGGTTTGAGCAACATGATAATTGAGCAAAACTGTTAGTTACAGATGCTAATAAAAAGGTAATTGAGATGATACTGTTTTCCATGTTTAAGATTTTAAGAACAAAGGTATAAATTCCCTCTTTACCCTAAGTAACCTAACCTTAAAACCAAAGACAGAAAGCTACTGCTCTTAAAAATCAAATTTGGCTTTATGGTCTTCTATGCTTGCCATTGTTTTAAGTGCTTCCGTTGCTTCATAATCTACGCGAGAAGAAAGACCCGTATTGGTAGCGTTTTGAATAGCCTTAGAGTAAGCCCCACCGGAAGCCTTTTTTTCGTTAACACAAATTACATACACTGCGTTTTGTCCTTTTATAGGTTTAGAAAGGGTATTTGGTTTTACGGCAACAATTGCTCCACACATGGCATCTTCTTTACCTAATCCGGTAACAGCATAACTGCTGAATGAAAGCCCACTCATATTCTCAGCGCTCAATTTCATTTTAGAGGTTAAGTCATCCGTATTTTTGCAACCCGGAAGATTTGTTTCAAACTCTTTTATAAAACCTTCTGCTTTCTTTTCCTTTTTTGCTAAAAGTGTTACGTTATCTTTTACCTGATCAAGCGGAGCAATACCTTTATCCTTCACTTCGGTTAGCTTAGCTACCACAAAACGGTTTCCAAACTGAAATGCTGAAGAAACATCTCCCTTTTTAGCCTGATAAATCCAACGTACCAATTCCTTAGGGTTTTCCATGCCGGGTACTTGTTTATCACCTTCTTTAATATTATCCGCAAGACGTTTGTTTAACTTATTCTCTTCGATACCTTTATCAAAAAGTTCGGTAGTATTATATTTACCCGCAAACTCGCTGGCTTTAAGGTTAATATCATTAAGTGTTTTTTCGCTGGGCTCTATTTTACGTTGTATGGTAGCTAATTTATATTTTAAAGACATGCCTTTGCTCACATCTGTAACTTCCATAATATGGTATCCGAATTGAGATTCAACCACGCCCAACTCCCCCTTTTT
This sequence comes from Bacteroidota bacterium, assembly GCA_003153315.1. Lineage (GTDB taxonomy): Bacteria > Bacteroidota > Bacteroidia > B-17B0 > Aurantibacillaceae > PALSA-968. The sequence goes on from PLYA01000054.1 coordinate 48,418, forward strand.
ACTTTGCAAGCCAAAATCTTTAAAGGATTGTACAAAACCACTTTTTTCATTTACCCAACCATAATCACCACCTTTACCCATATACTCTTCATCAGCCTTTTTGTTGGGTGGCGGGTTTTTGCCAACATCATCAGAGAAATTCTTTACATATTCAGGAAACAATTTTATGTCTTTTTTTAGAAGTGCAAACAAACTATCCGCCATTTTCTTTGCCTGAACTTTGCTACGTTTAGCATCCTTATCTGCACCTGCACCTGCATAGGTAATTAGTATGTGGCGCACTTTAGCAGAATCAAGCACATCAACCTTACCTTCTAATTTAATGACTTTAATAAAACGATTCTCCTGATAAGGGCCATAAACAGTACCTTTTTCTGCAGCAAAAATGGAAGAGTCTACCTCAGGGCTAACCATGTTCTTTTTAAATAAGCCAAAATCAATTTTATTTTCATCATTCTCTGCCTGCATTAAAGCAGAATCTTCGCCTAATGTTTTTTTATTTTTCCAATCATTAGCAATATCAGTCATTTGCTTTTTTAAGTCTGTAATATCTTCAGCAGTAGGAAAAGCATCAAAAGCCACATAATCAATTTTACGGGTAGTTTCGGGGTTTTTAAATAAATAAGAATGGTTGTTATAAAAAGCCTGAATATCGTCATCACTTATTTTAACTGCCGAATCAGATAGGGTGCTATATCGTTTAGCTACAAAACTTACGTTATAACTTGTGCTTTGCTTATCAAACTCAGCTTTGCCTTCGGCTTCTGTTGTGTATAAACCTTTTTTAAGTAAGCCATTATACTTCTCTGCCATGCGGGTATCATGCACATAGTCTTCTACTTTTTTCCAATAAGCTTCCTGTTCAGGGGTCATTTGTTGCACAAAGCTGGCAAGTTTAGCGGGGTCAAGGCTGCCATCCGGCTTGGCAAAGTTAGGGTATGCCTTACCGGTTTGTTTATCGCTTAGCTGAGAAACCACAATTTGGTGCGGGTGGGTAACCATCAGGTCGTACATTTCATCTTCGCCTACATTTACGCCTACTGTTTTATAACTTACCTTTAATACATTATCGGCAATAAACTCGTTCCATACTTGGTCTACCAAATTTTGCTTGGTTGCATCATCTACTTTTTGCCCGTTTTGCTCATAGTTTTGCATGGCAATGGCAAGCTTTGCCTGAAAATCATTATAATCTATATTCTTTCCGGCAATGGTACCCACGGTACGCTCATTGGTTCCAAACAAAGAACGCCCCGAACTAAGTGCGCTTTCTAACACAAAAATTATTAGGGCTAAGGCAATAATACCTACTAGTAGGCCTGTTTTATTACGAATTTTTTCTAATACGCTCATATCTTACTTAAAATTAAAGTTTGCAAAGGTAAAAAAACACCCGAATTGCAAAAATTTAATTATTCGTTCGTTTAGTTATTGTTTAATTGTACTCATGTATTCGCTTCGCTCGGCTATTGGGGCGTTCCGTTGGTTACAACGGCGGGCTTTTCACTTCAATCTTTTGCCGATTACCGCAAAAGGATTTTCGTTGCAATCCCTAACGCTAAGGATTATTCTGCTTAATAATTTCTTGGTTATATAAATCGACGCTTTTATTTATATGCTCTATAGATTTTGCCTGTACCTTATAAAAAATAGCTGTAATACCAGTCTGAGCACCTATTAATCCAAATACAGTAAGTGCTGGTGGTATAATGTTATGCGCACCTATAGCAAGTACAACACCAACAACAAGAGCAGTTTCTCCAACAATAAGTATTGGAATTCTCCACCGTTTGTATTTTTTACATAACCTTAATTCATCAGCAGCAGACTTAAACATTTTTAAATGATCATAAGCTTGCTTGCTACTAATTACCTTTTTGCCCATTAAATACCAATATTTATTACCAAGATGACAGAGTTCGATAGTAGAATCAGATTTATTAATTGATGGCACCTCTTGCCCCAAGAAATAATTAGGGATAAAGATTAATATAAATAAAATGTATTTCATTTTTCAAAGCAAATATACTCAAAAAACACCGTGCCTATAAAACAGGCAGCCCCAAACCGGTTTTTGCAAAAACAAAGTGTTAGCCGGATGCCCCTACATGCCATAGGGATGCCCCCGGAACATGTAGGAACGCCCTTACATTACGTAGGGATACCCCTACAATACATAGGGATGCCCTATAAAATACAGAGATGCCCCTGCATCACTCAGGGACGTCCCTACATCATTCAGGGAAGCCCCTGCATTAAATGGGGATATTCCCGGAACATATAGAGGCGTCCGTATTTGATAAAATAATGTTAAAAATCTTTGCATAATCAACCAAAAGTGCTAACTTGCATATACCAAAACAAAACATCATGTCAGTCATAAAATATTATATGCCCGCCGATGATGCAGGGCGTCAAACCTGGCTAAACAACTTTGCCGGAAAAATAAATAACTACGCGGCTTTGTTTAATATAACTGCTGTAGATATTACGCAAGTGCAAAATGATGCCTCTGACTGGAGCAAAATGCTTGCCTATCAAGAGGCACTTAAAGAATACAAGCACAACGTTACCACCTACAAAAATCATCTTAACCACACGGGCAAAACCACCGTGGTATTAACTGCGCTAACCTTAGCCCCTGCATTGCCCGTTTTTAGCAGCACCATAAAAGCCGATATATTTGGGCGTGCCGCACAAATGGTGCAAAGCATAAAAGCCAATAAAAACTATACCGAAAACATAGGGAAAGATTTAGGCATTATTGGTGCCGAGCCGACTCCAGCCCCACACACCGGAGGCAATTTACCAACCGAGCGCGCAGCAGAATTGAAACCAGTATTAAAAATTAAACTAAACAAAGGTGGCCGCCCTTGGATAAAATGGAAAAAAGGACAAACCCATGCCCTTAGAATAGAGGTAGACCGTGGCGATGGCAAAGGCTTTATATTGCTTACCATAGCTACCCACCATACCTATACCGATATGTTTGCATTGCCATTAATAAACACAACCGCCATTTGGAAATACCGCGGCATATACCTTGATAACCATGAAGAACAAGAAGGACAATGGAGCGAGCTAGCGCAAATAACCGTTACCGGAATTTAAGCTAAGCTAAAAGCATCTGTCGGTAGGAGGCAGGTTTCTTTGTTTTTACCTGATTAAAATATTTTGCGTTTTTAATTAAAGTAGTATCTTTGCCCTCCTTTTTTAGGAGTACAGATGGCAGAAAGGAAGTTTATTATCCGCTTAAACGGATTGCCTGTAGGAAACCACCTGTACGAATTTAAAGTAGATAACTCGTTCTTTGATACCCGCGATTATTCAGACATTAAAGGCGCCAACGTATATGTGGAAGTAGAGTTGCTAAAGCAAAACAACCTTATAAACCTTACTTTTACTATTAGTGGAACCCTAAGCGTTTTGTGCGACAGATGCACCAAACCTTATGATGTGGAGATAGACTCGGTAGAAAAAATGCACCTGCGTTTTGGAAACCCAGACGAACCACATGCCGAAGATGTATTTGTTTTGCCACACGGCGAAAACGAACTGGATATATCGCCACCGCTTTTTGAGTTTATCAGTCTTGCATTGCCAACCCGTTTGGTACCCTGCGAAGAAGATAAAACCTTTAAATGCGATTATGAAACACTAAGTAAACTAAACAATATTTCTGTGGATGAATCCGAGCCAAAACCGGAAACAACTATTTGGGATAAATTAAAAAACATAAATAATAACTAATAAAAAAAATAAGCCATGCCAAATCCTAAACGACGCCACTCGAAAGCACGCACACGCAGCCGCAGATCTACCTATAAAGGAGCAGTTCCAACGCTTGGCGTTGACCAAACCACAGGCGAAGCCCATTTATGGCACCGTGCGCATTGGTACGAAGGAAAACTTTATTACAAAGGAAAAGTAGTAATGGAAAAAGCCATTAAATAAGAAACAAGCAAAAACATCAAAAACAGGCTAAAAACCTGTTTTTTTGCTTTAAAAGTGTTTTTTTTAATAAAAAGTCGGAGTTTTTATGTTAAAAACTAAAATATTTCCGATAGGAATTTTATAAAAAAATTAGTTCCTTAGCCCCCGCTTAAAAAAACCAGATTATTTAGTTAAACGTGAAGATAGGATTAGATATTATGGGCGGCGATTTTGCCCCCAGTAACGAACTTGAGGCCACCATCTTAGCCTCTAAAGAATTACCCTCTGATATAAAAATTGTTCTTTTTGGCGATAGTGATGCAGCTAAAAAATACCTCACTCAAAAAGGCGTAGAGTCAAATACGTTTGAATACGTTCATACCACCGATGTCATTCAAATGGGAGAACATCCCACCAAAGCATTAGGTCAAAAACCAAACTCAAGCATAGCCTTAGGTTTTAAGTACCTAAAAGAAAACAAAATAAATAGTTTTATTAGCGCTGGCAACACGGGTGCCATGATGGTAGGTGCCATGTTCTCGGTTAAGGTAATTCCGGGTGTTATTCGCCCCAGTATTGGTACTATTCTTCCTAAAGAAAGTGGCAAAATAGGCTTTATGTTAGATGTGGGTACTAATGCAGATTGCAAACCCGATGTGCTATACCAATTTGGTATTTTAGGTTCTCTCTTTGCACAACATGTATATAAAGTAGATAAACCCAAAGTAGCCCTTTTAAACATTGGAGAAGAAGCCGAGAAAGGAAATCTGGTATCGCAAGCCGCTTATAATCTAATGAAGGATAGTAAAGATTTTAACTTTATCGGAAACATAGAAGGGCGCGATTTATTTAATGATAGAGCTGATGTGGTAGTCTGTGAAGGTTTTACCGGAAATGTTCTTTTAAAAGCCTGCGAATCATTTTACAGTACGATAAAAAGAAGAAACAAATCAGATGAGTTTTTTGATAGAATGAATTACGAAATATATGGTGGAACACCCATACTGGGCATTAATTCTACTGTAATTATATGCCATGGTATATCCACTCCAATAGCTATAAAAAACAGCATATTATTAGCTAAAGATATTTCGGATGCCAACCTCCCTGAAAAAATAAAAGAAGCGTTTAATTAAATATGATAAGAGCAGCCATAACTACAGTTGCAGGCTATGTGCCAGACTATATTTTAACTAACCAGGAGTTAGAGAAAATGGTTGATACTACCGATGAGTGGATTATTAGCCGCACAGGTATTAAAGAACGTCGTATATTAAAAGAACCTGGCAAAGCTACTTCCGATATGGCAAGCGCGGCCGTTTTAGAATTATGTAAAAAGCGAGGCATCTCTCCAAAAGAAATAGATCTTCTTATATGTGCCACCGTTACACCTGATATGGTGTTTCCGGCAACCGCTAATATTATTTGTGATAAAGTAGGCGCTACTGAAGCCTGGAGTTATGATGTATCGGCCGCTTGCAGCGGGTTTTTATATAGTTTGGTTACCGGAGCCCAGTTTATACAAAACGGAACCTATAAAAAAGTAGTCATTGTAGGCGCTGATAAAATGAGTGCTATTTTAGATTACGAAGACCGATCTACTTGTGTTATTTTTGGTGATGGTGCAGGGGCGGTATTACTTGAACCGACAACCGAAGATATAGGCATACAAGATTTTATTTTAAAAACTAACGGTGCCGGCCGGCAACATTTGCATATGAAAGCGGGTGGCTCATTAATGCCAGCTTCTCATGAAACCGTAGATAAAAAATTGCATTATGTTTATCAAGAGGGGCAACCTGTATATAAACATGCTGTTTATAATATGTCAGAAGTATCAGTTGAGATAATGAAACGTAATAAATTAAGTTCGGATGATATAGCTTATTTGGTTTCTCATCAGGCTAATAAGCGTATTATAGATGCTACCGCAGAACGGATGGGACTTGGTTCAGAAAAAGTTTTAATGAATATTCAGCGTTATGGTAATACTACCGCAGGCACCATCCCGCTTTTATTAATGGATTACGAAAAAAAGTTTAAAAAGGGAGATAGCCTTATACTTTCCGCCTTCGGCGGAGGGTTTACCTGGGGAGCTATCTGGTTAAAATGGGCTTATTAATTAATGATAGATTTTTGCGTTATGGAATTATAGATTAAAGACACAAAACAATACATCAACTAACAAAACATAAAAACATAAACATGAAACTAACTGAAATCCAAGATCTAATAAAATTTGTAGCTAAGTCGGGTGTAAGCGAAGTAGAGCTTGAAACCAAAGAAGTTAAAATTGTTATAAAAACTCCTGCAGGTAGAAAGAATGAGGCACAAGTAGTTTATCAGCAAGCTATGCCTGCTCAACAATATATTCAGGCAGCAACGCAACAAGCAGTTCAACAACCCTCAACAGAAGTTAAAGCTCCTGCAACAACTCCACCCATAGCTTCAGGGAATGACGAGAGTAAATACCTAACTATTAAGTCGCCCATGATAGGAACCTTTTATCGCTCTTCGGGTCCTGATAAACCTTTGTTTGTAAATGTTGGCGATGAGGTTGGTCCAGGTAAAGTGGTTTGTATTATTGAGGCGATGAAATTATTTAACGAAATAGAAAGTGATATAAAAGGTAAAATAGTAAAAGTGTTGGTAAACGATGCTACGCCTGTTGAGTACGACCAACCGCTTTTCTTGGTTGACCCCAGTTAATTTGTTATCGGTATTACTGATATCAATCGTATAATTATTTTAATGTTTAATCATCAAATTGAATATCTGTGTTTAAAAAAATATTAATTGCCAACCGTGGAGAAATTGCACTACGTGTTTTGCGTACCTGCAGAGAAATGGGTATTAAAACAGTAGCCGTTTATTCCACAGCTGATAAAGATTCTTTGCATGTAAAGTTTGCTGATGAAGCAGTTTGTATCGGCCCTCCACCAAGCAAAGATTCTTATTTAAGTATGTCGAGCATTATAGCCGCTGCAGAAATTACCAATGCAGATGCTATTCACCCAGGTTATGGTTTTTTATCAGAGAATGCCAAGTTTTCTGAAATATGCCGCCAGAACAATATTAAGTTTATAGGTGCGTCGCCCGAAATGATTAATGCCATGGGCGATAAAAGCAACGCAAAAGCTACCATGATAAAAAACGGTGTGCCTTGTGTGCCCGGTTCTGAGGGGTTATTGGAAAGTGCCGACCAGGGTAAAGAATTAGCTAAAGATATTAAGTACCCTGTTATTATAAAAGCTACTGCCGGTGGTGGTGGTAAGGGTATGCGTATCATTTGGAAGGAAGAAGACTTTCAGTCCGCATGGGATAGTGCTACGCACGAAGCTTCTGCGGCTTTTGGGAACGGTGCCATGTATATGGAAAAATACATTGAAGAGCCACGCCATATAGAAATACAAATTGTGGGCGACCAATATGGTAAAGCCTGTCATTTAAGTGAAAGAGATTGCTCGGTACAACGCCGTCACCAAAAACTTGTAGAAGAAACTCCTTCTCCGTTTATGACTCCCGAATTGCGCGATGCCATGGGCGATGCTGCCGTTAAAGCAGCATTATCTATAGGATATGAAGGTGTAGGTACTATTGAGTTTTTGGTTGATAAACACCGTAACTTCTATTTCATGGAGATGAATACCCGTATTCAGGTGGAGCATCCTATTACTGAAGAGGTTATTGATTATGATTTAATACGCGAACAAATATTGGTTGCTGCCGGTGTGCCTATCTCTGGTAAAAATTATTACCCGCAACTGCATGCTATTGAGTGTCGTATTAATGCAGAAAACCCTTTTGATAATTTTAAGCCATCTCCGGGTAGAATTACAACATTACATACTCCCGGTGGGCATGGAGTGCGTGTAGATAGTCATGTTTATAGTGGTTATTCTATTCCTCCCAACTATGATAGCATGATTGGTAAGCTTATTACTGTGGCGCAAACCCGCGAAGAAGCCATTGCCAAAATGTATCGTGCATTAAGCGAATATGTAATAGAAGGAATAAAAACTACCATTCCTTTCCACATGAAACTAATGCAAAACGAAGACTTTAAAAAAGGAAACTACACTACTAAGTTTTTAGAGACCTGGGATTTTAAAGAGTAAAAGAACTCATGCTTTTTAACTCCCTACATTTTTTACTATTTCTTCCTATTGTAATAACTCTTTACTATTTACTTCCTTTTAAATACCGTTGGATTTTAATTTTTGTTGCAAGCTGCTATTTTTATATGGCACTTATTCCTGCCTATATTTTAATTCTGTTTTTTATAATTTGTGTAGATTACCTCTCAGCCCTTGTAATAGAGCGTTTGCAGGGCAGGTTGCGAAAAGTAGTTTTAGCCGTAAGTATAATTGCCAATGTAAGTTTACTAGCATTTTTTAAGTACTTTAATTTTGCCAACGAAAATATTACCTGGATAATGCAACACTTGCATACGGCAAATCCTGTAAGTAACTTAAATATCTTATTACCCATCGGCTTATCTTTTCATACTTTCCAATCAATGGCATATACCATTGAGGTTTACAGGGGTAACCAAAAAGCAGAAAGGCATTTGGGTTATTTTGCCAATTATGTACTGTTTTTTCCGCAAATGGTGGCAGGTCCTATAGAGCGTTATGAGCGTTTGGGTAATCAGTTAAAACTTAACCATGTTTTCGATTATCAAAATTTTTCAAAAGGTTTTTGTTTACTCTTATTTGGTTTTTTTACCAAAGTTACCATTGCCGATAATTTAGCACCTGTTGTAGATATGGTTTATGCCAATCCACAGCAATATAATTCCTTAAGTATTTTTATTGCCTTGGTGTTTTTTTCTTTTCAGATTTACGCCGATTTTTTCGGTTATTCCTTAATAGCTATGGGGGCTGCAAAATTAATGGGTATTAACCTGATGGAAAATTTTAAGACCCCCTACTTAGCCAAAAATATAAATGACTTTTGGAAACGCTGGCACATATCATTAACCACTTGGTTTACCGATTATTTATACATACCGTTGGGTGGCAACAGAGTGCCACAAGCAAGATGGATATTAAATATTATGATTGTATTTGTAATAAGCGGACTTTGGCATGGGGCCAGCTGGGCGTTTGTAATATGGGGTGCTTTGCACGGTATCAGCTATTTAATAGAAAGTCTTACAAATAAAGCGCTGCATATTAACACAAAAAGTACGAACGTATTTTTTAATGCATTTAGAATAGCAAAAACATTTTTGTTCGTAAGCCTCATTTGGGTTTTCTTCCGTGCAGAATCTATGCAAAAAGTAAAATTAATTTTTAAGTCATTATTGCATAATCATACGGCTGCGTTTCAAACTATAAAGGTAGATTACAGGGTATGGGGCTTGCTTGTATTTTTTATATTTTTTGATGTGCTATTGTTCAATAATCGCATTGATAATTGGGCAGGCAAAAAACCTGTTTATATACGATGGAGTGTGTATGCCCTTTTGTTGTTTGGCCTATTGGCTATGGGTGGTGTAGATAATGTTCCGTTTATTTATTTCCAGTTCTAATGGAGTTAGCAAAAAAAATATCCATAAGATTGGTATTGTTAGTGGTGATTTTTTTACTGGCTAATTTTATTTACAAAAAAACTTTCTGGCAAAAAGATTTAGAAGCAAGTAATGGAGAAATTTTAACCGATTTATTAAATGCACAAGATTCTGCTGATGTGATTTACATGGGAGAGTCTTCTAATTTTACAACATATAAGAACGATACTTGTAAAAAAAGTATTAGTGATTTTACGGCAGATTATTTTCCATCTCTGGTTTTTAAGTCTGTAAACAAAGGAGCTGTTCATGCAGGAACCTATCTTGCATTACTTAAACAGATGAAAAATAATTGCCGCACAAAAACGCTTGTAATTACACTTAACTTGCGCTCATTTGATGCAGACTGGATAAACTCCAAGCTTGAAACATCTTTATTACGTACAAATATTCTATTTCAGAAATACCCTCCGTTAGTTAATAGATTTTTACTTTCATTAAATGCTTATAATAAAAAAACAGAAAAGCAACGTCAGGAAGATTTATTAGCTCAATTAAAAACTGATCCGCTAAATTTTCCCTATGAGTTTAAATATAAAACGGCTCATGAGTGGGATGCCGCTATGGCAAATGGTGGTTATTTAAATACTGATGGGTCTTGGAATATGCCCAAAATAGAGCTTGCCTGCCATTACATTAAAACCTATGGCTTTCAGATAAATACACAAACAAACCCTCGGATAAAAGATTTTGATGAAATTGTAAATATATGTAAACATAAAAATATCAATCTTGTTTTTAATCTATTGGCAGAAAACATTCAATATGCAGACTCCTTAGTTGGAAAGGATTTAGTATACCTTATGAAACAAAACCGAGATTTATTAGTAAACAGATATAATAAAGATGGCGTATTGGTAGCAGATAATTTAGAGCTGGTATGCGGAAAGGATTATATCGATAAAGACTGGACAACTGAGCATTATATGCAAAACGGCAGGTTAAGAATTGCAAACAACTTGGCAAATTCTTTAAAGAAAAATTATCCCAAAGAATTTAAGGATATAAAAATTACTATTAAACCCTGTTTTTCCAATTCTCCAACATCAACAGATACTACTTTAATTAGTAAAGCTTTAAATGATATAGAAAAAAGAATCAGACTAACACCGGAGTGGATGCAACAAATCAAAGCGAAAGCCACTGAAAAAAATATTACGATAGATGAAATGATAAAACTAGATGCAAAGTATATATACGATACCGAGGTAAAACCTAAAATACAGTAAATAATAGGTTTATCTGATTGCTAGATTGTTCGGATCACATCTACAGATTTGAAGTTTGTATTAAACTTTATTTTGTGCTTTTAAATAAGGAAAATATCTCTTTAAATTATTTATTGGGTTTTCCATCACTACCCAAGAGACATGAGCCAAAACAAAAGTTATTATGTAAAACAAAACACATGCAGTGTATTTATTAGTTACATCCAACCCAATTTTAGAAGATAAATAACCCCAAAAGAAATTAGGTACAAATAAGTGAAAAACATACAAGCCGTAAGAAATCTTTCCTGAATAAACCACAAACTTATTTTCTAAAATGTATTTCATAACACCTTCGAATTTATTTTTTGAAGCGTAATTTATGACGATGGCAGACATGATAGCAAAAAGCAGATTATCTACAATTTCATGAACCCAGTTTATTTTATGATAATATTCGAAGTAATGAATAGAAAAATAGGCAATTACACTCACGTAAACCCAGTTGAATTTTGTGAAATAGATAATCAGGTTGGGCCTGTAGATATTCCAATAAGAAATTAAAGCGCCTATACCCAAAGCATGCATACAGCTTAAGGTAAAATAAGAATTTGCCATCCATTTATCGGGATGATAAACAAATAAATAGATTTTAGTAAGTATAGAAAGAGCAATTAATCCGATAATTATTTTCTCGGTATGTTTTGTAGGAATTAAAATGATAAGCCAAGGCCAGAATAAATAAAATTGCTCTTCAACGGCTAAGGACCAAAAGTGATTAAAATCGCCTATGAATGTATTGTGTATAGACTGGTATATGTTAGAAGTAAACGTAATAAGCCAGGGAAAAAGTTCGCGGGTATTCTTGTATGAAATAAGAAAAAGAAAAAGGATGGTGGCAAAATAAAGAGGAAATATTCTTAATACCCTTCGCATATAAAAAGATTTTAGCAGCGCTATTTTAGGAAGAGAAAACTCGATGTATTTAATTTTATTTTTTAATAAGATATCGGTAATCAGGTATCCGCTTAAAACAAAAAATAAGGTAACTCCATTGCCGAAAGGAAAGCCCCGAACAATAGGCTGGTTAATTTGCCATTGCAACCAATGCCCAACCATAACCGAAAGAATGGCTATAAAACGCAGCCCATCCAGCTGAATGATATAGGCATTGTCTTGTTTTGTATCGCTCATGCTTTTAGTTTGGCAGTTGCAAAGGAAATAATTTTATAGTTCCCACATTATAGGTAGGTATGCCATTTTCGGTAGTAAGGGGTACTTTATCCCAATCATATTCCTGACGAACACAGGTCATTTCGGTTGCCGAAGTAATAGAGTGGTAAAGCTTATAATTTCCGTAAATAGTAAACGTACCGTCTGCTTTTGAAAAAGTAATGTTTGATTTTCCAAAATACTGATCCCAAGCTACAACACCTCCTCCTTCTATAGCTTGTCCGGTTTTTGCGTTTACCAATTTACCCTTAACGGCATATTGGTTAAGCCCATCATAATTATAATAATTATCGCGGCAGGTACATTCTTCAGTTTTTTGTTTGGTATCAAAATCTTTAAACACATACCCGGCAGGCTTTACGGTACCTGTAATAACCAGGTCTTTGTTAGAAGTGGGAGTAGTTGCTTTATTATTTACCAAGCCTAAAAAGTTAGACTGAAACTCATACCACAGTACATCTTTATATTGCCACCACGAGAAACCGCTTGCCCCGCAGTTTACAGCACGGTGCAAGAATTTTAGAGCATAGGCTTTTTGCACATCGTAACTGATAGAATCGTTATCAGCAGAGAAACCCGTTTCGCCTATTATCCAGGGTTTCTTTACATATTTGCCATACCAGTAAATTTCGTTTTCAACTTCTCCTTTATGAAACTCGTAGGGATGTATGGAAAGAAAATCTACATCCAAAATGTTGGGGTCCCACTCAAACATCTCGCGGGTACCGGTTAACCCAAGGGTGAGTAAATGGTTGGGGTCGTATATGCGGGCAAATTTTTTCCAGTTCTTTACAATAGTATACACATCTTCTTTCTTTCTTTCGGGGCCATCAAAATACAGGGGCTCATTAAAGAAGTCCCAGGCCAGGATGGCTTTCTCTTCTTTAAACCGCTGCAGGAGTTTTGACACATAGGTATCGCACAGTTCGTTTTTATCGGGTTCTTTTTTTGTAAGTACTATGGCTTTTAGGCCAACCTCATCAAGCGCTTTAAACAAATCGCCCAGGGCCTGATAGTATTTTTCTAAAACTTCTCCTGCTAAAACAAGGGTGGTGTCTTTCCCCGCATCGGCAAATTTAATAATGGCATTATCTTTTACCTTATACTCGGTTATGCCATATAATCTTACGGCATTAAAGCCAAGGTCTTTTATCATTTGCAAGTCGGCCCGAAGTTTTAACAACGCCGACTCTTTGGTGTATTTCAGTTTTTTTTCGTCAAGGCCTGTATTAGACGGCCTTACCCACAAGCTATTATTGCCCGCCATTAATTCTATACCGTAATTCAATATCATGGGATAAAAATCCTTTCTATCAAGCTTAAAGGTTTTACCATCCATATATACAAAACCGGGTTTGTGCGGAATATCGGGATGGCAAGAGGCAAAGCACAGAATAGACAGACAAATAAAAAGATTGTAGATAGCTAATTTACGAACCATAGTAGGGTAATACATACCATTTTAAGTTGCCAAAAATAACAATTTATTGCCAAGTGCCATGGCAACCCATAAAGTGATTATTAGTGTTTTTGGCATGGGGTATAAACAAACAAAAACTAAAATTTGGCTTTGCTGTTTTTTTGAGTTTTTAGCTCTTTTTGACCAAAAAATGACCGCTTATCGAAAAAATGCTACCGTTTAAAAAGTTGATGTAAAAAAAGCTGTTTTCTGATTTATCTTTACGTAAAGGCAACAAAATATAAACCAATTAAAACAAAAAAACCATGAAAAATGCAATAACTTGGGTAAAAGCCGCAAAGGATTACCACGACAAAACATCTGAACAATTAGTGCCATTTGCCACTGCTTTAAAAAATCAGTTGGCTATAGACCCCGATGTGCCTGCCTCGGGCATACCGGCGCCGCTTACCATACCCATTTATACTACCAATATTGGCGATTTGAATACCGATGTGGTAGCAAGGCAAACCTCCCGCTCAACCAATCTTACCTCTGATGAACTTAGCAAAGGAAGCACCCTGCTGCATAATACCGATATATTGGTAAATTATATCGACAGCGTTTGCAACCAAAAATTTCCGGGCAATGTAGCCCAGATTACTACTATTTTTGCCCGTTTCGGGCTAAGCCCGGCAGGGCACGGAGGGGTAGGACATAAACATATTTTCAGGATAATGGAAACCGCTGGAGGCTCTGCTACAGTGGAAGCACCCGTTAGCGGCACCGGTGCCGTTTACCACTGGAGATGGAGTATCGACCAGGTAACTTGGAAACAGGTAAAATCTACCCACAAAAGCACGGTTACTATTATTAACCTGCCGCATGATGTAAGAGTGTATTTTCAATATGACTTTTCGCCACCCGTAGGCAGGGGCATTTACCCAACAGGAGACGCAAATGCCGCCGATTTTCACTGGAGCAGCTCCATCTCTGAGGTTATACCTGCATCTACCACCACAGGCAATAGCCCAAGTCCGCTATAAATAACAGGTAGCGGGTTACAGGTAGCCGGTAAAACCTAATATACAACCATTCTTTACAAATAGACCGCGGTGCTTAGCGAATACACCGCGGTCTTTAATGAATACATCATGGTGTTTAACGAAAAGACCGTGATCTTTAACGAATACACCACGGTGTTAATCAAATAGACCATGGTGTTTAACCAATACATCGTGGTGTTAAATGAAAAGACCATGGTATTTAACGAATAGACCACGGTGTTAATCAAATAAACCATGGTATTAATCAAAAAGACCGTGGTGTTTAACGAATAGACCACGGTGCTTAACGAATGGACTATAATTTTACCTATTATAGGCCTTAAAAGAGGTATAAAGCTCTTTTATTCTTAAAAATCAAACAGGTCTTTTACAGAAACCTTTAAGGCTTTGGCGATATAGAAATGAGTATATTTGATGTGCAAAATGAAATCCCTGAAAATGAAAAAGCTATTATTTATACTTTTAATTGCACTTGCTTTGGAGAGTAAAGCACAGTATGTAACGATACCCGATGCCAATTTTGCAACTTACTTGCAAGGGCTTATACCTGCTGCTATGAGTGGTACCCAATTGGATACTACAAGTTTACTTGTTACAACGACAACACATACAATTAATGTCACTGGTTTGACAATTTCAAATTTATTTGGCGTTCAATTTTTTAAAGCATTAACTAATTTAGGTTGTGGCACTAATCCTTTAACAAGCCTCCCTTCTTTACCTGCTTCGCTAATTTATCTATTTTGCGTTGGTAATAATACTTTATCAAGCCTCCCCACTTTACCTGTTTCGCTAAAATATTTAGATTGTTCTCATAATTCTATAACTACTCTTCCTACTTTACCTAATTCGCTTGATACTTTAAACTGCATGGCAAATCAATTAACGAGCCTTCCGACTTTACCCAATACACTCATTTATTTAAATTGTGGGGCTAATTCTTTAGCTACTCTTCCGACTTTACCAAATAATCTTACTTATTTAGAGTGTTCTTTTAGTGGTTTAACTTCACTTCCTAAACTTCCTAACTCATTACAGTACTTAGATTGTTATACTGATAATATAGCCTGTTTCCCTACTTTTCCCAATTCTATTAATAATTTGCAATTAGGTGGTAACCCGTTTAATTGTTTGCCCAATTATATACATGCTATGGGTTCTGATACAAATGCTTACCCCCTATGTGCAGCAGGAAATTCAAATGGTTGTACTGTTGTACCCGAGATTTGTATGGTAACGACAGATAGCACTTCTACTTTCAATTATAATATTATTTATTGGAATAATACAAATTATAATAATGTTGATAGTTTTATTATTTATAGATACGATGGTATTTCTAATAGTTATTTACGTATTGGCGCATTAAATAAATTGATAAGTAAGTTTAAAGATACTGCATTTAGTATAGGAGGTCCCAACGGCGGAAATCCTTTGTATGCAAGTTGGAAATATAAATTGGCTATACGAGATACTTTAGGGAATATAGAAATGCAAAGCCCTTATCATCAAACCATGTTTGTTCAGCAAAACAATGCTAATTTCTCTTGGAATGCTTATACTATAGAAGCAGGGCAATCAAATCCGGTTACGGCTTATTCATTTTTAAGAGATGATAATAATACGGGTAATTGGCATGTATTAGTAAATACATCAGGTACTGCATCTACTGACCCAAATTATGCAAGTTATCCTAATGGTAATTGGCGAGTAGATGCTTTAGGGTTTAATTGTTCTAACCTAACCGTATCACTTAGTAATACAAGTAAGCAGGCATCTGTAGGTATATCACAAGTAAAAGATATTAATAATCAGATAAACATATACCCCAACCCAGCCAGTAACAGCGTACAGGTAACATATACGGGTAATAGTAAAATAGAAGAGATTATTTTATGTGATGTACTGGGTAAAGAAATAATAAGTACAAAAGAAACAGCTATTGATATGGGCGGGCTACAAGAAGGCGTTTACTTTATAAAGGTTGAAACAAATGAGGGAGTTTTAACCAAAAAGGTAATTGTGCAGCATTAGGAATTTAGTATTTCTTTTACTTTTTGTATTTTACCTATAAAAATAGAGCTTAATCTTACTATTTTTTGCTCCGGGTACCGCGAAAGTTTAATATCACTATATTTATCAGCTTAAAAATTAATCCGTTTAGTTAAACCTGTATAGCATTTATGCGTTTAAAAATAGTTTATAGTTTTTTCTTTGTTGGCCTGCTGGCTTGTTTTTTTCTTACTTCTTCCCCCTCGGCAATATCTAATACCCGCGTATCAGATAGCCAAGCCTTAAAAGACAGTATATACGATGTTTTTTTAATAGCGGGGCAATCTAACACCTACTGGGGCTTGGGTTATGATTCTACCATAGATACAGGAGCCGAAGGCATATACCAACTGGGCAGAAAAGACCCTTATAACCTTAAAATAATTAAGGCCAAAGAACCCTTGCAGCATTTTAATCCCTGGCCGGGCAGAATTGGTTTTGCCTTAACGTTTGCCAAACTGTATCAAAGTTATATACACCACGCACGCAATATTTTACTGGTTCCCTGTGGTATGGATAACACCGGTTTTGACGGTGATGGCTGGCACAAAAAAGATTTTTTATATGATGATGCCTTAAACAGAATTAATTATGTTTTTAAGAAATATCCAAAAAGCAAGCTGGTGGCTATATTGTGGCACCAAGGAGAGAGGGATGTAAACTACAAGAACTACCAAAAAGATTTAGATACCATGATTGTGCAGTTTCGCCGGGAGATAAAGACCGCAAACAGCCATACACCTTTTATACTGGGCGGTATGGTGCCTTACTGGACAGAGCTGAAAGAAGCCAGAAAACAGCAGCAGGCTATTATTATGAATACTACCAAACGTTTGCCCAGCACGGGTTATGTTGACCCCTATCAACCTTTTAGAATACAGAAGCCGGATAATACAATAGACACTTTACATTACAATGCGGCAGGACAAAGAGAAATGGGTAAACGCTATTTTGAGGTGTATAAAAAAATAACTCAACAAAATAAGTTTAAGTAATAATACTATAAAAATTCAGCAACGTATGCCGGCAAACGAAAAACTATCTATCATTATTCCTGCTTATAACGAAGCCAGAACTATTCACCTGATTTTAAACAAGGTTTTAGAGGTTACTCTTGTAAACAACATAGAAAAAGAAATCATCATTGTAAATGATTTTTCTTCCGATAATACCAAAGAAGTTGTGGAACAATATATAGCCCAACATCCGGGCGTTCATTTTCAATTATTTAATCAGGAGTTCAATCAGGGTAAAGGGGCCGCTTTGCATAAAGGTATTTCAATAGCAACCGGTGATTATTTAATTATTCAGGATGCCGATTTGGAGTATGACCCAAACGAATATAATATCTTATTACGCCCCATGGTAGAGGGGCATGCCGATGTGGTTTATGGATCCAGGTTTATGGGGGGCAACCCACACCGTATTCTTTTCTTTTGGCATAGCATAGGCAATAAATTTCTTACCTTTTTATCAAATATGTTTACCAATCTTAACTTAACAGATATGGAAACCTGCTATAAACTTTTTCGTACAGAAATAATACAGAAAATTTACCTGAAAGAAAAAAGGTTTGGCTTTGAGCCCGAGGTAACTGCGAAGGTAGCCCGCATCCCTAAAATAAGGATTTACGAGGTAGGCATTTCTTATTATGGTCGCACCTATGAAGAAGGTAAAAAGATAGGCATGAAAGATGCCATACGGGCTTTGTATTGTATGATAAAATATACATTTTTTGATCGTAAAAATTTTTCATAGCGATATCATTTCATTTTTGTTGAATCCTATTAATACATAAAATGCCTATCCTAATCTTTTACCTACATTTGCCTGACAAAATAATTTATGGTGAAGATTAACACTTCAAGTATCGAGAAAAAAATTCTGCAACTGAATCAGTATGTGAGCCTGATTCCGTTCATTTATATAGTTGCCTTTATATTTCTTTATTTTCTATTTTACTTCCTGGGTATGGCAACCGAATTACCTTATGCAGATAAACTGGCCAAGTTTGATGCCGGTATATATGACAGTATAAGGCAAAAAGGATATGAGTACCAGTGGTATAGTGGTTCAAATGTTGGTTTCTTTCCTCTTTTTCCTTATGTATGGAAATGGTTACATATTGGTTATAAAGGTATTTGTTTAGTTAATTTTTTGTGTTTTTGTACAGGGCTTGCCATTCTTATTAAAGAATTTAAACCTAAACCGATATTAGTTCTTTGTCTCATTTCTTTACCTTCAGCTATTTTTCGTTTTCTCCCGTTTACAGAATCCTTCTTCTTTTTATTCTGCTCCATATTTTTGGCAGGTTATTCAAAAAACAAACCCTGGTTAATTATGATGGGTTTATTTTTTAGTTCGCTTACCAGACCTACTGCTATGTTCTTTGTTCCCGCTATTATTGTTGCAGAAGTGTTTCACGATAAAAGTTTTTTCTCATGGAAATCAATAAAAAACATACTCCTATATTCTTTAACTTCTTTGGCCGGGCTTTTTACCGTTGTTTTAATACAATATTATCAAACATATGAATGGTTCGCCTTTGCAAAAACACAAACAAAATTCTGGAGGCATATATTTTCATTACCCCAATTTCCTCTTACTACCAATGGAGGAGACAAAATACTTTGGCTTGACGGGTTAGCATTTTTTGTTTGTGCCTTAGCGAGTATAATTTTATTGGTTTATTTTGTTAAATATTGTTTTCAAAAAACAACCCCCTTGCATAAAAATAAAGCCTTTTGGTTTTCAATTACCTTTTTTTTCATATTACTTGTATACGATATATTTTTTCTTCCTAAAGCTCCTCATGGAGGGACTGAGTTAAATGGCATGAATAGGTATGTATTTACTTCCGCATTTTTTTTAGTATTTTGTTTTGTTGCTCAAACTTCCTTTTCATTTTTTTATAAAAATGCTATATTCTATTTCCTTGTGGCTTTGTTGGTTTGGATATTGTTGGGGTTGGGAAGGCCGCTTCCTTTTCTCGCAGGCATGTTTGATAGTCAACATAAAACAACTATTTTTTTCACATACCTTACTGTTTACGTTATGTCGTATTTTTTCTTATTAAAAGGCAAATACCAAAACTACATAAGCCTAATTATTTTTTGCTTTAACCTCGTACTTTCTGTCTATGTTTTTAATCTATATTTAAATAATAAATGGGTTGCTTAAAATTTATAGTTAAAAAATCCCTGTTTTTATTTATTGCTATTACTACGTGCCTGACATTACCTCAATGTCAAAAACCATACCACGAGGAATTGCATCCTATAAAAAAATGGCAAATTAACTATGAAGATACTACCGGGCATCGCAAAAGGGTTAAAGGAAATGCTGCTGAAGGGCATTATTACACCACATCCAATAAAACTGACGAGTGGACCGATTGTTTTATATATGTAATACCTGATTCTCTTTTTGATACAGATTTGAGAGTTCTATTTAACTGTAATATTCGAAAAAGTGAGCACGGAAGCGGGCAGGCCCTAATTGTTCATTTTATTAGAATGAAAGGCAATGATTTGCTAGCATGGTATGGGTTTGAATTTGACGACTATACTCAAAGAATTAATGTTTGGAGTCCTCTATGTGATAGTACCCAAGTACATATCCCAAAAAAAGAAAGTAAGGATGATAGGATTGAACTAAGAATTGTTGGATGGAACCCCGCTCATTATGTTTTTGTTGATATAGATAATCTGAAAATCGAACTTAAGGAGGTAAAAACAATTTACAAAAAATAACCTGCCAATAAAACTCTTTAATAAAAGGGTTATAATTATATTTAAAGAACAGATATTTCTTTTAAAACAAATAAAAAGTTCTTCATTGCTAGAGATTACCTAAAAAACACTCAAAAGAAAACTTCTTCTATATCATATAAGAAATAAGAGTTTTCCTTTTTGAATTTGACATTGGGTGAAGAAATAGGGAGTTCGCTTTATTTAGCCTTAATTAAATTAAATTTTTCATTCTTTCCAATAGTATCGGCATTAGCAAAAATTTGCTGACTTTTTTCATCTAAACTTAGGTATTTGCCATTTATTGCTTTAAAAGCAATCACATCAGTATCAATTTGTGTTAAAGTAAAAGTTTCCCAAGCGCCCTTATTGGTACGGTTAGCAACAATTTCTCCTTTACCATTTAGTTCGGATGATAAAAAATTGTTTTTATAAGAACAGATGGCACATTTATTGTTATAAAAATTAAGAAGTGTAAACGTTTCCCAGGTGCTTGCCTGGTCTCTATCGGCAGTAATCAGCTCGTTTTT
This sequence comes from Bacteroidota bacterium, assembly GCA_003153315.1. Lineage (GTDB taxonomy): Bacteria > Bacteroidota > Bacteroidia > B-17B0 > Aurantibacillaceae > PALSA-968. The sequence goes on from PLYA01000054.1 coordinate 69,164, forward strand.
ATTTGTGCTGGCACAAAGGTATTTGCCATTACTTGCTTTTAGCTGAATGGTAGTTTTAGATACAGGGTCTTTATCATACTTTACTAAATAATTATTTATTAATTGGTAATTTTTTACAACCTCAAGTTCCTCTTTTGGAAGTTTGTTAAAATCTTCGCCCATTACATAATAGTACTTGTTTTTGTGCATATCCCATGTATTTTCATCTAAGGTTATCCAATTCCACTCCCACATTCTCAAATAAAGTTTAATCGAAGAAAAAAACCTCCAGTGTACCCCTAATTCAATTTGTGCGGAGGGGTTTTGTTGTTTAATCTTGTCGAGCTCTATCAACATATCTTTTGAAGAGCTTTCGCATTTCCAATTATAATACGAATTTATGCTAAGCGAATTACAAGTATGCCAGCAAAACAAAGAGGTTAATATAATTAAAAATCCATATGTTATGTACTTATAGGAATAACACAACAAATCCATTATAAGAAAACTGCACATTAAAATAAATATGGGATACAAGAACAGAGCGAACCTATCCATCATAAAAGGTGTATTCATAATGAGGTGTTGCAAGCTGGAAACTAATACAATTAAAAAAAGGGTTAGGCCAAAAAAAAGTAGAATTTTTTGAATTAAATCAGTAGACTTTTTGCGAAAACCATATAAGATACTTCTTACTATGAAAAGAGTAGAAAAAACAATAACTAATATTTTACACCCTATTGCAATAAAGGATTGATAGGGCGAAAAATAGGAAAATGTTTCTGCCATTGAACCTACGGTATCCTTCCAGAAACTATCCATGCCACCGAAGTAAAGTAATTTGAGTTTAATTATTTTTTGAATAGGTATGTAGCATACCGCAGCTAAAAGAAATAGGAAGATGCCGTTAATATAATTTACTTGCCACAAATTTTTTAAAGAAAACTTGCGTTTAAAAATAAAAAACTGAAGAATGTTGTGGGTAAAAACAAAAACAAGTACCAAACTAATAAGAGCAAAATTAGCCAAGGCTGCCAAGCAAAGAAGGAGTAATGATAAAATGTGATATTTATTTTTTTGATCTTCTATATATCGGCAATAGAAATAAAACCCGCTAGTCATCAATGCAATTGCAATGCCATAACCACGCGCCAATGAAAAGAAATCTATCAGAAATGGGTTTGCATTTATTAAAATAAAAAACAAAATCGCTTTTGTCTTACTATATCGAGTGAATATTTTAAATGAGAAAACAAGATATAAAATATGCGCAATAACATTAGGTAAACGAAGTATAAATTGTGATGTGCCAAACAAGGCCTGAAAAAATTTCATTAACAAGGTGTTTAAAATGTGATTGTTAGTGCCGGCATGTTTGTATGAAATAATATCCATGATGGGGCTATTTACCCAATCAAGGTAAGTATCACTTTCATCAATGGTTAAAGAAGCATGAGCTGCTTTATAGATATCAAAAACAACAAGTGTAATTGTTATAAGAACAAAACCGATTAAATTAATTTTTTTCATATTGAACATAATACTCAAAAACCTGTATGGTGTATGTTCATGGAGCTATTTTACATTTATTAATTTGAATTTTTCGTTCTTTCCCACAAAATCTGCTGTGGCAAAAATTTGCTCTGATTTCTTATCCAAACTTAAGAATTTCCCATTTACCGCTTTGAAGGCTACATAATTACTATCAAGTTCAGTAATCTCAAATGTTTCCCAATCTGCGGATCTTTCTTTACTGGCATTTATTTCGCCATTTTTATATAGCTCGCAACAAAAAAACTTACCAGTATGTGCTTTAAATGTAGCTTGATTGTTTTCAAATCTAATCAGTAAAAAAGTTTCCCACCCAGCGGGTTTATCTCTATTTACTATAATAGTACTTTCTTCTGCACAAATGTATTTGTTATTACTTGCCCTTAAGCTGATATGTGTTCTGCTTTTTTCCTTCTTTCCAATTTCATTAATTGGTTGTATTTGCCCTATATTTCCACCGCTAAAACTACACCAATCCTTTAAGGTAATATCATCTCTATGATCAAAAAAGGCCATATAATTTCCGGGATAGCTTCCGGTATACGCATTAACACAGGGAATATTTAAATCTTGGGCAGCTAACATTACTGTAAGATGTTCTTGTATTACTTTACCATGCCAATCTTCAGCTTTCACTTCCAAAGGATTAATAGGCATATAGGCTATTACAGCATATTTTTTATCATATTGAGTACTTATATTTTTTCTTATTTCTTCTATTTTCCTTTGAGATTCCATTTTGTCAAACCTTTGAGTCTTATTCGCATCTATCAAGTTATCTAAAATTACCAATACTGGGAAACTAAAAACAATCCATTTAACTATTTTGTTAGATTGAGACAATTCTTTAAAAACAAAAACAAAAGTTATGATAAAGTACATTACTTCCGTGTTTATAATTCTGTTAATTGCTCGCATAGATGAAAAACCAGGTATTTCAAAAATTACCCTCCATAGGGTATATCCACCTATGTTTAAACAAAATATGAAGCTTAGAAAAAGCCCTAATAACATAAAAGTTATAAATCTCCTTTTTTGTGAATCTATTTTAGTTGACTGTAAAACAAAAGGTGTAATTATTATTCCTATTAAAGGTAATGCCCCAATAAATAGATAATGATCCCACCAAAGTTCAAAACCATATGCACTCTGTTCATATAAAAACATCCAAAAAACAGTAGCATACGGAGGAAAAAAATAAGATTGTAAACGAGGTATAGATGATACGGTATTTTCAAATTTTCGCATTCCTAATGTGTGAGCCACATCTATATATGGTTTCATTAGTGGCATTAAGAGTAAGATAGCAATAACTAGTATTACTAAATGATAGCCTGTGTTTTTTATCTTTTTAAACTGGTTAAAAAAGGTGTAGTCTCTATATATAATAAAGTAAGCTATAAATAAGAACATTAAAATATAAATGGATAAAAAACCCAAATAAATTCCGCAATAAAACTGAAATACAATTCCAAACACAGTCAAAAAAAAATATTTTATTTTATTTTCGGTTAAATATTTCCAGCACCAATAAAAAATTAAGGGTACCATAAATTTTGGAAAAATTTGGGCATGGCCAATTTGCCCCACATTATATAACGAAAATGCAAATACATATGCCCCAACGGCAGAAAGAAGTGCGTTTTGCGACCACTTATTTAAAGCCCAAAAACAACAAATAAAGTTTAGTGCAAATAAGACTAAAATCCACCATTGAAACGAAGTTTCTCTATCCAAACCTATTATCCGAAAAAAGGAATAGATTGGCACCGTTCCTAATAAATTATCAGATAAAGCAATTACATTTTTGTAAGGATACATAAAAGGGGCATCCCAATATTTATCGATTTTTCCGCTTAAAAATTTATGGCCATGTTCAAGTATATAATTATTAAAGCGCGTATCTCCTAAATCCCCCGGCATCTTTGAAAAATCCGTATCAAATATATTTACAGGCACAAAATATAGTCCTGCAAAAAGAAGTAAAAGTGGTATAAGAAAAGGTAATATTTTTTTGTAAAGGCTCATATTAACCCTTCTTTACACCTGCCAAGGCATCTAATATGGATGAAATAAAAGATAACACGATACTAAATAAAAGTGCCGGAAAAAAACCATTTACATGAAACCCCTCCACCATATATTTAGCTAAAATAATGATGAGTGCATTTATCACTAAGTAAAAAAAACCAAGAGTAAGAATAGTTACCGGTATAGTAAGAAAAACCAATATGGGCTTTAGCACTGCGTTTAAAAATGCCAATACAATAGCCAGAATAAAAGCTGTAAAAAAACTATTCCCGTCAATACTTACACCAGGTAATAGCCATGCAGTAATTAGAACTGCAACCGTTGATAAGATTAATTTTATTATAAAATTCATAACTTGTATAAAATCCGGCTAAAATTAGTAATTTAGTTGTATGAATAGATTTGTATTTTTTGCATTTTTCATTTCTGCAACTTGTTTTGCCCAGTATGTAAAAATGAATACAGCTCTTATAAAAGCTCTACATACAAATATTTTAAAAACATATCCGGTTTTAGTGCAAGGAAATATAGGTGTGGTAAAAGATTTTACCAGTTCTCACAAAGGTTATTTCAAATATAGCACAGGTAATATTAGCTCTGTGTGCCTTACAGGTAAAGCTATTCAGGAATTGTCTAAAAATAGACAAATTAAAAGAATAGAATATTACGTAAACCATCTGCGAACATTAGATGACACTTCAAATATCAAAAATAACGTACTTAAAGTTCATCACGGAGTAGCTCCATTGCCTCAAGCTTATGATGGTTCAGGTGTTATATTCGGTTTAATTGACACTGGTATGGATTTTACACACCCTGATTTTAAAGATAATACTGGCAAAACCCGCATAAAATGGTTTTGGGATCAAAACCCGGGGTATACAGGAGGTGATATTCCTCAACCATTTAATTACGGACAAGAGTGGAACAATCAGGAATTAGACAGTGGCTTATCTACATTTATAGATTGGGGTGCTTATGGACATGGAACAAGGGTTGCCGGTATAGCTACGGGTAATGGAAGAGGTAACTCTATTTACGAAGGGATAGCAACCAAGGCAGATATTATGTGTGTGGCAATTGATTTTAGCAGTAATGGTCCGGTAATTTCTGATGCGGTGAATTATTTGGTTAATAAAGCGACCTCAGCTAATAAACCCCTTGTTATTAATATAAGTCTGGGAGATTATTATGGTTCGCACGACGGACAAGATTTACAGGCACAGATTATTGATGGCATGACGGCAAATATCCCCGGACTTTGTGTGGTTGCAGCAGCAGGTAATGCAGGAAATATGCCAATTCATTTACAAAGTAATGTTAATGCTGATACCGGTTTTACATTTACCCGAATCCCATCCGCTAATCAAATTGACTATGGTGTATTTGCAGATACCCTTAATTTTAAAAACGTACGATATACCATAGGTGTATACGATTCTACAAATTATCAATATCAGGGTAATATTGGTTTTAGAAATATAACTTCTTGTTTAAATACCGTTATTAATGATACTATCTTTAATGGGGGCAGACGCATTGGTGTTGTGCAAACGGCTGCTGCGGTTAATGGAGGAACATACGAATTGGACGTTAATATTATTGCGGATTCTATTGGGTATTTCTGGACATTAGAAACCACGGGTTCCGGTTTTTTTGATGCTTGGTACAATCCTGACGGAAATGGAGATCTTGAGTTTGTTCCAACAAATAAGATTCCAGCAACGCTCGCAAGTATACCAAGAATGACCTTTTATAAAGCTCCAGATTTTAATCAATCCATTTGTACAAGTTTTCAGTGTAGCAATAATGTTCTTACGGTAGCCAATTATACTGAACGTACAGGTTTTACTACTTTTGGCGGTGTATTCTGTCCTAAACCCGGCCCTTATGATACACTTGCTTATGATTGTAGCCGTGGGCCAACTCGCGACGGGCGAATTAAACCGGATATTGCGGCAACCGGAGACAATATTGTTGCACCGGGGGCTTTATGGGCATGCCAAGATCAGGCCATTAATTTTCCTAATGACTGTAATTCTTCTCAAGATACTTTATATATGATATTTAGCGGAACCTCTTCTGCATCTCCAAACGTAGCCGGTGTTGCCGTATTATATATGCAGAAAAACCCCACAGCAACAAACCTGCAAGTTAAACAAGCTATTACAGGGTGTACAACTATCGACCGTTATACCGGCAGCAGTTTGCCCAACAATACCTGGGGTTATGGCAAGTTAGATGCTTACGATGCTTTATTATGTGATCAACAAACAACAAGTATAAAATCATCGATAATTTTTGAGAGCGTGCAAGTGTTTCCAAACCCTGCGCAACAGCAAATTCAATTTGTATTTAAAAATGATGCCAACAATAATGCAGATTTAACTATCTACTCTCTTTTGGGTGCACAGGTCTATCAAACACATACTACGGCAAATAATATTAGCCTGCCGGTGCAGCAACTTGCCGATGGATTATATTTGTACAAAATTGTAAGAAACAACACACTTGTTTCTGAAGGGAAATTCATTAAAAATTAAGTATGCCAAAAAAGACTTTAAAAGAAGCCATCATTAAAAAGGTTGTAAAAGCATCTGATAAAATAACTGCTAAAAAAACAACATTTGTTAAACACATAACAAGGCTTAAAGCAGGAGATGCCTCTCCCCTTTTTGAGGGAAAAGATCAAAACGGAAATCTTATTTCTTTAAATGATTTTAAAGGAAAGACCTTAGTACTTTATTTTTATCCAAAAGATGATACCAGTGGCTGCACAGCGCAATCATGCAGTCTGCGTGATGAATATCAATACTTAACCAAAAAAGATTTTTCCGTAGTAGGTGTTAGTAAAGATGATGAGAAATCGCATCAAAAGTTTATCAAAAAATTCAGCCTTCCTTTTCCGCTTATTGCCGACGTAGATAAAACTATCATTAATGCTTTTGATGTGTGGGGCAAAAAAATGTTTATGGGTCGCATATTTGATGGTATTGTGCGCACCACCTTTCTTATTAAAGATAAAAAAATCATACGTGTTATTAGCGATGTGGATACTACAGAACACGCTAAGCAGGTAATGGAGGGCTAAGTGTGATTAAGCTCTCTGTTGTAATTATAGCTTTTAACGAAGAAAAAAACATCGCCCGTTGCCTTGATTCGGTTAAAGAGGTTGCCGATGATGTAGTAGTTATTGATTCTTTCAGTACCGATAAAACCAAAGAAATTTGTCTAACTAAAGGTGCGCGCATTATTGAGCACACCTTTGAAGGACACATACAGCAAAAGAACTGGGCTATTACCCAAGCATTATACCCGCATGTTTTATCCTTAGATGCCGATGAGGCTTTAGATGATGAATTAAAGAAATCTATTTTACACGCTAAACAGAATTGGCAACACGATGGTTATTACATGAATCGTTTAACCAATTACTGCGGGCATTGGGTGAGGCATTGCGGATGGTATCCTGATAAGAAACTAAGGTTGTGGGATAGCAGAAAAGGCGAATGGCGCGGCACAAATCCACATGATAAATATGAATTGTTTGAAGGAGACAAAGCAACAGGGTACCTGACAGGCAATATTTTACATTATAGCTTTTATACCATAGAAAGTCACATTAAGCAAATACAATACTTTACGGATATATCTGCAAAAGCCCTATTTGATAGCGGCCGTAAGCCTACATTATTAAAGCTGTATGTGAGTCCTGTAGCAAAGTTTATCGAAAGCTATGTATTAAAACTTGGCTTTTTAGATGGCAAATATGGTTTTGAGATTTGCAAGAACTCTGCCTGGGCAACCAAATTAAAATACCATAAGTTAAAAGCTTTGTATAAAGAACTCGGTAAGTAAAATTTTATAATTTTACTTCATGAAAAGGATATGCTTTAGCACACTTTTATTCTTTCTTATTCTTTCTGCAAAAAGCCAAAGTAAACTCACTGCGGGTTTTGATGCAAATGAGTACATGGAAGCATTGCGCGTTTCTTCTCAACACCTTGATAGTCTTTATCCAAGTTATGCGTTACCTGTAGTGGGCAATTACCAAAGAGTGTATCGCTCTCCGGTGGTGGGTTTAAAAAACAGATTTGATGTTTGGGTAAAAGATAACAACATCGGTATTATTTCAATAAGGGCTACTATTGCTGAAAGTGAATCATGGATAGAGAATTTTTATATGGGCATGATTGCTAATGAAGGTAGTATTGTGCTTACCAACAAACAAGTATTTAAATACAAAATAGCTGCCGATACCAACGCTTATGTTCATTTAGGCTGGATGGTTGGCTTGGGGCACATGGCTCCGGATATTGTATCCCATATTAATGAACTTTATTCTAAAGGCATTAAACAATTTATTATCATAGGTCATAGTCAGGGTGGTGCCATTGCTTATTTACTGCGCTCCTATCTTCAATACTTAGATGAAAAAACATTACCTAAGGATATTATATTTAAAACCTATTGCAGTGCACCTCCCAAACCGGGCAATTTGTTTTATTCCTATGACTACGATTACATTACCCGTGGCGGCTGGGGCTTTAGAATTATCAATAAATTAGATTGGGTGCCCGAATCACCCTTTACGGTGCAAACAAGTGATGATGTGAATACCGTGAGCCCAATGAGAGACAGAGAAAAAGCCATGGAGCACTTGGGTTTTGCTTCTAAAGTGTATCTGCAAACCGTATATCGTAAACTGAACAGGGCAAGTAAAAAAACTTTAAAGCTTTATAATAAATACTTAGGGCATACCTTATATAAACTGATTAAAAAGACACATCCCCAATATATAGAACCAGCTTACAAAGCCAGTGTCAACTATTGCATTACAGGCACTCCCATCATTTTGGTACCTACCGAGGCCTATAAACAAAAGTTTCCCGATAACGGACAGAATGCCTTTTTACATCATTCCTATAAAAGCTATTTGTTTTTAACGCAAGAAAACTTCCCTAAGTAAATGACGCGATTAGAACAACTCCAACAAATGCTTACGCAAGAACCTGATGATACATTCTTGCAATATGCCATTGCTATGGAATATTTCTCTGCCAATGATTTTGAAAAAGCTCTTGGTTGTTTGAAGAGCATCATAGCTAACAAACCCGATTACCTCGCTGCTTATTACCAAACAGGCAAATGCCACGAAGAACTGAAACTGTTTGAAGAGGCTAAAAACATTTATAAAAAAGGCATTGAGCTTGCTCAGAAGCAAAACAAAACCAAAACGCTTAATGAGTTGAGAGAAGCTTTGTTTTTGCTGGAAGATTAATAAAGATAAACTACTTACAAACACATAATGTATCCGGCTTTATTGTTTGTTTTTGATTGGGAAGAACAGAAACTTCTTTCATGTATATTATTTTTAGAGAAGTAATTTCTTTATCGGGATGAATTTTATTCCAATTGCTTAGTAAATAGTTGCAATAATAAGGGCGAATAAATGCATTATAGGTAAAAAGATAATTCTCCTGATACTTACGCCACCTATCATCTTTAATTAGGGCAAGTATATTGGTAGGTTTTGCATAATCAATCTTTGCGCCGTTTCGGTTTAAATCAATCTTTAGAGAGTCTTTTGTGATGCCCAGAAAGATATACCAGCCATCATCTTTAAAAACAGTGGGTGCAAACATACCCCAGCTTTGATTAAAACGCAGGGCGTATCCAAAACCATTGAACCTATCGGATACTGCCAAGCCTGAACCATTTATAGTACTAATATTCCATATCATACATAAGGCTAAGCAAAAGGACAGAAAGGAATTTAGTATTACGTTGAAATAATAATTGGTTGAAAGTTTTGCCAGAAAAGATTTGTTGTGATGTATGTGTTTTGTATGTACTTCTTTGCGATGGATGAGTTTATCGAAACGGTTCATGATGCTGGATGGAAGCAAGCCTATAAGAGTTGTGATGCCAATTAAATAAAACAAGCCTACATATAATGTTGAACAAATAGCTAAATGGAGAGTTGTGATACACAAAATAAAAATTAAGCGGAAGTATGCGTTCTTAAAGGGAATGAATAGGAGGAAAGGAATTAGCATTTCAAACCAACGTATAAAAACAGTTAAGTATTTGAGGAGGGTAGAGTGGGGGAGGAGCATTTTGCCGAGAGGCCAGGTCATTTGATCGAGGCTGAGAGCATAGTGCAAAGCGGTCCCTTCGCTGTTCCATTCGGGAGAGTCTTTTAGTAAACCAGTGAAGAAGTAAACCGAAAAGAGTAATAATATATAAGCTAAAGTAGCGACTGATAGTGTTGTTTTCTTTTTAGGTTTTGTGGCATCTACCGAATAGAAATTACCCCAGGGGAGAAACATGCCCCAGAATAAAATTAAGCGTAACAAATCATCGCCACCCTGAAGGATAAGTGTGTTGCGGTTTTGCAGGGAGGTGAGCATGAACCATGCCAGAAAGGAAACGAGTTTTGTTTTGCAGCCTGCTAATAAAAATAAATAGATAAGTGCTGTTGCGATGAACAACATAAGTGCAAAACCATAACTATCATTAAACTGAAAGAGGGAGAAGTAGCCGGATTTCCAGAAGGAGAGCTCGATGGGGTTGAAGGGTACTACGCCAGTTTTGGTATAATGCGCAGTTAAAGATGTGGCGCGTATAGCTAAATCTATTAACAGAACTAAGGCAATGGCAATGCGCATTAAACTAAGGGCGCGTATATCTAAACCATAGCATTGTTTTAGGCGGAGATAAAAACGGGATATGAAGATGGAGGTTGGCAAGGGGTTGTTAACTTTTATTTGCTATCGGGTGTAAAATGGTCTTCAGCATCTGCATGGGGCACTATGTATATCCTGTGCCATTCGTTACCCTCTATAATTTGCCACGTATGACCTCTGCCGTATATATCTTTAGCTACCAATATAATGCCTGGTTCTATAATAAAAGAACTGCCGTTGCTTATAGTAAATTTTAATTTGCCCTTTAAAGTAATTACAAATTGGTAACGGGGGGCTGGATGTGCCGATAACTGATAGGCATCTATTTCTGTTTGTACAAAAAAGCGGGTAGCATCAATATTTATGTTTTGGGGTATGCTGCCTTGCTGAAAAGAACACTCAACATCATTTATGTTAATAAGTTTAAAGGCTTTCATTTTTATTTATTGTTTAAAGATATTCATTTTCTATTCTCAACCAGTATGACCCCCACGGGGATGCTAAAAGTTTATGAGGAGAAGTTATTTGTTCCTCGGAGATACCTTAATTCAACATTTATCATTCTTCATGTAACATTTCATTACTATCTTCGCCGCTTCAAAACTATTTAATATGAAAAGCATTGCACTCTCCGATAAACACATAGCCCTTGGCGCCAAAATGATTGAATTTGCGGGCTATAACATGCCTGTTTCTTATAGCGGGCTTAATGATGAACATGCCACCGTGCGTAATGCCGTGGGCGTATTTGATGTTAGCCACATGGGCGAGTTTATTCTAAAAGGAGAGAATGCTTTAGATTTAATTCAGCGCGTTACCAGCAATGATGCGGCTGTGCTTACCGATGGAAAAGCCCAATACTCTTGCCTGCCAAACGGCAAAGGCGGTATTGTAGATGATTTATTGGTGTATCGTATAGATGAAAAAACCTATATGCTGGTAGTAAATGCCTCTAATATTGATAAAGACTGGAACTGGATTAGCAGCCACAATACCAAAGGAGTAGATATGAAAAACATATCCGATAAAACTTCCTTACTTGCGGTGCAGGGCCCAAAAGCCATAGATACTTTACAAAAACTTACTTCGGTTAAATTAGCCGATATACCTTATTATAGTTTTGTAAAAGGTACTTTTTGTGGCATTGATAATGTGGTGATATCCAACACCGGTTATACAGGTGCGGGTGGCTTTGAGCTTTATTTTGAGAATGAACATGCCAACAAAATATGGGATGCCATTTTTGAAGCCGGAAAAGAATTTGGAATTAAACCCATTGGTTTGGGTGCACGCGATACCCTGCGTTTAGAAATGGGCTTTTGTTTATACGGCAATGATATTGATGATACTACCTCTCCGCTTGAAGCAGGCTTAGGTTGGATTACCAAATTCACCAAAGATTTTACGGATAAGAACTTCCTGCTTGCGCAAAAAGAAAAAGGCTTAACCAGAAAACTGGTTGGCTTTGAAATGATTGACAGAGGTATCCCTCGTCATGGCTACCCTATTGTAGATGCCGCAGGAAATAATATAGGGGTGGTAACATCAGGTACGCAATCACCAACACTAAACAAAGCCATTGGTATGGGCTACGTAAAAACAGATTTATCTAAAACAGGTACTGAAATCTATATCCAAATACGCGATAAAAATATCAAGGCTGTCGTAACTAAGATTCCCTTTTTGAAAAAGTAGGTTAAGCTAGGAGTAATATAAATTACCACTTCTCATCACCCTCGTGCTCTTCGTGTTCAGAGCTTATTTCATCATCTTCATTTTCTTCTCCCTCAACCAATTCTTCATCATCTCCTTTGGGAACTAAATCACTTTCGTCTTCATTTAAAGAAGCTTCTTCACCTTCATCAAACACCAACTTTTCGTCTGTAATCTTTTTAAAAATCTCTTCATCCGGAATATCATCATCTACCTCTCCCTTCTCTACTTCTTCTTTTAATTTCTCAATCAGTTTTTGCTTGTACTGTTTTGGGGCTTTACCAACACTCTTAATACATTGCGGGTATGTAGCCTTAGGGCTTTCGGGAACCAGTTTAATAAGCTCTATCAATAAAGTCCAGCAAACATCTTTATCATATAAAAAAACAAAGCGCTGGTTAGGTTGTTCTATATAAGAAGCAATCTTGGTGTTTTTCATCAGCTTTATTCCCGGCTCCACATCTTCTTCCAGTAAGGTAATCTCAGTTCCTTTCTTGCTCCAATAATCATCGCTCACAAAAAAAGAAGCCGCGTGTTTAGAATCAAACTCAATGCTTTGTAAAATAATCTGAAAGAAATCAAAAAAGGTTTGAGATGACCTTATCTCAATATCACGGGTAATATCCTCGTAATCTTCAAACGTAACCCTAAACTTGTAAATAGCCATCGCTCTCTATTTGGGGGCTAAATTAAGTCTTTTTAGTATTTATGCAACAGGCTGTTGATATGTATAATACTTTTATTTATTACTGTTTTTCCTTATAAGCATACTCCTCAAATAAAAGGTGTATATCAGAAATCAAACGACTTACCTCTGCACTATCAGTACCATCATAAAAACCACGTATATGCCTTTCTTTATCGACCAAAGCAAAGTTTTGCGTGTGTATAAAATCATCGGCATCACCTTTGCCTTCTTCAGCATTTAATAAATAACCTTTGCGAGCGAGCTCATACAATTGCTTTTTATCTCCGGTTAAAAATATCCAGTGTTTATCTGTAACCCCATGTTTTTGGGAATACTGTAAGAGTTGAGGTACAGAATCTGTTTCCGGATTAACCGTATGAGATAGAATTAAAAAATCGTTCCTGCTTTTAAATGCCTTGTAAACTCTTTCTAATTGGTTACTCATTATCGGGCAAATAGACTGACAGGTAGTAAAAAAGAAATCGGTTACATATACTTTTTGTTTTACAGTTTCCTGCGTTACCTTCTCATTAAACTGATTTATAAAACTAAAATCCTGAACCGCATGGTGTTGTTTACTCTTTATATTTGTATAATTCTTCGGCTCGAAGTAGGGTAGCGTTCTTATAGGTTGAGAATGCTTAGTACTCATGTAATAAAGCCCTGCTATAACAGTTATAGCTAATAGAACAAATAGGTAAACTTTGTTTTTAAACATGCTACAATACTACGTTTAATTATTAAGCGCACCCTGTTGTATCCATTTTAGGATTAATTGCTGATTGTAGCTGCTTAAAGAAGCTGCGCCTTTTGGCATAGAACCATTTGTAATTACAATGTATAAATGACTACCACTTGGGTTTACGGTATAGGTTTCTTGTTTAGCCATTAAACTACTATACGCCGAAGCAGGAGTTAAATTAAGCCCTGCAGCAGGTGAGGTAGCCGCATGACAACCGCTTGAATTACACGAACTATTAAATATAGGAACAACATTGGTGCTGAAAGAAACTGTTGCGGGTAATTGTTGTGTGGTTGTAGTAGTTTGTGTAGTTGTAGTAGTTTGTGTAGTTTTCTTTTTACATGAAATTAAAAAGACAGTTACTACTCCCATTAGAAGAATAGCAACTGTCCTATTATATAAATATTGCCTTTTCAAGTTTATTGCTTTTCGTAATGAAACATATTGGCAACACCGTTTCTGATTGCAGTAGCTGTATTGGCATTTGCCGTTGTGTTGTTAGGCGGCACAAAGCTGGTAATGCCTTTCATTAGTTGCCCGTAGTCGCATATCAAGTGCATCTCGGCTGGAGAAGCCATCGTATTGGAAGTAGATACCGATACCGATGTTTGCCCTGCATTGGCTGTGGTTTGTGCAGGTAAATTAATGGCTACGGTGGCTGTACTTAACTGATAGCTAAAATGCTGGTACTTGCCTGTTTGATTTACACTTGTATCGGCAAAACCCGAAACATTTACAAAGTAATAACCCGTAGTTGAATTCCAAGAACCAGACCACATAGGTGCAATAGTACCAGCCTGCCCTGCAGAGGATGTAAAGGTTGCCGGAGGGTTGAATACATTAAAAGTTGTGCCTGCACCACTACCCGGAAATTGCTGAGAAGCATCAGCCATATTCATACTTGGGTTCATTCCGTTTGCAGAGGCATCTAAGCCCACGTTAAAGCTAACCGAATTGTAGTTTCCGGTAGGAACAGAACCCAAAATATAAGGACCCTCAGCTGCAATGTATTTTAAAATATATTGTCCGCTAACAGAAACGTTTGAACCGTTTGTATTATGCAATACTATGTTTGAGATATACAACTGAGCCGTATCTAACATAATATTTACATAGCCCTTATGACTTGGAACAGATGTAAAGATGCTATCCTGAATAGGAAAGCCTAAGCCGGAAGGAGTAAGCGAATCTTCGTTATTACTGATATTGGTATGCAAGTGAAAACTTATTACGCCATACGTTGTTGGTGGTGTTGGGTTAGTGGTTTTATTATCCTTTTTGCAAGCAATAAGGCTTATTAGCCCCGCTATTGCCGTTACTATAATTGTTTTATTTATTTCCATGTTTAATTTTTCTTTAAGATGTTATTTAAATGTTTTTTAATTAAGATTAATTGATTGCCAAGTATGGCTAATTCTATTACTAAGAAGATGATTAATAATTTCATGTTTCGTTTTTGTTTTTTAATTATTGTAACATGGTGTTCGCCTAACGGCTCGGGTCATGTTTTTGTTTTTAAAAATTATACTGCAACCTTGCTGTTAGTGTGTACTTAACAGGCATTTGAAACTCTTGTTGTGGTGCTACACCTGTAGGAAAAGGCCTGCCTTGCAGGTTTTGATATAAGGGCATTCCGCACTCTATCAATAAATGTAACCCCTTAAAACAAGATTTCGGTGAATATAAGTTAATACCCACCAAGCCATTGATAAGCTTCTTGCTTCCGTAGTTATATACATTGGCAGTAGGGTCGGAGCTTGCCGTTTGGTTTATACCGTTATCATACCCATACAAAGCACTCATGTAATACCCTTCGCCACGTAAAGAAATACTTGCCCATGATGCTACTTTATAAGCAGCCCAAGGACTAAAACTAGACTCATTGCCCAGACTATAGTTATGCGAATTAACCCCAAGCTTTATATTGCCTTGAAACGCAACACCAAAACTAAAGTGATTGAATTGATTGGCATAAACTATACTCGGAAGTAGGTTATAAGTACCTGTACCTAACTGCATGCAATAAGACATGATAGAATTACTTCCTTCCATGGTAGTGCCTCTTACATTGATGCTTCCGGTTGGTAAACTAACGCCTGCGGCAACTACCAATCGCTGATTGCAACTTGATAAGAAATTGTAAAGCAAATACAACTTCGTGTCTCCTAAACCTGACGACTTCATATTGGCAGGCATATTAGCGGTAGGGTTTGTCATTACCATACCCGGCATGCTCATCGTACTCATGGGCATCATGTTCATGCTCATGGTATTTATGTTATAGTTTATCATCACCATAGCCGTAAGCTTATCTGTAATACCATACATAGGCATCAGCATGTGCATTTGCATATTCATTTTGTTGGGAGCCATCATATAGTTTACAAAAACCTGATTATCGCTAACCGAGCTTGTACCACTTTGACTGCCTTGCATAGCCATGTTCATATAACTATATGCAATACCAAGTTTTCCTTTTTCATGCACATGGTCAACCATAATACCTGCCGGAGCTAAATCATCAGCTCTGCGACAACAAGAGCCATCGCATGAGCTACTGTCTTGTCCTTTGGTTGAATTAACTACAAATATTTGCAGCAAAGCAACCAAAAGAAGAATGTTTACTTTCTTCATTGTGATTTAAAAAGATTTAATTACTAATAGATGCAAAGGAATTGCACCCTGAAAAGACTTAGTAATTAAGCTCGTGGCGGATGAAAGATATCCTTCAAATAGCTGGAAGGAAGTTTATCGCTAAACGTATTCAGGTAGCAGGTAGCATTATCAGGTAGCAGGTAGCATTCAGTATTAAAAGAAAAGATGGAACTTACATGCACCACATTTTCTTCCTGATTAGCGTTGCCCTTAGTAGTATTTCCATCCGAAGGAACATCGGCACTTGCCTTTTTCAATTGCTTCATCAAATGGCATTTACCGTTACAATTCATCTTGGGTTTGTTGCGGTTCTCGCACAGGTTCTTCGAGATGTATTCCTTATTAAGCGCGTAATCCACCAAAGGAAACAGGGGCTTTAAAACAACCAGACTGTAAATACATAAAAAGAATATGGCAAAACCCTTACGCAACATTTGCCTGCAAACTTACAAAAGATTTAAATATTTTTTTCTCATTTTAATTAAGGGCTGACTTATTATTTTTCAGTTACTGGAAGTTTCTATAACCTTATGGGAACCCCCCATAACCTTGGTGAGACTTCCACCAACCTTTTAAGAACTTCCACCAACCCTGATGAGGCTTCCAATAATCTTGCCGGTACCTCCATCAACCCTGATGAGACTTCCAATAACCTTGCCGGAACCTTCATCAACCCTGATGGAACTCCCCACAACCTTGTGGGAAGTTCCCAAAACCTTGGTGGGAGTTCTGAAAACCCTGAAGAAACTTCTAAAAACTGAAAATGCCCCTATAACTATTATAGAATTGATATGGAACAGAGCATTATAATGTAAATTACTGCTGAAAACTTTTTTGCGGCAAAGCCCTTATCAATCCTAATTTTGCAAGGTAATGTACGTTGTATCCTGTACACAGACTTGAGACAAAATACAATATACAAGGTACAATTTAAAAAAATAAACAATTGACATACTTAGACGAGCTAAACCCCACGCAACGCGAGGCTGCCGAACATACCGAGGGCCCGTTGATGATTATTGCCGGTGCGGGCTCGGGCAAAACGCGGGTGCTTACTTACCGCATTGCGCATATTATAGAAAAAGGTGCCTCGCCGTTTAGCATACTTGCCCTAACCTTTACCAACAAAGCCGCCCGCGAGATGAAAGCGCGTATAGGCAAACTGGTTGGCGATGCTGATGCCAAAGCCCTTTGGATGGGAACCTTTCACAGCGTGTTTGCCCGCATACTTCGCTTTGAAGCCGAGAAGCTGGGCTACCCCAAAAACTTTACCATTTATGATACGGATGACAGCAAAGGGGTAATTAAAGAAATTCTCAAGACTTTCAATCTGGACGATAAGGTGTATAAACCTTCCTTGGTGTTAAACCGTATCTCATCCGCCAAAAATAATTTAATAGGTTACAAGCAATACCTGAGTAACCCTACCTATATGACGGATGATAGGGCTTCGCAAAAACCTATGTTGGGCGAGGTGTATGAGGCTTACCAAAAGCGTTTGTTTCGTGCAGGCGCTATGGATTTTGATGACTTGCTTTTTAATACCAATGTATTGTTGCGCGATTTCCCCGATGTGTTGATTAAGTACCAGGATAAGTTTAAATACATTCTGGTAGATGAGTATCAGGATACCAACTTCTCTCAGTATGTAATCGTTAAACAGCTTGCCGCCCGATACGAAAACCTTTGTGTGGTGGGCGATGATGCACAGAGTATTTACTCTTTCAGGGGAGCTAACATCCAGAATATTTTAAACTTCGAGAAAGATTATCCCGATGTAAAGAAGCTTTTCCTGGAACAGAATTACCGTTCTACGCAGAACATTGTAAACGCTGCCAACTCCATCATATCAAAAAACACTGAGCAGTTTGAAAAGAATGTTTTTACGCACAACGGAGTAGGGGAGAAGATAAAAATACTTTGCTCTGCCACCGATAATGAAGAAGGATATAAAGTTGCCAACTCCATCTTTAATATTAAGATGAATATGCAATTGCCCAATGCGGCTTTTGCCATTCTGTACCGTACTAATGCCCAATCGCGTGCCTTTGAAGAAGGTTTTCGTAAACTCAATATTCCCTACCGTATTTATGGAGGTGTCTCCTTTTACCAACGCAAAGAGATTAAAGATGTGCTGGCTTATTTCCGTCTGGCTATCAATCCTAATGATGATCAATCTATGCGTCGTGTAATTAATTATCCGGCACGTGGCATTGGGCAATCAACTATTGATAAAATATCGGTACTTGCCGCAGATAATGATGCCAGTATTTTTACCGTAATAGATAACCTGCATGATTTTAACCCTGAAATAAATGCAGGCACCGCAGGTAAACTAAAAGACTTTGCTGCTATGGTTAAAAGCTTTGGGAATATCGCTACTCAACAAGATGCTTTTGAAACAGCTAACCATATTATAAATAGCACAGGTATTTTAAGAGACCTGAACAAAGAAAAAACTCCTGAAGAAATAAGCCGTGTAGAAAACGTAGAAGAGTTATTAAGTGCCGTAAAAGGTTTTATAGAAACTGAACGTACTCCACAGGAAGAAGAATTAAAACAGGATATTGTTGAACAACAAGTTCCTAATACCGAAGACCTGTTTGCGCAACAAGCCGATACAGGTATAAAAACCATTGATGAGTTTATGCAGGAAATAGCCCTGCTTACGGATGCTGATAAAAACAAAGATGATGAGCATGCCGATAAGATTTCTTTAATGACTATACATGCTTCTAAAGGATTGGAGTTTCCGTATGTATATATAGTTGGGTTGGAAGAAAATCTTTTCCCATCGCAAATGGCTTTGATGGATAAATCTGATTTGGAAGAAGAACGCCGTTTGTTTTATGTAGCAGTTACCCGTGCAGAGAAACAGGCCTTTTTAAGTTATGCTGAGAGACGCTTCAAATATGGTAACCCTGTATTTTGTGAGGCAAGCAGGTTTATAGATGAGATAGATTCTCAGTATTTAGAATACCCCGATGGTGGAGATAAACCAAAAGAAAGACTGGTTGATTTTAATGGAGGAGGAGAAACATCCTATCAAAAGAATTATACCAAAACCAGTAATATAGATTTATTAAAACCAAAGCAGGCTTCTCCTGTTTTAAAAAGAAACCTGGTTTCAACAAATAAAATAAATACACAAGCAGCCCCAGTTGATGCCCAGGCTATTAAAAGCATTAAAGAAGGCACGTTGGTTCAGCACGATAAATTTGGTAACGGAACCGTACTTGCTTTAGAAGGCGACTTCCCGAATATAAAAGCCACCATACAATTTGATTTAGGCGGACAAAAGCAATTGTTGCTTAAGTATGCTAAGCTTAAGGTTGTGTAACCTATTTAGTAATTCTATATACGATTGTAAGCATAGCACCTGAATTTGAAAGGCTTGCTAAACCAAAGGTGTTGTTATGACTTATAGAACTTGAGCTTGTATTAGAAGAGTTAGGGTTAGAATTTGAAGTTGTTGTTGAGTTTTTGCTGGTAGTGTAAGAACGTTGATAATAAACATTAGGGGCTATTTCGGCATACAAAAAAAATGATTTACTGATTTTCCAGAATGCTCCGAAAACAAAACCCAAATAGGGTTGCATGTTTTGAGTTTGGGTATTATTTGTATTAGCTGTATTGTTAGAATTATTTTGAGAAGAAGAATTAGTTGTTTGTGTTGTATTAGTTGTTATTGTTGAATAACTAAAACCTGCTACCGGGCCATAAACAATACCAATTTTCTCTGCCAAACTTTTTAAATAAAGCATACTAAAACTCAAACTACTACTAAAATTAAAAGGAGTTTTTGATTTATTATTATTTATATTGAAAGAAGTGTTTCCTATAGTATTTGTATTATTTGAGTTACTGGAACCATCTCCAAAAGCAGTAGAACCTCCAATTGTTCCGTTAACTCTAAAAAGTCTTTTAGTATTACCCCAACGGTATTGCAAGGAATAAGCATTTAAACCTGTAAATCCTATACCAAACTCTTTAACTTTTTTTTGGATTGAATCTGTTTTAGGAGTTAAGGTTGCTGTAGGAGTTACTTCCTGTGCTTTTAAAGAAGATACCAATAGTAAAATACAAGATGTAATAATGATTGTAATATTTTTCATGGGTTGAGATTTAAAAACGCAAGTTAAACCAATTATCGTGCCACCTTTTATAACAAGGAATATTATTAACTAAAATTAAGAGGTTAGGGCTATTTTAAATTAGTCTTATATTTTTCAAGTATTTCTTTTATATATCTGCTGGTAGATAAACCATGCGAACGATTGGTATAATAAATTTCTTTGCTGTAATCTTTTCCGGTAATGGGTTTATCTTTATAATCATCGCCCAGAAAGCGAACAGTAGGTTTTATTTTTTTTAATAATTCTTCCAACTCCTGTTCTGAATTATAAGTCAGTACTTCGTCCACCAGTTTGCATTGTTGCATAATTAATACGCGGTGTTCTATAGAGAAGATGGGGAGATTTTTTCCGGGAGGTAAATTCTCTGCGCGGTTTAGGGCTACTATCAGATAATCGCAATTAGCTTTACATTCCTGAAGCATCATCACATGTCCGGCATGGAACAAATCAAATACGCCACAGGTGAAGCCAACTTTCATGTTTATTTTTCAGGATTCACATACGTATCTAACATAGCGTGCAGAATTACCTGATGGAAACTCTCTACAACACCATAATTAGATGCAGGTAAATAAAAATTTAGATCACCCATTTTACTTAATGTATTTCCTTCTTTAAATCCAGTAAGAGTAATAGTTTTTCCTCCGGCATTTTTGGCAAGCTTGGTACCATTTAAGATGTTTTTCGATTCTCCGCTGCTACTGATAGAAACCAATAAATCTGTTTTTTTGAAATGCAGTTTCAACCATTCCTCGATAGCGTTTTCATAGCCATAGTCATTGGCAAAACAGGTGATTAAAGAGGCATCACTAAAAGCGAAGGTAGGGAAGCGGCCTATTTTAAAGTAATCTTCCATCATATGCGAACAGATAGAGTTAGAGCCTCCGTTGCCAATAAAAAAAATGCGCTCGGATTTCTTAAGAATGGCAATTGCTTCCTCTATTTGAGAGCGAACGGTATTACTTTCAACAAAAAACTGATTGTAGTATTTGTTATATAAACTTAGCTGCATATTCTTTTAATAAATTTTTAGTTACTGATTTTTCATTGCACAACCAGGTAGTAGATAAACTTGCAGCTAAAGAGGGTACTATTAACTCCTGAATATCTTTTTGTATGGAAGCCTGTAAGCATGCAAATGCTAAAAAGGTATCTCCGGCACCAATGGTATCAACTATTTTACTAGGGAATGCAGGTTGATGTCCCACCTTTTTACCATTACAAAAAGCAGATCCTTTAGATCCTAAGGTTATATATAACAAATCAGAATTTATCTCATAGTTATACAACTCCATAATATCTTTATCATTGTTCTCTATATTCTTGTTCATCTGCAGGCTGGCTTCACGCAGGTCTAAGCTAACGCTACGTTTATGATGAGATTTCCATTTACTGATGCGGTTAAAGCCAAAGTTGTTTGAATTTGTCTGGCACATTAAATGAAAGCCATTATTAATCTTTAGGTTATTGCAAAAACCGTGACCAAAATCAGCCACCAAAACCATGTCATAATCTTTGGTGTCAATCGTTATCTCGCCAAATTTAGAAATATCAAACTTGTTTATTTCAACATGCTTTTTACTATCAAAAGCATCTATATAGCGTGTTTTTACAATTTCATTATTCGTATTGGTAAATAGCTTTACTTCTTTTACAAAATCTTTTAGGTGATTGGCAATAGCTGCTGTTCCACCCTGTTGCACCTGTTTTTCTTTATCAGTAAGTTTATAAACAGGACAGGCAGATTTCATAGAGTGCCCTTCGTAATTTACATAAACAAACTCATCAATAATAGTCTCGCCAACAAGCGCAACCCTTAAACCCTTAACATCATCAATAAACTTATTTATAACTTCTAACATATGCCTTTTAAATCAGTAAAAAATAATACAAAGCCTACAAAATTAAGGTATTTTTTTAAGTACGCCCCAACGAACCAGGAACTTGTTTATGGACAGGTTTATATCGTGACTGATTTTAAAACCATACATACATAACCAATACGCAAGCGTAAGAATAGTGCCTTTTATAAAAATACTTATTATAGGATAACCGATAGTAGGAATTTGCATGCAACCCAATAGTATCAATAAAAATATAATCAAACCACTCAGAAATTTTAAGGTAAAGGGTTGCAGTTTATAGTGATAATACAAGAAGATTAAACGAATAATATTATATACAACTACAGTAGTAGTAGTAGCTATAGCAGCACCATTCATACCTAAGCCAACTATTTTAATAAATATATAGTTACAAATAAGAGTTGATATGATTAAGAAAATGGTAAAGAACAAATCGTATTTATATTTTTTAGAGGTTAACACAATTACCCCATTAATGCCTGTTGCCATATCAAACAGGCGCCCAATACAAAGGATTAAAAACACATACTTTCCTTCCTTATAAATCTCTCCTTTTGGCATCAGGGCAAATAACTCATCTATACAAATCCAAAAGCCACAAAAGAAGTAAGCTCCTATTAGCAAACAAACTACCGAAATGTTTTTATACAGTTTATCCATTTCAACCATGTTTTTCTTCCTCCAAATATTAGCCACAATAGGAGCCGTAATTCTAAGAATTGCCCTGTAAGGCACCACCATTACTGAGGTAACAAAACCAACTGTGGTAAATATACCGGTAGCCCTTAAATCTATAAAGCCTGAAACAAATATAGAGTCAATAAGCAAGATGAAATTATTACCCGCACCACTTAGAACCGAGAAGAAGGCAAACCACAACAAATGCTTTCTATACTTTACTACCTTAGTAGTTATTTTAGTAAAGGGCAGGTTTTTATTTACGTACATATAAATTAAAATAGCCATAGAAGCCGAGCAATTGGCAATAACGTAGATGATAACAAACCATTGAAAATCGATGAGATTAAAAGCATATAGTACAATAGAAACCGTGGTGGCTATGCGGAGTATAATCTCCCAGGCAAAAGAGGAAAACACGGTATCGAACTGAGAACGCAGATAAGCATCAAAAATCATGTAGGATAAGGTTGCTAAACCCAAAGGGATAATGTAGTAATAGTATTGAACCAACAGAGGTGACTTCTCTGCAAAAAAGTGTGTGATAGGCGTTTTAAAAACTAAAAAAAATAGGGTGGTAACAATACTGCCAATGGTAGCCAGTTTAAAAACCCAGGTAATGAAACCATGGTGCTTATGTGTATCATTATTGAAATAAGGAAAGAATTTAAGAATTAATCCTGCCGAGCCCATAGAAGCTAATTGGGAAAACAAAACAGAGATGTTCACCAATACTGTAGCAAGCCCAACCTGGTCAGCTTCTAAATACTTAGGAAAAAAAATGATTTTATTAACAAAACCTAACAATAAGCCTGCCCATGATATAAGAGCTAACTTTAAACCATCACGTTTTACGATTCCCATTAAGGCTTTGAAATTACTAAAAAGGAATCAGATAATCAGATATGTTACAAGTCTGTATAAGAGAGTAGAAACTACTTAATAATAGTAACGGTACCGTGGTAATTATGATTAGTCTGTAGTGCATCTTCTAAATTTACCTTCCAAACATATACGCCCTCCTGAACTATAGTAGAGTTACCACCTCTTAGTGTACCGTTCCAACCTTTATTTATATCACTGGAGTAAAATATATTTTCTCCCCATCGGTCAAAAACCCAAAGTTGAAAGCTTGATATACCCATACCCTCTCCTTTAAATACATCATTCAGTCCATCTCCGTCTGGAGTAAATGTGTTGGGAATATAGAAAGTGAAAAAAGGGTCTATTACTAATAGAACAGTATCTATATTGATACACCCATCTTTATTGCTAAGGGTTAAGGATGTATGATAAGAACTCCCCGTTTCTGTATTGTAATAATGAGATGGGTTTACATCTATAGTATCCAAAGCAGAGCTATCCCCGAAGTTCCATGCCCAATGTGTGTAATTTATGGATTCATTTGAAAAATAAACCAAAGGGTCTAAGGTAGTTGCCGGATTCGGGTTTAAGGTATATACTGCTACCGGTGTGGGTTTAACATGAACTGAATCAAACGCAGTACCAAAACAAGTTCCTATAGCTGCAGAAACAGAATAAGAGGTAGCCACAGTAGGTGTTATAATTATACTGGCTGTATGGGCTCCAGTACTCCAGGTATACGTAATTGCACCGCTTGCGGTTAATGTATCTTTTTGTCCGACACAAATAATGGTATCACCACTAATTAAAATTGTTAAATTAGTTAATACATTAACCGTTATTACTTGCTCGTTTATACAAGCTCCTATCCCTCCGGTTACAGTATAGGATGCCGTTGATGTAGGAATAAAATTAATAGTAGCGCTGTTTGCTCCTGTACTCCATGTATAGGTATTCGCTCCGCTTGCTGTTAGCGAAGTACTATTTCCTGCACAGGCAACCGTGTTTCCGGTAATAGAAACAATAGGTATGGGGTTTACACTTACCGTAGCAATTGCCTGGGCGGTACAAGTTCCGCTCGTTCCTATAACCGTGTATGTAGTTGTATTACTTGGATTAAAAGCCACACTGGCCGCGTTTGCTCCTGTATTCCAGGTATAGGTAGTAGCACCACTTGCCATGAGGGTAGTGCTTGCTCCTGCACAAATAATGGTATTTCCTGTAATTGATACTATAGGAACCGGAGTTACAGTAACTGTAGCAACAGCCTGTGTGCTACAAGTGCCCACTCCACCTGTAACGGTATATGTTGCAGTAACTGTTGGATTTACAACAATACTTGTTGTGGTTGCCCCGGTATTCCAACTATAAGTGGTTGCGCCGGTTGCTGTTAAGGTAATATTCTGCCCCGTGCATATAATACCACTGCCGCTAATAGTAAGTGTTGATGTGGGAGGGTTTACTGTAAATTCAAGAGGGCCTGCCAATATGCTACAGGAAGGAGAACCAACATTCCCATTCTCAGCAGCTATTAATTGATACATGCCACCCTGTGCTATCGTTACAGCATTAATGGAATAGGTTTGCGAAGTAGCACCCGCTATATTTGCCCAGGAAGTACCACCATCATTGCTAAACTGCCATTGGTATTGCGGATTAGGGTAACTGCCCGAAGTATAAGTAGCCTCAAGTGTTACAGCCTGCCCCGCACAAAATACAGTTTGGTTAGGTACAATGCTTAACGAAATACCAGGGCCACAGGGCGATAAAGAAATATCATCTACTACATAATCATTACCGCAACCACCGGGTGCATTATTAATGATAGTAATTTCTGCACTGGTTTGACCTGCCACCGTGGTAAATACAAAACCTTCCTCTACCCATACCAATGCTGTAGAAGTAGGTGCTGTTGGCAAATTACCTGAAGACACAGAACCTTGTACCGTACCAGGTGGGTACTCAACCTGTAGTTTAACATTGGCATATATATAACTTCCGCCACAGTTTGTTACTGCCGCAGCTTGTGTATTGTTGTTTGCCACATAAGAAGAAAATACATAGGTTGTATTGGGGCATAAACCAGTAACCGTTGCAGTATAAACGGTATCAGGTGGATAATCGGCATTAACCACCATCATATACCCGTTGGGGTTACCTGTATGGTCGCCTATGGGTAAATAGCCTACAATGCCCGATGGGTCTGCAGTATTAGATATTACATAACTCCCATTAGGCGGAGAACCGGTTACATAAGGATATTGAGTTTGACCGGCAGGAAGTGCAGGGCCATAAAGAGCAGCACCCGAACCAAAATTGTTAGAGTAGGTAGGAGCGCCTAAGTTACCGCTACAAAGCTGCGTAGAGCATGGGGACACCGTAATGGTAGCAACTGCTGTTTGACTGGGACAAGTACCTACACTACCTGCCACAGTATAGGTGGTAGTAACCGTTGGGCTTAAAACAACACTGGCCGTTGTTGCCCCTGTGCTCCAGGTATAAGAGCTTACTCCGCTTGCGGTTAGAGTGGCTGTGCTTCCTGTGCAGATAGTGGCTGAGTTTACTGTTATAGTGCCTATGTTTGCAATGTTTATCACACGTATGCGATGATTATATTGGTCGGCAATGTGCAGGTTATTTACCCCATCAATAGTTAAACCACTTGGCCAGTATATTTCTGCAGCAATAGCAGGTCCTCCATCTCCGCTATAAGCTCCGGGTCCTGTTCCGGCTATGGTTGTTATTATGCCCAAAGTATTAACCATACGCACCCGATTATTCTGTGAATCGCCAATATATAAATTACCTACTGCATCGATAGCAATTCCAAAAGGACGATTTAACTGTGCAGCAATGGCCTGCCCACAATCTCCGCTAAAACCAGGAGTACCGTTTCCGGCAATAGTGCTTATAATACCTGAACTATTAATTTTCCTAATACGATGATTACTTCCATCACTAATTATTAGATTACTGGACAAATCAAAAGCTAAGCCTACCGGAGTATATAATTCTGCTGCAGTTGCCTGCCCTCCATCTCCACTATAACCGCCTGTTCCTGTTCCGGCAAAAGTGCTTATGATACCTGCCGTATTTATTTTACGTATTCGGTTATTAGCGTAATCAGCAATATACATATTACCTGCTGCGTCAAAAACGGATACATATGGTATATTTAATTGTGCAGCAATAGCTTGACCCCCATCTCCGCTAAAACCTGCTGTTCCTGTTCCGGCAAAAGTGCTTATTATACCGGTAGCGTTTACTTTACGTACTCGATTACCAAAAGCTTCTGTAATGTATAAATTACCCAATCCATCAAATAGTATACCTCTTGGGTAGTTTAATTGTGCCGCAGTTGCCTGCCCTCCATCCCCGCTATACCCCTGTATTCCTATTCCGGCTATAGTGGTTATAATGCCCGAAGCACTTACCTTACGTACAACATTGTTATCCGTATCAGTTATATAAAGGATGCCTGCAGGGTCAAATTGTGTCCCATTCGGGTAGTATAATTTTGCTGCAGTGGCTTGCCCTCCATCTCCGCTATATCCTCCTGTACCGTTTCCTGCTATAGTAGTTATTTGTTGGGCTTTTAATATACTTACAGCTAGAAAGCAAATGGTAAAAAGTAATTTTATTTTGTTGAGTATTAATTGCATCGCGACCATTTATTTAATAGAAGTAATAAAGCCCTTTAGTATTTTACCTTGTATTTCTCTGTTGCAGGTAATGGTATACTGAATTATGTAAAAATAAGTACCATCATCAATAGTAGTAGGTTTCCAAATACAGGCAGGGTCATTGCTTTCATAAATTCTTATACCCCAGCGATTATAGATTTGCAGTTGCATGGTAGAGAATTGGTTTTTACCAAAGTCTATAAAATCATTAATGCCATCGTTGTTGGGGGTAATAATATTGGGCATAGTAAAATTAAACACGCCATCTAAGCCAACCGTTGCCATTGCCTGATTGGTGCAGGTACCAATACCTCCTGTAACTGTATACGTTGTAGTAACTGTTGGGCTTATAACAATACTGGTGGTTGTATCGCCTGTGTTCCAGATATAAGTGTTTGCTCCATTTGCTGTTAATGTAGCACTTTGCCCCGGACATATAGTACCACTACCGCTAATGCTTACCGTTGGGCTGGAAAGAATTACATTAACTGTAAATGTTGCCTGATTGGTGCAAGTACCTATGCCACCTATTACTGTATAAGTTGAAAAAGAAGAAGGGTTAACCATTATAGAACTTGTATTTGCGCCTGTATTCCAAATATATGAATTTGCACCATTTGCTGTTAGAGTAGTATTTTGACCGATACATATTATACTATTACCGGTAATGGTAATTGTTGGAGTAGGGGTTACGCTTACTGTTGCAATCACTTGACTTGTACAGGTTGATGAAGTTCCCATAACTGTGTATGTTGTAGTTATGTTGGGTGATACAGATATGGAAGTTGTATTTGCACCCGTATTCCAAGTGTATGTATTTACTCCGTTTGCGGTTAGAGTGGTATTTTGACCTAAACAAATTGAGCAATTACCACTAACATTAATTATTGAACCAGGAATTATATTAACCGTTGCAACAGCTTGTGAGGTACAGGTTCCTAACCCACCCGTAACGGTGTATGTTGTTGTAACGGTTGGATTTAAAGTAACACTTGCAGTTGTTGCACCAGTACTCCAAACATAATTACTGGCCCCGCTTGCTGTTAAGGTTATGTTTTCTCCTGAGCAAATAGTACCTGTACCACTAATGGTAACATTTGAACTGGAAGGGGTTACATTAATAGTAGCAACAGCTTTACTAATACAAGTACCTACTTCACTTATAACTGTATATGTTGTAGTTACTGTTGGGCTTAAGGCAATACTGGCTGTTGTTGCACCTGTACTCCAAGTATAAGTGGTAGAACCGCCATTTGCAGTTAAAGTTGCAGTGTTACCAGCACATATGGTAGGAGAGTTTGCTGATAAGGTCATATTTGCAATATTTATAACACGTATACGGTGGTTAAATTGGTCTGCAATATGAAGGTTATTTAAGCCATTAATAGTTAAACCGCTTGGCCAATATATTTCAGCTGCGTTTGCAGGCCCACCATCTCCGCTATACGCTCCAAGTCCAGTTCCGGCTATGGTGGTTATAATGCCCGAAGTATTTACCATACGTACCCTATTATTCCACGAATCTCCAATATATAAATTACCTACTGCATCAATAGCAATACCAAAGGGACGGTTTAATTGTGCAGCAGTAGCTTGCCCGCAATCTCCACTAAATCCTCCTACCCCAGTTCCGGCAATTGTGCTAATAATTCCCAAACTATTCACTTTTCTTATCCGGTGATTACTCCCATCACTAATTATAAGATTACCAATAGCATCGAATGCTAATGCAACCGGAGTATATAATTCTGCGGCAGTAGCTTGCCCACCATCTCCGGTATAGCCTCCTGTTCCGTTTCCTGCAAAGGTGCTTATTATACCTGCAGTATTTATTTTACGAACGCGGTTATTATCATAATCAGCAATATACATATTACCGATAGCATCAAAAATGGATACATAAGGAGTGTATAATTTTGCTGCAGATGCCAGTCCCCCATCTCCACTATAACCCGCTGCTCCTGTTCCTGCAAAAGTGTTGATAATACCAGAGGAGTTTACTTTACGTATTCTGTTGTTAAAAGCTTCTGTAATATATAAATTGCCTAAGCCATCAAATGATACTCCTCTTGGATAGTTTAATTGTGCTGCGGTTGCCTGCCCCCCGTCTCCACTATATCCCTGTATTCCGTTTCCAGCTATAGTAGTTATAATACCTGAGGCACTTACCTTGCGTACAACATTATTGTCTGTATCCAAAATATATAGAATCCCTGTAGGGTCAAATTGTGTTCCGTTCGGGTAATATAATTCAGCCGCAGTTGCCTGCCCTCCATTGCCACTATAACCTCCTGTACCATTTCCGGCTACAGTATTTATTATTTGAGCTTTTGCTATGCTAAAGCATAAATAGCAAATTGTAAAAAGGAGTTTTATTTTTCTGAGCCTTAATTTCATTTACTACAAACTTAGTAATAAGTGGCAAGTAAAAAAAATCCCCTTCTTGAATGAAGGGGACTTAAACTAGTTGCTTTAATTCTGTAAACTTTTTCTACTTACTTACAATTACTTTTTTAGTACTCATTTCTGTACCACTTATCAGGGTAATAAAGTAAACGCCTGCGTTAGTTAATGTTAGAGAAGCATTAGTTGTTTTTGGTTTTGCTTCATAAACAATCTGCCCAAGCATATCAAGTACCTTTAGCTCATCTATATTACCAGTATAGGTTATTTGAAAACTACCACTACTAGGGTTAGGATAAACGATAATATTTTCATTGTTAGCAATATATTTCTCAATGCCTGCTGATTGTGCAACATTAGTTACTTTACGTATGCGGTGATTCCATCCATCAGCAAAATACATATTGCCCCCGGCATCAAATGATATTCCTGATGGATAATTTATTTCTGCAACGGTAGCTTGCCCTCCATCTCCGCTATAAGCACCGGTTCCGTTTCCGGCTATAGTTGATATAATACCTGAAGTATTTATCATACGAACACGATTATTCTTTGAATCGCTAAAGTACACATTGCCTACTGGATCTGTAGTTGCCCAATATGGATTATATAATTCTGCGGCGGTGGCCTGCCCTCCATCTCCGCTATATGCACCGGTTCCGGTTCCTGCATAGGTGGTTATAATACCGGCTGTATTTACCTTTCTTATTCGGTTATTACTTACGTCGGCAATAAACATATTACCCGCGGCATCAAATCCAACCCCGCATGGTGCATATAAATTAGCTAAAGTTGCCTGCCCCCCGTCTCCTCCATAACTTCCTGTACCAATACCTGTAGTACCGGTTCCCACTACAGTACTAATAATACCGGCCGTATTTACCATCCGTATGCGGTTATTATCAAAATCAGCAATGTATAAATTGCCTGCTACATCAAAAGTTATTTGATATGGATTATGTAATTCGGCTGCTGTTGCAGGGCCTCCATCACCACTAAATCCTGCCGTTCCGTTTCCGGCAATGGTTGTAATAATTCCTGCCGTATTTATTTTACGTATGCGTTGATTGAAAGACTCGGAAACATATAAATTGCCTGTTGCATCAAAAACCAAGCCCCTAGGGTAATAGGTTTTGGCAGCGCTAGCCAGCCCTCCATCTCCGCTGAAACCAGCCGTGCCGGTTCCTAATATAGTTGTAATAATACCTGAGGTACTTACTTTGCGTACCCTGCTATTATCAGTATCTTCAATATACATATTGCCTGCCGCATCAAGAAGTACTCCACCAGGGTAATATAATTCTGCCGCAGTTGCCTGTCCTCCGTCTCCGGCATAAGCTCCGGTTCCATTTCCGGCAACGGTGCTTATTATTTGTGCATTTAAAAAGCCTATGGTTAAAAAGCAAGTTGCGAAAAATAATTTTGTCTTCATAGTTATATTTTTTGGTTTAATCAAAAGTAAATAAAAGAAATTGAATGGCAATATTAAGTTTCCGTTAAGAAAAAATCTCCCGTTAGCTAAAACAGGAGATTGATTGAATTTATTTCATTGTCATTGCGAGCGAAGCGCGGCAATCTGTTAAAGGTGGAAATTGCTTCGCCGTTTCACTCTTCGCAATAACAATACTCTTAAGGATGCAAAATTTGTGCTACTATAGCACCGCATGCATCGCCCAATACACCCTTATTACTTTCGTATCTTGCAATATACCAGGCATAAGAAATAGTATTGGCAGGTATAGCAGCTAAATCAGCAGAGCTTATGCTGCTTAAAACACTACCCCTTTTGGCATTGCCTACAAACTGATATTGGCTAAGCGAGGTTGGCGCCACTGTGCCAATATATCTATATACTTTCGCGAACTTTATACCAGAGGGCAGGGCATGACTTTTAGGGGTATCGGGGTTGGTAACAGTTATATGATGCTCTCCCACATCATATTTTTTCATAGCCAATACAGGCTTTTCGGGGCCAGCCACAAGTCCGCCTATATTTCGCGCTGTAGCAGCTCCCTGATGACTAACCGCAGCCAACGCTGTGCCGCGTTTTACATGAAAGGTTTCACAATCGCTAATGGTTCCGTTCATAGCTACTTTATCCAGCAGATGAAATCCAGTTAAGGGGTCGTTATCATATTTTTTTACATTTCTTATAAGTATCCCCATCTGGTCGGTAATATTTGTATTGTTGTTGTTTTTATCCGACCATTGTGGAAACAACAAATCAGATTGATTCCTAAAGGATGTCCATTGCGCGCTCTGCGCACTTGTCCAGCCCCAGTCTTTCCACTTGGGGTTTCCTGTTGTGGGGTTAATACTTAGTTGCAGTTTATCTGTACTCTGCATGTAGGGTGCAAACTCGCTTGGTTTAGTCGAGATTCTTTCATTTTTACTTGACATGGCTTTGTTTTTTTTTAGGTTAGTTTTTATTTCTTTTTAGTTCTGTTTAATTTCAGTTTTCTTATTCTTGAATGAAGCAGGGTAAGTCTTGAATGAAGCAGGACAAGTCCTGAATAACTTAAGACTACTCCTGAAAAATTCTTGGGTAGTCTTGGTTGAAGCAAGACTATTCTTAAGTGAAACAGGACAAGTTTTGAATAACGTAGGGCTACTCCTGAAAGATTCTTGGGTAATCTTAGACGAAGCAAGACTATTCTTGCGTGAAACAAGACAAGTCCTGAATCAAGCAAGATTATCCAAAACTCTTCTTTTCTTTAGCTGCTTATGTTTACAAAGAACGATATGCTAAGTATTACCAAAAAGTGTGCCAAACTATTTTGCTTAGCAATAAAATAACATTTTTTAGTAATTGCGATACAAAGCACCTGCGTCATGCCCTGTATATGGCAAACCGCATGAAGTTATTTTAAGCATAGGAAAAAGAAATATCCTTGTAAAAACATCTAAAAGTTTATTAAACATATAGATAAATAAAAAACGAGTATATTTAACGCATAAAACAAAAATAAAATGAAAAAAATAATTAAACTAAAAACCTTGGCAACGGTATGTTTTGTCGCCACATTAATATTTACAAGTTGTACAAAAGCTGGACCTGTTGGACCTGCAGGATCTGCCGGACCCACAGGTGCTACTGGAGCTACCGGACCATCTAATGTTGCTGTGGTAGATAGTTTTTATGTTCCATCAAGTGCTTGGGTAAATACTGGTACTGGAGAATGGAAATACACCTATTCTAACTCAAATATTACCGAACAAATTGTAAGTAAAGGTACTGTTGAGGTATTTGGATGGAGTACTGCATACCCTGATTGGTACGCATGGCCAGATGTTGTTGTTACAGGAGGTGGGTATCGTTACTATTACAATGTGGGTATACTTACTTTACTTGCTGATAACTTTAGCAGTGCTCCAGCTTCGCAATCAATAAAAGCGGTTCTTCTTCAATAATCAAAGGTTGATTGTTGTCGTGATTAACCCTTAAACATGAAACCCCAGCACCGGATACTTTTACATAAAATAAAAGTGTTTGGCTTTGAAAAAATAAGCTCTTATTGGGATGCCCTCTTGTTTTTTTTGGGAGTACCTGCTATTGCTAAAAGTAATTTGCCTAATGTACTTCTTTTTGTAGGCGAGCATTTGCAACCCCGCATCCCCCGCATGGCTAAGTGGATAAAACGCGAAAGCGATTATACGCTAATTTTAGTCTGCCACAGGCGTTGGTATGTAAAAGAGTTCTCAGACCCTTGCTTTAGTGCTGTTTACCAGTTTAGAAATGTATGCCATCTAAAACGCATTTTAAAACAAATAAATAATATCACTCTGGTGCATGGCTTTGCGCCTAAAAGTTATTTTTCCAACGTGGCACGTACCTTTTTAAATAAACCTTATGTGCACGATATGCAGGATGTATGGACTATTTACTACAATAAAAATACCAAACTAAACTGGCTGAAAAAAGAGTTGCCACATGAAGCAGAATGCCTTATAAAGGCAGATGGGGTTGTAGCCAACAGCATGGAAATTAACGAGGCATATCGACAGCTTAAATGCAAAAAGAAACCAAAAACTATTTTCTTTCCGCTGTATTGCGATGATGATTTTTTTCAGGAGAACAATAAAACTATTGACCCCGATAACATTCATTTGGTTTATGCAGGCTCCGTTGCAGGGAGTTATAAAGACCCTGCACAATATGGCAATACCCAATTTCATAATTTAATAAAAACGCTTACCGAACAGAAGCTGCACTTCCATATTTATCCGAGCCCATCAAATTCAAGAGCAGATTATGAGGAGTATGAAAAGATAGATAAGCAAAACCCTTATTTTCATTTTCATGCACCTATAGCCCAACAGCAATTGGCAAAGGAATTAAGTAAATATCATTTTGGTATTCACTTAGGTTTTGTGAATGATAATTCTCATAAACAATCACCTCTAAAATATAAACTTTGCATTACCCTTAAACTATTTAATTATATGGAGAGTGGTATCCCTACAATTATTTCAAATGATCTTGAATTTCAATCGTTTATTGTGAGGAGATATAAAACAGGTATTTCTGTTTCTAAAAATGAAATAAATACAATTAAATCTATACTTTTACAGTTAGATTATGTAACTATAGCAAATAATATAAAAATAAGCAGAGAAAAATTAGGACTGAAAAGAAATATAAAACGACTTCTTAATTTTTACACAAGTAAAAAATAAAAAATGGAAATAGAAGAAAAAAAACATTTAGATAAAATAGGAGAAACTTATTCTATGTATGATAAAGATGCTAAAGTAAACTCCTACAGAAGCAAAACAATTTTAAGCTTTTGTCAAGGGAAAGATATATTAGAACTTGGCTGTGCCGATGGATTGGTTACTGAAGTATTGTTTCAAAAGTATCCTAATATTATTGCTGTAGATGCTTCCGCAGAATTAATTGAAAAAGCTAAGAAAAGAGCGCCTAAAGTAGAATATCATGTAAGTTTATTCGAGGATTTTAAACCAAATAAGCAATTTGATACAATTATTTTAGGGCATGTACTTGAGCATGTGCTTAATCCTATAGAGATATTAAAGATTGTAAAGAATTGGTTAAAACCGAAAGGGATTATAATTATAACTGTTCCTAATGGAGATTCAGTACATCGCCGTATTGGGGTTGAAATGGGGATGATAAAATATACCACAGAATTAAACGAAGATGATGTAAGAATAGGTCATAGAAGGGTATTTAAAGTAGAAACGCTTCGCACAACTGTTATTAGTTCCGAGCTTAATATTTTAAAAGAAGAAGGTATTCTTTTAAAACCTTTAAGTAATAAGCAAATGTATGATTGGCCTGATAAACTTTTTGATGCTTATTATAGTTTGGCTAAAAAACTTCCGGCCGAATTTGGTGGAGAATTATGTTTTGTGTGCTCAAGAGATTAAAATGAATGTTTTAATCACAAGCATTGGTGCTACTGGCTCACAAAACGTAATAAAAGCATTAAGAAAACAGGTAAAATATCCTGTTAACATTATTGGTTGTGATGCCTCTGTTAATAATGCAGGGAAATTTTTTGTAGATAAGTTTTATAAACTTCCCTTTGCTAATGATACTACTTACATTCCTACCATACTTGATATATGTACAAAAGAGTCTGTAAATCTTCTCATTCCAATAATGGAACAAGAACTGGAAGTTGTTGCACAAAATCTTATTGTTCTTGAAAAATTTAATCCCGTAATTTCAGAGCTAAAAATCATTGAAATCTGTAATGATAAGAGTGTTTGTAATCCTTTTATAAAAGCTCTTGGAATTAATGTGCCAAAAGAATATGATAAATTATCTGACGTAAAATCATTTCCCGTTATCATTAAACCTAAAAAAGGAACAGGAAGTACCAATATTATTGTTGTTAATGATGCAACCCAACTTGCTTCCTTATCTGTTGATGCTCCTAGATATATCATTCAGGATTTCATAAAGGGTAAAGAGTTTACAGTAGATTGTTATACTTCTTTGGTTCAGGATTTTTGTGAATGTGTACCAAGAGAAAGGCTAATAACTAAAGGAGGCTTATGCACACAAACCAAAACAGTCAATAATAAAGAATTAATAGATTGTTCAAGAAAAATAAATAAAGCGTTAAAAATAAAAGGACCTTCAAATATTCAGTTTATAATTGATGAAAATACTAATGTCATTTATTTTATAGAGATAAACCCAAGATTTGGTGGGGCATACATTGCTTCCATTGAAGCAGGCCTTAATGCACCCTTGTTTTTATTGAATGAAATAAATAAAGATAAAATAGAGTATTCAGGATTTAGAGTGGGTCTGGTAATGTATAGATATTGGCAAGAAGCTTATGAGTACGATATGGTTTGATTTTGACGGAACTATTACAGATGTTAAAACAAGATATACTCAGGTTTTTATTGATTTCTTTGCCTCAAAATATCATATTGATTTAAATAGTGATAAATACTGGCAATTTAGGCAAGCGGGCTTATCTACTTTAAAAATCCTTGAGAACTATGGTTATGAGAGGTTTATTCAGGAGTACATAGATTTTAGGAATGAAACTATTGAATCTATTGCTTATTTAAAAAAGGATACGCTTAGAGCCAATGTAGAAGAAACATTATCGGAATTAAAAAAGAGATTTACTCTAAAGATTTTATCCGGTAGGGCAATAAAAGAGAACCTTATAGAACAAATTAATTTTCTGAATCTGTCCTCATATTTTACGGAAGTATATACTGTTAGTCCCTTTGCAGCGTTTGTTGAAAAGCAAGCTGTCTTAAAAAAGAATGCTTCTATTTCTGATTATATGGTTGGAGATACAGAACATGATATTAAGGCAGGTAATTCATGTTCACTAAAAACAATAGCCATAAGTGATGGTATGTCTACTAAAGAGCGTTTAATTCAATCTTTACCAACCCAAATAATTGATTCCTTTTCTAAACTATCATCTATCCTGTAAAATATCAAATAAAAACTTAATTTTGCTATCTTATTTTTAATTTATGAAAAGCGTTTATATCACAGGAGGAGCAGGCTATGTAGGCTCTGTATTGGTTCCTAAACTACTAAGCAAAGGCTACAAAGTATCGGTATTAGACCTTATGATTTATGGGGAAGATGTGTTGGCTAAACACCCTAACCTAACTATCATTAAAGGCGATATAAGAGATCAGGAGCTTTTAAAGAAAACCCTTCCGGGGCACGATGCCGTTATACATTTGGCTTGCATAAGCAACGACCCAAGTTTTGAACTGAACCCTGATTTGGGTAAATCTATTAACCTGGATGCCTTCGAACCTTTGGTTAAAATCTCTAAAGAATCAGGGGTAAGCCGCTTTATTTATGCTTCATCATCCAGCGTATATGGCATTAAAGAAGAGCCTAATGTGCATGAAGGGATGGAGCTTGAACCGCTAACTGATTACTCTAAATTTAAAGCTGATTGCGAAGAAATTTTAAAACCATACCAAAGCGATAGTTTTACTACCTGTACCATTCGTCCGGCAACGGTGTGTGGTTACGGTAAGCGCCTGCGTTTAGATTTATCAGTGAATATATTAACTAATCTTGCCGTAAATAAAGGAGAGATTACCGTATTTGGAGGTACGCAAAAGCGCCCCAACATTCATATTGAAGATATGACCGATTTGTATTGCCAGTTGCTGGAGCTTCCTAAAGAAAAAATTGCAGGCAAAATTTGGAATGCAGGTTTTGAAAACCACACCATTTCTGAAATTGCACAGATGGTAAAAAATGTTGTTGGTCCGCAGGTAAACATTGTTACCACACCAACCAATGATTTGCGTTCGTATCATATCTCTTCCGAAAAAATAAAAAATGATATCGGTTTTGTAGCCAATCATACCATTGAAGATGCCGTAAAAGATTTAAAAGATGCTTTTGAAAGGGGTGATATTCCTGACTCCTTATCAGGAGATAAATACTTTAATGTAAAACTAATGCAGCATATCGAACTAAAATAATTCCAGTTACTAAGAGCTAATTAACCCATGAAGGTACCTTACATCCATTTAGGCCAGCAGCATGCACCCATCAAACAAGAGATTTTAAAAAGTGTAGAAGCTTTATTAGATAATGGCAATTATATTTTAGGAGAAGAAGTTTCTACCTTCGAAAAGCGTTTTGCTGCTTTGTGCCAAACAAAATATGCATTGGGTATTGGTAATGGTACCGATACCATGATACTTAGTATGCGTGCTTTAGGCATTGGAGTAGGGGATGAGGTTATTACAGCACCAAACTCTTATTTAGCTTCTGCATCAAGCATTGCTTTGGCAGGTGCTACGCCTGTTTTTGCCGATGTAAGAGAAGATTATAATATAGATCCTGCTCAGATAGAAAAAGCAATCACCAAAAAAACAAAGGCTATTATTCCGATACATTTAACCGGTCGTCCTGCTGATTTGGAAGCTATTATGGCTATTGCCAAAAAGCATAACTTACATGTTATTGAAGATTGCGCACAGGCAGTAGGGGCAAGGTACAAAAACAAAAGCGTAGGCTCTTTTGGTATTACAGGTTCTTTTAGTTTACATCCGTTGAAAAATTTAGGAGCTTGTGGCGATGGAGGTGTTATTACTACGAATGATGATAAACTGTTTTCATATCTTTCTAAAGCCCGCACACACGGGCATTCCAGTAGAGATGAAGTTGATTTCTGGAGTTTTAATTCCCGTTTGGATAATTTACAGGCAGCCATTTTAAATGTAAAGTTTAATTCATTAGAGAAGTGGAATAACCGCCGTAGGGAAATTGCAGAAAGGTATTGGAACGGGTTACACCAATTGCCTATGTATGTTCCTAAAGATAAAGAATACGAGCACTCAGTTTACCATACCTTTATTATTCAAACTGATAAGCGCGATGCTTTAATGACGTATTTGCGCGAACAAGGTGTTGATACCAAAATACATTATCCTGTGCCTATTCACCTGCAAAAAGCGGCTGCTTATTTAGGCTATAAAAAAGGAGACTTTCCGGTAACCGAAAAACAATGCGAAACCATTTTAAGTCTGCCTGTGTTCCCTCAGTTAGATAATGAACAGGTAGATTATGTGATTGAGAAAATTAATTCCTTTTATAAAAAATAAATGGCTCATCCTTTTCAACAAAAATTTGAAAGTGTTCTTGAAAGAGATAAAAGCAAGTATGTAAAACCTTTTATTATTTCCTGGGATTATCAGGCTAAGCGAAAGAAGCGCGGCGTTAAGTATTCAGATGGTTTGCCTGAGGATTTTTACACCTTTAATGGTGCGCAGGATATTGTGAAATGGATGAATTGGTTTGCTGGGGAGTACCCCAGTTTTTATAAGGATGAACTCATTAACCCGCTTATAGAAAAAAGCAAGCAAAATGATATTGCTATTTTAAAGAATTTAGGAATAGAATATGATTTCGATCAATATAAAAATGTTGGTTTGAATAATGCACATGATTTTTTTATACCACAATCTTATCCTGTTCCAAAAGAATTTGAAATTAAAAACGTTTTAGATTTTGGTGCTGGTTATGGCAGACAAGCTAACCTATGGTGGCCCTACCTTAATGGCAAAGGAAATTTTATTGCAGTAGATGCAATACCTATGTCTTATGGCTTGCAGCACCATTATTACAAAGCTATTAAACCTGATTTTATAGATTATATAGATAATCCTGCTACATTTAAAATAGATACTAAGAGTTCTAATCTGTATCATGTTCCAACGTGGCGTTTGGATTTAGTGCCTGATAACAGCGTGGATTTAATTTTATGTGTGCAGGTATTACCCGAATTAGGAAAGCAACTTATCCTCTATATTTTCGAGCAGTTTCAGCGCATACTTAAACCCGGCGGTGCTTTTTATATACGTGATTTGAATTATATGTATAAAGCCTTTGGCACAGTTGATATAGATAGTGCTCTTATAAATGCAGGTTTTACTTTAGAGTATAAAGCGTTTATTGAGCATAATAAGCATCTGCATGGTATTCCAAAAGTATGGCGTAAGAATATGGAGAGTATTACGAATGTGCAGAAGAATAATCTTAATCAAAAGAAGAGGTATCTGTTGGAAGATATAGATGCGCTTACAGGTGGAATTTTAAAAAGAAAGAAATGAAAATACTGGTAACGGGCGGTTGTGGTTTTATTGGTAGCCACATGGTAGACAGATTACTAAATGATGGTCATGATGTTATTGTAATTGACAATTTATCATCGGGTAACTTGCGTAATTTAGAACATCATAAAGGCAGCAATAAACTACAGGTTGTTGTAGAAACAATTTCTGATTTTACTAAAATAGAATCGCATTTTATAGGTGTAGAAAAAGTATTTCATCTAGCTGCTTTGGCTGATATTGTTCCCTCAATTGAACACCCGATGGAATACCATAACAGTAATGTGAACGGAACCATTAATGTATTGGAGGCTTGTCGTAAACATAATGTAGGCAGAATAATTTATGCAGCATCTTCTTCCTGCTATGGTATTCCTGATAAATTTCCTACACCTGAGACAGCAGAAATCCGTTGTCAATATCCTTATGCCGTTACAAAATATTTAGGCGAAGAATATTGCATGTATTGGGCGCAGGTGTATAAAATGAATATTACAGCTATGCGTTTCTTTAATGTGTATGGTCCGCGGGCAAGAACAAGTGGAACGTATGGAGCAGTGTTTGGAGTGTTTTTAGCACAGAAATTAAACAACAAGCCGTTTACGGTTATTGGTGATGGCAAACAAACACGTGATTTTACTTTTGTAACTGATATTGTTGATGCCTGTGTTACAGCTTCAAATAACTACCAAATTCCAAAAGAAAGAATTAATGTAGGTAGTGAAAATACATACAGTATTAATCGATTAGTAGAATTGTTGGGCGGTGAGATTACCTATATTCCTAAACGCCCGGGAGAACCTGATTGTACTTTTGCAGATACCAAGAAAATAAAGCAATTATTAGGTTGGAGTCCGAAAGTAAGTTTTGAAGAAGGGGTATCCATCATGCTGGATAATATCGACTATTGGCGTGAAGCACCTTTATGGGAACCTTCATCTATAGCGGAAGCAACAAAAGATTGGTTTAAATACCTGGGTAAATAATCTTACCCATGCATGGTTTCCTTTTTGCCATACTTGCTTATAACATCGGCTTCATAATCTAACCATTCCTGCCAACGTTTATCAACATCCTGCTTGCCAGCATATTTTCTTGCAAAAGAAAGGAAGGTAGTATAGTGAGTAGCCTCGCTTATCATCAATTCTCGATAAAACTGTTTTAGGTCTTCATCGCTAATCTGTTCACTTAATATTTTAAAACGCTCGCAACTACGTGCTTCTATTAAGGCAGAAAACAGCAGGCGATCAACCAAAGCAATTTCACGCTTATAGCCTTTTCTCATAAATTGATATAAATCATTTACATACTCGTCTCTACGTTCCTTACCCAATATTAAGCCACGTTGTTTAATTTTTTGATGTACTAAGTCAAAATGCTCCAATTCTTCTTTGGCAATAGCCAGCATTTCATCCACCATTTCGGTATATTCAGGATAAGAGATAACCAGTGAAATAGAATTGCTTACTGCTTTCTGTTCGCACCAGGCATGGTCCGTTAAAATCTCTTCAATATTCTTTTCTACAATGTTTACCCAACGTGGGTCGGTAGCTAATTTAAGTCCGAGCATATTTATTTCTTAAACAGATTAGTAATTCTTTTACTTTTACAAAACTAATTCATTATCATCTATTATGGCTAAAAAACTGATTGCGCTTTGCTTCTTAATTCTAAGTACATATTCCTCTTATGCACAAAAAGATAGTCAGGCAATACAAGATTCTCTCTTTACCAAAGCATCTAAAGAGTATGATGAAAAAAATTATAAAGATTCCTATAACACCTATTCAGCTTTACTAGATAAAAAAGAGACTGATTACGCTTTTTATAATAGAGGTCTGTGCAGTTATTACATGGGTGATTACAAAGCTGCCATTACTGACTACACAAAAAGTATAGAGTTTGGCAGAAGCCAGTATGATGTTTATTATGGAAGGGCTTTATGCAATTTTATGCTTGAAAAATATGAACTGGCCATTCCAGATTTTGATAATTCTTTAAGTATTAAAAATGATTATAACCGAACCTATACATACAAAGCTGCCTGCTATTATTATTTAGAAAAATATAGTGAAGCACTTCCTTTATTGGATAAAGCTGCAAGCTTGCAAAGTGATTTTGAACCTACCTATTATTACCGTGCTATGATTAAATATTATTTGAATGATTATGCCGGATGTTTAGCTGATTGCAATGTGGCTTTATCACTAAATAAATATTATGATACCTTCTTTTGGAGGGGCTTAGCCTATATTGAATTAAAAAAATTTAAGGAAAGTGTAGTTGATTATGATACGGTGCTTGCTCACAATCCGAAATATGCAAAAGCATATTACAATAGAGGTTTGGCATACTACGAACTGACTGAATATAAAAAATCTTTGGAAGATAATACCAGCAGTATAAAATTAGACCCTTCTTTTACAAAAGCGTATTATAATCGTGCCTTGTGTAAGTATGAATTAAAGCAATATGCAGAAGCTGATAAGGATTTTAACTCTGCTTTCTCTTTAGGATTTAAAGATGATAAACTATATTGTTGGAGGGGGGCTAATTACTACCAACTTCAAAATTATAGTAGTGCAATGGAGGACTTAAATAAATCAATTCTTCTAAACCCAAATTATGAAACAGCTTTTTATAACAGATGTTTGGTAAAATATGCCTTGAACGATTATAAAGGCTGTATTGAAGATTGCAACTCGGCGCTGAATTTAAAACAAAGCGTTGATTCTTATTATATGAGAGGGGCAAGTAAGTTTCTTTTGATAGATTACAATGGCGCATTAGATGATTTTAATAGCTCATTAGAGATAAAGCCTGATTATAAATTGGCTATATTAGAAAGAGGGGTGACTTACTTTATGTTGAAAAAGGATGACTTGGCATTAACTGATTTAAATGCTTCTATTGTATCTAACCCTAATTCCTCCAGAGCATATTATTATAGAGGCTTAACAAAGAAATATAAAAATGATTTAAGCGGGAGCTGTGCCGACTTAAAGAAAGCACAAAGCTTAGGGGATAAATATGCCGGAGATGATTTAATAAAGAACGGTTGTAAGTAATTACTTACTCAATAAATAGCCCAAAGCAACACCTAACAATATACTAAGTAGTTTAGTTATGTGATAGCGATGATTCTTTTCGCTGCTTTCAAAAATGATGGTAGTGGCAATATGTAAAAAAATACCTACTACAATAGCCGTAAAAATGGAAGAGAGATGTTCTATATTAGCTAAAGTACTTTGCATTAAATACCCAATTAAAGCTCCTAAAGGAGCCATTAATGCAAGTACTACTAAATACATGATTACTTTGTTTTTACTTAGTTGCTGATGAATAAGTAATCCTGAAAAAGCAAGGGATATAGGTATATTATGCAGCGTAATACCCATTAAAAAAGAGATAATTCTTTTGTTTTGAGAAGCATTAAAAATGTCTGCTAAGGGCAAACCTTCTATAAACGAATGCAGGAATAAACCAAATAGCAAGGCTAAAGGTATTTTGTTCTTTTCGGCATGAATGTGCGCGTGCCCGTGTTCTATACCGCTCGAAAAGAATTCCAGTAATACCTGTATAAAGAAACCTGCCAATACCCATAAGCCTGCGCGAGGTGATGGAATAGTTGAAAATATTTCGGGTAATAAATGTAGGAAGGATAAAGCTAATAAGTATGCGGCACTAAATGCCAACAAAAGTTTTAAATGACTTTCTGTAAGTTTGATAAAGAACACCGTTATACCTGCAGCAAATACAGGCAAGAATAAAAGAGTTATGTATAGAACTGATTCCAAATTACTTTTCAAAAATAATTATTAATCTCTCTGATGAATTTTCATCAAAGGGTTGTAAACTATAATTGCCAAAGCAATATTTTACTTTTAATCCTGCTTTTTGTGCAAGGGTTGTAAAATCAGTTAATGTAAACGTTTTTACTTCTTCTTTAAAAAAATGTTTACCTGTTTTGTCTTCGGCAGTAATTTCTTTTACAATGATGTTATTTTCAACCCGCTTTTTGATATGAAAAGCCACTTCGCCTATTTGTTTTTCCTCGCTTGCTTTTAGGTTAGCAAGTA
The DNA here is from genome assembly GCA_003153315.1 of Bacteroidota bacterium. Lineage (GTDB taxonomy): Bacteria > Bacteroidota > Bacteroidia > B-17B0 > Aurantibacillaceae > PALSA-968. The sequence continues at coordinate 113,015 of PLYA01000054.1, forward strand.
TGCAGGCCGTATTAAAAAAATCTATAACAAATATCCCTTTGGGTTTGAGTGCAGCATAAATCGAATGAAAAACCAATTCGTCATCATGGTTACTTTTAAAGTATCCAAAGCTGGTAAAGAGATTAAATACCACATCAAAATAATTAGCGTAAAGCAAATTACGCATGTCGTGTTTATAAAAATGCAGACTTTCTGTTTCCTGCTTTTGAGCGAAACAAATACTCTCTTCCGAAAGGTCTGTACCTATTACCTCAAAACCTTTTTTATTTAAATAAACCGCATGCCTCCCTTTGCCACAATTTAAATCCCAGCAGCGCGAGGCTTTTGGTAAGTTTAAATAGTTAAGTAAATTATCAATAAAAAAAGCAGCTTCTTTATTATCCCGGTTACCGTAAAGAAGATGGTAATAAGGCGTATTAAACCACGTTTTGAACCAGTCCATTACTTCTTTTTGCTTTTAATTTCTTTTGAAGAAGTATTTACTTTGGTTTTAAGCTCTTGTTTAAAGGTTTCTATTTTCTTCAATAAAACTTTGTCTGAGGTAGCAATGATTTGTGCGGCTAAAATACCTGCGTTTTGTGCCGCATTTATAGCAACTGTGGCAACCGGAACCCCATTGGGCATTTGAACAATGGAAAGTAAAGAATCCCACCCATCTATAGAGTTACTTGATTTTACAGGCACTCCAATAACGGGCAACGGTGTTAAAGAAGCTACCATGCCCGGCAAATGAGCTGCCCCGCCTGCCCCGGCAATAATTACTTTCAATCCGTTCTTTACGGCATCCTGTGCGTAAGCAAACATCTTATCGGGTGTGCGGTGTGCCGATACAATATCCATTTCGTAAGACACATCAAACTTCTTTAATATATCTGCTGCGGCTTGCATTATGGGCATATCGCTGGCACTGCCCATAATAATGCCAACTAAAACTTTTTCTTTACTCATTTGCTTGTCACTTTAAATATATCTTTTATGGTATTGGCTTTGTCCTTGGCTTCTTTAATACTTGAGGCGGTAACGGTAATGTGCCCCATTTTACGAAAGGGTTTTGTTTTTTCTTTTCCGTATAAGTGAATGTGTACGCCGCTCATTTGCATGGTTTCTTCTATACCCTCATAAACGGCATCGCCTTCGTACCCTTTCTCGCCCAATATATTCAGCATTACGGCAGGTGAGGATAAACCGGTATCTCCTAAGGGAAGGTTTAAAATGGCACGCAAATGTTGTTCAAATTGAGAAGTGATATTGGCTTCTATAGAATGATGCCCGCTGTTGTGCGGACGTGGAGCCAGCTCATTAATCAGTACTTCGCCGCTTTTGGTAACAAACATTTCTACCGCCAAAATACCAATGATACCCAGCTTATTGGCTATATCAACGGCTAAGCGCTGGGCTTCTTTTTCAATGGCCTGGGTTATTTGTGCCGGAGAGAAAAGAAATTCTACCAGATTGGCTTCAGGATTAAAAGCACATTCAACCGCAGGGAAGGTTTTTACCTCTCCTTTTTTATTGCGGGCAACGATGACAGATATTTCTGTTTTAAAATCTACTAAACGTTCTAATATGCTTGGGGCATCAAAAGCATGAGTAAGGTTATCGGCATCAGCCAATTTTACAACGCCTTTGCCATCATAACCGCCTTTGCGCATTTTCTGAAAGAAAGGAAAAAACGCCGCGTACTTACTTATCTGCTCTTTGTTATCAATCAAAAAGAAATCGGGAGTAGGGATGTTATGGCGCTGAAAGAAAATCTTTTGTAAACCTTTATCCTGTATGGTTTCTATAATATGGGGTTGCGGATACACCTCTTTGCCCTCTTTTTCCAACTGTTTAAGGGCATCTACGTTTACGTTCTCAATCTCAATCGTAATTACATCGGCTTTTTTACCAAAATTATAGACGGTATCATAATCGGTAAGACTGCCTTGCGTAAACTTATTGGCTAAGTAATGGCAGGGTGCATTTTTATCGGGGTCTAAGGCATTGATGGCTAAGTTTAAGTCCATACCGCTTTGTATAAGCATACGGCCTAACTGACCGCCACCCAGCATACCAATAACCTTTAAGGAAGGATTGAACATAGCGGGTTCAAAATTATACATTATAAGTGATAAATAGTGAATGATTTCTGTGCTTACTTCCCATTAAGAATATCCATTACCTTATCAGGATAATCACTTATAATGCCATCCACTTTTAGTTTAAGCATGTGCTCGATGTCTGTTTTATCGTTTACCGTCCATGGAATAAGTTGTATATTCCTTTTATGACAAGCAGTTACTAAATCTTCATTAACTAATTTGTAATAAGGAGAATATACATCGGATGTATAGCTCAGCAGATTCATATTCTTGTCAAAGCCTTTTAAGTTCTCTACAAGAAAAGCTGTTTTAACCAGATAATTTTGTTGGTGTATATATTGCAGTACCCTTACATCAAATGACTGAAGGATTACCCTGTCTAAAATCTTTTTATCTTTTAATACCTGATACACCATGTCTGTATAAACAGAAGGTATCGGGTGAAATTCATTATCGGTTTCAACTTCTGATTTTATTTCTATGTTATACTTTACGGGCTTTAGCTTCTTAGCTGCTATATATTTTTCAACCGTATCAATAACTTCTTCCAATAGAGGTTTGTACGTTTTTAGCTTTTGTTGCTCCTTAAAACGGGGATGAACTTTTGTGCCGCAATCACACTGAGCAACCTCTTCATAATCCATTTTATAAATGTTATACGACTTCTCTTCCGACTCTTTAATTTCTTCTCCATTAGCATTCTTGCATATTTCATGGTTTAAAAAGGCTTCGTGAGAAACTACTACTTTTTTATCTTTAGTAATTACCACATCCATTTCTAAGGTAGTAACTCCTATATCAAGTGCTTTTATAAAAGCAGGAATGGTATTTTCAGGCAATAAACCACGGCAACCACGGTGGCCTTCTACATCTATTTTTAACTGCGCATTTGTTGCAATAGAAACTAAAACACAGATTAAGACTAAAGCATACTTTTTCATTTTACATCACAATCATTTGGTTCTATATGAATGAGTATATCTGCTAATTGAGGTAATTCACTTATTAAATGTTCTTTTAGTTTATGAGCAATATCATGCCCTTCTTTTACGGTGATAGTAGAGTTTACCAATACATGCAAATCTACATGAAATTTCATACCGGTTTTTCTTACCAAACATTTCTCTGTTGCAATAACACCCTCTACGGTTAAAGATACACGACGTATATCTGCAATTAAATCATCATACAATTGCTCATCCATAATCTCACCCAATGCAGGACGAAATATATGATAGGCATTGTATATTATTATTAAAGACGCCACCAGCGCAGCCCAATCATCAGCATGTTCATAACCTTTTCCAAACAATAAGGCAATCGTAATCCCGATAAAAGCAGTTACCGAAGTAATAGCATCTGCACGATGATGCCAGGCATCTGCTTTTAACGAAGAGCTGTTTGTTTCTTTGCTTTTTTTGATAACAATTCTATAAAACGTTTCTTTAATAAGAATAATAACTCCTAAAATAAAGAGCGTGTATGACTTTGGTAACTCATGCGGGGTTTGTATGTTTATAATACTTTGATAGGCAATAACAATAGCCGAAGCAATTAAAAAACCAACCGCCAAAAAGGTTATTAAAGGTTCTGCCCTGCCATGCCCGTAAGGATGATTTTCATCGGCAGGTTTACTTGAATAACGCAAACCAAACAACATCAATAAAGAAGAAAATATATCGGAAGTAGATTCTATGGCATCGGCAATAAGCGCATAGGAGTTGCCCAAATAACCCGTTAAACCCTTTATAATAGCCAAACACAAATTACCTATAATAGATAGGTAAGTTGTTTTAATGGCTTTTTGTTCGGGGTTTAATTCAGGCATTGGTAGTAATCTCTATTTACAAAACTCATTTACTTTTTCGTAAGCTTCCATATAACCTAAGTCCATAGCCTTTTTTAAATCGGCGCAACCGCCTTGTTTATCGTTAGCGGCATATTTGCAAACTCCGCGTATAAAATAAGCTTTGCTAAATGTAGGATTTAATTCTATTGCCTTATTATTGTCTTGTATACCCCCATAATAATCTGCTGATAACCATTTACTGTTACCCCTGTTGTTATATGCCTCTGCATTTTTTTGGTTTAATTCTATTACCTGCGTATAATCTTTTATGGCTGCAGGGTAATCTTTAAAATGTTCATTTACAATTCCTCTGTTTGTGTATGCTTCAGTATAACGTGGATTTAAGTCAATGGCTTTGTTATAATCTTTTAAGGCTCCTTTGTAATCTTCCAATTCCTTTTTAGCATTTGCTCTGTTATAATAAGCAATAGTATATTTCGGGTTTATTTCTATTGCCAGATTATAGTCTTTTATTGCCTCTTTATTATCGCCCAATTTATGCTTACAAAGCCCTCGGTTGCAATAAGCTTTTGTATAATTTCGGTTAAGCCTTACAACTATATTATAATCCTCTATCGCTGCTTTATAATCTGCCAGTTCATACTTGCAAATCCCTCGGTTAAGAAAGGCGTAGTAATAGGTTGAGTCCAGTTCTATGGCTTTAGTGTATTCTCTTATTGCACCCTCGTAATCTTTTATATTAATTCTTTCGTTGCCTTTGTTTTGAAAGTCTTTTGGGGTTTGGGCAAAACAGAAATAATTGAAAAGTAAAAAAGCAAAAAAAATGTTAAGGCAGTTCATGTAAATTAGCCCAGACTAAGTGTATTTGCTTGTATTTCTCTTAACCAATTGCTGGCCTCATCAGGGCATTGAAACATTTTGGAAGGAATAACAGGTTTAAAGGTTTTAAAATAAAAGTTAATTAATATTCGAATGTGCAACGTATTAAAAAGATAGGCCTCTGCAATTTGGTTAGGCCTGTGTTTTTTGATTGAAGTAACATTGAAAGTATCCATTGTTACATGTCCAACACTAACATCACGCGCATCAACTATCACTTTATAAGGCATGCGGTTTGCCATTTTTTCAAAAATCTGATGAACTTTAATAATTTCTTCAGCGGTAAAGTCAACCCCTTCTTTTGGTTTTACGTAAATAATATCATTTTTAATGGGGTGAATCTCTACTAGGTTTGTTACAATCATAAGATAAACATGTTTTACCTTCTTAGTTTATTGTTTAAATAAAGTGTTCACAAACAAACCTACTAATTTTTTTTAGAACACAAAATGTTTGTCGACTGTGCCGATTTGCATCTAAGCGAAGTCTTTACGCTTTACCAATAGTTTTTTAGTAAATCGCGCTTACCCAAGCTGCCTGTTTTATAGTGGTTTTAGGTGCAAATTCCTTAAACACAGGTTTAATATCTAAAATAGGTGTGCTGTTTATGGCGTCTAAGTATTTAACTTTTATACTTCTTCCTTGGTGTTCAATTAATTCCACGGTGCAAAGTCCTATAGAATTCGGCCTGTCTTTATTGCGTTGTGCAAAAACGCCCACTTTAGGGTAGGCCGGGTTGCCTCTTGGTCTGCGAGAGAATACAATTGGCTCGTTTACTACCTTATCAAAAAAGTAAATAATTTCTAAGTGAGAGAAATCCTCAATGCCGTCAAATGCTTCGGTGGGTATATCATCGGCAAGTTCTATTTCAGAAACAACATCCCCCCAGTTGTCATCAAAAGGTTCTGCTCTTTTATTTTTTACAGTGGCTATTGCCTTTAATTGAATTTGCATGGTGCAATTTACCATTTACCTTTATCATGTAACATTCTTCATATTGTTAAAAAGCCTCTTTTTTAGTTTCAGCTAAAAGGGTTACTTTCGGGAAAAATTATAAACATGCAGAAAGAAATGCAAGAGACTTTACCCACAGTTGATACTGCTAAAAAATTAGGTCTTTTACCCGAAGAGTTTGAGAAGATAAAAGAGATATTAGGTCGTACACCCAATTTTACGGAGTTATCTATTTACTCGGTTATGTGGAGCGAACATTGTTCTTACAAGAATTCCATAATCTGGCTAAAAACATTACCTAAAGATGGGCCGCACATGCTTGCCAAAGCCGGAGAAGAAAATGCCGGTTTGATTGATATTGGCGGTGGCTTAGGCTGTGCTTTTAAAATAGAATCTCATAACCACCCAAGCGCTATCGAACCTTATCAGGGAGCTGCAACAGGTGTGGGAGGTATTAACCGAGATATATTTACCATGGGCGCACGCCCTATTGCACAGTTAAACTCGCTTCGTTTCGGAGATATTAACTCGCCTAAAACCCAATGGATTATGAGAGGTGTTGTTAAGGGTATTGGCAATTATGGTAATGCATTTGGTATACCCACAGTTGGCGGAGAAGTATTTTTTGATGAGTGTTATAATACTAACCCATTGGTAAATGCCATGAGTGTGGGTATTGTAAAAGCAGGAGAAACAGTTTCTGCAACATCTTATGGTGCAGGAAATCCGGTATTTATTGTGGGTTCTGCCACAGGTAAAGATGGTATACATGGTGCAACTTTTGCCAGTACAGATATTACAGAGAATAGTGCTGATGATTTACCGGCAGTGCAGGTTGGAGATCCGTTTCAGGAAAAATTATTATTGGAAGCTTCTCTAGAAGTGATAAAAACGGGTGCTGTTATCGGTATGCAGGATATGGGTGCTGCGGGTATTACCTGCTCAACGTCTGAGATGAGTGCCAAAGGTGAGCATGGTATGGATATTTGGTTACACAAAGTGCCTACCCGTCAGCAAGGCATGAAACCTTTTGAGATATTACTTTCAGAATCGCAAGAGCGTATGCTTATTGTGGTAGAGAAAGGTAAAGAAGCTGCAGTGAACAAAGTATTTGAAAAATGGGATTTGAATTGTGAGCAGATTGGTGTAGTTACTAAAGGCGGTCGTTTAAAATATTATATGTTTGATGAGCTGGTTGCCGATGTTCCAGCCGAAACGCTTGTACTTGGTGGTGGTGCACCCGTTTACAAAAGAGAATACAAAGAACCTGCTTACTATGCAGAATCGAAAAAGTTTAAAATTGAAGATGTAAAAGAACCTGCTGATTATAAAGCAGTGATGATTCATTTAATATCGCATCCAAACATTGCGTCTAAACGCTGGGTGTATAATCAGTACGATAGCATGGTAGGTACGGTTAACCAAAGCACCAATAACCCCAGCGATGCGGCTATTGTAAATATTAAAGAAACCGATAAAGCCCTTGCGCTTTCAGTTGATTGTAACAGTCGTTATGTAAACGCCGACCCTGAAATTGGTTGTGCTATTGCAGTAAGTGAAGCTGCCCGTAATATTGTTTGCAGTGGTGGCGAAGCCAGTGCCGTTACTAATTGTTTAAACTTTGGTAACCCTTACAACCCAGAAGTATACTGGCAATTTGTAGGTGCTATTAAAGGTATGAGTGCTGCCTGTACTAAATTTAAAACCCCGGTAACAGGTGGTAATGTCAGTTTTTATAATCAATCATCTTTTGAAGGCCCTATATTCCCAACCCCAACCATTGGTATGCTTGGGTTATTACAAGACAAATCAACACAGACTTCTTTAAGCTTTAAAACTGAAGGGGATTGCATTTACATCATAGGCGAATGCAAAAATGATATTGCCTCTTCAGAATATGTTTATTCCTATCATAAGATAAAAAACACACCTGCTCCATATTTTAATTTGGAGGAAGAATATTCTATGCAGGAAGCTGTAAAAACTGTTATTAAACACAAACTTATTGAAAGCGCACATGATTGTTCTGATGGTGGTTTGTTTGTATGTTTGGCAGAAAGCGCCTTTCAACGCGATTTAGGTTTTGATATTTCATCTGATAAAAACATCCGTATGGATGCTTTCTTGTTTGGCGAAGGGCAAGGGCGCGTAGTTGTTACCGTTAAAAAAGAAAACGAAATTGCTTTGGTAGATGAACTAAAGAAAATGGATGTAAAGTTCAGTAAGCTTGGTTTTGTAAAAGGTAGTGAAGTTACTATCGATGGACAACCTTATGGTTCTATCAGTGAGTTTAAAAACTTATACGATACCTCTATCGAAAAGATATTAGGAGAGTAAATGAAGTCGTATTTCTGTTTGATATTTTTTATTCATGCAGCTTTAAGCTTCTCACAAACAGATACACATAAATTATACTTATCTGCTTTAGTTAAAGATTCAGTAAAAGATTATACAGGTGCTTTAACCGATTTGGATAATGCGTTAGCTAATTCAAAAAGCAACGATTCTCTTCATATACTACATGCCAAAATAGAAGCTGAAAGCTTAAATTTTAAACAAGCATATGAAGAGATTAATGAAATTATAAAACACAATACCACTTCTTCTGATGCCTATCTTTTACGTGGCATTATCCGAGCTAAGTTAGGTAATTTAGAAGGGGCCATTCATGATTTTACCAAGAGTTTAAAGTTAAGCCCCATCAGCGCTAAAGCATATTATAATCGGGGATTAGCACATGCATATTTAGATGAATACAAAAAAGCGGTGGATGATTTTTCTAAAGCTATAGAACAGTTACCTGCTTATGCTGACGCTTGGTTTCAACGTGGTTATTGGAAAGAATCTATGGGAGATTATACCGGTTCTTTAATGGATTTGATAAAGGCTAATGAGTTAAACACAAATAATCCGGAAATATTGATTGAAATGGCTGTTGCCAATTACAAACTAAAGCAAAATGATAAAGCTTGTGCTTTATTAAACGATGCTAAAACAAAAGGCTCTTCGTCTGCCGGAGAATTAATTTTAATTTATTGTAAATGAGTTTACGTAAATTATATATACTTTTTTTCTCCCTATTTGTTTACCTTGCAAATGCGCAGGGCTTTAGTATTGCCCTAAAAACATATCAACCCGATTGCTCTATCAACTCGGTAAAGATTAATGTTAGCGGCAATACCCCACCCTATAAGTATACCTGGGGCAATGGTATGACAGGAGATTCTATCTCCAACTTAAAAGGTGGTGTTTATGCCGTTCTTATTACCGATAGTCTTGAAAAAGATACTACGTTTGCATTCATTCTTCCCCCTCCTGCTTGTACGGTAGTTTTTTCTAATCATTTTACACCTAATGGAGATGGATTTAATGATACTTGGTCTGTTGGCAATACAGACAGGTACCCTAATTTCCTATTGCAGGTATTTGACAGATGGGGACAATTGGTGCATACGCAAAGACACCAATACATCCCTTGGGAAGGAACCCAGTTAGGCCTTAAGTTACCCGATGCAACTTATTATTATATCTTTTTTTATGATGGGGGAGATGCAACTAATTATGAAAAAGGAAGCGTAACTATTGTAAGATGAAAAGTTATAAATTAAAAATTATAAGTTATAAGTTGCTTTTAGTGTTTATCACTTATAACTCATCATTTATAACCAATCACTCTTTTGCACAACAAACACCAACCTATACTCAGTTTGTGCTTAATCAATACGGTTCTAACCCAGCTTATGCAGGTACTAACTTGGGTATGGAAGCTCTTACCGGAAGAAGATACCAATGGCTTGGTTTTGATAATGCTCCTGTTACAACCTTTGGTAGTTTTACTTTTGCCTGGAGAGGAGGAGGAGACTATAATTACAAATCCAAACAAGCAGTTGGCATTTATGTTGAAGACGATAAGGCAGGGGGCTTTTTTTCAAAGTCAGCTTATCTTTCATACTCTTATCATATTAAAATATTTACAGGCTTAAACATTGCGGCAGGTATATTTGCCGGTGTCAGGCAGGTGGGCTTGAATTACTCTATAAATGACCCTAACGACCCCATATTAAATGATAAAAAAGCAGCTTCTTTAATTACCCTATATCCTGATGTAATACCCGGCATGCGTTTTTATACCAAGAAGCTTTTTATTGATATAAGTGTTAGGCAATTATATAAAAACAGTTTGCAGCAGGGTTCATACGAAATAGGTAGCCCGCCCAGCAAATTGGCGCCTACTTATACCTTTATTGCTAAACGTAAAATCCCGTTGGGCGATAATACCTGGATGTTGGTTCCTGCAGTTAAGGTGCAATCTGCCTTTACAACCATTCCGCTTATAGAAGCAAATGCTATGCTTTTTTATAACAGAACGATAGGCATGGGGGCATCCATAAGAGGCAATTCGTTTGCCTGCGCCATCTTTCAGATTAAAATACTAAAGAATATTATTGTAGGTTTGGGTTATGATTATACCATCAACAAACTTCATACAGCTTCTGCTAATTCGGTTGAATTTATGCTAAGCTTTACTCCGGGTGGAGCGGGCGATGATAAGAATGTGGGTAGAAGAAGTGTAGCTAACTGCCCTGATTTTAACTTCTAAATAGGAAGTACACTTTAGAACAAATAATATACCTGTAAAATAAGGTTTTGTACCTTTGTACGATGAAACCGAAGGTTCATAAATTTCATAAAGAAATATAGCGCATGAGTAAAAGTGTATTAGATAAAATAGAAGATGCGATTACCGATATTAAAGCCGGTAAATTGGTTATTGTGGTTGATGATGAAGATCGTGAGAATGAAGGAGATTTTATTACTGCTGCTCGCAACGTTACGCCCGAGGTTATTAACTTTATGGCTACCCATGGCAGGGGCTTAATATGCGCCCCCATTAGCGAAGAACTTGCCAACCAGCTTAAACTGGAAATGATGGTTAGCAGCAACTCATCCCTGCACGAAACTCCTTTTACCGTTTCTATTGATTTGCTGGGGCATGGCTGTACTACGGGAATATCAGCTTCAGACAGGGCTAAGACCATACAAGCACTTATTAACCCCAATACTAAACCCGAAGAGTTTGGTAAACCCGGACATATATTTCCTTTAAAAGCAAAAAAGGGAGGCGTGTTACGTCGTATAGGGCATACCGAAGCAACCGTTGATTTAGCTCTATTGGCAGGATTTGAACCCTGTGGCGTGTTAGTAGAAATAATGAACGAAGATGGCACTATGGCTCGCCTTCCGGATTTGGTTAAGGTTAAAGAGAAATTCAATCTTAAAATAATCTCTATAAAAGATTTGATTGCTTACCGCCTGCAAAAAGAAAGTATTATAGAAAAAGAAGTTGAAGTTGAGTTACCAACTCAATGGGGTACATTTAAGATGGCTGCCTACAAACAGACTACTACCGGTCAGGAGCATTTAGCCATATACAAAGGCACTTGGAAAAAAGATGAACCTGTTTTGGTACGCGTACACTCCTCTTGTGTAACAGGCGATATCTTTGGTTCTTGTCGTTGTGATTGTGGACCACAATTGCACAAAGCATTAGAAATAATTGAAAAAGAAGGCAAGGGTGTATTGGTGTATATGAATCAGGAAGGGCGTGGTATTGGTTTGCTTAACAAACTAAAAGCCTATAAACTGCAGGAACAGGGCATGGATACCGTTGAAGCAAATGCAGAACTGGGTTTTAAACCCGATGAGCGCGACTATGGCGTGGGTGCACAAATACTAAGAGACCTGGGTGTAAGCAAAATAAAACTAATGACCAACAATCCTAAAAAGCGTGCAGGTCTTATTGGCTATGGTTTAGAGATTGTAGATAATGTTGCCTTAGAAATTAAAAGTAATCAGCACAACAGCCTCTACCTGAAAACAAAAAAAGAAAAGATGGGGCATGATTTAAAGCTTGATTAATTAAAGCTTTCGGACGTTTCGACAATTACGCAGTTGTGCTTTACGTCTCAAGCTTTTGCTCATAGTCATCATTGTGAGGGCTTTGCCCTAAGCAATCTTACAGGTGTAGTAAATAAGAGGTTGGTTATTGCGAAGTAACCATACGTCATTGCGAGGAAGAATGACAAAGCAATCTCCTAACTAAGGATTGTCGCGCTTCGCTCTCAATGACGAAGTACTACCTTCTTCTACTTCCTTTATGCTTAGGCTTTTGGTTGCTGCGCTTATTAGGATTTCTACCTCCGCCGCCACCTTCATGTTTTTCTATGCGGTTATGCTGCGATGCATTTTGTTCAATCGTATCTACCAACAAAAAGTCTAACTGCTTTTTAATCATATCGGCAGTCTTAATTTCAATCAGCACCTTATCGCCAAGGGCAAATACCTTTTTGGTTCTTTTGCCTACGTAGCAATAGTTATCTTCATCATAAGCATAAAAATCATCTTTCATATCGCGGGCGCGTATAAGCCCTTCGCATTTGTTCTCCACAATTTCGGCATACAAACCCCACTCGGTAACACCAGATATAATCGCTTGAAAAGTATGCCCTACTTTATCCTTTAAAAACTCAACCTGTTTGTATTTAATAGAAGCGCGCTCTGCCTCGGCAGCCAGTTTCTCTCGTGCAGAAGAATGTTTGCTGTATGTTTCCAGTTCTTCAGCATTGCTATAAGAAGTATGGTTAAGATAAGCCTCCAGTAAACGATGCACCATCATATCGGGATAACGACGAATAGGAGAGGTGAAATGTGTATAGTAATCAAAGCCCAAACCATAGTGCCCTATGTTCTCAATGGTATAAATAGCTTTGGGCATAGAGCGTATGGCAAGTATTTCAATGGTGCCTGCTTCGGGTTTACCTTTTACATCTACCAACAATTTATTAATAGATTGCGTGGTGGTTTGTTTGCTTTGCACATTTAATGAGTAACCGAATTTATTTACAAAGTTGTTCAGGTCGGTTAGCTTATCACTCGACGGAGTATCGTGTACACGGTAAACAACCGCCTTTGCAGTTTTAGGATTTTGTTTCTCCCTGTTCTTAGGCATGGCTTTGCTTAGCACAGTTGCCACATGTTTGTTGGCAAGCAACATAAAATCTTCAATCAGTTTATGCGCATCTTTTTGCACTTTAAAATAAACGCCTGTTGGCACGCCATCTTTATCCAAGGTAAACTTTACTTCTTCCTTATCAAAAAAGATAGAACCGTTTTTAGTACGCTCTGCACGTAGTTTTTTAGCCAGTTTATCTAAAGCAAATATCTCTTCTTTATAATCTCCTTTGCCGGTTTCTATCACTTCCTGCACTTCTTCGTAAGAAAAACGACGGTCAGAATAAATAATAGTCTTACCAAACCATTCCTTTACTACGTTGGCATGTTCATCCATTTCAAACACGGCCGAGAAACAAAGTTTTTCTTCATGCGGACGAAGCGAGCAAACAAAATTACTAAGCACTTCGGGCAGCATGGGTATTACACGGTCAACCAAATAAACCGATGTGGCACGCTCCAAACCTTCTTCATCAATAATATCATGTGGTTTCACATAATGCGTAACATCGGCAATATGCACGCCTACTTCTATATTTCCGTTCTCTAACTTTTTAAAAGAAAGCGCATCATCAAAATCTTTCGCATCGTGCGGGTCAATGGTAAAGGTGGTAATGCCTCTAAAATCTCTGCGCTTGTTTATTTCTTCTTCGGTTATGTTGGTAGGTATACCCTTAGCTGCTGCTTCCACCTCTTCAGGGAAATGAGCCGGCAAACCATACTCGGCCATAATAGCGTGCATCTCGGTAGTATGAGAACCGGGGTAACCCAACACTTCCACCACTTCGGCAACAGGGTTAGGCTCGGCAGGGTTCCAGCTTACTATTTTCACTAAAGCTTTCTGCCCGTGTTTAAGCCCCTTCATTTTATTGAGAGGAATAAAAAAATCAATATGTATTTTATGGCTATCGGGCACCACAAAACAATTCTTTCCGTTTACCTGTGCGGTACCTACAAAGTCAGTCCGCTTGCGTTGCACCACCTGCGCCACAACCCCCTCGCGTTTATGTTTATCAAAGCTGGTTAGCAACACCTTTACCGTATCGCCCTGCAAGGCATCTTTGGTTTTGCCTTTCTGTATCTGAATATCATTTTCGGTAGGCGAGGTAACCACATACGCCATGCCCGACGACGTAAAATCTATAATACCGTTTATATAGGTTTCAGGCGATTTGTATTGAAACTTGCCGGGTTCTTTCTCGGTAAGTAAATCCTTCATGCGCAATTCTTCCAGTGCTTCTATTACATGCAAGCGTTCCGACTCTTCTGTAATTTCCAGCATGGTAGCTATTTGTCGGTAGTTAAGCAGCTTGCTTTCGTTGTGTTTTAATACATCCAGTACCAGTGCCGTATATTGATTATTTTGATTCTTATTCTTTTTTGCCATACGAAACAAAGGTAATTAAAAGAATTAGATGCCTTTTAGCTTAGCTCTGTTTTGAGCGTTCCGTTGATTACAACGGCGGGCTTTACACGCTGCACGGCAGCTTGCTTCAATCCCTAACGCAAGCAACCAACTAAAATAATTAATTCTTTTTTTGAATTTCTTTACGATTGAAATTAACATCCTGAATATCAGGTTTTGTTGTTCCCTTTTTCTTTGAAGGCTCGTTGGTTTGCTCAATAACTTTGTTTTCCTTTTTTACTATATCTTTCATAGATTCAATTATTTTTTTATCAGCATCAGAAATCTTGTCATTGTCATTAATTGTCTTTCCGTTTAAAAATGTGGCTCTTACTTTTCCAAGTGTATCGAAGTACATGCCCGCGTAATCCTTATTATCAATAGCATAAGAGATTACTTGCAGGTTGCCATTTGACAAATAAATTTTTTGAACCCCTTCTCGTTTCCCCTTTTCATTGAAATTAAATATATTTTGTGATTTACCTGTTTCAAAATAAAGAGTGTATTCGCCTACCCAACGATTAATAAGCCAAGTACCCATTTCAGATATTTTACCATTTTCATGAAACATAACAGCCTTACCATTTGGTTTGCCTTCTTTAAATTCTACTTTGCTTTGGATTTCATTATCGCAAAAATATTTAATCCAAATACCTTCCTTTTTATTGTCTTTGTAATTTCCTTCTTCAACTTTACCTTTTGGCTGATGACAAGACTTTGGTTCATTTTCGCCAAACACAATCCAATACCCTTGTTTAAGTCCATTATTGTCTGTAATGTTTATAGTATCTTTCTTTTGCCCCCACAAAGCACAGCTAAACAATAAAAGTATAAGGGTGTATCGCATTTAACACAAATATAAAACAAAAACCGCCTGCAAACCCATTTTAGCTTAAGCGTATTTCATTTTTGCTTAAGCATATTTCATTTTAGGGTAAGCATAATTCATTCTAAGGGAAGCAAAATTCATTTTAAGGGAAGCATATTTCATTTTAGGGTAAGCATAATTCATTTTAAGGGAAGCAAAATTGTGTTAAAAGTCGAAAAAAAGACAATAAATGTTTGTTTTTGAATTGAAGGATAAAGTCCGCCGGCTCACTTCGACAGGCTCAGTGTGCCAGCGCGCCGGAACGCCCCTACTTCGATGGTTCGACAAGCTCACCACAGGCTAAGCTCAGTACCCCAAGATTATTTTATTTTAATAAAGCACACTCCGTTGGCATTATCTATGTGGTATCTTTCTTTGTTTCTTATACCCGATATGGAGTTGAACTGTAGTTTTATTTTAAGCGTGCTGTCTTCGTACACTTTTTGCATCAGCTTATAAGGCACGGTGCTGCTGTATCCGTTGTTGCTTTTTAAAGAATCGTTCCATTGTTTTATTAAGTCGGCAACAGCCAAGCTGTAAATAAGCTTACGGTTCTTTTTTAACTCGATAGCCGAAGAATCTTTACTGATGCTAAAAGAAATACTATCATTTCGTATGGTAGTTGCTTTATCGTAATAATAATTAGAATAGGAATAGGCATAAAAACTAAACTCATAATCGTAGCCTGTTATTTCTTTTACTTCTTCTTGAGATGTATAGTAATTAAAGCGTTTGTATTCTTCATTTTCATTATTCCAATTCCTATAATAATTATAGGTTACAGGTACGTTCAATAGTTTCATCACGTTTTCAACCCGCTGGTAGCGTAGGGTATCGGCAATTAAAGAATCTATGTTGGTAGTAAACCAAGGCTTCATGTCTTTAAAGCCATGCATATTATCAAAATACTTTACAATAGAAGTTATTTGCTCGGCAATGGTATCGGGCACCGTTTTATGTTTGGTATTAATCTTTCCGTCTACCAATATTTGATTCTTGGTTAAAATGTTTTCCAACACATGCATCTGACTTTTTTCGGCAATACTAAACGCACCCCAAGGACCAAAAGAGCAAAACAATGCAATGGCACATAAAGTAAGCGGTATGTACTTAATGTTAGACACTTTGCTGAATAAGAAATAGGTGGAAACGCCAGTCAGCCAAATGGCAAGAACGATAATGAAATAACGGTTCTCGGTAATTCCGTATTCGCCAATGCGTGTGCCAATGGCTACAAAAAGCAGTATTACCAATGGATACAAAGCCCCATAGAACCACTTAGAGAAAATATGAATCCACTTGTTTCCTTCGCGGTTGCGTATGGGATGTACCAGCAATAAAGCTAACACGCCCAACACCGAAAAACCAATAACTAAATAAGATACCCAGCCTTTGGGCAAGTGTTGAATGCATATTATTTTAATGGTATAAGCATACAGTATCAGTAAATACAGGGTAACTAAAGGCAACAAAACATATTGGGTAAATATTTTTAATCCTTTGGGGTATTCATCACTTTGCTCTAACTCTTCTAAATTCTTAGGTACCCCTGCCAGAAAGAACCATGTATTAAACACACCTGCAATAACAATCCATAAACGCATGTAGTTCTTTCCGTTGATATGTGCATTAAACAATTGGTCGATGGCAAGAAGCGCCAAACAGATACCTAAGTATAACGTACCGCTATAAATAACGGCAAAGAACAAGCGCAGAAACAAAGCTTTATTAAACTGCCAGAAACCATTTAAGTTTTGTTTATCGGTATAGGCAGCAAAAGAAGCAAATAAGTGAAATGCGATATTAATAAGCGTATAACGAACATACTCCATGCTATTAGCCCGTTCGTGTAAGAAGAAATAATAAACTACTAATAAGATTAAAGCAATAGCGTTTAGTATAATGGTTTTGTTTTTATCGAACTTCTTTCTTTCTGCAAACAGACTTATAGAGAAAAAGAGTGTTAAGCCCAAAGAACAAACCATGATTAAGTAATCTGCATTTTTTGCAGCATTAGCCTGATTGTAATTTGTGTTTATTAAATAAATGCCGGCTGCACTACCTATAATAGCACTTAGCAGACATAAAGGAAAACGTTTTAACGTAAACAAACTCTCGTTTGCTAATGACTTGATGGAAGGGAAACGTGCCATAAGAACAAAGGTAATTAAAAGAATTAAATGCTTTTTAGCTTGGGCGTTTCCTTTGATTACAAAGGTCGGGCTTTGCGTTGCAAGCTTTGCAGATTACTGCAAAGGCTTTCCACTGCAATCCCTAACGCACCTATTAATAGGAGGGATTTACTTTAATTTATATTTTCTACCGCTCTGCCACATATAACTTTTCCCATCAATTGTCTCAATTGTTCCATCAGGTTTTTCTGGTTTTATAAGTACTTTTTCAGAAACTTTTGAACTTGACTTAGCGTTATAGTTGTCTACTTTCCAAACAGAATAATCTGTCAACTGCCCTTTATCATTATAGGATTTAACTGTATCCGTCAAGCAACCTTTATAATATTTGCCTGTCGCCTCAACCATACCAGTTTCACCCAATGCTTTATATGGCCCATCTTTTAAATCATTCTTATAAGTCCAAACAAAACGAATTTTCCCGTTAGATTCATTGTAATCATTCCATAAACCTTCTTTCTTTCCATCTATAATACAACCTTCTTCATGTACTTTACCATTACTATAAAAGGTCTTAGTAAACTTACATGAATCACTTTGCCCCCACAAAGCATAACTAAACAATAAAAGTATAATGGAGTATTTCATTTATAGCAAATGTAATTAATTTCATTCAATATAGCGCACTGCCCGACCAAACGCGGAGCAGTTTAGCCCGCTTGGGGCAGATCGTTTGGTCTTGAATACCAACCGCGCATTCTGGCTCAAAGATGCCTTTGCATCTTTGCCCTGTTTCTTTTTCGTCAAGGAAAAAGAAAGTAAGCAATAACTTGTGTTATGGTTTACTGTTTAACTTTTAGTTCTTCAATCACCTTTTCTACTGCTTTAGGAAAGTAAAAGTATTCTAAAGCGTGTATTTTCTCTTCTAATGTTTCAATCGTGTCGTTCTCATCAACTTTACACTTCTCCTGCAATATGATAGCTCCTTTATCATACTCCTCATTTACATAGTGTATCGTAATCCCGCTTTCCGATTCTTTAGCTTGCATAATTGTTTCATGCACTTTTTTTCCATACATGCCTTTCCCTCCATGCTTTGGCAACAAAGCGGGATGGATATTAATTATACGATTAGGAAATGCCTGTATCAGTTTCTCCGGGATTTTAAGCAGGAAGCCTGCCAATACAATTAAATCTACTTTCTCTGTTTGCAGAAAGTCTATAATCTGTTCGGTATAATTAGTAAGTGCTTGTTTGGATATAATTTGGATGTTCTTTTTATGAAGTTCAGCTCGCTTGACAATGCCTGCTTCGGCATTATTTGTTACCACTAACTTTATCTTAACCTCTTTGCTTGAGGAGAAATAATTTATCAGATTCTCGGCATTGGTACCCTCTCCAGAAGCAAATAAAGCAACGTTAATCATTCCCCTAAATTAAATTTTAAAACCCTATAAAACCTGCAAGTTTTGTTTACTTTTGAACACTTTTTTATGATGCAACACTTACTGTTTATTGTTTGGAATGCTAGCCCTGAAATGTTTACCATTCCCGGTATTAACTGGCCTGTGCGTTGGTATGGCTTATTATTTGCCTGTGCTTTTTTGGGTAGTCAGTATGTAATGGGTTATGTTTTTAAAACCGAACAACGCCCTGCAAAATACTTAGATATATTAACCATTTACATCATTGCCGGAACAGTTATTGGTGCACGTTTAGGACATTGTTTATTTTATTCACCTGATTATTATTTGTATCACCCATTAGAGATTTTAAAAATATGGGAAGGTGGATTAGCCAGTCATGGCGCTGCTATTGGCATTATTACCGCTATGTTACTCTATTGCCGTAAAACAGGAGAAGGTATTTGGTGGTTATTCGACAGGATAGTTATTGTAGTACCCTTATCGGCTATATTTATTCGTACAGGTAATTTAATGAACTCAGAGATTGTAGGCAAACCAACTACCCTGCCTTGGGGTTTTAAATTTTTACGTTGCGAAGAAGATGCGCAGTTAATGCAATTTCACGGAGCAGATTTTATACCTGCTCGTCATCCTTCTCAATTATATGAGGCTATTTATTGCGTGTTTCTATTTGCTTTAATGTTTTATCTATGGAAATATAAACGTTCTGTATTACCTCAGGGCTTTATGTTTGGTTTGTTTTGCGTGTTACTTTTTACATCCCGTTTCTTTATGGAGTTTTTAAAAGAAGCTCAGGTTGATTGGGAAAAAGGATTAGCTCTTGATATGGGGCAATGGCTTAGTATTCCTTTTGTTTTGGGAGGAGCATTTATTATGTTCTATTCTTATAGAAAGAAGAAACGAAGTTTAGAATAAACCCTTTTAGAAAGGATATCCTATACCGAAGTTTAATACGAATAACTGACTAAACCCAAATCGCCTTTCATTTTCGCCCCATAAAATAAATCTGTTTCCTACAGGATTAGCAGGATCTATTACTTTTAGTGCGCCATCTAATCTAACTATAAAAAAGCTGAAGTCTGCTCGTAAACCAAGCCCTGTGCCAACGGCAATTTCCCTGTAAAATCTGTTAAAAGCAAAATCAGCTAAGGGTCTGCTTTCTTGTTTTTGTCTCAACCAAATATTTCCTGCATCAATAAAATAGGCACCATTAAGAAATTTGTAAATTTTAAAGCGATATTCAAAATTCATCTCCATTTGTATATCACCTATTTTATCATAAAAATTATCTCCATTTTGATTATAGCCTCCTGCACCTAAGCTACGAGCATTCCATGCCCGTATATCGTTAGGCCCTCCTCCATAAAAACTTTTTTCAAAAGGTAAAGCATTCAGGTTTTTTAACGCGTAACCCATTCCACCAAAAATTCTGTAAACAAAACGCCCTAATTTTCTTACGGTTTTATAAACCCTATAATCTACATCAAAACGCAAAAATTGTGCAAAGGGCACATTCAAAATATGGTATCTGCCCGCAGTATCTTTTGGTTGATTAGTTAAATTATATACTCCTCGTAAAAAATTCCCCGATGATTCTAAATCAGCTTTAAAGTATGAGGATGTTTTATACTGACTAGCTTGTGTATTAAGTTGGTTATTATAAATAAAAGTATACCGAGATACAGTAGTCATGTGACTTTTAAAACTTGTTTGTAAGAACAAATTACCAGACTGATCCAACTGATTTGAAAAACCAGAGCTCAAATATGCTTTAATTAAGTTGACTTCAATAGGAACTATATTATGTTTTATATATTTTCTTCCATTATACTGCAACCCATAGCTTATACTGGTTAAAGCACGTGAGTATAAACTATTTTGCTGAAAATTAAAGGAGGTTGATAAAATGGTTTTAGGAGCTGCATTGGAAGAGAATTTAATAAGTGTAAAAGGAAACAAAGGCTTAGGAAAATTTAAGTTTACTTCAGGACCAAACTGAACCGTGTTAAATGCTTTTAAAAATGGAATATTTATTGCGGAGTTAGTCGTATTTTCTATATTAAATGTTTTTTGAGCAATTATTCCCCCTTTTAATTTTATCTCAAGTAATTCAGAGCCTTTGAAAATATTTTTATTTTGATATACGATACTTGCTTCTACTCCTAAGTTACCTGATGTATTGGTGCCATCAGTCGCAATGGAGAAATTTTGTTTATACGATGGCGACATTAAAACATAACTATTTATGTAATCTTTCTTTTTCTCATCTTCTTTAAAATTTATAGCTATGCTTTTAAATGCTTTCATGGACGTTAAACGCATGTAAGTCCCTTCAACCCTATCATTGTTAAATAACTCCCCTTTGTAAAAAAATATTTTATTATTTATATCTTTCATTCTGAATAAAAGTTTTTTGTTGTATAGAAATGTCAAGTCATCATAAATTGCTGTATCATTATATTGCTTATTTCTATTAAAAATATCATAATCCGTTATAACATAAATATTATTAATATGATAGCGTGTATGGGTTGTATATAATGTAGTATCGGGTTTATTATCCGGATGATAGCTAAGTTCTTTTATATCTACTTCAATGTTAACATAGTCTCCGGCAAGATTTGTATCAACAAGAAAAAAGACAAATTCGGGCCCGAATTTAAAGTAACCTTCATTGCGCTGTTGTTTTGAAATCCTATCACGTTCTTTGGTTAATACATCTACATCATAACGCATTCCACGTTTTATTAAACTATGTATAGTATCTTGCATAATAAAATATTCAAGTGTAGGGTCTTCGACCATGTATTTTATATTTTTTATCTGATAAGGTGCCCCTGCATCTAACTTATAATAAACCACAGCCTTCTTTTTACTTTTATAAACGACAACACTATCTTTAACTTTAGATACAAAGTAGCCTTTTGTTAATAGAAATTTTTTTATTTGTTCTTCGCTAAGTTTAATCTGTGAAGAATCTAGTATAGCAGGAGGTTCCCCATTCTGTATCCAACTTTCTCTCCAGGTTAACTCAGATTTATCTTTTAATTTAACAGGTATAGGTTTTTTACCTTTAATTTCTCGTTTTTTATTTTTATTAGTATTCTTTAAAGTACGATGCGCATTTATTTTATCATATTTTTTATCACGGGCATCTTTTACTTCTTGCATTTTAGTTCGATCAATGCTATTATGTAACCATAAATAGTAAGGAAACCATTTGATATTTAAAGAGCCAATATTTACTAAATAGCGATTAGGTTGCTGTCTTATAAAAGGAGTAATTTCATCTGTTGCCACTTCAGTTTTATTATTTAAAATATTATTTTCATCTAATAGGTATTCTCCATCTTTAAGTTTATTGGTTGTTTTACAAGAAAAAAGAAGGAAGGCTAAGCAAGTTGCACCAAACAATAATGTTTGTTTTTTTAGTATTTTGTACCCGTTTATCACTTTTGTGCGAAATTAAGCGCAAACATGTTATGATTAGCAAAAATCAAATTAAAGATATAACCGCTCTGCAGCAAAAAAAATTTAGGAAAGAACTTAATTTGTTTATTGTCGAAGGTCCAAAGGTGGTAGATGAGTTTTTGCATTCCGAGCTAAAAATAACAGAAATATATGGGCTTCAAAATTGGGTAAATAAAAATATTTTATTACTGAAGAATAAAAATTGTACTTATTTTACTGTTACTGATGCTGAACTTAATCGTATTAGCGCATTACAAACTCCTAATGAGGTACTTGCCGTTTGTCAACAACCAATTTATTTAGAAAAAAATATAGATAAAGGGGCTGATGTATTTTTGTATTTGGATAATATAGCAGACCCCGGTAATATGGGTACTATTATCAGAATGACTGAATGGTTTGGTGTGAAACAAATCTTTTGCTCGGATAATTGCGCTGAGATTTTTAATCCTAAAGTAGTGCAAAGTACTATGGGTTCTTTAGCAAGAATAAACTTTTATACAATAAGTTTGGCAAACTTATGTAAGCTATTAAATGTTAAGCCATATGGTGCTACATTAATAGGAGAGAATATCTACACTACCTCTTTTCCTGATAAATGTATGCTGGTTATAGGAAGCGAATCGCACGGTATCAGCAACGAAAATATAAAATTGCTAAGCAAGCAAATTACCATTCCACAGGCTAAAGGAGGTACAGCCGAGTCTTTAAATGCAGCAGTTGCTACCTCTATTATTCTTTCCGAGGTTTTCCGCCAGAAGAATTTTAAATAATAAAACAGTAATTTTGTGTTATGGCAAAAAGAGGAGGAAGATTAAATGCAAATGAATCAGACGATTTACCTAAAGCAAAGTTATCGTGGCAAAATATTAAGAAATCCCTTAGGCTTTTTAGTTTTGTTGGTAAGCATAAATGGAAGTTCTTTTTAGGGTTAGTATTCTTAGCGGGTACTGTTTATACGGCGCTTACATTTCCTAAACTGATTGGTAATTTAATGGGTTTGGTAGGTAGTAGCGGTGAGAATATTACCAAAGATTTTAAACTGGATGCTGCTCTTGATATTGGTAAAAAACTACTCATTTTATTTGCCTTTCAAGCTATATTCTCTTTCTTTAGGGTAGTAACCTTTACCAGTTTTACGGAACACATGCTGGCATCTCTTCGCCAAGTGGCGTTCCAAAAATTAATTCAAATGCCTATGAGTTTTTTCTCTAACAGGCAGGTGGCTGAGTTAAACTCTAGGATAGCATCGGATATTATTCAAATATCAGAAACCTTTACTACAAGCATTGCCGAATTTTTACGACAACTTATTATTATTATAGGAGGGACCATTATTATCTGTATGATGAGTTGGAAAATGGCATTAATTATGCTTTCTATCATACCTATTATTGCTGTAATTACACTTTTTTTTGCAAAATATATACGTAAATTATCCAAGCAAGTACAGGATAAAGTGGCCGATTCTAATATTATTGTCGGTGAAGGTTTACAGGGTATAACAAACGTAAAAACGTTTACGAATGAAAACTTTGAGATACAACGTTACAATTCTATTTCAAAACAAATACTTGAGTTAGCAATTAAGGGTGGTATTTTCCGTGGTGCATTTTTTTCTTTTATAATCTTTTGTTTATTCGGTGCTATTATATTCATAGTATATGTAGGGATTACGATGACACTTAAAGGAGAGTTGCCTGCTGCACAAATGATGTCTTTTTTAATGTACACAGTTTTTGTGGCGGCTTCTATTGGAGGCATTGCCGAACAAATTGCCTCTATACAACGTGCTTTAGGAGCTACCGAGCGTGTGATGGATATTATTGACGGAAAAATTGAAGGGATTAATCTTTCACATAAAACAACTGAAAGAGTTTCGGGGAATATATCTTTTGATAAGGTAAGTTTTTCTTATCCTTCTCGTCCGGGTTTTATGGTGTTAAAAGAAGTAAGTTTTACTGTTAACAGTGGTCAAATGCTTGCTTTAGTTGGACCCAGTGGTTCAGGAAAATCTACTATTGCTGCTTTACTATTGCGTTTTTATGAGTTACAGAGTGGTAAGATTTCTATTGATGGGAAAGACATTTCTTCTTATGATTTAACTGATTATAGGAACAATATGGCTATTGTGCCTCAGGATGTTTTGTTGTTTGGTGGAACCATAAAAGAAAACATTGCTTATGGTAAGCTTGATGCCACTGATGCTGAAATTATGGAAGCTGCAAGGCAAGCCAATGCATTTGAGTTCATAGAAAGTTTTCCGGAAAAATTTGAAACAAAGGTTGGAGATAGGGGTATTCAACTATCTGGTGGACAAAGACAGCGTGTGGCTATTGCCCGTGCTATCTTAAAGAACCCTTCTATACTTATTTTGGATGAGGCCACCAGTTCTTTAGATAGTGAAAGTGAGCGCTTAGTACAAGAGGCTTTAGATAAATTGATGGTAGGACGTACCAGTATAGTTATTGCTCATCGTTTATCTACCATAAGAAATTCGGATAAAATTATTGTATTAGAACACGGTAAGATAAGAGAAAGCGGTACACATGCTGAGTTAATTCAGGTAACCGATGGTTTATACAGAAGCCTATCTCGTTTGCAGTTTGATTTTGTGAGCTAGCGTTTTGGTTTTTTAGGGTTTAATAGTGATTTAGATTACTTCATGATGTGCTTCTATTAGATGACTGTGCTTAGATTCCATTTTGATTTAATTCGATTCCATCATGAAACTCTTTGATTACTTGATGAGATGCTTTGATATCATCACTATTTTATGCTAAACCGTCCCCATTTTTAGCTTATAAATTATATAAAGCTTGCCCTACAACCCCCTCTCCTTATCTAAATAAGATTGTACCAAATCAATAGCATTATCAAGTACATCGCTAAGGGCACAAATGTAGCAGCCCGGTTTAGCAAGAGAAAGCGCATGCTTTAGGGCTTCTATTTCTTTAGGTATATACTCATACGATTGGTCGGGCTTGGCTTCATGTATTCCTTCTACCAATAAGCGTACAATATCATCGGCTTCTCTGCCGCGTAAAAACTTATCCTGACGGATAATAATGTGGTCAAACATCTCGGCAGAGATTCTTCCCATATCGCGGATGTCATCATCGCGCCTGTCACCGGTGCCTGTTATAATTCCAATTTTGTAAGGAGATTCTATGGTTGCCATAAACTCTTTAATACCTCTAAAGCCATCAGCATTATGGGCAAAGTCTATCATTACTTTATACTCTTTAAAATCAAAGATATTCATCCTGCCCGGTGTTTGTGCTGCAGAAGGAATGAAAGTATCAAGACTTACTTTTATATCTTCTATGGTAAAACCATATACATAGGATGCAAGGGTGGCAGCCAAAACGTTATATATCATAAAGGTTACCCTGCCACCAAAGGTTAGGGGTATAGTGGTTACTTTCTCTACCCTAAACTTCCATTCTCCTTTTTTAATGGTAATAAAGCCATTCTCATAAATGGCAGCAATTCCTCCTTTTTTGCAATGCTCGCGTATTACTTTGTTGTTTTCATCCAAACTAAAATAAGCAACGTGGCAATCAACCATTTTAGATATGCCTACACAGTATTGATTATCGGCATTCAACACCACATAACCATCACGCTTTACACTTTTTGCTACCACGCCTTTTACGTTAGCCATGTCTTTCAAAGTGTTTATGTCTGATAAACCCATGTGGTCTTCCTGAATATTAGTAACTACAGCAACATCACATCTGCCAAAACCTAAGCCTGAACGCAGAATTCCACCGCGTGCTGTTTCTAACACTGCAAATTCAACAGTAGGGTCTTTTAAAATAAATTCAGCTGATACAGGTCCTGTTGTATCTCCTTTGGTCAACATAGAGTTACCAACGTAAATACCATCGCTGGTAGTGAAACCTACTTTAAAACCATTATTTTTTACGATGTGCGCAATCAGGCGCGTTGTTGTTGTTTTACCGTTTGTGCCGGTAATAGCGATGATCGGAATGCGACACGATTTCCCAGTGGGATATAACATATCAATAACAGGTGCAGCAACATTACGCGGCAATCCTTTTGCAGGAGCCAGATGCATACGGAAACCTGGAGCTGCATTTACTTCCAATACAACACCACCTGTTGTTTCCAAAGGCTCACTTAAATTAGATGCCATGATATCGATACCGCAGATATCTAATCCGATTACACGTGAAATACGTTCGCAAATGAAAATATTATGTGGATGAACAATATCTGTAATATCTGTAGATGTACCACCGGTACTCAGATTAGCGGTTCCTTTCAAATAACATAATTCATGCTTCTTTAAAACAGTATCTAATGTATATTCTTTTTTAGCAAGCTGTTCCATTGTTTCACGATCAATGCTGATTTCAGTCAACACATTCTCATGACCATATCCTCTTCTCGGATCTAAATTTTCTTTATCAATTAATTGTTGGATAGTTGATTTCCCATCGCCTGTAACATGAGCAGGTTCGCGCAATGCGGCTGCAATAAAACGATTGTTAATGACTAAAATTCTGAAATCAAAACCAGTAATAAATTTCTCGATGATAATTTTTCTTGAATACTTCTTTGCATGTTCAAAAGCAGCAACTGCTTCTTCCAATGTTTTTACATTGATGGATGCACCTTTCCCATGATTGCCATCTAATGGTTTAAACACCAAAGGAAACCCAACATTTCTGACAGCATCTTCCAGATCATCGGGGTTTGAAATACAAACACCTTTCGCTACAGGTATTGCAGCATCTTTCAACATGCGTTTTGTTTCATCTTTGTTACTTGCCAAATCGACAGCAATAGAACTTGTTCTGTCTGTCATGGTAGCTCTGAAACGTACCTGGTTTTTTCCATAACCCAATTGCACTAATGATTCCGAATTAATTCTGATAAAAGGAATATCACGAGCTATTGCTTCATCTACGATGGAACCTGTACTAGGTCCGAAGCGAACGCTTTCACGAAGTTCACGCATTTCACGGATATCATTTTCTACATCATAAGGCTCATTATTAATTAATGCTTCAGCAATTTTAACAGCTGCCTTTGCCGCATAAATACCAACCGCTTCTTCCATATAGGAAAACACAACATGATACACACCTTTTGTGCCTGTGCTTCTCGTTCTTCCATAACCACATTCCATCCCGGCAAGGCTTTGCAATTCAAGCGCAATGTGTTCAATCACATGTCCCATCCATGTTCCTTCTTTTATTCGGATAAAAAGTCCGCCTTCTACTCCTTCTGAACAACGATGTGTAAATAAAGTCGGCATTAGTTTTTCGATACGTTCTTCAAAACCGGGAATTTTATTGGTAGGGCACTCTTCCAACTCTTCAATATCCAACTTCATCACGATTAATTTCTTTCTGTTGATTGACCAGAAATTGGGTCCGCGCATCACTTTTATCTCTATTATTTTCATAAGTCTTGTTGGTAGTAGTATAAGTTTTTTATGTATTTTTTAAATGTAAGGCATGTTTTCTATATAAACAATAGATTGTTTAAAATAATGGTATAATCTCTCAAGAAAAAAAATGGTTTGTTAAGGAATAAAGATAGTTTTGTAAACAAATTAAATTTGCATGAGCACTCCAAAAGGTAAATTAATAATCATAGGCGGATCAGTAGACAAAGGCAGTTTTTCTCAAACTCCTGAGAACTTGCCAATGAGTTTAAAATTTTTTGAAAAAGGAATTTTAAAACGTATTTGTGTTGAAGCAGCAAAAGGTACTTTATCAAGGGTAGAGATAATCACAACCGCAAGCAGTATTCCTGTTGAAGTCGGCGAAGAATATATTGAAGCATTCAAACAATTACATGTTGAAAATGTAGGTGTGCTCGATATCCGTACACGTGAAGAAGCCAATGATCCAAAGAATCTTGAACGATTGCAAAATGCTGATGTAGTTATGCTTACAGGAGGAGATCAATTACGTTTGACTTCTATTTTTGGCGGAACAGCTTTTCATCATTTATTATTAGAGCGCTACGAAAACGATAACTTTATTATTTCAGGAACCTCTGCAGGAGCAGCCGCCAGCTCTAACAATATGATTTATCAGGGAAGCAGCCATGGAGCTTTGCACAAAGGAGAAGTGAAAATTACCGGTGGCTTAGGATTTATAAATAACGTGATCATTGATACGCATTTTGTTCAACGCGGTCGTATAGGCAGATTATTATATGCTTGCGCGAGCAATCCGATTAATTTAGGAATAGGTTTAGGAGAAGATACCGGCTTATTAATTACCGATGGCAATAACATGGAAGCAATTGGATCCGGACTGGTTATTTTGGTGGATGGTACGAATATGCGACATACGAATATCTTTGATGTAGAAATGGGAGAACCTATTTCCATTGATAATTTAACAGTGCATGTAATTTCTTATGGTGATCATTTTGATTTAAAAACCAAAAAACTGACGTTAAATTCAGGGAAGAAATCAGCTAACGTATAGATCTTTAAAAAAATTTAATTACTTTTCATTTACGGCAACATTCCTTTGCTCGGGTAATCTATTTAAATTCTTATCGATATAAGAACAAAGAAGATCACTAACTTTGTTTCTTTTTAATAACTATTTATCGGCTTGTTTCATTAATGGCTCAAAGCAAAGATCAGGTATCAAAAAGTTTTCTTTCTTCAAGAAAGTATATCCTTTTTTGGGTGTCAAGTTTATTTTCGAATATTGGCACCTGGATGCAGCAAACTGCCCAACCATGGATCGTTCTCAGCTTGAGCAATTCCCCTTTTTTGGTTGGACTTGACAGCTTTGCGATGAATGCCCCAGGGTTGATCTTCACGCTTTTTGGAGGTTTGTTGGCAGACCGGTACGACCGTAGAAAAATAGTTTTGTTCTTTCAAACCATTCAATTTCTATGTGTAATAACAATGGTGGTTCTATTAGTTCTTGGCTGGCTTAAAGTATGGATGATCATAATTATTTCATTTCTGGTGGGTCTTACAGATTCACTTTCAATGCCATCCTTTCAATCTGTCATACCATCACTGGTAAATCCAAAAGAAATACCTCGTGCAGTGTCTCTTAACTCTACTCAATTTAATCTTTCCCGTGTTTTGGGACCTGCGATTGCAGGTATTGTAATTGTTCGCTTTGGTGCTGTAGCATGTTTCAGTGCAAATGCAATTTCCTACGTTCCTTTCTTTCTTTCTCTTTATTTCATTTACCCGCGCAGAAGAGATAAAATTAAAAAAGAATCAATTGAAGGACAACCAATCGCTCAATTGAATGAATTCAAAAAACTTCTTCTTAATCCTCTGATCCGTTTACCATTGCTGACGACTTTTGTAACCAGCATGTTTTGTGTTCCACTTGTTTCATTTTGCTCAGTACTTATCAAAAATGTTTTTCATTCAGAAGTGAGCAATTTTGGTGGAGCAATGGCTGCGTTTGGTTTGGGAGGATTGATTGGTGCTGCAACTACTTTTATTTCCCTACCTGAGTCATTAAAAAGAAACAAACTTGCCGCATTTACAGCAATTTTTCTTGGCTGTCTTGTGGTAGCCGTTGCTTTAAATCATTCGCTTGATCTTCTTTTTGTTTTATTAGTCTTTGCCGGAACCGCTCTGACCATTACCAATATATCTGTCAACACCTTTCTTCAGGAAAATGCTACCAATAATATCCGTGGCCGGATAGCAAGTATGTTTCAATTAGCTCTTACCGGAGGAATTTCTGTTGGTGCATTGCTTACCGGTTTTACTGTTTCCAAATTAAATATTTCTACAGCGTTTCTTATTAACGGAAGCGTAGCTATTGTTTTACAGGTTTGGCTTTTATGGAGACAAACAAAAAAATCCTCTTCGCAGGCATGATCAGAATTATTTACCAACTGAATCCATTTGGCAAGAACTATTTTATTAATTCATAATCAAAAAAGACAATTCTACTTTTTCAATCCGAAGTAGATGAGCAGCACAGGCAATGTAATAGTTATGAACGCAGTAATTTTTTCAAAATCAATTTTTTGCGCGTTTACTAAATCATCAGGACACATAGTGCATGATTCTATGCTTATCACTTTATTATCCTTTGAATAACCAACATTCAATTGTACGTATTTCCCTGTCGCTTTTGACCCATTTACAGGTTTTGTAAAAAAAGAGAGCGTTCTACGGTCGGTTACCCGGTATACATAAATAAATACGTTACTGGTATCGGTATACGCTTTAAGATTGTAGGGCTTAATTCCTAATATTTCTTCTACCTGTGGCTTGGACATTCCTAACTGCAAAGACATCACCTGTTCTAATGAAGCATATTTTGGGGATTGTACAATGCAAGATGTTAAAAACAACAAATTAAATACAGTTAGTAATACCCGATTCTTCATATCCGTAAATATGAGAAGCTTTCCTCTCTTAGCTATTATATAATTTAATCGAAAAATTACAACATTCACATGTTATTAAACTCAAAACAATTGGTTTGAATTAATATCAATAAAAGCAGAGTTGGCATATACAAAAAACAATAAAAAAAAAATTCCTTATTATTGCAATATGATCTCAGTTTCTAACCTTAGTAAAAAATACGATTCAGTAGAAGCACTGAAAGGTATTTCGTTTAATATTAAACAAGGAGAATTTTTTGGTTTGCTAGGACCGAATGGTGCAGGCAAAACAACAACCATCTCCATCATGAGTACTATCCTTGAACCAAGTGGAGGTACTATAAACATTGCCGGTTTCGATCTGAAAAAAGACCCTACAGAATGTAAAAAGAACATTGGTGTGGTGCCTCAGGAAATTGCTTTATACAATGACCTTTCTGCTTACGACAACTTAATGTTTTGGGGTAGTTTATATGATGTTCCTACAACAGAATTAAAATTGCGCATTGACGAAACATTAAAACTGTTTGGATTGTCCGAAAGGAAAAATGATAAAGTAAAAACATATTCCGGTGGAATGAAACGCAGAATAAATATCGCTTCAGCATTACTTCACAAACCGAAAATTTTGTTCATGGATGAACCTACTGTTGGTATCGATCCTCAAAGCAGAAATCTCATCTTCGAAGTGCTGGAAAAATTGCACAAAGAAGGAATGACAATTGTTTATACGACACATTACATGGAAGAAGCAGAACGTTTCTGTGACAGGATCGGAATAATTGACAATGGGGAAATCATTGCGCAAGGAACTTTGGAAGAGTTGAAATCACTAAGCAAAATACAAGAAACGATTGTTGTTTCATTTACCAACTTAACAGATACTTTGTATGAACAAATTTCAAAAGAGTGGAAGAATATAAAACGAATAGAAGATTCAATTCAGTTTTTTTCTTCTGACATTAAAAGTGATCTGTCTGTCATCATTTTGAAATGTAACCAGGCAGGCTTAGCTATTACACACATTGATATTCAAAAAGTAAATTTGGAAACCATATTTTTAAGTCTAACAGGTAAACAACTCCGCGATTAAAATGATAAAATTAGCACTGAAAGATCTGAAATTATTTTTCGCCGACAAAAGAGCAATGCTGCTCACTTTTGCTGTGCCTATTGCACTCATCACACTTTTTGCCTTTTCATTTGGCGGAGCCGGACAAAAAAAGGGGGAGTCACGTCCAACCATTATTGTCATTGCAGATGCCGACAAAACAGTTGCTTCTAAAAATGTAATTGCGCAGATTGATTCTTTGAAAGAATTTAACGTGTCACTTACAAGTGTTGATACTGCAGAAAATTTAGTTAAGAAAGGAGACGAAGCGGCAGTTCTTGTTTTTCACAAAGGTTTTAGTGATTCATTGAAAGCGGGAAGCAAGCCGCCAATTGAGTTTGAATATGATGCATCTAAAGAAGCTGAAGTAGGAATTCTTCAAGGCGCACTTACCGGACAACTCATGGGCATTATCGGTGGAGGATCAATGGCAAAAAATACTCTGAGTAAATTTGACGACGAATACCCGAATATGGATTCATTATCAAGGGCAAGAATTCATGAGCAGATACTAAAAGGCTTTTCCGGTGGCGATACAAAACAACAATCAGAATCGTTCATTAAATCAACTCCACTTATTGCAGAGGAAGAAAATTCTCCGGGGCTTATTCACGCAGTAGCAGGAACAGCGATCATGATGTTATTGTTTTCTGTTGTAGGCATGGGCGCAAGTTTATTAGATGAAAAACAAGAAGGCACATTAAAAAAATTATTGTATTCGCCAATCCGACCGAATAGCATCATGTTCGGGAAAATGATCTATGCAAATCTGATCTCTATTTTTCAATTGGCAGTCATGTTCATCTTCGCAAAAGTATTTTTTGGTTTGGATATTTTCCCTCACCTTCTTCAACTGATACTTATGATAATAGCAACTGCGTATGCGTGTTCCAGCTTCGGAATGCTGATTGCATCATTTGCTAAATCACGTCAACAAGTACAAGGAATGTCTACTTTGATAGTTTTGGTAATGAGTTGTCTGGGTGGTAGTATGATCCCTTCTTTCGCAATGCCTTTATTCATGCAAAAGATGTCTGTGTTCACTGTTAACTACTGGGGAATACAAGGTTTTTATGATATTTTCTGGAGAATGCTTCCAATAAATGATACTACATTTCTTTCCAGGATTGTTGTTTTACTATTAATAGGAACAGCACTCAACTTTATAGCACTTCAGATGTTCAAAAAAAATGTACTGAAAATTGCTTAAAATAATTGGTATAAAATAAAAAAGCGCTCTTTATCAAAGAGCGCTTTTTTTGTTTATTAAAATCTTAATTATCTGATATCCTCAATCGATACTCCTTTGTGAGTTTTAGCATCGAATGTGAAATCGGTATCAGGAATAGCAGCATCACCTGCAAATGTTTTGATGGTATATGTTTGAGTAGTTCCGTCTTTCATCATCATTTTCACAGACGTAATTTGTTTCTTTGTTTTATCAATGAACAATTTAATGGTATGAAATTTTTTCTTATCCGGATTCACAGGATACAACTCTATTATTTGTGTACTCGCATCTTCACTCACAAACTTGTATTTAAATCCTTTTTCATAAATGGTAAATATTGTTGAAGGATTTATTACATCATCCCCTCCTACTTCCATATCTTTTATCTGAACTTCATTCGCATCTTTTATAAAATCCCAAACAGTTTTTCCATCACAATAAATTTCATGTCCGGGAATTTCTAATTTATACTTTGTCCCTTTGGTTTGTATCTTGCAGGATTGTAAATCTTTCGTTTTATCCTTTTTTTCTACTTCCCAGGAAAATTCTGCTTTGATAGTAGAATAAGCTTTTGTCTTTACACTTAACTCATCCAGTATTTTCTTTGCTTTTGGATCTTGGTCTTGTGCTTTTGCAGTATAACATCCGATTGCCAATAAAGCGATAAGAGCTATTTTTTTAGTATTCATATTCTTTAATTTTTTTAGTCTACGAATTACAAATCTTTTCGAATTACGAATACACTCAGATTAGTAAATTAGTAAAAATTAGTATTTAGTACTGTTATTCCGTCTTATTCAAAAACTGTTCCAAAGATAACATATCTTTTATTAATACTTCTCTGGCCTTAGAGCCTTCAAACTGACCAATGATCCCGGCCGATTCTAACTGATCCACTATTCTGCCTGCGCGGTTATATCCTAATTTTAATCTGCGTTGCAATAAAGAAGCTGAACCTTGCTGTGTTGATACTACGATTTCTGCTGCCTGAACAAACAGAGCATCACGTTCTGTTGGGTCATCCATTTTACCACTTCCTTCTCCATTTTCATCCACATATTCAGGTAACATAAATGCTGTAGGATAGCTACGCTGACTCCCGATAAAATCACAGATCTTATCTACTTCAGGAGTATCCACAAAAGCACATTGCAAACGAATCAGATCATTCCCCGTTGAAAGCAACATATCACCACGACCAATTAATTGGTCTGCTCCACCTGAATCTAAAATGGTACGGGAATCAATTTTTGAAGTCACTCTGAATGCAATACGTGCAGGGAAATTCGCTTTTATTGTTCCAGTAATAATATTTACCGATGGTCGTTGGGTGGCAATGATCAGGTGAATTCCAATTGCCCGTGCTAATTGTGCCAATCGTGCAATAGGTGTCTCTACTTCTTTTCCTGCCGTCATAATCAAATCGGCAAACTCATCCACTACTAAAACAATGTATGGCAAGAATTTATGTCCGTTATTCGGATTTAATTTTCTTGCAATAAACTTTGCATTGTACTCTTTTAAATTTCTTACTTGTGCCTCTTTCAACAGATCATAGCGTTGATCCATTTCAATACATAAAGAGTTCAGTGTATGAATTACTTTTTTAGTATCAGTTATAATTGCTTCTGCACTATCCGGAAGTTTAGCCAGAAAGTGACGTTCTATTTTATTAAATAACGTCAGCTCTACTTTTTTAGGATCTACCAACACAAATTTAATTTGCGAAGGATGTTTTTTATAAAGAAGAGAAACCAATATCGCATTCAAACCAACTGATTTACCTTGTCCGGTTGCTCCTGCCATCAATAAATGTGGCATTTTAGCAAGATCGGTAATAAATGTTTCGTTGCTGATCGTTTTACCCAATGCGATTGGCAGATCCATCGTTGTGTTCTGAAATTTCTCAGACGCTAATATGGTTCTCATAGGAACCATCTCAGCATTTAAGTTTGGTACTTCAATACCTATTGTTCCTTTACCTGGAATTGGTGCTATGATACGGATACCTAATGCAGAAAGACTAAGCGCTATATCATCTTCCAGATTTTTAATTTTTGAGATGCGGACTCCTGCGGCAGGAATAATTTCATAAAGCGTGACAGTAGGACCAACGGTTGCTTTTATTTTTTCAATTTCAATTCCGTAATCACTCAGTGTTTTTAAGATCCGGTCTTTATTTGCATTTAATTCTTCTGTATTGATAACAATATCTTTGGTGCCACCATAATTTTCCAATAGATCAATCGGTGGAAATTTATAATTGCCCAGATCAAGTGTCGGATCATATTCACCAACTTGTTCTACCAATGCCGCAGCAATTTGGTCGGCTGAATATTCTTCTTCTTTTTCTTCGATGTGCTCAACAGTAAATTGAACACCATCTGTTTCGGCAGAAAGAACGATTGCTTCTTTCTCAACCGGTTTTACAACTTCCTCAACGATATCATGTTTTTCATCTTCTACTATGTTCGTAATCTCCATCTCTTGTTTAATGGGCAGCTCAACTTCTTCAACAACATCTTCTTCTTTAAAAGTATTAATTATACTTTTTTTTTCTTCTTCCACTACCGGTTCAGATATTGCGTCATCAGTAATCGGATCTTTTTTACTTAAATCGAAGTTGATATTAAATGCAGCTACCAAAAACACAACAAAAGAAAAAACCAATAACACTCCTGTTCCTATATGTCCTAAAATTGCATTCAGCTTATTGCTGATTGTATATCCGAATGCTCCTCCTAAATAAAAGTAAGCATCAGAAAAAATATAACCGAGTGCTATTGAGGAAAATATTAAAAAGAAAAAAGAATATGCATATGCTTTACGCAGATTTACCAATTCTAAATTAAAAGTAATTCGTAACCCCGTCAGCAATGCTAGGAAAGAAAAAATATATGATGCTGCACCAAACCATTTGTGCACAAAAATATGTGCAAGCAATGCTCCGAATTTTCCCAGCCAATTAGTAACAGCTACATCTGGAGAAAACAGATTGCCCAATATCTTATCCTGATCGACTTTCCAGGTAAAAGCAAATGAAGTAAATGCAATTGCCAGATAAGCAGCAAAAAGTAAAAGTGTTAATCCGAATATTTTTTGGAATTGTTCATTGCGGACAAATGCGAAAAAATTGTTAATCCGATTTAATAACGATACTTTCCCTGAGGAATCATCAATCTCTTTTTCTTTTTTAGATTTCGTTTCCTTAACAGATGATTTGCCATCAGAAACATCTTCTTTTAACGTATTTTTAATTGTATTTTTTTTAGGCTCAGCCATCTTTGAGTTATGAATGATAAATTATAAGTGATAAGTGTTTTACACCTACTACTCAAAATTACTAAATGGCGATGCTTTTAGTTTAGGGAAGTCAAAATCTTATAAACGTGACGCTGTGGATAACGGGAGAATGATTCTGCAGCTTTCAACAAAAAAAATTAAACCACATAGAAACATAGAAAAAAACGCCCTAATGAGATTACAGAGATACACATAGCTTATAAATCGTTTAAACGATTTATACTATGAGCTTTTATGCCCATCTTATTTTTCTATGTTTCTATGTGGTTAAAGAAAAGAGAACCAGAGTGACTACTGTCCCATCGTTTTTTTCAACTCTTCCATAGTTGTTTCAGTGTAACCTTCTTTTGGTAAGTCGAGCTTTGCATCCGGTACCGATTCTTTGGAAATACTTTTTGTAGTAAATGTCATTTTTATTCCACCTTGAGTGATGACATATTCCAGTGGGAAACCTTTTAATCCTTCAAAAATCTCTTTCATTTTATCTGAAGGAATTTCAGTAGTATAAT
Source organism: Bacteroidota bacterium (assembly GCA_003153315.1). Classification (GTDB taxonomy): domain Bacteria; phylum Bacteroidota; class Bacteroidia; order B-17B0; family Aurantibacillaceae; genus PALSA-968. The sequence goes on from PLYA01000054.1 coordinate 149,586, forward strand.
AAACAGTAACGGTTTCTTCACTACTATCCTTATTTTTCAACTTTACTTTTGCTTCTTTACAAGTATATCCGGCAATTTGTTTTGTACTATCAACATATTTTATGGTTGTTTCAGGAGCCATCTCTTTCTCGCTTTTAATATCGGCATCCGTCATTTTTATTAAATACTTTTTATCACCAAGATCCATTGACGTTACAATAGATTTAGTTTTATCATCAATAAATGTGGAAGTATTTTGAATGGGGGTATTCAAATCAATTCTTCTTTTGTCGCCTTTAATAAATATAATAGATTCCGAGCCTTTAAGCGTACTAAGCATTTCGGGAGGTAATCCTGAGTTTTCAAAGGAAATAGAATAAGTAATAATTCCTTCAAAGCCGGGTTGGGTTTGAGCAGCTAAAGAAATAGTAAAAGAAACAGCTATTCCTAGTGCAAAAAATATTTTTCTCATTACAAAAAGGGTTATTGAATACTTTCGAATAAAGTATTCATTTCTGCCTGCGATACCGCTTTGTATTCAGCAGGGCGTTCAAATGAAGCATCCTCAACATTTTCTTTTTTTACTGATTTTGCAGTAAACTTCATCTCTAACCCGAATTTTTTCATCTGGTATTCCATCAATACACCATCGATAGCATGAAAAGGATTTGCAAAATTGGGATTATTAATACCAAGTTCTTTTGTGTAAAATATATCAAAATCCGTTCCGGTATCATCTTTTAATTTAACATGTGCCATATTGCATTTATATCCTGCAATCATCTTTGTTTCCTTTAAAAGTGTTATATCTGCCGGGTAAGCATCATTTTCCTTTTTTATATCCGCTTCATTCTGCACCAAAGAAAGTTTCTTATTTAATAATTTCACCAATTGAGTAAGTGTTTTCGCATCAGGATCTGAAATAAATGAAGTTGTGAAAAGCCCCATGCCTGCACTCATTTCTGCAACAGATTTATTATTTTTGAATTTAACAGTCATTTTACTGGGAGCAAGCGTTGCCATCGGATTAGCCTGATCGACTGCTACTGCTGAATATTCAATGGTGCCTTCCGAAAAAGACATGCCATTATCATTTTTGCAGTGTGAGCAACACTTTAATAACAGAAATACAACAATAATAACAATAACAGGAAGTAGAATTTTTTTCATCTATAAAGGAGCCACAGCCATTCTTTTAATATAATTAAATCAACCTTTTTTGCCGATTAAGTTGCTAAAGATAACGATAAAAAGATAATAGCCAAAAAAATTGCTTTTTTCTAATAACCCAATGTTTTCAGCATCGACTTATAACTTTGTTCTTTCGCAAATAAATAGGTACTCAATTCCCCATCTTCATCTACATCTATAATAACATGTTTGGGAGCAGGGATCAAACAATGCTGTATTCCACCATATCCACCCAAAGCTTCCTGGTAAGCACCTGTATGAAAAAAGCCTAAATACAATGGATCTTTACTAACGGAAGTAACAATAGGCATATATACTTGATTCAAGTGTGATTCGGCATTGTAATAATCTTCACTATCACATGTTAAACCACCCAAATTCACCCTTTGATATTCCTTATCCCAATGGTTGACGGCCAACAAAATAAACTTCTGCTTTATACCCCAGGTATCCGGTAAAGTAGTGATGAAAGAGCTATCGATCATATACCATAACTCATTGTCATTCTGCTTCTTAATATCTACTATCGAATACAATGCTGCACCACTTTCTCCTACTGTAAAGCTCCCGAATTCAGTAAAAATATTTGGTTCTTTTACCTTTCTTTCTCTACAAAGATTCTTAATCTTCTGAATAATCTCATCCGCCATGTATTGATAATCATAACTAAAGCTTAAAGAAGTACGGATCGGAAAGCCACCACCTATGTCTAAAGAGTCCAATGAAGGGCAGACTTTCTTCAGATCACAGTATACATTGATGCATTTAGTCAACTCCGACCAGTAATAAGTAGTGTCTTTGATACCTGTATTAATGAAAAAATGGAGCATTTTCAGCTCACATTTAGTGCTGGTTTTAATGTTTTTGTGGTAATATTCGATGATATCTGCCTGACGGATACCTAATCTGGAAGTATAGAATTCGAACTTAGGCTCTTCATCAGTTGCAACTCTGATACCAACTTGAAACTTGTTTTTACACAATTTCTCAAGCAATGGTAACTCATTTATATTATCTAAAATAGGGATTGAATTAACAAAACCGTCGTTTACCAACTCGCTGATATACTTCAGATAATTAGGCCTTTTATACCCATTATTAATTATAAAGGTCTCTTTTGTGATTTTCCCTGAATCATATAAAGCCCTTACCAAAGGTACGTCAAAGGCTGAAGAGGTTTCTAAATGAATGTCGTTTTTAAGCACTTCTTCCAACACAAATTGAAAGTGAGAGCTCTTAGTACAATAACAATATGTATATTTGCCTTTATAATCGGCTTTCGCCATTGCCACATTGAATATTGTTTTGGCCTTTTGGATTTGAGCACTGATCTTAGGCAGGTAAGAGATTTTAAGGGGTGTACCATATTGCTTAATGATGTCCATTAAAGGAATATCATGAAAATTTAGTTCATCATCAACAACATTAAAACCTTCCTGAGGGAAATCAAATGTTTGTTGTATTAATTCGCGATAAGTGTTTTCCATGTCTTTGAGCTGAATTTCGATTATATATTAAGAAATGCAAAAGTAAGTAACTTACATTGATATATTTTAACCAAAGTAAGTAATTTAAATTAACAATTTATCAAATACCGGTTAACATACTTAATATAAGACCGGCACTATCTATAAAAAGCAATACAAATGAAAAATGTAAAGTTTATTGAAGTAAAATCAGAGATCGGAGCTGGAACAAGAGGAGCCAGTATGGGAGTTGATGCTATTAAAATTGCGGCACTCGATTATGGAAGCAATATGTTCAAGCAGATCGAATCTATTGAGATAAAGACTGAAAATCAGCTATTGTTTGAGCCTACAAAAACAACTTATGCCAAAAGAATAAGTGGCATTCTGGCTATTTATGAACGATTGACTACAACAATTTCTCAAACTCTGAAGAAAAACAACTTCCCTATTGTACTTGCGGGCGACCACAGCACTGCCGGAGGAACAATAGCAGGTATTAAAGTTGCTTATCCTAAAAGTAAATTAGGCGTAATCTGGATTGATGCTCATGCTGATATTCATAGTCCGTTTACCACTCCCACCGGTAATTTACATGGGATGCCAATTGCTGCTTCTTTAGGGGAAGACAATATTTCCAATAAAATGAACAAACCCGACAAAGACACGCAGGATCTTTGGACAAAATTGAAGAAAGTAGGCGGACTTACCCCTAAAATTACATATAAAGACCTTGTTTACATCGGTGTCCGTGATGTGGAACCTGAGGAAACATTCTTATTAAAGAAACACAAAGTAAAAGCTTTTACTACTGCGGAAGTAAAAAGGAATGGTGTTGAGAAAATTGCACGTGATGCTCTGGCTCATTTATCACATTGTACTCATATTTATGTTTCATTTGATGTGGATAGTATGGATTCCTCTATATCTAAAGGAACAGGAACACCTGTCCGTAATGGAATAACTGAGAAAGAAGCAGGCAGTTTATGTGTACGGTTGATACAAAATGAGAAAGTGTGCTGCTTCGAGATCTGTGAAGTAAACCCTACACTTGATAAAGAAAACTTAATGGCGGAAAACACCTTTGAGATCTTACAAAAGGTGGTTTCACAATTGACCTATTAGTCACTAGTCTTTAGTCTAAAGTCATTAGACAACAAAATTAAAGTGTAGTTTTTGGCTACACTTTTTTTATGATGTGTGCACCTTAAGTTTTATTATTTTTACCAAGACTAGTCTAACTACTAATAACTAAAGACTAACAACTATTATATGAATATCGAACAAAAACTTTCTGACAAAACCATTGAAGCATTGCAATCGCTTTATGGGCATGCGGCTGATAAAGTGGTTTTTGAAAAAACAAACCCTGACTTTGTTGGGGATTTGACACTTGTTGTTTTTAATTTCCTTAAGATCTCCAAAAAGAAACCTGAAGAAACAGCAACTGAAATAGGTAATTATTTAAAAACAACTATTCCTGAAGTAGTTGATTTTAATGTTGTAAAAGGATTTTTAAACATTGTGATTGGTGATGCTTTTTGGATAACCTATTTTAAATCCATTAACGCCTGCCTGCCGGACAGGCAGGGTAATCCGTTTATCAATTCTGTTTTACCTGCAAATGCTCCAACAGTAATGGTGGAATATGCTTCTCCGAATACCAATAAACCTTTACATCTGGGACATATCCGTAATATTCTTTTGGGCTATTCTGTTGCTAAAATTTTAAGCGCTGCCGGGAATAAGGTTGTTAAAACCAGTGTGGTGAACGACCGCGGAATACATATTTGCAAAAGTATGATCGCCTGGAAAAAATTTGGTGACGGAGAAACACCTGAATCATCCGGAATGAAAGGCGATCATTTGGTTGGGAAATACTATGTGGAATTTGATAAAAGATACAAGTCGGAAGTCGAAAGTTTGAAGTCGGAAGGAAAAAGTGAAGAAGAAGCGAAGGCAAAAGCACCATTGATGCTGGAAGCACAGCAGATGTTATTGAAGTGGGAAGCAAATGACAAAGAAGTCCGTGACCTATGGGCTATGATGAATGGCTGGGTGTACAAAGGATTTGCAGAATCATACAAAATGTTGGGAGTCGATTTCGACAGTACCTATTACGAAAGCAATACTTATCTTTTAGGAAAAGAAATCATTGATACAGGATTAGCAAAAGGTGTTTTAAAAACACGTGATGATAAATCCATATACATTGACCTGACAGCAGATGGCCTGGATGAAAAAACATTGTTGCGTTCGGATGGAACTTCTGTTTACATGACTCAAGATTTAGGAACCGCCTTACTTCGTCATCAGGAAGTAAAATTTGAAAAGATGATCTACACTGTTGGTAACGAGCAGGATTATCATTTCCGTGTTTTATTTCTTATCTTAAAAAAACTGGGCTTTGCATGGGCAGATGGCTTGTACCATCTTTCTTACGGGATGGTTGAACTTCCGGAAGGTAAAATGAAATCGCGGGAAGGGACTGTTGTGGATGCTGATGATCTCATGAAAGTAATGATCGATACTGCTGCTACAACCACAAAAGAATTAGGGAAAGTAGAAGGATTGACCGCAGAAGAAGCCGGTCATTTATTCCAATCCATCGGACTAGGTGCCTTAAAATACTTTATGTTGAAAGTAGATCCTAAAAAGAAAATGCTTTTCAATCCTGCTGAATCGATTGATTTTAATGGCAACACTGCTCCTTTCATTCAATTTAATTATGTGCGGATACAGGCATTATTAAGAAAAGCGAAAGAAGGTTGGGATTTTAATGCCTTAGAAGTATTCACTCATAACATTACTTTGCTCCCAAAAGAAAAGGAATTAATTATCAAGCTATACAATTTCAATACTGTATTAAATCAAGCGGCTAATGAATATAGCCCGGCATTAATCGCAAACTACGTATATGATCTCGCAAAAGAATTCAGTCAGTATTATCACGATACTCCTATCTTAAAAGAAGAACAAAAAGACCTGATATTTTTCCGTTTGCATTTATCCAAAACAGTTGGCGTTGCCATTAAATCTGCTATGGGTTTGTTGGGCATTGAAGTTCCTGAAAGGATGTAGATTCAAAAGTGGAAGATGATGAAATAATTAAAACCTACTATTTATAGATCCCGATAAATAACTCTTCATCTTGTTTTTTTCTCGCGCGATACATCCCATCTGAATTAAATGGCAACTCTATATTTCCATTAGAATCTAAGGCTATTAATCCTCCTTCACCACCAATCTTCACAAGCTTTTTCATGACAACAATATCACAAGCTTCTTTTAAGGACAATCCTTTATATTCCATCAAACAAGAAATATCATACGCTACAACAGAGCGGATAAAAAATTCACCATGACCTGTACAGGAAATTGCACAGGTATTATTATTAGCATACGTACCGGCACCGATCATCGGACTATCCCCTACTCTGCCGTATTTTTTATTTGTCATGCCCCCCGTTGAAGTCCCCGCTGCTAAATTCCCCTCAACATCTAATGCAACACAACCTACTGTTCCGAACTTTTTTTCGTTGGTATGATCCAACACAATGGTATCTGTTTCTTTAGCTTGTAATAATTGGTCGTAACGTTGCTGCACAAAAAAATAGTCGTCCGGTTCGAATTTTGCATTTACTTTTTTTGCAAACTCCATTGCTCCTTCTCCTGATAAAAAAACATGCTCCGATTGCTGCATCACAGCCTTCGCTAATGAAATAGGATTCTTAATGTTTTTAACACCTGTAACTGCTCCTGCCATTAATGTTTTGCCTTCCATGACAGAAGCATCCATTTCATTTTTTCCTTCATTTGTAAATACAGCACCTTTACCGGCATTAAAAAGCGGACAATCTTCCAAACTTCTGATTGCAGATTCAACAGCATCTAAGGAACTGCCCCCCGCTTTTAAAATATTTTCACCTGAAACAATTGCTTCTTCCAACGCTTTTTTATAAGCTGCTTCCTTTTCTGCTGACATTGTAGATTGAAGGATTGTTCCTGCTCCACCATGAATAGCTATTGCGTATTTTTTCATTGCCTGTTTTATTTGAATTTAAAATTAATCATTAATTGTGGTAAAATAGAAATTTTGTTCCTTATGCAAAAAAGTTTATCTTAGCTAAGTAAACACTGCAGCCTCTCCATTTTTATTTTATTGTTCAACACAAAAGAAAATGAAAAAAAACTACTTTTTACTTTTTGCATCTGCATTTGCTTTGCAAATAAGTATTGCACAAACTGTAACAGTGAGTGTAAATGCTTTATCGGGCAGAAAAACGATCTCTCCATATATCTTCGGAAAAAACAATAATCTTTCTGATGACGCCGGTTCTCCTTTAACTTCTGCACAATGGAAATTAATGCGTGAGGCAGGATTGAGATTCACACGTGAGAATGGCGGGAACAATGACAGCAAATACAATTGGAGAAAAAAAATAACTTGTCACCCTGATTGGTACAACAATATCTACGCAAGTGACTGGGATTATGCTGCCAGAAAATTACAAGACAGTCTGCCCGGAGTGCAAGGAGAATGGGGTTTACAGCTGATCGGAACAGCTGCGGCAAACACGACAAATAATTTTGATGACTGGGCATACAACAGTTCTGCTTATTGGAGTGGGGTATTGCAAAACCTTGCAGGTGGCGGTACTGTTAATGGAGCTGGCGGACCGAATGCATTGGTAAACGGAAATACAAATCTTTATTTACAACCTTGCACTCCGGATTCAACAGTAGGAATTTTGGATCATTGGTTCGGAACAGGTGGTCTGGGTTATAACTCCAACGTAATAAAATACTGGAGCATGGACAATGAACCTGATATCTGGAACAGCACCCATGATGATGTAATGCCGACAGAACCTACTGCGGAAGCATTTATGCAATTGTATTTCGCTGTAGCAAAAAAAGCTCGTGCTAAATTTCCGAACATTAAATTAACAGGACCTGTTCCTGCATCCGAGTGGCAATGGTATTCATGGAACAATGCAAAAATTACCGGGGCAGACGGATTACAATACACCTGGCTGGAATTTTTTATTAAACGCATCTCAGAAGAAGAAGCTGCAAGCGGAATAAGATTACTTGACGTAATTGATATTCACAGCTACCCGAATGAATCGAGCGATGCAGATATTGTTCAACTACACCGGATCTATTTTGATACAACTTATAGTTACCCCGGTGCGAATGGTGTGAAAACAAGTGGACCAGGTGCCTGGGACCCTTCAATTACTCAGGAATTTATTTTTGAACGTTGTAACAGATGGCTGAATCATTACATGGGAGCAGGACACGGAGTAACATGCAGTGTTTCTGAATACGGTTTTACAAATAGCAATGCCAATGTAACTTCTGTAAGTTATGGTGCGGTGCTAGGGACATTCGCTGATAATGGGGTGGAATTTTTCTCGCCCTGGTATTGGTATCCCGGCATGTGGGAATCACTTCACTTGTTTAGTCATTATGGAAAAACAACACGTGTAGCTTCCGTTTCTTCAGATGAATTGGATGTTTCAGGATATTCTTCTGTAAATGCAACGAATGATTCTATGACCGTTATTTTAGTGAACAGATCATTGTCATCATCAAAAACAGTTACAGTAAACATTAGTAATTTCACTGTTCCTAATGGAACATACACAACAAAACAATTAAAAGCATTGCCGGCAACAGAGACATTCGTTTCCAATGCCGTAAATGCTTTATCGGCAGGAACCGCTTCAGTTGCAAGTAATTCGTTAACCATTACAATTCCTTCTTTATCAACTACTGCAATTATTTTAAAAGGAGTTGGAACATTAGGAGTAAATGATGTTGCAGAAAGTAATGTGCTTCATGCAAAATTGTATCCTAATCCTGTTGGAACTGAAAATGCATTCATTGATTTATCAGGAGAAAAAATTTCTGATTTAAAAATTGATGTGTATTCCGCTTTAGGACAATTGGTTTATTCTAAAAAGTACGACGGACAAAATCCATCTTTGGTTGAAATACCTTGTAATACATTACAACAAGGTATTTATATTATCAATCTGACTTCTTCCAATGGAAAGAAATGGAGTTCGAGATTGGTGAAGATATAGGTATTTATGTTATCAATTTGCGGGTTTAAGAACTGCAGGAATTCGGATTACAAAACTGTTTGCCAGCACAAAAGTTTGATTGAAATATAAAGCTTCAATTAATCACCGTGCATGCATTTATTAAACCCGATTTTTTCCACAGTACAGTTGACTTACACGGTCATATCAGTCCGTGATTAATATTTTTTTTACCGCAATAACTTTGCTATCCTCTGTCAAGCGAATGAAATATAGTTCGCTTGGAAGATTGTCGCGGAAGAAAGTAATGGTCTGTCCGGAAATATTTTTTATTTGTTTTACTTCCTGCCCGAAAGAATTGTAAACTGTTAAGGTTGCGTCTTTGAAATATTTGTCTGTCTGAAAAGTTGTCGAGGAAGAAAAGGGATTGGGAGCAACAGTTATTCTTAATTCATCATTCACACTTTCATTGATGCCGGAGGAGGTGGTTGGATAAGTGGAAATAAAGTTTCCCAATGCAAAAGGAGAAGTACCCACTGTAATTGGAGAGAAAACAACAGTATTGGTGGCAGTATTTATTACGCTTACTGTATTATCATTTTGATTCGCAACATATACCCTGCTTCCATCGGGGGTTATAGATATGCCTGTAGGAGAAGCGCCAACTGGAATGTTAGTCCCAACGGCATTTGTGGCGGTGAATATTACGCTTACTGTATTAGAATTTCTATTCGCAACATATACCTTACTTCCATCGGGGGTTACAACAATACCATTAGGCCGGTTACCCACTGTAATGGCAGCCGAAACAGTATTGGTAGCGGTGGATATTACGCTTACTGTACTACCGTTATTCGTCGCGTATACCGTGCTTCCATCTGGGCTTACAGCGACACCGTTACAAGAACCGCCACCAGTAATTGAAACGGTAGTCGAAACAGTATTGGTGGCAGTATTTATTACGCTTACCGTACCACCCGAATTCCCGACATATACCTTGCTTCCATCGGGGGTTACAGCTATAGGTATAGGAGCTCCGCCAACTGGAATTGTAGCCGAAACGGAATTGGTGACGGTGTTTATTACGCTTACCGTACTGGAATTTGTATTCGCAACATATACCTTGCTTCCATCATGACTTACACATATACCCTCCGGATAAGTGCCAACTGCAACTGCACCTGTAACCGAATTAGTGGCAGTGTTTATTATGCTTACTGAATTAGTGCCTGCATTCGCAATATATACCTTGCTTCCATCGGGGCTTACAGATACACCAAAAGGAGAAGTACCAACTGAAATGGTAGTCGTAACGGTATTGGTGGCAAGATTAATAACAGATACCGTATTAGCAGTACTAAAATTATTTGTTATGTAGGCAGTTTGTGCATTTATACTCAAGCCAATAAAGGCGAGTGCGATTGTGAAAAGTAGTTTTGTTTTCATGATGTTTTGTTTTTTTATTTTTTTTGTTAATTGCCAACCGATACAAAAATTGTCTGAAAGAAATAGCTAGTCAAAGTTATTGCATTTTTTTTGCATTACGCCTTACTTATATATCTGATAAAATTACATAATCCATACACACAATTGTTGGCTTTATGCAACTCCTGTTACATATTATCTTTCTCAAATATAAGTCATAATAATCATAAATCATCAAAGGAGATTTTAGTTCAGGTATTATATCCTGAAATTTCTTAAACGAATCTGCGGCGCCGTTTTAGAATAAATGTGTTGTGTAATAACATCTTAGCTACTGTGATGGTGGATAATTGTTGTTTGAGAATCTATAATTGGTATCAAACGATAGACATTTTGTATGAGTCGATTGATAATTTAGATCAACCAATAGACTCATACAAATTATCTATAGAACATTATAATCTGACAACAAAAAATCCCTCAGCATATTGCTATTCTGAGGGGTTGAGAATTAAAGAAACTAAATCATCCTTAAATAACTGTCAGGAATACAGGTCCTTCTTCTGTACTTGCACAGGTTGGTGAAACTGCAGTATTAAAAAACACAGTTTTTTGATCTTTATTAATCGATCATTAAACATTTACCGGAACTAAATCTTAATTACAATTTTTTAATTTAGTTAATCTTATTAAAATACGTAAGTACCCAATTCCGGTTAAAATCAATAAGAGGTGCGCTGCAGTATTGGCAAACATCATTGGTCGTGTCGGAATAAGGCGCACCGCATTTTGCACATTCGTAACTAAAAACAGTTTCCTTTTCGGCAGTTTGCAATGCTTTTATGTTTTTAGATAAAACCATTCTATAACTTTCTGTGATCATTTCGGAATCAATTAATGTAAGTTTTTGCCCCGCCTGAACACGCTGATAGGTTGCATTTAAAGAGAAATTTAAATTTAATCGTTCGCCTGTTGCATTAAAATCAACCAGATCAACATTATTAAGATATAAACGGTCGAACACAAAATCACCTGCTTCTTTTTTATTTTTTAAAATGCTACTTGTCGTTTCTTCATCAGAGAACCGGGTAAGTATCTTATCTGACTCACCGGACATCACTTCCATTACCTGCATAAAAATATTGGAAGCTACATCTTCTATTCGCTGCACTGAAAACAAGGAATCATTCTTAGTAAGCTCTTGCAACTCGTATCTTCTTGAAAAATTATTTCCTCCACTGTAATCATCTTCCTGAGTGATCTCACTGAGCACCCAATCGTATGATGCGTTATTCGTAAGTGTTCCGCATCCGCCACATCTGCTTATCTCACCCATATTGATATCGAAAGGCGCACCGCAGTTAGGACAATTATTGTTATCATACAAATTTTTATCTGTTTGAGCATCTTGCCGTTTAATGAATGTCCAATATTCCTTAGCACTATCACCTCTGAATTTCTGATTGAAAGAGTGATATTTATCGCTGATAAACTCATCATCCATAGTAAAACTGATAGATACATCAGCCGTTTGGTAATTTCCGTCGACATCTGCTTTGGAAAGATGAATGCTATTGATCCGTATTGAAGAAAGTTTATTTACCTGACCTAATTTGTTCATCATGGCAAACTGCGCATTGAAACGCTGATATACCCCGTCAGAGATCCATTTACGGACTTTTTTTAAATCCTTATTTTGCCATGCTTCCTGAATACTTAAAAATGCAGTTTGAATCTTTTCGCTATCCAAACCTTCCGGTAAGGATTGACCGGAACCATTGGAATCCCCTGCGGAATCGTCATTTCCATCGTTAAATAAATTCGTTTTGTTTTTTAAATAAAAATAAACAATGATCCCTATTACAATAAGGATAATGATGATCGGACTTGATCCGCCACCAATAAATCCACCACCGCCGAAATGTCCTCCCCCCGAAAATCCGCCGCCACTACTATGACCACCACTGCTGTGACCACCACCACCACCTGCCCGCGCAAAAGTTTGTTGGTAGCTTAAAAAACAAATTGCAATTAATGCTATATATGTTTTGTTCAATTCAGAAAATACTTTTTTCATGTCCTTTATATTTGAAGCTATAATACGCAAAATAAATAAAATTTGCTAATTGAACTTAAGATTATCAATTAAAATTTTTTTGATAGCAAAAAAGTAAAAAAATGCCCGGTTCAATACATTATGCCAAACGCATTAAAAGGGTACTATTACCAATGAAAATTATAATGAGAAACATTTAAAACGATTGATGAAAAAATGATTTATATTTGGTCATATTCAAACAAATGAAGCAATTATATTTTGTTGTTCTGTTTTTCTTTTTTCAGGTATTTACTTATGGGCAGCAAAGTAAAACTGATTCTCTTCTTAATATTCTCAAATCAGCAAAAGAAGACACCACCAAAGTAAACACATGTAACACCCTCTTTTTAAACTTTGAATTTTCAGATGATACAAAGGCTCAGGATTATTTAAACCAGGCATTAAAATTATCCCAAAAGCTGGAATATAAAAAAGGGCTTGCCACTACTTATTTATATCTTGGTTATTTTGCTGAAGATAAAGGTAATTTTACAGAAGCCTTAAAAAACTACATCTCTTCCTCTAAAATAAATGAATCAATAGACAACAAAAAAGGTCTGGCAGATGCATATAACAGCATCGGCAATATTTATGGCAATCAAGGTAATTATCCCGAAGCATTAAAAAACTATTTTGCTTCTTTAAGAATAAAAGAAAAAATGCTGACATCTAATAACCCGTTGGGCAGCAAAAAAGGCATTGCTGCTACTTATGGAAATATCGGAACTGTTTATTATTCGCAAAATAATTATTCCGAAGCTTTAAAGAATGACTCTACTTGCCTGAAAATGATGGAAGCACTTGGCAACAAACTTGGGGAGGCTGATGCTTATAACAATATAGGAATGAATTATGCTGCTCTTGGCAATGATGCTGAAGCATTAAAGAATTATTTTGCCAGTTTGAAACTAAGGGAGGACATCGGTTACAAATCAGGTATTGCTGATTCATACGTAACTATTGCGAATATTTACTCCAAACAATCTACTACAGAACAAAATTCTGCCATACGTGCCAGTAAATTAGATCAGGCATTAAAAGATCTATTGATTGCTTTAAAAATAAAAGAAGCAATCGGAGGCAAAGCAGGAATTGACGTTTGTTATCTTAATATTGGAAATATTTTAACTAAAAAAAAGAACTACCCTGAAGCCGAGAAATATCTCACAAAGGCAAAAGAATTATCGAAGGAAATCGGGGCTAAACCATACCTGAGAAACGCTTACAATCTTCTGACAGTAATGGATAGTGCAAAAGGAGACTTTAAGGGGGCTTACGAAAATCATAAACTGTGTACTCTTTATAGCGACAGTTTGGACAATGAAGAAACCCGCAAAAAAACAATTCAAAATCAAATGACCTTTGATTTTGAAAAGAAAGAGGCGGTAGCATCAGCAGAGCATAAAAAGGAATTAGAAAATCAACAAGCACTTGCCGATGAAAAAAGCCGGAAGCAGCATATTGTCTTGCTACTTGTCTCTTGTTTTTTGCTTCTTGTTTTATTTTTTGCAGGATTCATATTCAGATCATTGAGAATAACCCGGAGACAAAAAGATGTTATACAACAACAGAAGAGCATTGTTGAAGAACAAAAGAAAGCCGTTGAAGAACAAAAGGTTCTGGTAGAGGAAAAACAAAAAGAGATCATCGACAGTATCACATACGCAAGAAGAATTCAACGTTCGCTTTTGCCTACTGAAAATTATATTGAGAAGCAGTTGAAGCGGTTGATAAAAAAATGATTTGGAAATTATTTTCCTATTTTTACTTTAGCCAATATCTCCAAAATATGTTTCGATTAAAAAATCTTTTATTACTTCTGTTTGTTTTCCTCGCCTCTATTTCCTTTTCTCAAATTGGAGCGATCAAATTGGATGGTAAAAACTACGGCCGTAATCTCATCCTTTCAAACCCATTTTCTGCAGATGGCATTGGATATAGCATTATACAAATTGAAATCAACGGAAAAATACCACTTATTGAAATTGCAGGAAGTGTATTTGAGATCGACTTTACCAAATGGGGGGTTAAACTAAATGATAGTATTCATTTAAGCATTTTTCATAAACCTGGTTCTTCTCCAAAACTTTACAATCCTGAATGTATCACTGAAGCCAATCTGGAAGCCATTCCTTCGTTGGATAATTCGAAAGAAAACAAAAGTTATTACCTCAAGGACAAATCTTTATGCATTATTAAGGGCAAAGTGGTGTCAGAAAATAAAAATGATTTTTACAACAACTATCAGTTACTCTTACTGAATCAGGATGGAATTGTTATGGGAGTTATACCAACCGATTCAAGTGGAAATTATATAGCTGTTTTGAAGTTTGACCTGTTATATGAATTAAATATTTCTGATAATAATGTAAATAAGATCAGAAAAAAAGTGCTATTGGACCTGAGAGGTGTTCCTGAAGAAAAGAAAAAAGGAGAATTAATATTTGTTAATTTCCAATTACCCGGATTGCTTGATCAAAGAATGGAAAACTTAAATTCGGGATTTCCTTCCAATAAATTATTTTATGATCCTGTATCTCAAACTCTGAAATGGGATGAAGACTTTGCCAATGTTCTGGGGAAGGCATCCGAGTTCCTGCTTAAACAAATCAAGGAAGAGGAAAACGTGAACAAAGTTGAATTGGATAGAAATTTAAAATTGTTGGAAATTGCAAAAAACAAAAGTGACTTGGCCTTCAAATCATCTGAAATTGAAAAGAACAAATCCGATCTGCTATCTAAAAGTTTTGAAATTGAAACACAGAATAGCAAACTCACCAAACAAGATCTTGATAAAAAAATAAAAGAAACTGAACTGCAGTCGAAATCTCTTTTAATTAAACAGGAAGAGAATAAAAAGAAATACCTGTATGCTATTATCCTTTTTGTTGCATTCATTTCTATTGGTGCTGTGTTTGCATTTCTCCGACAAAGGAAACTAAAACGATTTGTTGATAATCAAAAAAGAGAAGTGGAACATCAGAAGCACTTGGTAGATGAAAAACAAAAAGAGATTTTAGATTCTATACACTATGCCAAACGTATTCAAAGAGCGCTTATAACTAATGAGAATTATATCGACAAACATTTGAAACGTTTAATGAAGAAATAAATGCTTCCTAGCAAAAAAAGGCCAGGAACTTAATTCCGGGCCTTTTTTAAAATAAATAATCTACAATCTAAACTTATTGAACAACTATTTTTTCAGTTGTTACTTTTTCACCATCGTTAAATTTCACAAAATAAATCCCCTTTGGAGATTTCGAAATATCAATATTAAAAGTGGTTTTATTTACATTCGTCTCTGAATAGACCAACTCCCCTACTACATCATATATTTCAACAGTCTGTGGTTTCTTACCATTAGTGGTATGCGACACAGCAAAATTTCCATTTGAAGGATTCGGGAAAATTTCAATAGCATTTTCTTCACCCACTATTTGTTCCACACCTGTTGGGAATGTAACAGTAACATCATCGACCCATAACACACTGTGTGCTTTTGGACTCATATCCAATGAAGCAGCACTATATAATACATACAAGGTATCGGGAGTAGATGGACTGATATAAGTAAAATTAATTGTTGCTTGCTGCCAACCCGCTACCCCCGTTGGTACATTCGTTTTAAAAACTCCTCCTGCAACAAGCGTCCCACTGCTAAGCAAAGCAACACGACACTCTGCCGTATCATTTCCATTCGGTTTATACTGATACCAGAATTTGTATTGTGTTAATTTTATGTTGCAAGGAATACCCGGTTTATACGAAGGAGTGATAACATTCACATTTCCGTTAAACAAGATCCCCAATGTATCATTATAGGCATGCCCAATAAAAGGAATACCATACGAATTATAAATACCCCAGGAAGTCGGCGTATACACTTGTGATTCGATACGGACAGCATATGTTCCCGAATGGACAGTATCAGTAACGCGTTTAACTGATATCGGACTGCTTCCTAAAGTAGAATAATTGTATAGATTAAAATCCCACCAACCGGTTGATCCATTTCCTGTATTCGGATCCATTGCCGTTGGAACAAGCGCATCTGCAGACCATGTTTCAAATCCGGGATTAATTATTTGCGCCTGTACAAAATGTGAAGAAAACAAGAGTGAACATGATACTAAAAGGAGTAATTTTTTTTTCATTTATATAGTTTTAAATTTATCATCATAAAGATAACAAATTTTTGAAGCTCAACAGGTGTTATTCTTTTGACCTTTTCATCATTACCAAGTCAAAAAATCTTTACCTTAGAACAATATGGAATTAAAAGCAGCACAAAGTCTCTATGAAGAGTACAAACTAATTTATGAGGAGAAAGATGCCCAAAACCCCATCAATCAAGAAAAATTCTTTTTAAACTCTATTGAAGTGGTTCACAATCCTCCTTTTGATGATACAAGTTATGATGTTATTGTAAATGCTATAAAAGAAGGAAGACTAATTGTTTTCAAACTACATGACGCAATACGTATTTTTGGTAAATCTTTATAATTTGAATTGCAATATTTTTTAGTAAATTAGTGAAGTAAATTCAAAAAGTAGGAAGTAGACAATTGACAGTAGACAAATAAAAAATAAGCAAAAAAAATAAATAACAAACATAGTATATATGAAAACTAAAACTCTTTTTTTCGCACTTATTTCTCTTTTGATAGTGAACCGGTCATTTGCACAAACAATCCCTTTCACTTTTATTAAAAGTTGTATCTCTTTTGAAAGACAAGCTTTTACTGACGACATGACTAAAAAGAAATTTTATGTTGTTGAAGGAGCAACTAAAAAAGAAACGAACAAATTGATGGAAGGCTCCACCTTTTATTGCAATGAAAAGGAACGTGAATTGGGGAATGCCGAAATTGATGTATTATCTCAAATTAATGGTGCAAAAAACATAACTGAAATTACCTTTCAGAAAGGCAATAAACATGACTACACTAAAAACTTTGGTGAGATATTCAATCAAATGTCTTCCGTGTTAAACAAGACAGCAGTCATTCAAAGTAAAAAATATAAAACTGAAGTATCTACGTTTACAAAAGATAAAGTTTATTATTACACTTACAAAGTAAATGATGTACCTGTAATTGTAATTTCCAATTATAAAATAGATGAGGAGTATTTTTAATTAATAAATTCTGTCAATTAAGGAATTAAGAGTGTATTCTGTGGGTTTAGTAACGGGGAGTAAATCCTACTTTTCCGGCTGAATATTTTCAATATCTTCTATTGCAATATTCTCGTTAGGTTCAAGAATTAAAATAGAAGAATTCAACACTTTATGTTTTGGCAGCACTTTACCATTTTTCAAAAATACTTTTACTAAATGGTAGCCCATACCTTTTTCAGGGATACTCAACAATTGAGATATCCAATGATTATTTAAGGTAAGGCGATTTGTTGACATTGTTTAGTTTGAAAAGAGGTTGCTTCGGTCGTGAAAAATTTCAAAGAAATGACGTCCTGAATAAAATTGCAATTCCGAAAATAACTTTATGACAAATGTCATTCTTTCTTTAACCATAAATTCATAAATTAGTCAAAATTATTTCTATGGAGTTTATTGATTATTATAAAACATTAGGGCTTGATAAAAATGCTTCCCAAGAGGATATTAAAAAAGCCTATAGAAAGTTAGCAAGGAAACATCATCCCGATCTGAATCCGAATAATAAAGAAGCAAACAAACAGTTTCAGCAAATAAATGAGGCGAATGAAGTATTGAGTGATCCGGAAAATCGTAAGAAATATGATAAGTACGGAAAAGATTGGAAGCACGGTGAAGAATATGAAAAAGCTCAACAATCTCAAAGTCAGTCAGGAAATTACGCCGGTAGAAATTATCAGGAAGGACAGGAAGAAGACTTTTCCGAGTTCTTCAGTTCTATGTTTGGCGGTGGTGGACGCTCAAGAAGTCAGCAAGCAAAATTCAGAGGACAGGATTTTAATGCCGAATTACATCTCAATTTAACTGATGCCGCTAAAACACATCAACAAACATTAGCCGTAAACGGAAAAAATATCAGGATAACGATCCCGGCAGGAATTGAAAACGGACAAACCATTAAAATTGCAGGTCACGGTGGTCCGGGAGTAAATGGCGGACCAAACGGTGATTTATACATTGCATTTTCCATTACCACCAATTCCAATTTCAAACGGGAAGGAAATAATTTATACTCAACGGTCGATTTAGATTTATATACTGCTGTGTTAGGAGGAGAAATAACAGTTGATACGCTTGACGGCAAAGTAAAATTAAAAATAAGCCCGGAAACACAACAAGGAACTAAAGTAAAATTAAAAGGAAAAGGGTTCCCAATATATAAACAGGATGGGCAATTCGGAGACTTATTCATTACCTACTCCATTAAGATTCCAACCAATTTAACAGAAAAACAAAAAGAGCTATTTACCGAAATCTCTAAATCTTAATAAGCGATGGAAATGGAAAATTTAATACCGGCAAATGAATTTTGCATCAATCATCAGATTGAGATTTCATTTATTAGTTCCTTGCAGGAGTTTGGATTAATAGAAGTAATTGTAGTAAAAGAAACATCTTATATCGATTCCGGTCAATTGCGAAAACTTGAAAGCTTTTTACGGATGCATTACGAAATGGATATTAATATAGAAGGCATAGAAGCAATTACTCATCTTTTAGAAAGAGCAGAGTTAATGCAAAATGAAATTACATCACTCAAAAACAAGCTTGGATTGTACGAAGACAATTAACCTGCTGTCTTATAAAGTTCTCATTATTTAAAGGATAAAACTCCTTCTTCCAGTTTTTGTCTGCATACTGGCAAACTATTTCTTCCTTCTCTTCATTTGTTTTCTCTTCGTCTTCACCCTGCTAAATAGTGTGGCTAAGATTGTTTGCCGTGTGGCTAAGATTGTTCGCTGTGTGGCTAAGGTTGTTCGTTGTGTGGCTAAGGTTGTTCGTTGTGTGGCTAAGGTTGTTCGTTGTGTGGCAAAGATTGTTTGCTGTGCATCCTTTTCATCTGATATCAGAGTAAAAACATTAATAATCATTATATTTGTTATGAATACAAAGTCATGAAAAGTTTAGAAAACGATATTCTTCATATTTTATACCTTGAAGCGAAGAAAACAGAAGGCAATCTGATTAGGTACAATAAAGAAGAATTAAAAAAAGAATTGAAAGTTGAAGCCTCAGATGATGAATTCGATTTAGCAACTAAATCCCTTATTGATTCTATGTTAATACAAGAAAACCCTCCAATTAAAGGAAATATTTTGCCAACATATAATATAACAATAAAAGGATTTGCATTAAAGCAAAAGACATGAAAATAAAATTACTTATTTCAGCATTGTTAATCATTACATTGGGCTTTACTACAAAGGCACAATACACCAAACTTCTAGATTTTAATAACTCTGTAAATGGATCAAATCCTAATGGTTCCCTTATTTCTGATGGAACCTATCTCTATGGAATGACCTTTAGTGGTGGCACAAGTGCAGGAACAGGCGGTTGTGTTGGTGGTAGTTGCGGAACCGTTTTTAAGATAAAACCGGACGGAACCGGATATACTGATCTATTAAATTTTAATGGTACAAACGGATCAAATCCAAATGGTTCTCTTATTTCTGATGGAACATTTCTTTATGGGATGACGAGTTTTGGTGGTACTGGAAATTGTCCGTATGGTTGTGGAACCATTTTTAAAATTAAAACTGATGGAACCGGATATTTCAAATTGTACGATTTCTCACACGCTCACGGAATTATGCCTTATGGCTCTCTTATTACTGATGGAACTTATCTCTATGGAATGACAGCAGGGGGTGGTGGAATAGATAGTGTGGGAACTATTTTTAAAATAAAAACAGATGGAACGGGCTTCGTAAATCTGATGAATTTTAATAGTGTAAACGGAGGAGGTGCTTTTGGCTCTCTTATTTCTGATGGAACTTATCTCTATGGAATGACGAGTACTGCTGACACAATTACATCTGCGGGGGCTATCTTTAAAATAAAGACTGATGGAACAGCCTATACTAATCTGATGAATTTTAATGGAGTAAATGGATCAGAACCTTATGGCTCTCTTATTTCTGATGGAACTTATCTCTATGGAATGACGAGTGCTGGCGGCATTTACAGCAATGGAAACATCTTTAAAATAAAAACTGATGGAACGGGCTATTACAACCTGCTCGATTTTGATCCTATTCCAAACGGAGCTACTCCTCATGGCGATCTTGTTTCTGATGGAACCTACCTCTATGGAATGACAAGTGTTAATGGGGCAATTGGTGGCGGAACCATATTTAAAATAATGCACGATGGAACAGGATTATTTGCCGACTTGTATGATTTCGATAATGCAGGTACAAACGGGGGTTCTCCTTTTGGCTCTCTCATTTTTGTCGGAAGCTGCCTCTATGGAATGACTAATGATGCTGGGACGTATGGCTATGGAACATTATTTAGGTATTGCCTTGCTACTGGTATAACCGAAAACAACCCAGAAACAAATTTCACAATATACCCCAACCCCACTAACGGAGTTTTTAATTTGAAGATGAATGAACTTCAGAATCCGGAAATAAAAGAATTGAAAGTATTGAATGTTTTAAGTGAATGTGTTTATCATTTAACCAATGAACAAATGAGCACATCATCAACTATGCAAATTGATTTAAGTTCTGAACCAAATGGAATTTATTTTATATCATTGCAAACCGAAAAAGGTGCCGCAATAAAAAAAATAATCATTCAGAAATAATTTATGACCAATATCACCGGAACAGAAACCCCTCTCGCTTTTTTTACACTTGCCGCCGATGAAATACATCCTCTTGCTTTATTATGTCTTTCAATGACGGAAGAAATGATGAAAGGGGAAGATACAAAAGCAACCGCCCTGCTTCCCGGAGAATTTTTAAATGGATTTCAACGATTAAGAGACAAGCTTTATGATATGACAGATGCAGATGGTGACATTGTTCCCGCAGATGTCCCGCTTGATAACTATGAGGCCTTTGCGATGATGCATGCTATCGTTCAGCCCTTTTACAGAATGAAGGGGCATCTTCTTTTACCACAAAAGGATAAGAAACCTATCTCTTCTGATCAAGAAGCAGAAATAGAAACCCTCTTTTATGACCTTAAAGACCAAGCTTCAGACCTATTGTGGCGCATTACACAAGCATGGGGTTTCACTGATTATGGCCTGCGGACATTAGAAGAAGTGTTTGATCAAAAATTAGCAGTACGTCAACTTCAAGTGGATGATAAAGACGAAATGGTTTGCATAACTATAAATGAACACAACTCGATGTTATTTGCCTTCATGTTTCAATGGCTTGATTTCATGGAATATTATCAGGAGGAATATACTTTTGCTAAGCGCTTTTATACTTGTCAGTTTATTCACTTAGAAGATTACAGAGCACTGAAAGGCAAACTTCTTCCAAAGAAGAAAAGGAAAAAGATACCACTTACTCTTCGCGATAACATTACATTATATAGTACACTAAATTTGCTTGGAAGATTTTTCCTGAGCGATGCCTCTGACGTATACGCTGATATGGGAAAACAAATAGATGCTGAAAAGACTATTCCAACGAGCACAAAAGATGTCCGTAATTTCTTTCTCAAATTCTCAGACGACTTTATGGGTTTGATGAAAACGCAATTCGCCGATAATAAATTATTCCTTCAGTATATTGACCGGATTGATAAGATGGAGATTGAATGATGGAATACCCGGCATTTTGATTTGCACGTTTAATTGGAACGCAAATCTTTTATGATTTTTATTTCTATTTGAAATTATTAGATTATGATTAAATAATAACATATTACGTCATTACTAAGGAACATAAAAACTGCAGAAATAAAAATTACCATCCATAACCATATAGGACGATAGTGTCGGGATTAAATGTCGGCTGGATACTCAAAACCGGAATTGTTGAATGATTGACCATCTGCTGACAAAAGGGTCCCATAAAATATTCTGATATTCTCATTCTATCGAGATCAGACATTACAACAATCAGATCTATCTCTTTTGTCTCAGCATATTTCAGCACTTCTTCCACTAAATATTTCGATGTTTTTACTTCTATTGTGCAAACCAAACCATTCTTTTCTGTAATCTTTTTAATTTGCTCAGCTTCTTTTACTAGTTTTTTAAATTGGGTTTCATCATTATCAGTTTCTATTCCCAACACATGAATTCTTGCCCCATAAATCTTTGCCATTTTAATAGCATAATCAACCTTTTCCCTTGAATGTGCTTTATCTCTGAATGGTACAAGTATATTTTTAAACCCTAATTTATCGGTATGTTTTTGAATAGATAAAACAGGGCATTGAGTTTCATTAATCACCCTGAAAGTATTGCTACCAATAATAAATTCCCGAAAACCTTTTACACCATGCGTTCCCATAATAATCATATCAGCTTTTATTCTTTTTGACGCTTCAACAATCTCCGCTTTCACCCAGCCTTTTGAAGTAATTGAAGTGATTGAAACTTTATCTTTCTTTTTTATGCTATCAACTAATTTTGCAAAATGTTTTTTAGATTCTTTAACCATTGTCCTTTCATGCAATGTTAAATTGTATGAAAATGAAACAGGATAATCTACAGGAATAATAAATGGCTGCATTCCCTCTACAACCTTTAAAAGTGTTATACTGGCCCCATTCAGTTTAGCCACAAACACGGCATGTTTCAATGCTTCCATTGATGTTTCAGAAAAATCGAGAGGTACAAGAATGTTTTTTATGTCGAATGATTTCATAATTTTATTTTAAATTATTAATACTATTATTATTTAAAATAATATACCATAATTGCACAAATAATCAGAATAAAAAACATCATCATTAAGAACCATGTACCGTTTTTCATTTTAGCAGACCTTAACTGATCAGTAGGTTTGTCCATACCAAGAATATCCTTATCCCTGAATATTTCAGAATTCTTTGAGTCCATATTTAATTTTTGTTACGCTGTTATAACTTTCGCTCCTGGAAATCTGTACATCCACGTTTTCAATTTCTCAATGCTTGAGATTGTTATTACTGTTTTATAATCCAATTGAACTTTGATAAGTTTTTTTGTTTTGTTCATTATAGGAACTACAACTTTATTTTTCATGATGGTAGATTTTTTAGAAATGAATATATTTTCATTACCCCACAAAGATGAATATCTATGTTCCAATAAGAGTTACACAACTTTTAACATAAGTTATATCATTCACACATTTTAAATTTTTGATACAATGGAAATTGAATGATGAAATATTTTGAATTGCATATCATTGTGAATTATATGACATTTTAAGTTGCGCGTCATTGCGAGCTCTGCGCTGTAGCAGAAACTGGAAGCAATCTCCACAAGAAGCATTGCGTTTAGATTGCTTCGTTCCTCGCAATGCCGCACTAATTGAAACTCTCCTTACCTAATAACAATGGATCGATCTGCTTCAACGCAGAACTCGCAATGACCCGATACAAAAAAATCGTCCTGAGAATATTCTCAGGACGATTTTTATTTAACGGGATAATAATAAATTAATAATGCTGATGATGCATGTTATTACTTATTTCTTTTTTTTCTTCAAATTCCATGATAGTTCATTGGTTTATTTGTTCACTGGTTCATTAGTATACTGTGTTTGCGTTACCCGTTCTATGTTTACTTATTCAAAATTTAAAAGTATACTTAGTAAAAACAAAGCATACCAATTAACTAATAAACAAGTGAACCAATGAACTACATCGGAGGAGGCAAAGGCGGTGGAACAGAATTAAATAATTTTGCTAATTCCGCAACCTGATCTACAGCAGCCCAGGCAGCCATTCCATTTTTCCACACCATTGTTTCTTTTTTCAATGAACCTTGTTGCACCATTTGCTCCAACACTTGTTCGTTAAACGGACCTGTTTGAGCACCATTTACAGCAATAAAATATTGCAACACCGGAGGCGGAGGCGGCGGAGTATTTTGATTCTGGTTCTGATTTTGTGTTGGATTAAATTGATTTTGCTGATACATATTTCCCATTTGGTTGCCCATGCCCATACCCATACCCATTCCCATTCCGGCACCCATCATACTGTTTCCATTTTCTGCTGCTTTCTCCATAGAGTTTGCTGCCTGGAATTGAGAATATGCCCCAAGATTTCCGATGATTCCCATACTGCTTCTTTTATCTAACGCTGCTTCCACTTCAGGTGGCAATGAAATATTTTCAATCAATAATTTTGTTACTTCAATTCCTAATTCTTTGAATTCAGGATTAATCTTCTCTCCTACAAATTTTGATAGTTCATCATAATTAGAAGCCATATCCAACACAGGAATTTTACTTTCTCCAATAGCATCAGTAAAGCGTGTGATCACCAAATTGCGCAACTGATCAGTAATTTCATCTGTCGTAAATTGATTGTCTGTTCCGGCAATTTCTTTCAGAAATAATTTTGCATCCATAACACGGATCGCATAACTTCCGAATGCACGAATCCGGATAGGACCAAATTCAGCATCACGTAGCATGATCGGGTTCTTAGTCCCCCATTTTTGATTGGTGAATTGTTTGGTATTTACAAAATATACTTCCGCTTTGAACGGACTGTTAAATCCGTATTTCCATCCTCGTAGCGTGGTCATCAGCGGCATGTTCTCTGTTTGTAACTCAAACATACCCGGTTGATACAGATCCGCCATTTTACCTTCATTCACAAAGACTGCTACTTGTGATTCACGCACAGTCAGCTTTGCTCCCATTTTTATTTCGTTCTGGTAGCGGGGAAAACGCCATACCATCGTATCGTTCGAGCTGTCTGTCCACTCGATAATATCTACAAATTCATTTTTTAATTTATCAAATAGTCCCATCGTATCTTGTTTTATTAGTTAAACTTAATCATTATTCAAACTTAAACCAATTGCTTCAGATTGGCAAAAAATTAACATTAATTTTCTTTATTTTTCATCCTCCGGTTTAGGTGTCACATTACCTCCATCCAATACATATTTCCATGAACCATCAGCTTCCTTTTTCCAAATGCTGATGTAATTTCCATAGACAGTAGTATCTTTTGATGTCGGACCACCTTTAATCACAATTTGCCAATTTCCAAAGGTATAACCTAGATCGCCTGAACTGGAAATGTCTCCTTTCACTGGCTCCCATTTGAATTTCAGGTCGCCATCATTTTTGTGATCATCAAACATTTTTTGAAGATCTTTTTTATTCATGATGGGATATTCCTGCGGACGCATTTTCACAACATCTTCGGCAGCATAATTCATAAATGCTACAGACATACCTTTCTCCATACACATGGCAGAAAAGGCCTTATCTGTTTTTAAGATTTCATTTACATCTGCTTTGGGAGGGTTACAGGCAAACATTAATATAAGAGATCCTGCTATTATTTTTTTCATAATTATTTGTTAGAGAAATGCCTGTTTCTTAAGTCTTTCATTTCAAATATATATAGATTTTAGCTATACTTACAAAAAATATAAGGAATAATAGACCGAATGAATATAATTGTCATAGGAGGTGGTGCAGCAGGTTTTTTTGCAGCAATAAATTGTGCTCAGATGCATAATAATTGTACCGTTACTCTTTTGGAGAAAAGTTCCAAACTACTTTCGAAAGTCCGTGTTTCAGGTGGCGGAAGGTGCAATGTGACTCATGCTTGTTTCGACAATAGTTTACTTGTAAAAAATTATCCCCGTGGCGAAAAAGAATTAAGAAATGCATTCAGCAGGTTTTCTACTACTGATACAATTAATTGGTTTGAACAACGCGGAGTGAAACTAAAAACAGAAGCTGATGGAAGAATGTTTCCTGAATCAAATACTTCCGAAACGATTGTCAATTGTCTGATGCAGGAAGCTGAGAAAGCAAAAGTGACTGCTAAATTAAATGTTGATATCATTGAAATAATAAAAAATGATACCAACACCTTTACATTAAAAGAAATTGGCGGAGGATTATTTCATTGTGATAAATTAGTTGTTGCAACAGGTGGAAATCCAAAAGATACAGCATACGAGTGGCTTAGAAAATTAGGGCATACAATTGTAAAACCTGTTCCTTCCCTATTTACATTTAACATTCCTGATAATAAAATTACTGAATTGATGGGTGTTTCAGTTCCTCATGCAAAAGTAAGAGTGGCAGGAACAAAACTAGAAACAGAAGGACCTTTATTAATTACACATTGGGGAATGAGCGGACCGGCAATTTTAAAAGCGTCTGCCTGGGGTGCGAGAACACTGAGCGAAATGAATTATAATTTCACTGCTTTGATCAGTTGGCTGCCAAAACATACAGAAGAAAAATTAAGAATTGAATTTAATAATCAACGGGAAGAGAATCCTTCTAAAACAATTATTAATAATTGTCCTCTTGAGCTACCCAAACGTTTATGGGAATACCTTGTAACAAAAGCAGGAATTACAGAAACAACCCGTTGGGCGGATTTAGCAAAGAAAAACGCAAACCTTCTTTCTCATAGTTTGATTAATGACGAGTACAGCGTGAAAGGGAAAACCACTTTTAAGGAAGAGTTTGTTACTTGCGGAGGAATCAGCCTTAAAGAGATCGATTTTGCTACTATGCAGAGCAAAATTGTTCCGAATTTATACTTTGCCGGTGAAATTATTGATGTGGATGGCATAACAGGCGGATTTAACTTCCAGAATGCCTGGAGTAGTGGATGGATAGTAGCAAACAGCATAAATTAACAAATTTTATAAATAAATGTACATACATATAATGTATTTGTATTTAAATTTTACATATCTTTGTATTGTCAAATAAAACAAGATGGAAATCGGTAAAGAAATAAAACAAGCTAAATTTAAAAACGAACACCAAAAAATGCTGATTAATATTTTGTTTACAAGCGGTTGGTTAAATGCAGAACATTCAGCTAGCCTAAAACCACACGGAATTTCTACACAACAATTTAATCTTTTAAGAATACTAAGAGGACAACATCCGAAACCGGCAACGGTAAATCTCTTAATTGAAAGAATGCTGGATAAAAATTCAAATGCTTCCCGTCTGGTAGAAAAATTAAGATTAAAGAAATTGGTTGAACGGGCTGTTTGTCCGGAAGACAGAAGAGCGGTTAACGTAATTATCACTAAAAAAGGTTTAGATCTTTTAAATGTACTAGATAAAGAAGAAAGTAGTTTTGTAAAAGAAGTTAAAAATTTATCTGAAAAAGAAGCAAAACAATTGAATTCACTTTTAGATAAATTGAGAGGTTAAAAAATTTTACTGCAATATATGTATATACATTAATTGTATAGATTTACGAATGAAATAACTATTAATAATAACTAAAAACAAAAAAATGGAAACAACAACACAAAATGAAGTAAAAGTATGGTCAGTAGATACTGCTCACTCAACTGTTCACTTTTCAGTGAAACACATGGTAATTGCAAAAGCAAAAGGTAATTTCGGAAGCTACAAAGTAAACGTGGAAACAAACGGATTGAATTTTGAAAATGCAAAGATTGAATTAGAAATTGATGTCAATTCTATTAATACCGGTGCTCCTGACAGAGACGGTCATTTAAAATCGCCGGACTTTTTTGATGCGGAAAAATTTCCAACAATTAAATTCGTTTCAAAAGAAATGAAGAAAATAAATGAAGAGGAATACGTATTGTCAGGAAATATTACTGTGAAAGATATTACACGTCCAATAGAATTTAAAGTAAATTATGGAGGACAAATAGTTGACCCTTATGGGAATTTGAGAGCAGGATTTGCTTTAGAAAGTTCAATCGACCGTTTTGATTTCGGTTTAAACTGGAATGCTTTATTAGAAGCAGGGGGAGCTATGGTTGGAAAACAAGTAAAATTGGAAGCTGAAATAGAAATAATTGCAGCAAAATAATATATTAAAAAAAAATAAAATGAATACTATCGTAAAGCATCTTACACCAGCCTTATTTGTGAGTCACGGCTCACCCATGAACGCTATTGCTGAAAATGCTTATACAAACGATTTGAATAAAATCGGAGAAGAATTAAAGAACGTAAGTGCTATTTTGGTTATCTCGGCACATTGGGAAACAAATGGCATTTACGTTACCGATTCGGAAAACTTATCTACTTATCATGATTTTGGTGGTTTTCCTCAGGCATTGTTTGATGTGGAGTATCCTGTAAAAGGTGCATTGCATTTGATTCCTGAAATTGAGAAATTGATCGGCGAACCTTTAAAACGTGATTCAAAACGAGGGCTTGATCATGGAGCATGGAGTATGTTAAGACATTTATTTCCAAAAGGAAATATTCCCGTTATTCAGTTAAGTTTAGATCGTACAAAAACATTTGAGCAGCATTATGAACTTGCAAAAAAATTAGCTCCATTACGCGAACAGAATATTCTTATACTATTAAGCGGGAATATGACGCATAATTTCTCTCATGCAGATTTCAGAAATATTGATGCGGAGCCTATTGATTGGGCAATAAAATTTGATGAAACTATTAAAAAAGCGGTTTTAAACAATGATGTAGCCACACTTGTTAATATAGAAAAAACAAGCGATGTTTACAGAATAAATCACCCGACAAATGATCATTATCTGCCACTACTCTATCTGATGGGAATAAAAAATGAACAAGATAAAGTATCATTTCCACACATGAGCTGGCAACATGCTACGATGAGCATGCGACATATTTTATTGAACTAAAAACTTTGTATATGAACACTTTTATGATCAGCATTCAACTGCCAACAGATTTGACTCAGGAATTTATTTCTCTGATTCCAAAACAAAGAGCACTTGTTGACAAATTAATGGATGAAGGAAAAATACTCCATTACTCTTTAGCACTTGACCGTTCTCAATTATGGGTAACACTAGGTGCTAAAACAGAGCACGAAGCAATGGATATTATTTCAACTTTTCCTTTGATACATTTTATGAAGCCGGAAATTTTTGAATTGGCTTTCCATAATAGTGTTTCTACAGAATTGCCGAAATTAATAATGAATTAATTTCTCGCCTCCGCTCGAAATGACAGATGCAGATGTCATCTCGATTGCAGTGAAGAGATCTTCACATTCGAAAACATTTATAAACTACATATAAGAAAGGATTACAAATGAAAACTATATTTCATAAAGCATCAGAGCGCGGACATGCCGACCACGGTTGGTTAAACGCTCACCATTCATTCAGTTTTGCAAGTTATAACGATCCAGGTAAAGTTCATTTCGGATTACTACGTGTATTGAATGATGATATTGTAGCACCGGGTATGGGATTTGGAATGCATCCACATGATAATATGGAAATTGTTACTATTCCATTAAGTGGAACATTAGAACACAAAGACAGCATGGGCAACATTGGTGTAATAAAACCAAATGAAATACAGGCAATGAGTGCCGGCTCCGGATTAATGCATAGCGAATACAATCATTCTAAAACGGAACCAATCAATCTTTTACAGATCTGGGTGTTTCCGAAAGAAAAAAACATTACTCCCCGTTACGACCAACGTGTTTTTACTGATGAAGATAAGAACGGTAAATTTAAAACGATTGTTGCACCTGTAAAAGCAGATGATATTATGTGGATCAACCAGGATGCTTATTTTTCTCTGGGAAAATTTAAAGCCGGTTCTTCTGTTGATTATTCTATTCAGCATAAAGGAAACGGTGCGTACATTTTTGTGATTGAAGGTGAAGCTAAAATTGAAGGAAATAGTTTACAAAAACGGGATGCAATTGGCATCTGGGAAACTGATAAATTTTCTATCGATGTGACATCTGATGCGGAAATTTTAGTGATAGATGTTCCAATGAACTAATATTTTTGATTCTCTAACATAAAACTCAAAAATATTATATTTTTTCCTCCATTTTGTTATTAAAAAGCAAAAAAATCTTTTTTATTTATAAGGAAATTTCTGCCTTTCCCTTCGGATCTGACATCGCACTAAAGGGAGTGTTAGCAGATATAAGGAATAATATTCTTTTTATTTCCTTATATAACACAATTTTTGAAAACTAAAAAAACACTACAAAACCATTAATAAAATAAACAATACCGATTGCACCTACTATTACACTGATACCCCAAATGTACTTATTCTTCGCAAGAGCGGAAATTGATGAAAGCAAAATAGAAACCTGCAAAAAAATAACAGCTATCCCGAACCTTTCCGAATGGCTCTTTGATTCATCTCTCAAAAGTTCAAAACTTTTAGCTTCTTTAGTTATTTGTTCTTTTTCATCTTCATACTTTTTTATTTTTTCGGCATAAGCAGCTATCCTTTTTTTTAAATCTTCTAAATTTTCTTTATTTGATGAGTTGCTAAGCTGGAGTTCAAGATTTTCCTTTTGCATTTCACACAAATACGATTTAATGCTTTTGGACTGATAATAAGCCCATTGGTCGGAAGCGTTTGATTGGCTCAATAATGATTTAGTACTATAACCGCCACCTTTGAATGTTGAAAGTGTTGCAAAAACAGCTACCAAAACAGTTGTTACAGATAAGTAATTTAACCATTTTTCTTTTTTTTCGTTTTCCATAATAAGAATAAGAATTTAGGAAATTTTGATCCCATTGGCATGAGTACTTACTTTACATCAAGTAATGTTATATCAAATATCAGTACACTATTACCGGGAACACCACTTGTTCCGTCAGTACCATAACCTAGTTTAGAAGGAATTAACAATTTCCCTTTCCCACCCTTTTTAAAGTAAGGGATTCCTTCTGTCCACCCTTGAATTACACCGGATAAACTAAACGTTATTCCTGTAGCAGCGCTTTGATCGAAAACACTTCCATCGGTAAAATATCCTTTATATGCCACAGTTACTTGCGATGAAGCGTTGGGTTGCACTCCCGTACCTTGCGCATCAATTTCATAGTACAAACCAGTTCCCGTAGCTGTTGCATTCAAATGGTTATCGCTTATATATTTTTTAATAATGTCATCATCTTTTTTTGCTTGCCGTTTTTCTTTATTGCACGAGCAAAAAATTAGTACGAATAGAAACAAAGGGATAAAATATTTGAATTTCATTGGTTGATTTTATTTGCTGCAAATATAACAATTAATAAATGTTTTAAAATTAACTCTTTGTTATAACCTTAATTTAACAAACTCAAACTCTTATTCCGATAATTAATATATCGTCTACTTGCTCCAAAGTTCCTTTCCATTTTTCAATAATCGAATCAAGTAATTCTTTTTGATCCTGCATAGATAAATGTTGGTTGTCCAACAGTATTTGCTGCAAAGGTTTGTATTTGAATTTCTTTCCTTTTGGTCCTCCGAACTGATCGGCAAAACCATCCGTGAAAACATAAACTGTATCGCCCTTTTCCAATTGAATTTCGTGATTTGTAAAAGGTTTCAGTTCTTCACCAAGAAATACACCAATAGGCTTTTTATCTGCTTTTATTTCTATTAAATTATTTTTCCGGATGAGCCACAATGAGTTATAAGCACCGGAATATTCCAATGTATTTTTCGTTTCATCAAAAGCACAAAGCGCTATATCCATTCCATCTTTTACTGTTGACCCTTCCAAGGTCTGCTTTAATGATTTTGTAATTCCTTTGTTTAAAGCATTTAAAATTAAATTGGGCTTTGATAACCCACTTTCATTTACAGCCTGGTTTAACTGATTATACCCTACAATACTCATGAATGCTCCTGGAACTCCATGTCCTGTGCAATCAACTGCAGCAAAAAGTTTTTTATCTCCCCAATGTTCAAACCAATAAAAATCTCCACTTACTATATCTTTGGGTTTATATAAAACAAATGATTGAGGAAATAATTTAGAAATAAAATCATTCGTTGGTAATATAGCTTCCTGTAATCGCTTTGCATATTTAATGCTATCTGTAATTTCTTTATTTTTTGTAACAATTTCATCTCTGTTCTGTTCCAATACATTGTAGACTTCAATTAACTTTCCGTTTTTTTCTTCAATTTCCTGAAAAGCATTTTGCAAACTGTCATTTGCTTTTTGTTTTAGCCGATAACGGTTATAAAACATAAACGCCAATAGTAAGACCAATACTCCGCCAATCATTGTTGCATTCAAAAAAAACCGCTTCTGGCCTAGCTCGCTATCTTGCAATTGCTTTTCTTTAGTAAGTAATTTTATCTGTTGCTCCTTTTGTTCACTCCCGTATTGTGATTGCATTTGAGCCATCCTTTGAGAGTTTTCATCACTAAATAGTTTATCTCTCAGATCAGAGAATTTACCAAAATAATCGTATGCTATTTTATAATTTCCTTTTCTATAATAAATTTCTGCTAAAGCACGGAATGTTCCTTTTTGAAATGATAGGGCATGAATCTCATCCGCTATTTTAGAGGATTCCAGAAAATATTTTAGCGCTTTATCATCATCATTCATCTTTACTGATAACTCTCCTAGATTTCCTGTAGCAATTACAATCCCTTCCTTGTCATTCGCTTCTGACCAATATTTATAAGCATCATAAAACTTCAATATTGCTTTTTGATAATCCCCCTCGTCCATATAAACCAATCCAATTCCATTTAAGGAAGCTCCATATTGCGCTTTCGCTCCAATCTTTTTTCTGATATCAAAAGATAGTTCAAGATATTTTAAAGCATCGTCATACTTTTTTATTCCTTCATAACAAAGTCCCATCCGATGATATGAATATGCCATTCCCGCAGAATCATTTATTTCCTTTTGAATGACAATTGCATTTTCACAAAATGTAATTGCTTTTTGCGGCTGATCCTGCCTGTCATAAATAACAGCTATTCTGAATAAACAATCAGCTTCTTGTTCTTTATTAGTTGTTTTTTTAGCAAGCTCTTCTCCTTTAAACAAATACTCTAACGCTTTATCAATATTTCCTTTCGAGGCAAACACTCTCCCCAAATGCATATAATCATCTATCAGATTTTTTGATAATTTTAAAGAAATGTCAATAACCAAAGCCTTTGAAAAGAAGCTAAAAGCACTGTCGGTAATACCATTAATAAAGTTAAGATTTCCAGCGATTGAATAATTACGGCTTAGTTCATAAGAAATATTTTTTTGAAGAGCAATTTTGAGGGCTAATGATAAATGCTTTTTTACAGAGTCGTCATTGATCCGGATATATTCAGATGCAAGAGAATTATTAAGACTAGCTCCGGTTGAATCATTAGAATGACCCTTGAGAGAGAAGCGCAAACTATCAATCTTTAGTGATTCTTGCGAAAAGCAAAAAACAACATTGAGAAAAAAAACAAACAATATAATTTGTTTCGATGATCGCATAAGGCTATATTATTTACACTTTAAAACCAAGAAGCAATACATCATCTATTTGTTCTAAACCACCCTTCCATTCATTAAACAGATCTTTCAACTTAAATTCTTGTTCATTCATAGGCAATTTATGGATATCAATCAAAGTCTGTTTCAACTGTTTGGTCATGTATTTTTTCTTATTTACCCCACCAAACTGGTCTGCAAAACCGTCTGTGAACATATAAATAATATCTTCTGATTCTAGTTGAATACGATGGCCTTCATATACCTGAACATTATCAGTAAATCCTGCAATGGACGACTTAGTCGGTTTGAATTCAATAATTTCATTTCTTCTTAATATCCAAACAGGTCGGTTTGCTCCTGCATAATTCAATAACTTGGTTTTACTATTGAATGAGCATAACGCAATATCCATCCCATCTTTTGAGGTAGCCGAATCATCTTTCTGTTTAAGAGCTTTTTTAATACTAATATTTAAAGCAGATAAAATTTCTGAAGGAGCCTCAATTTTTTTATCGATCAAGCTCTGATTTAATTTATCAATCCCTATCATACTCATGAAAGCACCAGGTACGCCATGTCCTGTGCAATCAGCAATAGCAAAATAAACAAGATCATTCAGTTCGTTAAACCAATAAAAATCACCACTGACAATATCTTTCGGCATATATAAACCAAAACCTCCATTTGGAAAATGTTTGCTCAGAATACTCACATCAGGCAACATCGCTTCCTGAATATTTTTTGCATAATTTATACTATCCTGAATCTCTTTCTTCTTTTCTGCTAATTCTACATTTGTTTTCTGTATTTGTTTATAGGCCTTGTAAATGAAGAAAGACATCATCAATACTATCAGTAAAATGCCCGCAACAGAATAAATAATAACATTACTTCTTTTTATTTTTTCTGATTGCGTCTTTACTTTTAAATCTTGTATCTCCTGTTTTTGTTTTAAGATTTCAATTTCTTTTTCCTGTTTCTCATTGTCCAAACGCTTTTCCATCTCTTGTACTTGAAGCATTCCTTGTTCATCATGAATCGAATCCTTTAAAGCAATATGTCTGTTTTGATAATATAAGGCTAGTTTGTAATTATTCAAATTCGCATACACTTTTGAAAGTCCGTCATAAGCATCTGATTTAAATTCTATTTTTTGATATTTTTCAGCCGTTTTCATTGCTTTCAGATAATAACCCAATGCCTTTTCATATTTTTTTTCACCGTTGTACAGTTCACCGATATTTGTTAAAATTCCGCTTTCACTCGCAGTATCTTTCATTTCCTGAAAAGTCGTCAATGCTATTTCATCGTACTCTAATGCCTTTTTATCATCACCTAAAATCTGGTTAATGATTCCCAGATTGCTATTCACAGAAGCTATTCCGCGTTTATAATTCGTTTTCTCAAACTCTATTAATGCTTTTTGATAATATTCTTGCGCCTTTGAATATCTTTTCAGGCCTTTATAAGCTATTCCAATATTGTTATACGTGCTGGCTAATCTATTAGGCATATTCAACTTCTCAACAATCTTCGCAACTTTCAAAAAATATTTCAGAGATAGATCATGCTCATCCTGATTAGAATAGATAATTCCCATCACATTATAGATTATTGATAATTCAGAAAGAACATTCCCGCGTTCACCTGCAGCAGCCCCTTTCAATAAATGCTTTAATGCTTCTGCATTGTTTAACTGATCCATGTAATATTTACCGATCAAAAAATCAGAAAAACAGATTCCCTTATTATATTTTATCCGTTCAGCTAATTCCAATGCTTCACGCACATAGCTTATACCTTTAGCCGGGTTCAGCTTTTGATACGAACTATATATATCGATCAGCAAATTAACCTTGGTGGTATCAGTGGTAGTTTTTGAATACTCTTTATACAAACTATCTACTTTAGCTTGTTGAGCTTCAGCAATAGTAGGTGCCCAAACGATAAACAGAAATAATACAAGAAATGTAAAACGCTTCATAAATGGAGTAAATATCCTGCAATATAATTAAAAAAATCTGCCTGTAAAATAGGCAGACTAAAATAATTAAATGAGTCAATAAGACATTTAAAATCAAAGTGCCCCGACATATAGTCCTGATATAAATCATTTTTATTAATGGAATATTGTTTGACATTTACATAGCATTAAAATCAAGAACTATGAATCTGAATAATTTTACAATTAAATCGCAAGAAGCAGTTCAGGAAGCTGTTCAAATTGCAACAATAAATGGACAACAATCTATTGAGAACGGTCATATACTAAAGGGTATTCTTGCAATAGATGAAAACGTAACTCCTTTTATTTTAAAGAAGTTGAATGTTAATATTCCAATTTTTTCTAAAACATTGGATAAAATTGTAGAAGGGTATCCGAAAGTTTCCGGCGGACAACCATTCCTTTCTAATACAGCTAACCAGTCAATAGCAAAAGCATCTACTTATCTTAAAGAGTTTGGTGATGAATATGTTTCTATTGAACATTTATTGTTGGCAATCCTTTCTACAAAAGATACCATCTCTCAATTATTGAAAGATAACGGTGTGAACGAAAAAGACCTGAAAGCGGCTATCAACGAATTACGCAAAGGGGCTAAAGTAACCAGCCAGACTGCTGAGGAAACGTACAACGCCTTAAACAAATATGCTATCAACTTAAATGAGCAAGCAAAAAAAGGGAAACTCGACCCTGTAATCGGTCGTGATGAGGAAATACGCAGAGTATTACAAATCCTTTCAAGGAGAACAAAAAACAACCCAATTTTGGTTGGTGAGCCTGGTGTTGGTAAAACCGCTATTGCGGAAGGTTTAGCGCATCGCATCATCAATGGAGATGTTCCTGATAATTTAAAATCCAAGCAAATCTATTCATTAGATATGGGTTCTTTAATTGCCGGTGCAAAATTTAAAGGAGAGTTTGAAGAAAGATTAAAATCTGTTGTGAAAGAAGTTATTTCTGCTGAAGGGGAGATCATTCTTTTTATTGATGAGATTCACACTCTTGTTGGTGCCGGTGGTGGCGAAGGTGCAATGGATGCGGCAAATATTTTAAAACCCGCTTTAGCTCGCGGTGAATTACGCGCTATCGGTGCAACAACCTTAAATGAATTTCAAAAATATTTTGAAAAAGATAAAGCACTGGAAAGACGTTTTCAGAAAGTAATGGTAGATGAACCAAGCGCAGAGGATGCTATTTCTATCTTAAGGGGGATTAAAGAAAAGTACGAAACACATCATAAAGTACGCATTAAAGATGAAGCAATCATTTCTGCAGTAGAGCTATCGCAACGATACATTAACGATCGTTTTCTTCCTGATAAGGCAATAGACTTAATGGATGAAGCTGCATCAAAATTACGTATGCAGATAAACTCTAAACCAATAGAATTAGATGAAGTAGAGCGTAAAATCCGTCAATTAGAAATTGAACGGGAAGCGATCAAACGAGAAAACGACAAGAAAAAATTAGAAAGCCTAAACAAAGAAATAGCAGAACTTTCTGATAAGAGAACCAACCTAACTGCCAAATGGCAAAGTGAAAAAGAAGTTGTTGAAGGCATCCAAAAAGTAAAAGAACAAATAGAAAATTTCAAATTTGAAGCCGAGCAAGCAGAACGTAGTGGCGACTATGGGAAAGTTGCAGAAATCCGTTATGGCAAAATTAAAGACGCAGAAATACAACTCAAAAAATTTGAAAGCAATTTGGCTGAAATGCAACAAGGCGGTTCTCAAATGATAAAAGAAGAAGTTGACAGTGAAGATATTGCAGAAGTAATTGCAGTATGGACAGGTATTCCGGTTGCAAGAATGTTACAAAGTGAAAAAGAAAAACTATTGCATTTAGAAGATGAATTACACAAACGTGTTGTTGGGCAAGACGAAGCAATAGAAGCCATCAGCGATGCTGTCAGGAGAAGCCGTGCAGGATTGCAAGACACAAAACGACCGATTGGTTCATTCATATTTCTTGGGACTACTGGAGTTGGTAAAACAGAATTGGCAAAAGCTTTAGCTGACTTTTTATTCAACAATGAAAACAGCATGACACGTATTGATATGAGTGAATACCAGGAACGACATTCTGTAAGTCGCTTAGTAGGAGCGCCTCCCGGATATGTTGGTTATGAAGAAGGGGGACAATTAACAGAAGCAGTCAGAAGAAAACCATTCAGTGTGGTTCTTTTAGACGAGATTGAGAAAGCACACCCTGATGTATTTAACATTCTATTACAGGTATTGGATGATGGCCGATTGACTGATAACAAAGGTCGTGTGGTGAATTTCAAAAACACCATTATCATTATGACTTCTAATATTGGTTCTCATCTTATCCAGGAGAATTTTGAGAACCTGCCTGCCGGACAGGCAGGGATGAACTCTGAAAAGTATCATGAGATTATTGCGAAAACAAAAGTGGAAGTGTTTGAATTGTTGAAAAAATCGGTTCGCCCTGAGTTTTTAAACAGAATAGATGAAACCATAATGTTTACACCTTTAAATCGTGAAGATGTGCATAAAATTGTTGAGCTGCAATTTAAAGGAATCGCTAAAATGTTGGAAGAAAACGACATTCATATTTCGGCAACACCTGAAGCAATAGATTGGTTAGCCCAATTAGGCTTCGACCCTCAATTTGGTGCGCGCCCAATAAAACGTGTCATGCAAAAACGAGTATTGAATGAGCTTTCAAAGCAAATATTAGCAGGAAAAGTAGAAAAGGATGCCAAAA
The DNA here is from genome assembly GCA_003153315.1 of Bacteroidota bacterium. Lineage (GTDB taxonomy): Bacteria > Bacteroidota > Bacteroidia > B-17B0 > Aurantibacillaceae > PALSA-968. The sequence continues at coordinate 187,873 of PLYA01000054.1, forward strand.
TTGTCTTGGATGTATTCAACAAAGAGTTTGTTTTCCGGAACCCAATAGAAGTGGACAAAAAACCTAAAAAAGAGAAAGCTATCTAAAACAAAAGCTAACAAGGAGAGCTGCTGTTAAAATATGTTAAGCATACAACAATTGGAGAGATTGTTGTGTTATATAAATACAAATGAATATCAAAATGAGAAATACAATGAACAGCGAAGCAATCATGAATCCCTTAAAAAAACATACAAAAATGAGTAAAACTAAAAAAGAAGTGATAGATAATCGCCCGAAATACAAGTTACAAGTAGATACCAGAACCACTATAACGGTTCGTACTATGGGGGCTTTAAAAGCCTGGCAAGAGAAATATCCGGAAGCAAAGCTTATTGATTAAGCCCGGAAAACAACATCCCTTAATAAAAGCTTTCTTACTTAAATAAGAAAGCTTTTTTGCTTTTATAATCATCCTTTAACTACCATTTTTAGCCTTTTATCTAAAAATTGTTTTGTGGATTTATTAAAAAACTATATTTGTGACCAAATTAAAAATGAATGAAAAAAGTACTCTTTTCAATTTTATTATTTTGCTCATTGTTTGCATCCAATTCTTTTGCAAAAAATGAAGAAGAAGAAGAACAAACTGTTGATAATTCAGTTGTAATTGACCGGATAGGAAATGACGATATTGAAGTTACATTGCCATCTGTTATCTTCACTTTTAGCGAAGTGGATGTCAAACTAAAATTTAAAAACCCCAATCATACAAAACTTCTATTAAATAATGGTAAAATTGACTTTATCATTAATGGTCAGGATCAGATTATTACATTTGTAAATGGTGAAGCAAGCTTTAAACATAAGTTTGATTCAAACAGGTCTCTTTCCATTTTTACTGAAGATTTTAGTTATAATACAACGGTAACAGTATATTCTTTATGGGTATTTTTTGTCCCAGTCGGATTCATTGTATTGTGGCTCATCAAACGAATGATGAAAAAATAATTATGTAGTGGTGAAAAAAACTCCTCTTTTCTGAAAATGAAAAGAGGAGTTTTTTATTTAATATTTATTAGCGCTATATAAATGGTTTGGAGAAAAATTACTTTTTGATTATATGGAATGAAAAACCAAATTAATTTTTCGGAATTTCATACCATTTTAATGCCGGATGTTAGTAGAGATGTTTACTAAGATGCTAAACACATGAGTCGGTAACGGTTTAAGCTATGAAACCTTCCTACTTATATATGTGATAAAACAACATAAAACATTCAAAACGTATTGGCTTTATATAACCAACAGACTCATATCATCAATCAATTGACACGTTCCACGGTCAAATCCATCTTCGTTACAGAGATGCCCATCTTCAACACAGAGATGCCCATCTTCAACACAGAGATCCCCATCTTCATCACGGAGATGCCCATCTTCGTCACAGAGATGCTTGTCTTCTTCACAGAGATCCCCATCTTCATCACAGAGATGC
>PLYA01000100.1 GCA_003153315.1 Bacteroidota bacterium
CTTTGCATAGCTTCAATACCCTTTAGTTTTAAAATATTTTGCATTTTATTAAAGATAAGCTGTATGCCTTCATTAATAGGCTTCACATCGGTAATAGTTTCATTGGCTTTAATACCCCTTTCAAAATCATCAACCACAGGCAGGAAAGATTTAAGCACATCTTCTCCGGCAGTACTCATATATTCAATCCTTTCACGAGCGCTGCGCTTTCTAAAATTGTCATATTCGGCATACAAACGCAGGTATTTATCATTAAGGTCTGCTATTTCTTTCTCCAGTTTTTTAAATTCACCTTCGGCTTGGTTAGCTTCCTTGGCAAATTCCTGAGGAGTTTCCTGCTTAATGGTATTTTCAGAATCGTCTGATACTTGTTCTTCTTTTATAATATCCTTGCTCATAATACTTTATTTTTAAAGGCGCAAAAATACGTCAAATATGTTGCCAGTTAAATGATTTTGAAATTTTGTCAGCTTTATACTGCCTTTACTGAAAAATTGGGTAATTGCAAGCAAAAAGAAACAAGACTTAAGCTACCTTTGCATTTTGGCAGCTTCTACTAAAAATATTACCTCTATACTTATAAAAGCCTTTATCGGCATAGCCTGCTTAGGGCTTTTGGCACAAAGACTTTACCAATCGTATTCTGCAGAGAATATGGCTTCGGTAATCACTATTTTTAATAAGCATAATACCCTATTGATAGTTTTGGCTGGGGTACTGATGTTCTTAAACTGGGGGATTGAGGTATATAAATGGGGCTTGATTACGCAACCCATGGAAATAATTCCCAAGGGTAAGCTTTGGCAATCTGTTTGGATGGGTGTTTGCATTGGTAATCTTACCCCGGGCAGATTGGGCGAGTTTGCCGGGCGAGTATTGGTTTTTAAACCTGAAAACCGAGCCAAAGGAACCGCCCTGCATTTTGTAAACGGCGTTACCCAATTAGTAGCCAATATCGTGGTTGGCTGCGCAGGCTTGTTAGGCTTTTCATCATTGATAGATAAAAGTTACTTTACGCTTATGTTGATAGCAGAGATTATCATATTAATTGCTTTTATATTGTTTTTAGTTAGGATAAATAAGATAGTAAAATGGCTACAGAATTTGTCTTTCCTTAAAAAGTATGACTTTACCCATTTAGAAATTGAAGGAAAACTGCTCCTAAGGTTACTCTTTCTATCTACCATAAGGTACTTTGTATTCTTTATTCAGTTTTATTTATTGCTAATTGCCTGTGGAGTTCATGGCAACACCTATCATATCTTCGGGGCCATCGCTATTATGTATCTTTTACTTAGCACCATCCCCATGATTAGTGTAATAGAAGTCGCTATAAGGGCTTTTATTATTGTATTACTGTTTGGTAGTTTTGGTTCTAACGATTGGGAATTATCGGTTGCCTCTACTTTACTCTGGGTCATCAATATTGTCCTTCCATCGGTTGTGGGTTACGTGTTTTTGGTAAGAAATAAATTTACATTCGGCACAAAACAACGTAAACATGATTTGGCTTGATATATTGGTTATTACAGTCCTTTCTATCTACACCATATTCATTTTTGTGCCTGTTTTTGTTTTACTATTTGAAAAGAAAGAAAATACTGATTTATCTGGTTTTATACCTAAAGAAAAAGTAAGTATTATCATTCCTTTTAGAAACGAAGCGCACACTGTTTTAAATTGCCTGAAAGGAATTACAGAGCAAGATTTTCCTAAAGAACTAACCGAGATTATTTTAGTGGATGATAATTCAGATGACAATACCCGACAACTTGCAGAAATTTTTTTGAAAGAAAGACAAGTAACTTACAAGTTGATTAATTTGGAAGAACATAATCTTACAGGGAAAAAAACTGCTATTGAGCAGGCCATTTCAATAGCTTCAGGAAGTATTATCATTACCCGTGATGCGGATACTTATTCTAAAAGTAAACTTTGGCTAAAAAGTATAGCTTATTACTTAAATGCCTCAAATACTGATTTGCTAATACCACCTGTTATTCTTTCGGGAACATCCTTTATCCAAATTTTTCAGCGGTTTGAGAATATGGCTATTATCTACATAGGTTATGCCTTTGCAAAAATTAAACTACCCTTTGTATGCAGCGGGGCTAATCTGGCATATAAAAAGGATAGCTTTCTAAAAGCAAATCCTTATAAAGACAATAAACACATAGCTTCGGGAGATGACATGTTCTTATTGCAAAGTTTTATAAAAGAAGGTTTTTCTGTCTCATCAACTAAAAACAGTACTATGGTTGTTTATACTAATGCAGAAGAATCTTTTAAATCTTTAATCAACCAACGCTTACGATGGATTTCTAAAGCAAAAAATCTTAACATAAAAACAGCTTGGAGTATAGCTTCTTTATTAGTTTTAACTAATTTATTCGTTTTTATTTGCTTTATTTTGAATGTATTTAGTGGCGTTAATATCAGGTTTTGTCTATTTGCCCTATTATACAAATGCATAATTGATTTTTTGTTGTTATTTTTAGCCGCTATTATGTTTAAACAAAAACTAAACTTTGTACTTTATATTCCTGCCTTTATAGCAAACTTATTTTATGTTCCGTTTATAACAATGGCATCAATCAGAAAAAAATCCAGTTGGAAGGGTCGTAATATTAGTGGCTAACGAAGAAATACATATCGAGAAAGCACGCTCTCTTAGCCAAATGGCTTGGAAACGCTTTAAGCGAAATACGCTTGGTATGTGTGGTTTAGTTGCAATTAGCATTTCTGTCTTTATTTTTATTGCCGGTTATTTAATAACTCCTGATTCTACCCCTGATAGTAATGACCAAAAACCTGAGCTTCAGATTAAACCACCGGGCTTTTGCATTCGTATGCTTAAAATCCGTAAAAACGAAGAAGTGCACCATGTAAACTGGTTTATGAAAATGCTATTCGGCCAACAAAGTGATTATACATATGTTACTATGTATGACTATACTTTCTCAGGTAATGATATTGTAGTGGAAGAATATACTGGAAATGAACCAAACCGAGGCACAAAATTGCGCTATAATCTGGCAGATGTTATTTATGACATAAATTATAATCTTCCCGTAAAAAATGATGAGCATACAGGTATGATTGAGTTTTATCAATATGGTACCAATCAAAAATTATCCGCATCAGTAACCGATTTAAGAACTGAAGTAGAAAAGAATAATATCGTTACCAAGAAATTTATTTTAGGCACCGATCGTTTAGGCAGAGATATGCTAAGCCGTATGCTTATTGGTACGCGTATTTCATTGTCTGTCGGATTTATTGCTGTGGTTATATCCTTATTTATAGGTGTTGTGCTGGGTGCTTTAGCGGGCTATTATCGAGGTTGGGTTGACGATGTTATTATGTGGGTAATTAATGTAGTTTGGTCTATACCAACTATGTTGTTAGTTATTGCCATTACGCTTGTTTTAGGAAAAGGTTTTTGGCAGGTATTTGTGGCGGTAGGATTAACCATGTGGGTAGAAGTAGCCCGTATTGTGCGCGGACAGGTAATGAGCTTGCGCGAAAAAGAATTTGTGGAAGCCGGAAGGGCCTTGGGTTATAGAAATAGAAGATTGATATTTAAACATATTTTACCTAATGTCATGGGGCCTGTAATAGTTATATCTGCATCAAATTTTGCAAATGCTATTTTAACCGAAGCGGGATTGAGCTTTTTGGGTATTGGAGCACAACCTCCTATGGCAAGCTGGGGTAAGATGATTAATGATCATCGACCTTTTATTTTTACACCCGATGCTTTTTACCTTGCCTTTATACCCGGTATAGCTATTATGGTTTTAGTACTTGCCTTTATGCTGGTAGGTAATGCCTTGCGCGATGCAATAGATTCTAAAACAGTAGATACAGCACACGTTGTTTAATTAATCTTAACCATTCTTTAGCTTCTCTTTCCACTCGGCGGGTATTGCTATGGTTTGCTTTTTGGTATAATTCATACAAACCAAAACAGTAGTGGCTATGGCGCAAATAACTTCTTCCTTATTAGCTGTTTTTACCAAAAGATGTTCTACATCAAAACTCTTGGTTCCTGTTTTAGCAATACGCACATATGCTTTAATATCATCACGTAAATAAACAGGATTAAAGTAATCTATATCTGTATGAGCTATTATTAACCCTCTTTCAAACCAATTATCCTGCTGCCCAATTATATCATCAAAAAAGTTAGTACGGGCAATTTCAAAGTAGGATAAAATAGTAGCATTATTTACATGCCCCATTTTATCAATATCTACAAAACGTATTTGTATGGGGGTACTGTGTTTATAATTACTACTATTTATTTGTGTAAAGTTTTTTTTAGTGCGCATACTCGATGTAATATTTAATATGCTAGGGCATATTGAACAACTAATTTCACCCAAACAATCCGTTTTAAATTAACTTGTCTAAGTATTTGGGAAGTTTATAAATCCACCTTGTTTAGAGTATTTTTTTCTTTATATCATTTGTAAACTTAAAACTGGAATTTAAATACAATAGTGCCTTTTTGCTCTTCGTATTTATCATCGGGGCTAAATTTAGCCTGTAGGGCAGCTTGCCTTGCTTTTGATTTTAATACCTGACTGGATGTGGTGGTTCCTTTGCCGTTAGGGTCGGCATTAGTTACATTGCCTTGTTTGTCAACAGTAATATGTACTACTACTATACCTTCTTCTTTCCCATCACTTACTTTTGGCGGAGGCACTAGTATCTTTCTTCCTTTCAAACTAAAACCACTACCTCCCGGGCCTTTACCATGCCCGGTAAAATCGGGGTTATTGCCCGTACCGCCTTTGCCATGTGTATCGGGGTTTCCATCCGGAGAGCCTTCGTTACCCGCCTCGCCGGAGTTGCCATCTCCCCCACCCTGTGCTTTATTTTTATTGGTTTTGTAGGCGTTCAATAATTTTTTAGCAGCTTCCACCTCTTCTTCTTTCTGTATTTCTTCTTTGGTTTTGGTAGGGGTAATAACTGTTTTATTATTTTTTATTTTTGGGTTATTATTTTTCTTCTCTAAAACAGCCTCTCCAGTTTTGTAATCATCCTCTTTGGCATCACTCTCCTCTGCTTTGGCCGAAGAGCTTTTATCTACCACTACGCTGGTAGCATCGCCAATAGCAGGGCCTTCTACATTACCGGTTCCTTCATTATAAATACCAAAATTAATTTCCTCACCTCCGTCTTCAGAAAGCGGAAAAGGAGGATTTGGAGTAATTATTTTATACAGCAATAAAAACAAAAACAATAATGCCATAATCAGCAGGGTTATAATACCTGCCGTGGCTCTGTCTTTATTGGTGGGTGTGGCAATCATACTTAGTTAGCATTTGTTGGCTTGGTGGCTAATACGGGCTTGCATTTTAACCTGTCGCATACTTGCAAAATATCTACTTCATCTTGTATAGATAAGTCTTTATCAAGGTGCATAACCAAAACAGGTTCCACTTTTCCTTTAATTTTATCGGCAATTACACTTTCCATATTAGATAGGGTTACTTCTTTGTTATCTACGTAGTATTTTCTATCACTAGTAACGGCAAGATGTACCGGTTTATTGTTCTTACTAATATCTTGTCGTGGTTTTGAGCTTGCCAGGTTAACCTTTATAGAGTTAGGACTAACCATGGTTGACAATATCAAAAAGAAAAGCAGCAGAAAGAACATAATGTCATTCAGCGAATCGGTAGATACTTCTGCTTCTCTATGTTTGCGGCGTAAACCTCTCATACTATTTAGTTTTTAAGCACCCGGTTCGTTAAGAATATCTAAGAATTTCATTTTGGTTTCTTCCATGCGATGTGCCAGTTTATCTAAGCGGGCATTTAACCAATGATAGGCCACAAAGGCAAGCACACCTACCACCAAACCACTGGCAGAGCTTATCATCTTTTCATACAATCCGGTTGATATAACGCTTATTTCTACTGTACCCGCAAGAGCTATATCATAAAATATCTTTACCACCCCTATGATGGTACCTATAAAGCCAAACATAGGTGCAATACGCCCTGTAATGTTTAGTATGTTCAATTTCTTTTCTAAATTCCCTAATTGCACAGAAGCGCCTTCTGCCATAGCTTCGCGTATTTCAGCTACCGGTTGTCCAATTCGGCTAATGCCTTTCTCAAGCATAAACGCCTCAGGTGTGTTTTGTCCCTGACACATAGCTTTTGCCGATTGCAAATTTCCTTGTTTAATCAATCCCTGTAAACCTGCTAATAATCCATCATTTCTTTTAGAAGCTTTACTTATAACTAACAATCTTTCTATCAGCACATAAATACTTAATACAAAAAGGAATGCCATAGGAACCATCATGGGGCCACCTTTCATTACCATCGACAGTAAAGAGAAGCTATCAGGAGGTAATGCCGCTGTTGTGGGTGAATTGGTTGCTATCTGATGGGTTGTATCTGCTACAGCAGTTGTAACCGTTTGTACTGCTGATGTTATTTGCAATAATATATGCATGTTAAAATTTTTTGCTAAGATACTGGATGAATAAAAGCTTAATTTTTAAGGAAAAACTCTTTTTAAACAATGTCTTGTTAGTTTAAAGGATTAGGTAACAATCTTTCTAATTTGTAAATAAAATAAGTATATCTATGTAAAATAAACAGGTTTATTACCTTTACCGCGCAACAAAAAAGGGTGGCAGTAAAACTTACATTTTTAGGAACAGGAACTTCTCAGGGTGTGCCACTTATCGGTTGCGAGTGCAGGGTTTGTCAATCCACAGACTCAAAAGACAAACGTTTACGTACATCTGTTTTAATAGAACATAATGGCAATACTTTTGTTATTGATACCGGGCCTGATTTCAGGCAACAAATGCTAAGAGAAAACGTAAAGAATCTTAATGCAGTAGTGTTTACTCATGAACATAAGGATCATATTGCAGGTTTAGATGATGTTCGCGCCTTTAATTTTCTTCAAAAAAAACCTATGGATGTATATGCTACCGAGCGTGTACAAAATGCCATTAAAAGAGAGTTTGCTTATATTTTTTCTGACGATAAATACCCGGGTATACCCAAAATAGATTTGCATACCATTGCTGATGAACCTTTTACCATTGATGGCACTACTTTTATTCCTATTACGGTAATGCATCATAAATTACCTGTTAAAGCGTTTAGGGTTGGAAAGATTACATACATAACCGATGCTAATTTTATTACCGAAGAAGAAAAGGGGAAAATCAAAGGTTCTGAAATTATTATAGTGAATGCGCTAAGAAAAGAAGAACATATCTCTCATTATACCTTTAACGAAGCAATTGACTTAATGTTTGAATTAAAACCAAAACTAGCTTATTTTACTCATATTTCTCATCAATTAGGTTTGCATAAAGAAATACTTAATGAATTACCCGACTGGATACAACCTGCTTATGACGGGCTTTGTTTAGAAGTTTAATAATCTGTTAATCTATTTATAAAAATGACACTATATTTGGAAAATATTTTAACTAATTAAAAATACGTTTATGAATAAAATTATCTTTTCACTAGTTATAGTTACTGCTTTATCGACGGCTTCGTGCAAAAAAAATTATAATTGTAATTGTGTGGCAACACTTAGCGGAGGTCAAACTACAAATGTTACAACAGTAATTAATAACACAAAATCTAAAGCTCAAAAAGCTTGTACTGATTTAGAATCTTCTTCTACTGTTGGCAATGAAACAATTGTTTGTTCTATTAAATAATTAATTTTATTTTTTTATCAGATTCAAAAAAACTCATTTAACTTTTAGATGGAAAAACTTATCTTGTTATTAATCATAGTATTTGCTTTAACAACGGCTTCTTGTAAAAAGAGTTATAATTGCGTATGTACCATTATTCAACCCGGGGCAGCCAATATAAATATTGCAACTATAGTTAATGATACTAAGTCAAGAGCTGCAACAGCTTGTTATGGTATAGCCAAGGCTATAGATGGGGGGGGCAGTGTTTCTGTTTGTTCCATTCAATAATTTATTAACTTACTTATAACAAAAAGCAGAATATTACCTCAATGTTAAGGCAATATTAAATTATAAAAATATTTTTTGCATTTATTAAAACTAATATTAATTTTGTCACATATTAACCAATTAAAAAAATCATTTTTATGAAAAAAGTTATTTTATCATTAGTTGTAGTTGCTGCTTTATCAACAGTTTCTTGCAAAAAGAATTACACTTGCCAATGCACAACTACATATAGTGGTGTTTTCGCTGGAACTCCAAATACTGTAACAAACACAACAATTGACAACACTAAGTCAAAAGCTAAAACTGCATGTGATGGTTTGTCATCTACTGTAGCTGGTGCTTCTAGTACTACTTGCGCTATTCAGTAAATCAATTTTATTGTTTTAGTAAAAAAGCAGCTAAATACTTAGCTGCTTTTTTTTTAAGTAAAAACATTTACTGTTTAAACAAATTTTGTTGCTTTTAATATATACTTACTTTTGCAGTTCAGTAAATAAATTAAACCCTAAATATGAAAAAGATTGTATTATTATTGGCTTTGTTTGTAGTTATAATATTTTCATCTTGTAGAAAAGACCACACGTGTACCTGTGTCTTTAATAATCCTGCTGTTGGTCAAACCCCACAAATAACCGCACTCTCTTATACTAAAGATGCGAAGAATTGGTGTACAGCTTATCAAACTCAGCAAAACTCTAATGGTGTTAGCGGATGGACATGTACTGTTAAGTAATTTAAAACTTATTAGAAGAAATGCTACGTCTTAATTTTTTCAATGTTATTATTTAAAAAAATTGCCTTCTCCCTTGTTTGTGCTTTATTAGGAGGTGTTTTTATATTTTCGGCTTATACCAAACTCTACCCTATTGAACCTTTTGAATATACTTTTGTTGATTTGGGTATTGGCAATTGGCAATTGGCTCCCTTTATTGCCCGTTTATTAATTGCTTTCGAATTTTTAATAGGCGTTCTCTTAATACTAAACATTGCTCTAAAACGGTTTACCTATAAGTTAGGTATTATAGCTCTTTTAGTTTTTTGTGTATACTTAATACTACAATTAATTATTTCCGGAAACAAAGGCAATTGCGGTTGTTTTGGTACAACTATTTATATGTCGCCATTAAAGGCACTGCTAAAAAACATATTAATGCTTGCCCTGTTTGTTGTTCTATATATCTTCCACACAGGTTTTAGATATGGCAGGTTTTCAAAATATATAGTTATTGCCATTGTATTAATCTCTATAGCCTTGCCTTTTATTTTAAATCCGGTGCAACTTTATTACTCAGAAGCATACCTAAACAAACCCGAAAGCAATTATAAACTTGAGTTAGATACCCTTTATAATAACGCGTACCTAAACACCCCGCCCAAGGAGCTTAATAAGGGGAAATACATCATCTCTTTTATGAGCCTTACTTGTCCGCATTGTAGAATTGCTGCCAAAAAAATTCATATTATGAAAGAAAAAAATCCTTCCATCCCCTTTTATTTTGTGCTTAATGGTGAAAACGATAAACTAAAAACTTTTTTTGACGATACCCATACCGAAAACATAGGGCATTGTATGCTAAAAGGAAGTCATTTTATATACTTAGGCGGCGTAAGTTTACCAACTATACTTTTAGTAAATAACAGCGTGGTAGAGCATCAGGTTGATTATATTACTTTAGACCAATTGGAAATTGAAAAGTGGCTGACTAAAAAGTAAATCCTTTTATAAATTTAATAAAATATCCCCTGAAAATTCTTTTACTTACATCATTTTAATTATTCTTTTGGAATAATTAAAAATCCTGTTGAAAACCACTTCCGTTGCTAAATGCAAAAAAACTACCCCTCTGCTAATCCCCTGCCCGCTTTTTGTATTTTATTCTGACTTTTTAGTTCGATAACTATTTTATCTAATATACCGTTTATAAAGCCTCCACTTTGGGGGGTGCTGTATTCTTTGGTAATTTCTATATATTCATTCATAGAAACTTTTACAGGAACGTTCTGCAGGTATAGTATTTCGGTAAGCGCCATTTTCATCAGCAATACATCCAAAGAAGCAATGCGATCCAGCTCCCAGTTTTTGGTATGTTCGGTTATCATGACTTCAAACTGGTCGCTATGCAAAATAGTTTTAAGAAACAACTCGCCTACAAACTTTTTATCACCTTCTTCATCGCGGTATAATATGGGTGCGGGCATTTTAGTTGAGGAAACTATATCCATCCAATTGCTAAGAAAGAAAAAACCGTAGTAATAATCATCAGTCCAGTAAATATTTTTTTCATCAAACCAAAAGTTAAATAATTCGTGTTCGTATAAAAAAGATTCTAAAATCGTCTGGATAAACTTTTTGTCTTCATTAAAACTATGCTGTTCGCTTTGCAGGTATTCTTTAAAGAAAGTTGTATTCTTAATTTCACTAAAAACTTTGCGAACCAAATCCTGATCGTTCTGCCAGCTTACTTTATAATTTTTCCAAGCTTCGTTTATGTGTTTGTTTTCGTTTAACGCCGTAAGAAAAAGATTATTTACAAACTTCATGTTTGGGTTTAAATCCTGCTGAGTAGGAAGCCTTTTTACACGAGCTTCTTCCATAGAAATACGGGCAACAAATTGCAGGTTATTTAAAAAGCTAAGTAAATAAAGAAACAATTCATACGTTTTATCGATGGAAGTAAAGAGATTTTTCTCTGCCACTTTCACATCGGCCTTCTCGTCTCTGAAAAAGGCATACAGGGCTTGCATAATTTTTATGCGTAAAAATCGTCGGTTAAACATATAAAGAACGTTGGTTTATTTGCAATATTTAAAATCTTACTTTTATCTTACCTATAGCCTCTATGCGCTTTTCTGCAATACGGTTAGCTGCCATATAAGTTGGTATCTTTTCTGTTTTAGATGTTTGAATAATGTTCCAGGTTGTTTCGTAAATCTTTTCGGCATGTGCCATAGCACGCTCACGAACATATCCTTCTAACTCGTAATATACATTAATAATACCACCTGAGTTAACTACAAAATCAGGTGCATACAATATGCCTTTTTTTGTAACCACTTCACCATGTATTTTCTCATCAGCCAACTGGTTATTGGCAGCACCGCATATAATAGCGCATTTTAATTTACTTAAAGTATCGTCATTTACAGTAGCCCCTAAAGCACAAGGCGCATAAATATCAATATCCAAATCAAACATTTTATCGGGTGTTATTGATTTAGCTCCATGTGTTTCAATAGCTATTTTCACACGCTCTTCGCTGATATCATACACATAAAGCACCGCTTTTTCTTTCGCCAAATGCTCTACCAAATGCATTCCAACATTACCCAAGCCTTGTACCAATACTTTTTTTCCAGCAAGAGAATCATTACCATAAACTTCTTTAGCACTTGCTTTCATAGAAACATAAACGCCATACGCCGTAACTGGTGAGGGGTCACCCCCACCCCCCATGCTTACAGGAAGTCCGGCAACATAACTTGTTTCATTATGTATGGTTTCCATATCTCTAGTATTTACACCAACATCTTCTGCCGTAATGTATTTTCCACCAAGGGTATTAATGAACTTACCAAAGCGGCGAAGAAGAGCTTCTGATTTTATTTTCTTTGGGTCACCAATAATTACGGCTTTACCACCACCTAAATTTATTCCGGCAACGGAAGATTTATAGGTCATTCCTCGGGAAAGACGCAATACATCTATTAGTGCTTCTGTTTCATTATTGTAATTCCAAAAACGTGTGCCTCCCAAACTAGGACCCAAAACAGTATTATGTACGCCAATTATAGCCTTTAAACCTGTTTCATTATCATTACAAAAAACAAGTTGCTCGTGGTTATATTCCAACATGCGTCCAATAACCGGATTTTGCGATAAGGCTGTGCTTGCCACGTCTTTTACTTCCATTGTTTTAATGCTATGTGGTCAAAAGTAGATGTATTTTTTGAATGTGCAAACAGGAGTAAACTTTAATTAGATGAAAGGCTAAAAAATTAGACAAACAAAGGTTTTGAGCTTACATTTGCACAGGGTGAAAAAGTTATTGGTGATAACCTATTATTGGCCTCCCAGTGGAGGAGCAGGTGTGCAGCGTATGCTTAAGTTTGTTAAGTATATGCCCGATTTTGGTGTGCGACCTTTTGTGCTTACCATACATGAAGATAAGGCTTTTTATCCCATTAAAGACTTTACACTTTTAAAAGATATTCATCCCAATTTAAAAATTGTAAAAACAAAAAATACAGAAATACTTAAAGTATTTAGTTCATTATTACCTAAAAAGGAAGTACCCCATTCAGGTTTTGCAAACCATAACAAAAACACATTTGCCAGCAAGGTATTGCGATACTTAAGAGGTAACCTGCTCATACCTGATGCCAGAAAAAGTTGGGTAAGAAGTGCTTATAAAGAAGCCTGCAAATTAATTGAAGAAGAAAAGATAGATACCTTTATTATTTCTACCCCGCCGCACAGCTCGCAATTAATAGGACTTAAATTAAAGAAGAAATACCCGCATCTTAAATGGATTGCCGATTTGCGAGACCCCTGGACTGATATTTATTATTACAAAGATTTACTGCATACTAATTGGGCAAAGAAAATTGATTTGAAGTATGAGCGGGAGGTTATAGAAAAGGCAGACACTATTTTAGTGGTTAGCAAGGGCATTAAAGAAATGTTTACCGATAAGTATAAAAACATTGAAGCCAAAACACATGCTATTCCCAACGGGTTTGATGAAGATGATTTTAAGGTGCCATCTAATCCACCAAAAGATGAGTTTTTAATTTCTCATACCGGAACCATTGCCGAAAGTTATAACCCTATAATATTTTTTAGTGCTTTAGAAAAAGTTGTTTCTCAATACAAAGACAAATGTAAAATCAGAGTATTATTTGTAGGTAAAACATCTCCCAATTTTAAGGCTCTTGGTGCAACTTATCATGTATCAAATTATATTGAGTTCAAAGATTATGTTCCCCATCAGGAAGTTATAAACTTTTTAAAGAATACTACTTGTCTGTTGCTTATTATTGCTGAAACAACTAATCAAAAAGGGCTTCTATCGGGTAAGTTATTTGAATACTTGGCAGCTAAAAAACCAATTATTGCTATTGGTCCAAAGAACGGTGATGCGGAAGAAATACTAAACACTTGCGAAGCAGGAAAGATGTTTAGCAGAGAGCAAGAAGAAGAACTCGTAAAATACATTGGTGTGCAAATTAAAGAATGGTTAAAGAACCCTAACCTTGATTTGCAGAACAATAAAATTGATTCCTTTTCGCGCAAGAATTTAACCGCCAAACTTTGCAAAGTTATTTACGGTTTATAGAAAATCGACCCGATATAGGGCTTTTAGTCTTTCATAAATATTTTAGTACATTTGATTCAATAATTATTATAACAACTATGAATAAAAAATCTTTAGCATTTATTGCCTTTATAATTGTCACAATATTTACTAAAGCCCAATCTTCTTTTTTAACGGTAGATTCGTTAGCGGGATTTGACACAAAAGAACTTCAACATCATCTGGTAGGTTTTAAAGGAACTGAAAAACAAAAGACACAATATATTGCTACTGTAAAAAGAAGATATATAAACAAAAAGTATGGCATTGGAGTTACTACTAATTACAGAAATGGGCATACCGCAACTCAAGCATATGATTGTACCAATATTGGTTTTGAAGCCGGTGATATAAGTACTTGGTCTGTAACCGGAGATTATGCCCTGACATCCGGTACAAATGTTGATGCATTTGGAAACTATCCGGTAGTTTATCCGGGCGGAGGTAATTTTTCTTTGCAGTTAAGTAGTAATAATGTTAATACATCTAATTTTCAATCTTCTGCTACCAGAGTTATTACTGTTACTCCGGCAAATGCCTTTTTAAATTTACATTATGCCATAGATATTCTTGATTTCCCACATAATCAAGCCTCTGCTGCTAAATTTACAGTTACTTTTTTCGATCCTTCGGGTGTACAAATAACCTGCCCACAATTAGAGTGTTATTATTATCAAAATAGCGCGGGTGTAGGAACATCTATAGGTATGCCCAATATGCAACAAACACCTGATAGCCCTGGATTTAATTTAGGATACCAATACTATCCTGTTAATTACCAATCATGGCAAACTATTACAGCAGACTTAAGCCCTTATGTTGGACTAAATATAACTTGCGAAATAAAATGCGATTGGTGTATTTATAATTATGATTGGGCTTACTGCTACATAGATGCCGATTGCAGTAGTAGTAGTTCGGGTTCTTCCATTACACAATCAAACCCTTTATGTGCCGGTGGAAATACTATTTTACAAGGTCCTCCTGGCATGACAACCTATAGCTGGACAGGCCCTGTAACCGGAGCCGCACAAAATCTGATAACAAATATACCTGGTAATTATACCTTAACCACTACTTCAACAAACAGTTGTGTTATCTCTATTCCTGCCCTTTATTATACTTTAACACAAACTACTACCGCTTCTCCAACGGTTAGCATAGCTGCTACAAATGATTCTATTTGTGTGGGAAATACTGCTACTTTAACCGCAAGTGGCGCAGATACATATACATGGAGTACCAGTGCAATTACCAATAGTATTTCCGTTTCTCCACCTACTTCAGCTACTTATACCATCATAGGTACTGATACTACTACAGGTTGCTCAGGTTCTGCCATGCAAATAATTCATGTAAATACTATTAGCATACAAGCTACAAATAACCCTGTCTGCATTGGAACAACAGCCACCTTAACCGCAAATGGTGCAAATACGTATACATGGAGTAGCAATGCAGGTTCTGCAACAACTAATACGGTATCGGTATCACCAACAAGTAATACAACTTATACGATAACAGGTAAAGATACTACAAATGGTTGCACAAGTACCTCAAACCAAATTGTGTATGTAGCAACTAATGTTGGTATACAAAATCCAAATCCTTCTATATGTGAAGGAACTACAACAAGTTTAACTGCAAGCGGTGCAAGTTCTTATACCTGGAGTACTGGCGATACAACCGCCAACATTATAATTACACCTACTATAACCACTTCCTATATGGTTATAGGAACAAATGCCTGCGTAAATACTGGCACAACCTCTGTTACTGTTTTTCCGGCACCAACCTTAACGGTAAATTCATCCTCTATTTGCGAGGGAATTACAGCTACTTTAACAGTAAGCGGAGCAAATACTTATACATGGAATACAGGTGCTACAACTGCAACTATCATGGTTACACCAACTGTTACCACCACTTATACAGTTATAGGAACAGGTACTAATACTTGTAATAACACAACTACAGCTATGGTTGTTGTACCTGTAAATCCTGCTCCACTAATTTGCATGGTTACAACTGACAGCGCTTCAAACTATGGTTATAATAATATTTATTGGGATAAAACAGAATACAATAATGTAGATAGTTTTATTGTTTATAGATATGATATAATTTCCACCAATTATTTATGCATTGGTGCGGTAAGTAAAGATTCTTTAAGTGAGTTTAAAGATACGGTCTTTAGCACGGGTGGACCTAATGGAGGAAATCCGCTATATTCAAATTGGAAATACACATTAGCTATTCGTGATACTTGTGGTAATATAAGTGCCCAAAGCCCTTATCATCAATCTATGTTTGTTCAAGAAAGTGGTGCTAATTTTTCTTGGAATGCATATACCATTGAAACAGGACAAGTAAACCCTGTAACAGGATATTCATTTTTAAGGGATGATAATAACACCGGAAACTGGCATGTTTTAATAAATACTGCAGGGCTTTCAAGTACAGACCCTAATTATGCCAGTTATCCCAACGGCAATTGGCGAGTAGATGCTTTAGGTTTTAATTGTACCCCTACTTATAGATTAACGGGTAATAATAATACGATGAGCAGTTATCTAAAATCACATAGTAATACAATAAAACCTGCAACAACAGGTATTAAAGAGTTGTTAGGTAGCAATAATCAAATAACTATTTACCCAAACCCTACCAATGGTAATTTTAGTATAGAAACAAACGCTACCACAAAACAAACTATGCAATTATTTGATGTAAACGGTAAAATGGTATTAAGTCAACTCATAAATGGTAAAACCACTATAGATGCAAGCATCTTAACTGAAGGTGTTTATAATATAAGCATTATAAGCAATGGGGGAGTTGTAAATAAAAGGTTGGTTATTGTGAGATAAAAAATTTCCCCCTTAATAAGGAGAATAATTTAAAGTCCCCTCCAAGGTGGGGGCTTTTTTTATTTCTATATAGGTGTCTTTATCGTATTCTTTATTACATTAGTAAAAAATTAAACAGCCGAGCGAAGCGAATACATGAGTACAAATATATAACCACTAAAAAAATGAATAATGCGTAATACGTTTATTATATCTAGTATTTTAATAGTAGTCATAGCGGGTTGGCTTAGCTCCCTATGGCATCCTTTTGTATGGAGTTTTATCTTAATCATCCCTATTATACTTTTAGGAATATATGATATGATGCAAAGTCATCACACCATTATGGCTAACTACCCTGTAGTAGGACGTATGCGTTGGCTGGCAGAGTGGCTAAGGCCAAAAATATATCAATACTTTGTGGAGAGTGATACCGATGGTGCGCCCTTTAACCGCCTTAGCAGAACGGTTATTTACCAGCGTGCAAAAAAAGTTAATGATACTACACCCTTCGGTACGCAATTAGACGTGTATAATACAGGTTATGAATGGCTAAACCATAGCATCACACCACTTCGTCACGATCAGATAGACCATAACCCACGAGTACTAGTTGGCGGACCAGATTGCAAACAACCTTACTCGGCAAGTATTTATAATGTATCCGCCATGAGCTTTGGCTCATTAAGTCAGCATGCAATCATGGCACTTAACGGCGGTGCTAAACTGGGCGGTTTTGCACACAATACTGGCGAGGGTGGTTTAAGTCCGTATCACCTTAAACCGGGTGGAGATATATTCTGGCAAATAGGTACCGGGTATTTTAGTTGCCGTAATAAAGATGGTAGTTTCAATCAGGAAGCTTTTACAGAGCGTGCTTTACACACTAGCGTAAAAATGATAGAGATAAAACTATCTCAGGGTGCTAAACCGGGGCATGGCGGTATATTACCGGCAGCCAAAGTAACCCAAGAAATTGCCGACATTCGTTTAGTTGAAATGGGTAAAGACGTAATGTCTCCTCCATATCACACAGCATTTTCAAACCCTGTTGGTTTATTGGAGTTTGTAAAGAAATTAAGAGATTTATCAGGCGGAAAACCCGTTGGCTTTAAACTTTGTATCGGACAAAAAGCGCAATTTATTGCGATCTGCAAAGCTATGCTTCAAACAAAAATACAACCCGATTTTATTACCGTTGATGGTGGCGAAGGGGGAACTGGGGCAGCACCTCTTGAGTTCAGCAATTCAGTTGGTATGCCTCTTAGAGATGCGCTTGCTTTTGTATATGATACCCTGCATGGTTTCGGATTAAAGAAACATATTAAAATTATCGCTTCAGGTAAAGTTCATACAGGTTTTGATTTGGTTAAGAATCTTTCTTTAGGAGCTGATATGTGCAATGCAGCCCGTGCCATGATGTTGTCTTTAGGTTGCATACAGGCTTTGGAGTGCAACAGCAATACCTGTCCTACAGGAGTTGCTACACAAGACCCAAAACTATTTAAAGGATTAAATGTTGCCGACAAACGGGTACGTGTAGCTAATTTTCATCATGAAACCGTTAAGTCGGCTGTAGAATTAATGGCCGCTGCCGGAATAGACCATCCGCATAAACTGCATCGTTCTCATATTTACCGCAGAGTTAGCGCCAATCAAATCCAAACCTATGCAGAAATGTATCCACATTTATTAAAAGGCTCCCTACTAGAAGCTCCATTTCCTCTGGGTTGGGAGTTAGACATGATGAACAGTCATGCTGAAACTTTTGAACCAGCTATACATTACGCAAAAGAGGTATAGATTAGTTATGATTCTATCGATAATTGTAGCCGCTTCAGAAAACAACGTTATTGGTAAAGACAATAACCTTATTTGGCATTTACCTGCCGACATGAAGTTCTTTAAAGAGAAAACAAAAGGGCATGCCATCATTACGGGAAGAAAGAACTACGAATCAATCCCTGAGAAATTCCGTCCCTTGCCTGAAAGAACTAATATTGTTATTACCCGTCAGCTTGATTATAATGCAAAAGGGGCCATTGTAGTTAGTTCCATTGATGAGGCTTTAGAGTATGTTCAAACTCATTTCGCTAATCAGGAAGTATTTATTATTGGCGGTGCAGAAATATACAGGCAAACCATATATCTTTGCCAAAGAATATACTTAACCCGCATACACCATACCTTTCAGGGCGATGCTTTCTTTCCTGAATTGACTTTAACAGATTGGCAATTAAAAGCGCAACTAAACATTTCTGCCGATGAGAAAAATAAATACCCTTTTACCTTTGAAACCTGGGAGCGAAACACAAATAACAAGTAACATTTTCAAGTAGCAGGTAATGTTACCTGACTATTGATACCTGTTATTTGTTTAAAATAACCACCCGTTTATTTACAACACCCTCGCTACTTATAAGGCTTATATTATAAACACCCTCATTTAAACTGCTTGCATCTATACTTGTTTTGCCATTAATGCTTTGGCTCAAAACCATTTTACCATCTACATCATAAACCTGCATGGTTTGTTTGGTTGCATTACTTGGCTCTATAACAAAACTGCCATTGCTTGGATTAGGATAAAGACTTATGTTATTGTTTTCATAGTATTGCTCAATACCTGCAACCGCAACTGGGCAACCATTTGGATTACCAACTGCACATAAAGGATAAGCCAAAGTTGCCGCATTCATATTAGAAAGATAATTAGGTAAACAATTAAAAGGATTGTACTCTATGTTTAGAGAAGTAATTGAATCAGGAAAAGTGGGGAAACAAGATATGCTACAACTCGCGCAATCTAATAAAGTAAGTGAATTGGGTAAATTAGGTAGGCTTGTTAAATGCGCATCAAAACTACAATATAAACTCTGAAGTGAGTTTGGCAAATTAGGAATGCTATTTAAATTATTATAATTACCACTGCAATCAAGGTACAGCAATGTATTAGGTAGGGCGGGAATACTTGTAAATGTATTGGGGATGGGGCTACCTGGATTAGGATTTTGACTACAATTTAAATAGGTAAGCGAAGTAAAGTATTGAATTCCGTATAAGTTGGCAATACTATTAATTGGGATGTGAAGCGAATATGTAGTAGTTGTAACTATAGTACTACTAGTATTTAGTTGGTTTCCACTAATAGCATTTGGTATAATACCTTGCAAATAATTGACAAGGTTGGCATCAGGAATGGTTACCCAAGTTTGAGCATTTACTTGTTTGAGACAAATAAATAAAAGAAGAAGTAAAAGTTTTTTCAAATTGAAAACATTTAAGTATATACAAATATACTTTTTTTATTTTTTAAAAACATAGCCTATGCTTAATGTAATATAATTATTATGGAGCGTAGCTATGGTAGTAGTTCCATATTTAGGAATTAAATTTAATAATCCATAAGTAACCTTACCATCTATTATCCATTCATTTTTAAATATTCTAAAAAAATATCCAATCTTTGCAGCAACACCGACATCAATTGGTTTCACTAACCAAGTAATATTTTTAACAGGGATTTGTCCTGAATAACCGTCCGCTTTTGAGTATGGCAAAACACTAATATTCGGACCTGCTCCTATAAATAGTTTTTGATACGATAAAAATAAATTAAAGTACAATGGAATAGTAAATGTATTTATATTGAAGGTCATATTGGAATAGCTTGGGCTTGGGATATTGTTATAATTAAAATTTGCCACGAAATATTTTGTTTGATCATATTCAAGTCCTGTTTGGAACATAAAATTTTCATTAATTATTGAACAATGATTAAAAGATAAGTTTATCCCAGAAGAGAAAATTTGTTGACTACTAGAATTATTAGACAATGTATTACATAAACCACCCGATAAATATATTTTTTGATTTTCTGGTTTTACAGGATTAGTTTGAGCCCACGTGATAAAATTGCAGAGAAGGCAAACAAAAATATAAAAGAATCGTATCATAAATCAAAAAATAATTACATAAAAAATGTTTTCGTAATTTATTCCTTGATGAATTTACAAATAGTTACTCTGTTATTATAATAAATTCTTAAAAAATACATTCCACTTGCTAAACTACTTACGTCTATCTTATTCTGATTACCAAACATTACATTTATTGTTTGCATTGTAGAATTCATTACTTCAATGGACTTAATATTACTTAACCCAGCTATATTTATTTCACTCTGTGTAGGATTAGGATAAATATTGAGTTCACTTGATTTATTATCCGAACCATTAGAAATACTTGGGCTTTGAGATAAGATATTATTGGTAGCATACTGATTTTGAGATGAATTAATCGAAGAATTAGAAAGAGAATTATTTCCGCTAGATGATGTTCTTAAATATTGCATCCAGTCAGTGCGAAAAAATTAATAGTAAACGTTAAAAAATCAACTGCCAATGCAAAGAAATCAACTGTAGATGGCAAAAAATCAACTGTAAGTGAGAAAAAACCGAATGTCAATGCGAAAAAACCAACTGTAAACAACCACTTAGTCCATGCAATCGGGTTCTTTTTTAATGTAACCTGCTACCTGATACTTGGCATTTGTTACCTGTTAAGAATATTTCCCGATGAATTGAAAAAATCATAGGGCAAACGTAAAATGTTTTTTAATCTGCAATATTAAGAAATCATTAATTCTGTCGACTAACCACCTTTTTCACCCGATAAATTACATTTTTTACAAAAATCTTACATCTAAAAAACACCCTTTTTTGCATGCCCAAAATTCACTTCTCAGTATTTATACTATCTAGAGTATTTTCCTGTCCCTCTTTTTTTGAGCAATTATTACATCTGCTTTCATCAAAAAAGTTATTAACTGTTTTTGGGGGTTATTAACAATTATATAGGAAATTATAACAAAAAAGCCCCTGCCAAACGGCAGAGGCTCTCTATATTAACCAATCTAAACCTATTCTTCTGTCTTTGTTTCAGCAGCGCTGTCAGCTTTAGTTTCAGCAGGCACTTCAGCTTTAGCTGCAGTAGCCTTTTTAGGAGCACGACCACGGCGGGTAGTTTTCTTCTTAGCTTCCGTAGCCGATTTTTTATCTGAAGTATAAATTTCATTAAAATCAACCAACTCAATCAAAGCAGTATCAGCAGCATCTCCCGGGCGGAAACCTGTTTTAATGATACGGGTATATCCACCATTTCTTTCTGCTATTTTAGGAGAAATATCTTTAAATAAAGTAGAAACAATGTCTTTGTTTTTTAAATAAGCAAAAACAGTACGTCGGCTGTGGGTAGTATCGTCTTTACTTTTTGTAAGCAAAGGTTCTACATATACACGCAAAGCTCTTGCTTTGGCAACTGTTGTAAAAATACGTTTGTGCTCTATAAGGGCGCAAGCCATGTTAGCCATTGTTGCCTGACGATGCGAGTGCTTTCTGCCTAAATTATTTATTTTATCTCCGTGTCTCATATTATATTAATTCTAAATACTAATTTCTAAATCTTACTCTTTGTCTAATGCATATTTCCCAACATTCATTCCAAACTGAAGTCCTTTTGCATTCACAAGGTCTTCCAATTCAGTTAATGACTTCTTACCAAAGTTGCGGAATTTCAACAAATCGTTTTTATTAAAAGCTACAAGCTCTCCTAATGTTTCCACATCAGCTGCTTTTAAGCAATTAAGTGCGCGAACTGATAAATCCAAATCAACCAATTTGGTTTTCAATAACTGACGCATGTGCAATGTATGCTCATCAAATTCACTTTCCTTCTTCTTATCTTCTGTATCAAGTGTAATACGCTCGTCAGAAAACAACATAAAGTGGTGAATCAATATTTTAGCAGCTTCTTTTAAAGCTTCTTTTGGATGGATAGAACCATCTGTTGTAATATCAAAAATAAGTTTTTCGTAATCTGTTTTTTGTTCTACACGGTAGTTTTCTACCACATATTTTACATTCTTAATAGGAGTGTAAATAGAGTCAATAGCTATAACACCATGTGCAGCATTAGTAGTTTTATTTTCTTCAGCAGGAACATAACCACGGCCTTTATTAATGGTAAGTTCCATTTTAAATTTCACGTTACCTTCACAATGCGCAATAACCAATTCAGGGTTTAATACCTGAAAACCGCTTAAAAATTTAGATAAATCACCTGCAGTAATAGTATCTTTTGAAGTAAAATTACAAGTTACTTTTTCAAAATCATGGTTATCAAGTTGTCTTTTAAAACGAACCTGTTTAAGGTTTAATATAATTTCAGTTACATCTTCTGCAACCCCTTTAATAGTCGAAAACTCATGATCTACACCTTCAATCTTAACAGAAGTAATAGCATACCCTTCTAAAGATGATAAAAGAATACGGCGTAATGCGTTACCAATGGTAATACCAAAACCAGGTTCTAACGGACGAAACTCAAACTGACCTTCAGTTTCAGTTGAACCTAACATAATTACTTTATCGGGGCGTTGGAAACTTAATATTGCCATGTTTTTATATTTTTGTTTTTAATTAATATTAATTTATAAACCTAAAACTCTCAATTACTATTTAGAATACAACTCCACAATAAGCTGTTCCTTAATATTCTCAGGTATCTGTGTTCTTTCCGGACGGGTAATAAACTTTCCTGCCATGTGTTTAGAATCAAAATCTAACCAAGAGTATTTATTAGTTGCTCCTGAAACTGAAGCTACAATCGCTTCATGCGCTTTAGATTTTTCGCGAACAGAAACAACATCACCTTCTTTTAAAATATAAGAAGCAATATTAACCACTTCTCCATTTACGGTAATATGACGGTGACCCACCAATTGGCGTGCGCCTGAACGTGTTGGAGCAATACCCAAACGATAAACCACGTTATCTAAACGAGATTCGCAAAGTTGCAAAAGTACTATACCTGTTGCACCTGGCGTTTTCTTTGCAATATGAAACATACGCTCAAACTGACGTTCTAAAATACCGTAAGTATATTTAGCTTTTTGCTTTTCAGTTAACTGCACAGCATACTCACTTTGTTTACCACGTTTTTTAGATAAACCATGTTGCCCCGGAGGGTAATTTTTCTTCTCTAATGCTTTATCCGGTCCAAAAATCGGCTCTTTAAACTTTCTTGCAATCTTAGATTTGGGTCCTATATATCTTGCCATTTTTTATTTAACTATTACTTTTTAATTCTAATTTATACTTTAAACTTAATTCTATACGCGACGACGCTTTGGAGGACGGCAACCATTGTGCGGAACCGGAGTAATATCCACAATTTCCATCACTTCAATGCCTATTGTTCCTAAAGAACGTATAGCCGATTCTCTTCCACCACCTGGTCCTTTTACATATACTTTTACCTTACGTAAACCCGCATCAAAGGCAACTTTACCGCAATCTTGCGATGCCATTTGAGCTGCATAAGGCGTGTTCTTTTTAGAACCACGGAAACCCATTTTACCTGCACTTGACCAGCTGATAACCTGACCTGCGGTATTGGTAAGTGATATGATAATATTATTGAACGTAGCGTTAATATGCGCATCTCCTATAGATTCTACCTTTACCACACGCTTTTTTGAAGCTGCTTTAGCTGATGTAGCTGCGTTTGCTGCCGTTGCTGATGCTTGTTGCTTTGCCATTTATTCTTTATTAATTATTTATTATTTAACCGCCATTTTCTTGTTAGCGATAGTCTTACGTCTTCCTTTACGGGTACGAGCGTTTGTTTTAGTACGTTGGCCACGAACCGGTAAACCGCCACGATGGCGAATACCACGGAAAGTACCAATATCCGTTAAACGCTTAATATTTAATTGCACTTCAGAACGAAGCGCACCTTCTACCTTAATACCATCAGTAATTATCTTACGAATAGCGTTTTGCTCCGCATCATCCCAGTCGCTTACTTTTTTGCTTTGCGGAACACCTGCTTTGTCTAGTATTTTCTTAGCCATACTGCGACCAATGCCGTAAATATAGGTTAACCCTATTTCTCCTATTTTGTTTTTTGGTAAATCTATACCGGAAATCCTTGCCATGTTATTTTATTAAAAAGTTTGCGAAGTTACAAAATTATTCCCTCTGTTTTTCATTTTATTTTTAATCAGAGACTACCCCTGACGTTGTTTAAATTTAGGTGTTTTTTTGTTGATTATATACAACTTACCTTTGCGACGAACTAGCTTACAGTCTACGCTTCTTTTTTTTATGGACGCTTTTACTTTCATCTGATTGTGATTTATTTATATCTTAATGTTATTCTTCCTTTAGTTAAATCGTAGGGCGACATTTCCAACTTCACTTTATCACCAACTAAAATCTTAATATAGTGCATTCTCATTTTTCCTGATATGTGAGCTACCAAAGTATGTCCGTTTTCAAGTTGCACTTTAAACATAGCATTACTTAGTGCCTCTAATATCGTTCCGTCTTGCTCTATTGCCGATTGCTTTGCCATTCCTTCTTCTTCCTTCTTTAGCTTTGAACCTGCATTGCGGCTGTTCTACCTTTAATACGCCCACTCTTCATCAAACCATCATAATGCCTGTTTAATAAATAACTTTCAATTTGCTGAAGCGTATCTAATACAACACCTACTAAAATTAAAAGAGAAGTTCCTCCATAAAAGTTTGCAAACTCATTACTGATACCTAACCTCATAGCAATAGCAGGCATAATAGCTACCAAGGCAAGGAACATAGAACCGGGCAATGTAATACGAGACATAACCTGATCTAAAAACTCAGCTGTTTTTTTACCAGGCTTTACTCCGGGAACAAAACCACCGTTCTTTTTCATATCATCAGCTAACTGGTTTGGATTAACCATAATAGCAGTATAGAAATAAGTAAAAGCAATAATTAATAAGGCAAACACGATATTATACCATAAACCAAAGTGATTTGAAAAAGCTGCTACAAAACTTCCGCCCGCACCACCTGACATCTGACCAACAGCCGCCGGAATAAACATAATAGCCTGTGCAAAGATAATGGGCATTACACCTGCTGCATTTACTTTTAAAGGAATGTATTGTCTTACACCGCCGTATTGTTTATTGCCTACAATCTTTTTAGCAAATTGAACCGGAACACGTCGTGTACCTTGTACCAAAAGGATACAAGAAATAACAACAAATACTAAGAAAACTAATTCTAATAATAACATAATTAATCCACCGCCTTGTGATTCTACACGATGACTTAATTCTGAGAAGAATGCAAAAGGTAAACGTGCTATAATGCCAATCATAATTAATAGAGATATACCGTTACCAATACCGCGGTCAGTAATTTTTTCACCTAACCACATTACGAAAATAGTACCTGTTACCAATATCAAAATACTTTGAATGTACCAGAATGAAGTTGGGTTTGGCACAACACCGGCAAAGTTTGTTATCTGTGTAGCAATATAACCCGGTGCCTGAACTGCAGTAACACCCACAGTCAAGAAACGTGTAAACTGATTAATTTTTTTTCGTCCGCTTTCACCTTCTTTTTGAAGCTTTTGGAAGTAAGGAACTGCCATTCCCAATAGCTGGATAATGATAGATGCCGTAATATATGGCATGATACCTAAGCCGAAGATAGAAGCACGACTAAATGCACCACCTGCAAAAATATTGATTAGCGCCAAGATACCGTTTTGGTCTGAGTGACTACGGGCTTCTGTTAATGCCTGCGCATCAACACCGGGAAGCACCACATAAGAGCCTAAGCGGTATATCAGAATTAATCCAAGCGTAAGCAATATGCGTTGCTTAAGCTCTTCTATCTTCCAGATATTTTGTAAAGTATTTAAAAACTTCTTCATATATTAGTTTATAGTTCGGTTACAACACCGCCTTTAGCTTCAATAGCTGTTTTTGCCGCTGCAGAAAATGCATGGGCATGAATATTTACTTTAGACTTTAATTCGCCTGTACCTAAAATTTTAATTAAATCTGTTTTAGAAGCCATACCGTTAGCCATCAACACTTCAGGAGTGATTTCAGCTACTTGTTTAGCATCAATTAGTTTTTGGATGTTATGTAAGTTAATACCTAAGTATTCAACACGGTTAACGTTTTTAAATCCGAATTTAGGTAAACGACGTTGTAACGGCATTTGACCACCTTCGAAACCACGCTTGCTTGAGTAACCAGAACGAGATTTAGCACCTTTATGTCCGCGTGTAGCTGTTCCGCCACCGCCCGAACCTTGTCCGCGACCACGACGATAGTTTGTTTTTACTGAACCTTTTGCAGGTTTTAAATCTTGTAAGTTCATCTTCGTTAACTATTAAATATTTTCAACTTTTAATAAATGTGCCACTTTATCAATCATGCCTTGTACAGCATCGGTAGCTTCTTTTTCTACCGGATTGTGCATTTTTTTAATCCCTAAGGCAATAAGCGTTTGCTTTTGTCTTTCGGTTCTTTTAATGCCGCTTTTTACTTGTGTAATTCTAACCTTTGTCATTTTACTGAATATTAACCGTTAAAAACTTTATCTACCGAAATACCACGTGTACGAGCCACAGTAAGTGGGTCACGCATTTTCATTAAAGCATCTAATGTAGCTTTAACCACGTTATGCGGGTTAGAAGAACCTTTAGATTTTGCCAATACATCTTTTACACCAACGCTTTCAAGCACAGCACGCATTGCACCACCTGCAATTACACCGGTACCAGAAGAAGCAGGTTTTAAGAATATACGAGAACCCCCGAATTTACCATTCTGCTCATGCGGAACGGTAGATTTGAAGATAGGTACTTTTACCAAATTCTTTTTAGCATCTTCAATACTTTTAGCAATAGCATCACTCACCTCGTTTGCTTTACCTAAGCCATAGCCTACAACACCATTTCCGTTACCAACTACCACAATAGCGGCAAATGTAAAATGGCGGCCCCCTTTTGTAACTTTTGTTACACGGTTTACAGCTACAAGCTTATCTTTTAGCTCTATGTCTGATGATTTAACTCTTTTTACTACTTCTTTTGTTGACATTTATTCGCTTTTTATTAATGTTTTATTTGTGCTCATGTATTCGCTTCGCTCGGCTCTTTCTTCTATTTAATGAAATTAGAATTTTAATCCACCTTCTCTTGCACCTTCGGCAAGTGATTTAACACGACCATGATACAGATAACCTCCACGGTCAAAAACAACCGCTTCGATACCTGCTGCTTTTGCTTTCTCAGCAATAGCTTTACCAACCTGGTGGCTAACTTCTACTTTAGTACCTTTTACTTTAAAATCTTTCTCCATAGAGCTGGCAGCAACCAATGTCTTGCCGGTTTTATCATCTACCACTTGTGCATAGATACCTGTATTGCTGCGAAACACGCAAAGACGAGGCATTTGGGCAGTACCCGAAATGCGCTTTCTGATTCTTCTTTTGATGCGTAGTCTTCTTTCTTCTTTTGTAAGTGCCATTTTATTTAATCTTTAAATATTATTTACCTGCTGATTTACCTGCTTTACGACGTAGGGCCTCGCCTGAGAACTTAATACCTTTGCCTTTGTAAGGCTCCGGTTTACGTAACGAGCGTATTTTAGCAGCAACTTGTCCAATAAGTTGTTTATCGGTGCTTTCTAAAATAATTTTAGGGTTTTGTCCTTTTTCGGCAGTTGTTGTAACTTTAATCTCAACCGGAAGTTCAAACGTAATGTTGTGCGAGTAACCCAAAGTAAGGTCTAATAAATTGCCTTTGTTGGTAGCGCGGTAACCCACACCTACTAACTCTTGCTCTGTTTTATATCCTTCAGATACGCCTACAACCATGTTATTGATTAAAGAGCGGGTTAAACCATGTAATGCTTTATGACGCTTTTGTTCGGTTGGGCGGCTAACTAATATTTTGCCTTCTTCAACCTTAATAGCCATATCTACATCAAAAGACTGGGTAAGAGAACCTTTTTTACCTTTCACGGTAACGTGGTTCTTATCAATTTTCACTTCAACGCCTTGCGGAAGTGCTATCGGTAAATTTCCTATACGACTCATTGTTCTGTCCTCCTTAGTTTAATAAACGTAACATAAAACTTCTCCGCCAACTTTGTTCTTTTTGGCTTCTTTATCCGTCATAATACCTCTTGAAGTACTCAAAATGGCTATGCCTAATCCGTTTTGTACACGAGGCAACCTTTCAGCGCCGGTATATTTACGTAAACCCGGAGAAGAAACACGGTCTAAACCACGGATGGCAGACGCTTTAGTTTCTGGGTGGTACTTAAGGGCTATTTTAATTAAGCCTTGTTTGTTTTCGGTATCTTCAAACTTGAAGTTAAGGATGTAACCTTTTTCTAAAAGAATTTTAGTGATTTCTTTTTTTAGGTTTGATGCAGGGATTTCAACGATTCTGTGATTTGCCTTAATCGCGTTTCTAACACGGGTTAAGTAATCTGATACGGTATCTGTCATTTTTTTTGTTTGAGTATCTTACCTCGCACGCAAGGTAATTATACGATTACACTTTCTATTTTTTATTCTTGTGTTCTGACCCGCGTACTGGCTAAAACACACCTAATTCCATATTCCAATTTTAAAAGGACGGCAAACTTAGTACTTTTTATTTACCCAGCCAAATATTTATTCAATAAATATGGAGTTTTTCTAAGATTAACACAAATTGAACGTTATTGCTAGGCACGAAGCAATCTTTTTGGGCGTTCCCTCCTGAGGCGGGCAGGCTTTTCGTTTTACAGCTTACAATCCAAATCGGCTATTTTATTTGTTTTGGTGCCGTTAATTTTTGCAGATGCTTAAACAAAATATACATCTCTCTAATTTCATTTTCATTATATCCAAAACTTAACATCATATTACCGCCATTGCCCTGATTGCAAGTAAGGTTTTGAACTGACTTAATATCATTAAGTTTTTTTTCATCCGTAATTGTTGCTTTGGGAATGACCCAGTTTTTCTTACTCCTATCCGTATAAATGTTTATATCTAAAATCCGCTGGTCAGTAAATTCATGAAAATCTATCAAATCTAACTCTATAACAACATCCCGTAAATTAAAGCAATTAGCATATGCGTATTTGCTTTTCGGTAGGTCTGAAACCCATAACGATATGAATGTTGTCTGCCCTGTTTCGGTACATTTTATGTAACTACCCCCATTCGCAATATCCATCCTACCTTTGTTTAATGCCAACAGGGTTTCTTTTAAATTGAGTTTATGAATGTATTTAGATAACGAGTCGTTTGTTAGTTCATATTTCTTGGTTATTTGCGAAGCATACAGCAAGGTATTTGATATTTTTTTATACTTACCACTACTATCAATAGGGCTAAATATTATTTCGTTAAAAATTTTATTCTTCGTTACTTGTTTAGAAGTAGCAGATAGAGGTAGTTTTTCATAATAAAAGGTTATTGCTTTGCCAAAAGTTGTATCATCATCAAACGCTTCATAGCAAAGATTGGTTCGCAATTTATAAGTTGTCGGTAGAACCCTTTTTATAAAATCAATGGGTGCTTCACCGGGCTGTTTTTGAAATAACAATGTTTCATCAAACACTTGTTCCTGTGAAACTTTTTTGTTTGTCTGCCCCCACAAAGCATAACTAAAGAATAAAAGTAATATAGTGTATTTCATCCCCTCAAATATAAAACAAAAAAGCTTTTAACTAAGCTTAAAACAGCATCAGCTATGCTACTAAAGGGGTAGAAAAGCTTATGAAAGGCTGCTGAAACGTTGATTTATAAGCTTCGAGATGCTTTTTAAGGTCATTTTTTGGGATAAATACCACTTAAAACAATGGTTTTTGACCGCATAGCTATGGCAATGGGTTTGATAGCTATTGAAGTCGGTTGGATAGCTATTGCAATGGATTGCATTGTTATTGCAGTCGCTTGGTTTGCTATCGCAATGGGTTTGATAGCTATCGAAGTGGGTTTGATTGTCATCACAATGGATTTAATACCTATCGCCGTCGGTTGGATAGCTATGGCAATTGGTTTGATAATCATCTCAGTCGCTGCGATAGCAATCCAATCGACTGACATAGCTTTTGTTGATATAACCCTGCGGGGCTTTTTTATTTATATTTGTTGGAGAAAAACAAGCAACATGAAGAAACTATTTACCCTCTTAGCCATTGCGTTTTGTTTGTATGCAGGGGCGCAGTGTGCTTCAAGTTATGAGGGTACTTATCGAGTAAGGCATTGTGGGGCTGATACCACTAGTCAATGTACCGCAACAATAAAGTTAATAACACCAACTAAAATTTTAATTTCCCATTTTGCTTGTATTCCTTACTCCGTTATTGGTGCTGTAGATACAATATATGCTGACCTTCATTGTTCTACAGATTCACTTTTTATTGAAAACGTCAGCTATTATATTATTGGCGTTGGAGGTCTTTATTATTCAGGAAATGGGATAATGACGACAGATTCTTTAAAAATAAATTATTATCAAGTCGGCCCGGGTGGCCCCCCTCAATATGTTTGTTATGTTTATGATAATCATCATAGTTTAGGGATACAACTACTTGCCGTTAATTCTCAAATCTCAGTTTACCCAAACCCTGCTACTACCAGTTTACAGGTATCATTTTCAGGTACCAACACAAATACAACCTTAGTACTAACTGATATGTTAGGAAATGTAGTAAAACAAGTACCGTTAAACACCCAATATTTAACCTTTAACATAGCAGAGCTTAGTGAGGGTATTTATAACCTAAGCCTGCAAAACAGTGAGGGTATGGTGAATAAACGGGTAGTTATTGTTAGGTAGTGTATCCCCTACCCCATTATTAAGTGAGGTTAAAATCTTAACCATAAGATAATGTTGCATGATAAGTAAATTTATATAGTTTTGCCTAAATCTTAAACAAAATTAATTTATGAAAACAATTAAAATTACAACCTTAGCAGCAGGTATAGTTGCCGCAACGCTAATGTTTACAAGCTGTAAAAAAGATCGTACTTGCACTTGTTCATCTACATCAACAACCATAGGTGGTGGTAGCACATCTACTGGCAATCCAGACAACAGCGTTCAAACCCTAACCAAGGTTAGCAAAAAAGATGCTAGTACCATTTGTGTAAGCACTACAGATGTAAGTACAAATACTTACAGTGGCAATGTTTATACCACAACTACTACCAAAACTTGTACTTTAAAATAATAAATAAACTTAAAAAAAAATAAAAAAATATGAAAACAATTACCCTAAAAACCTTAGCAACCGGAATTATTGCTGTAATAGTTCTATTTACAAGTTGTACAAAAGACCATACTTGTACTTGCACAACTTCTAAAACAAGTACCGATCCTAGTTTTACAGCTCAATCATTCAGTGATGTGGTAACCATGACTAAAGTATCTAAAGAAGCTGCCGAGCTAAATTGCCAACCAGGTACTTTAACAGATAAACAAACCTACACGGCAGATTCTATATGTCATGTAATAGGTATTCATTATTTACAAACCTATACCTATACAGCAACAGAAACTGATACCAAAACCTGCACTTTAAAATAAATAATGCTTAAAGAGTAAGACTTTTTATCATAAAAACAAATCATTTTAAACTAATCCTAAAAAACAAATATGAAAATAAGTTTTATGAAAACCTTGTCAGTAGTTATAGTTGCTTCAATTTTAATTACCTCTTGCAGTGTTGAAAAAAGACATTACACATCCGGTTATTCTGTGCAATGGAATAGCAAAAAAACTACTGTTAGTGCTACCGAAGCTAGTTATGTAGCCAAACAACAATCTAAAACCGAAAATAAAAAAACAACCGAAAATAAAACTGTAGTGCAAACCCCTGCAGAACAAGTTGCCACTACTAATAGTACAGTTAATAAAACATTAGTGGCTTCTGCAAACAAAACTGCATACGCTCCTAATACTAAAACAAAAGTTAATTCTTTTGAAAACACAGTAGCCAACAATAACGCTAAAATAGTAGAAAGAGTAGTAACCAATCAAAAAAGTAGCGGAGGAGATACGAACCTAATAATAGAGATTATTCTTTGTTTTTTTCCTTTCTTTAATCTTATAGCCATGTATTTGAAGGATGGTAAACACATAACCTTAAACTTTTGGGTAGATTTAATACTGGATTGTTTATTCTTCCTTCCTGGAATTGTTTTTGCACTCCTCGTAGTTTTAGATGTAATTAATTTAGCTTAGAGTTTTATCAAAGGGGCATGAAATAAATGCTATGTTATGTAATGTAGCCCCTACCCTTTTCTTTTATAAACGATTTAAGATAGGTTTATTGTTTTATAAAAAAAAGTTGTATCTTCGCCGTCCTTTTACAATTTAAAAAACATAAAATAACAAAATGGCAGTAAAAATCAGACTACAACGACACGGTAAAAAAGACAGGGTGTTTTTTCACTTGGTTGTTGCAGACAGCAGAGCTCCACGAGATGGTGCGTTTATTGAAAAATTAGGTGTTTATAATCCAAACACAAACCCTGCAACTGTTGACATTAATTTTGACAGCACTTTAAAGTGGCTTCAAGATGGCGCAGTTCCAACAAATACATGTAAGGCAATACTGTCATACAAAGGTATTTTGATGAAAAAACATCTATTAGATGGCGTTAAAAAAGGCGCTTTAACTGAAGAACAGGTAGAGAAAAAATTCTCGGCTTGGTTGCAAGAAAAAGAAAACAAAGTAAATGCCAAAAAAGATAATTTATCTACAGGTAAAAAATCTGCCGAAACTAAACGTTTAGAAATGGAAAAAACAGCTAAGGAAGCAAAAGCAGCTAAGGTTGCAGCTAAAGTAGCTCCTCCTGTTGCTGAAACAGCAGCACCTGAAACGGCTTCTGAAGAAGCTACTCCGGCAGCTGAAGCATAATACTATAAAATCAATTCTATAAAAAATCCCGAACGATTGTTCGGGATTTTTTGTTTAAACGAATTCAATATTTTATTAATGCTCCGAAGCCCCCTTCAATGCAATTATACAGTGAAGGTTACTTTGATTTAGCCTCACTTAATTTAAAAGGAATGGGTATGTTAAACACCACCTTTTGAGGCATATCGTTCTTTTTGCCAGGTTGCCATTTGGGCATTTGGGTAACTAAACGCAATGCTTCGGCATCTAAACTGGGATAAACAGTTTTTTGTACATAGGCGTTTTCAATATTTCCCCTGGCGGTAACCGTAAACTTAATAAACACATTTCCTTCTATGCCTTTTTCAAGAGCATCTTTGGGGTATTTAACGTTATCCAACAAATATTTTTTCAATGCAACCAATCCTCCGGTAAATTCAGGCGTTTGGTAAGAAGCGTAAAAAGTAGTGTCTTTTCCTTTAGATGTGTAACATGAGCCTTTTAATAACTTACCGTTTTTATACTCCTCTTCCCTTCTAAGCTTTGTATTTGGGTAATAACCTTTTAAATTTCCTTCCAAATTTCCATGCAGGTAATTTTCAACCCGCATTGATTTTCCATTGTCGTAATACAATTTCCACTCGCCTTCTTCCAAATTTTTTTTAAACTCACCTTCTTTAATAAGTACACCTTTCTCATTAAAATATTTAAAGTAACCTTCATATAATTCAGGATGCAGAGAAGTAAAAGAACCTTCCATTTGCAGTACTTTATTTTTATAATAGTCCTGAACTAAATACAGATTGTTTCCGTTTTTAATCAAGCGGTAAAAAAAGGCATTGGCTTTAGTGGTTTCGTTCCAGTCTTCGGTAAAATAAACGGTATCAATCTTTTCGCTTTGCGCAGAACAGATAGCAGATGTAAGAAACAAGAGGCAAAAGACTAGATGAATTTTTAAGTTCAAAACCAAGCTTTACTTTTTCTTAGCACAAACCAAGATAACATCTTTGTTGCTGCTCCAATGATAACCCAAATGGAAAGGTAACTTAGGTATGCTGGCACTATCTTTATCAAACACAGCTTTTAAATCTTTCTGACAATCCAACCATTTAAAGTCTTTTACCGGACGCTGGTATTCGCCATACACTTTAGTAGCCCAGTTACCTTTCTCTGTAAAAAATCTATATGGAATTCCGGTATCATCTTCTACAACATCATCACTTTTAGTCAAAATAAATTTACGCATATTACTCATAAAATCATTATGCAACAAGTATGAA
Source organism: Bacteroidota bacterium (assembly GCA_003153315.1). GTDB lineage: Bacteria > Bacteroidota > Bacteroidia > B-17B0 > Aurantibacillaceae > PALSA-968. Next base: position 34,238 of record PLYA01000100.1, read on the forward strand.
GCACTCTTTACATATGTAGCTATAGGAGCTTGCATTTTATTCAGATACTTAACAAACAAAGTAGTATCGGTAAATTTGCCATTGCTCACGTCATAACGAAAGTAATAAATACTCTTGGCTTGCCCGTTGCTTACAATATCAATACGCACTCCAAACGGACTAAACTTCTTATCTTTATAATCATAAGGTCTTTCTACAATACTGTCTTTACCTATTTTACCCACAAACTTAATATCGGCAATATCATTCCCTGTACGCTTAATAAAAAAACTAAGTATAGGCAATGTTCCATTTACTTTCTGGTTTTGTAAATCACGCCCCATATACTGTGTAATGAAATAGCTTTTATTAAAAATATCAGCTAACGAAATTTTAAAATACTTCACATACTGCTCGGCATCTTTGCCTTTCATTTTAGCAATTTCAGGCAACTTACCGATAGGTTCTAAGCCAATCATTATATACTTATCTACATTGGGGAAGAAAGTATAAGCAGTTAAAAAATCAGGGCCTGAAAAAGGATAGAACAAGGTTCTTTCATTTTGATTAATTGTACCCAATTCTTTATCTCTCCATGTACGCATTTTACCTACTCGCCCTCGTTCTAAACGACTCCAACTACTGTCAATAAAAGTGGCATTCTCTTTCCAGGCTGATGAATCTAGGTATTTTGCCAATGCTCCCGAAGAACTCTTTACGCCTGCCAAAATAGAAGCTGTGGCATTAAAATTATTTGAGGCATTAAAGCTTTTAATATCAAAAGCCCGATTAGATAATGCTTTTGTTACTGTTGTATCTTTAATTTTAGCAGTACTGTCTTGTTTTACAGCCGCTTCTTGTTTTTTATCCGTATCTTTTTTAGAAGTTTCATTCTGACAAAAACTAAGCAATAAAACCAGCGAAGCAGGCAGCAACAGTATTTTTTTCATGTTTTAAATAAAGCGCAAAAGTAATTAAATATTTTAATTGACTTAATAGAACAACACCTCTCTACTATTTAAGATAGTTTGCATATAGAAATTAAATAAAATACGAAAGCCACCAAGTATTGCTTGATGGCTTTCGTATTTATAGCTAATGTTTTTAAAAATCTACCTGTGATGTCCTCCGTGAAATCCTCCGCCCCCGTGGAAACCACCACCGCCATGAAATCCACCGCCACCCCCGTGATAACCGCCTCCTCCATGGAATCCGCCACCACCGTAGCCTCCATGATAACCACCACCATATCCTCCACGTGGGCCAATATAACCTGCACGACCACCTCTCCAGCCATATCCGCCATAACCACCTCTCCAACCGTAACCACCCCAACCATATCCACCTCTCCAACCTAAGCCGGCATAATATCCACCGTAACCACCC
>PLYA01000003.1 GCA_003153315.1 Bacteroidota bacterium
TATGAGATAAATCTATCATAATGAGGGTAATACAAACAAACGCATTTTTATTTGTTTTATTTCTACAAATTTTACCCAACAACCATACTGATTGAAGATTTGTAATGTAAAGCCCGCCATTGTAATCCTCAAAGGGCGTGAGAGGTTAACGTTAGGGCAAGAGTACTTTCGGTATGAGAATGTAATGTGACCAAACTCTTTAACTTTTAGGAATACTACCTTACAATAACAAGTCGTTTATTAATTACTCCTTCATCACTAATAACACTGATATTATAAACGCCTTCATTCAGAATACTCGCATCAATGGTTGTTTTGCCGTTTATGGTTTGGCTTANNCGTTGTTGGGGTTGGGGTAAATGTTCAAATCAACAACAACAGCTTCTATACTTTGAATTCCGGCAGCACCGGCATCCACTATATTTATATCATCTATATATAAATTATTACCGGGTGCACTGGGGTCTGTTATAAACTTCCAACGAAACATAACCTGATGACTACTTGCCACGGAATTAACGTTAACTGTATAAGTTGTAAACTGAGATGACGCAGGTATGTAGGCACTCGTTCCGGTTCCGCCTGCAAGTAAAGCTAATGTAGAGCCTAAAATTACTTTTTTTGATAACCAGGAGTTTCCACAATCAGTAGAAACAAGTATTTGAAGTCTATCCATATTAGTAGTAGTTTTTTGTTGGTAGGCTGCTTTAAAGGTTAAGGAAGGTGTTGTTAAAGTTGTTAAATCATAATAAGAAGATGTTTGTAAAATACTGGTGTCTCCGGCTGCATTACTCATGTTATTCAGCATACACGATTTAGAACCTGTGGCTGCAGCAGCTGAAGTTATTGCAAAATTTACTCCGCCTGTTGTTGCCGAATGAGATATATTCCAATTTGCATTAGGAAGCAAGCCTGATGGACAAGTAGAAGTTTCAAAGCCTTCTATAATGGGTAAAATTCCGCTATTAGTAATAGTAAATAGTACAACAGAGGTGTCATTTGCTGGGTTTTCATCCATACCGCCATTAGGACTGCTGCTATAACAAGTAAAAGTATGTGTTCCGGAAGTTGTGGTCATAGAAGGAACTGTAACAGTAGTTTGTCCTAACGTTAGCGAGCCTGACCAGTTGTAAACTATATTCGCACCTCCATCTATCTGATAGGTTATGGTACACGAAGTTAACGTAGTGGTGGCAAAGTTTTCCAATATAATGGTAGGCGTAAATGTACTCTCGCAATAATTGCCGCTTGGAGCGACGATAGAAGCAATACCCGCATCAAGGGTATCAGGCGGAGCGCAAGACACCGTGGCATTATTGATAAAAGTAACCGGGTTTGAACTTATTCCATTGGCAGTTACCACCAATGAATACGTTCCGTAGGGAAGTGTAGAAGGAATGCTAAACATCGCGGTATCGGCTGCGTTGCCTGTTTGCACATTGGTGCTGTTCCAATTAAAGGTACGCACATAGTAAACCTTTGTTCCGTTTGTTAAGCGTATAATCGGATAATTGGTAGCCATTTGCCAATCGTCTCCATAAGCTGCACCTTCTGAAATACCGTTAAATAGGGTGCCTGTTATTCTTAAGGTATTGCAACTTGTTTGAACAATGGTATCAATAGTAGGCTTTCCAGCAGCTAATGGCGCGCCACTTGGCGTATAAACGTAATACTGTGCATCATATTGACTTGAAAACAGCACTGTGCCATCGGGTAAATCTAACAGGTTGGTTTCAAAACAAGGAATATTTAACGTACCTGCTCCTCCACCCGGGATACCCACTTGCGTAAAAGAATTGGCAAGATAGTCAAATTCAAAAAAAGCAGTAGGTGCAAGAAATGAACCTGAATTTGTCGTACTTGTATTAACCGGAGAAGCTGTGCAAAGAATTTTACCGTTCACCATCATGGCAGCGGCGGCATCCACCATTCCGTATTGAGTTCCGGAAATAGTTGGGATATTAGGACCGGCAGCCCAAGTGCCGGGTGTGGTATTGCCTGTGGGTGTATAATAAGCAGAATGCCCACTTGCACCTAAAAAGAAAGCTCTTCCATCAGGTAATAAAAATCCTGCACCCGATTCGCCCCAATAAGGGTCGTAAAGAGAATCGGGTACTATGCCATCTACCACCCACTGATTTAAGGAAGGTATATATCTTTCGGAATTTGTGGTCTCAAAATCAACAAACAAAATACTGTTATCGGGCAGTTTTACCCAAACAGACTCATCATGGGAACCATGGCAAGTTGGTGCGCTTGACCAAGTATTGGTAGTAGGATTAAAAAAAGAGGTGCTTTTTCCACTTCCGCCTAAATTACCTACAAGCACTCTGCCATCGTTCATTATTTCTGAGTTGGCATCGGCAAAGTCTTGTCCGGTAGCGGGTGCCATGGTCCAAGTATTAGTTAAGGGGTTATACGTTTCAGCCTTGGTAGTTCCTGTGCCATATTCTCCACCTGCCACAAACACCCTCCCATCTTTTAATACTTGAGATGCAAAGTAAAGACGGGAATAATTCATTGGAGCAATTTGAGACCAAGTGCCGTTTATATAACTACCCAACGAATCGGGAGTTAATCTATCCCAAATAACACCATACTCAGTAGTATCATTTGAGGCATGAACGGTTTTTGCTATCACGGTACCATCACTAAGCAAGAGCATAACCCCTGCGTTGGTTTCGGGTGCGGGGTTGGTTAATTTAGTCCATGTGCCCACTTGCGCATTTATGTCTGAACAAAACGCTAATGCTAAGAGAGTAATAAGTTTCTTCATGCTGTATTTATGATATTCAAATATAGTCAATAATGTGATTTGGTGAAATTGCTATTTGACTATTGCTCCACTGAACTTCTTTTTTTACGAGGCTTTTCCCATCACAAATAAATTTAGAATTGAGTTTTTGTTTTGTCGCTAGTTTGTTGCCCGAAGAGCGTGAGAG
>PLYA01000076.1 GCA_003153315.1 Bacteroidota bacterium
TCGTTTGTGAGAGAAACCTTATCGTTTATGAGAGAAACCTCTTCGTTTGTGAAAGAAACCCTATCGTTTGTGAGAAACACCTCTGCGTTTGTGAAAAAAACCTTATCGAATGTGAAAAACACCTATTGGTGAGTGAAAAAGACTAAACCGCGCGTAAATAACAAAGGCATCCTTGTGAGGGATGCCCTTGTGTGTTTAGAAGGAACCTGCTAAACTTAGGCTGTAGGTAAAGTACCTGCTGTGCTGTGAGAACCGCCGCCACCTAAATTGCGCCCGCCGGACCCAATTTTAAGAGGAAACCAGGGACTCCAGTTGTAGGTTTTCTTTTTGGTATCTACCTTTTTACTTCTAAAATACAAAACATCGCCAACGGTCAACCCGCTCACGGTAGTTTTAGAACCATCGGTAGATGGTAAGTTAGTAATGGTAACCATATCTTTACTCATTTCCCATTGGGTATGTCCGCCTCCATCGGCAGTTATAATTACAGTACCCGGTATTTGAGTATTATAGGCAGCATTTATTCTTTTTTGTCCGCCACGTTTGGCTGCTACAAAAAAGCCGCAGCTTTCTATAATGGTTATGGCAATTGTAGGATTTGCATTGGCTTTGGCTTGCACCATTGCTTTTACAGCATCCAGGTCTTGTTTTAGGGTGATATACGCAGCGTCGCGTAATCCAACAGCACCCGGTGTACGGGCTTTTACAGCTGTTTCGGCATCTTCAAAAGCTTGAAGATCATTATTAAATTGGGTTTGGGTTACCGTGCCCGCAGTCCATCCGGTTGGGAAGTAAGTATTATTTGTCATCTTCCCTTTGATGTCTGTTACCCTTATTATCTGATCTCCAATCTTAGAAGGCATTTTTAATACCGCCTTAGGTATTTGTGCTGTTGCTCCCATGTTTTCTAGGTTTTTTTGTTATTAATTATTCAGTTCCGGTTCTGCCTTTGGTGTAGGGAATAGAGCCTTAAAGAGAAACCTTTTTTAAAGGAGCACTGTCAGCTGCTTTAAAAATGTGTGTGTGTTTTCTTTTTTATACATAAACCTCCTTTTTTTGTTAGTGTTTATACAAAGGTAGCTCACCGACCCCCGCCGTGTCAATAGCCAAAGGCCAAAACTTTTTAAACGGTAGCATTTTTTCGATAAGCGGTCACTTTTAACAAAAAAACGGTAAAAAACTTTTTAAACGGCGGGGCAAAAAAGTACTAGAAACATAACATTTCCTATTTTAAATTATCTTAGTACTTTTAGAAGAGGAAATTTTTTATGGAAAAGGTAATAAACGAAGAGCAGGAAAAGAAAGAAATTCTTAACAGATACAAAAAGTTACTTACCGCATCGCGCCGCCGCCTTGAAAAAGGCGACAGAGAACTTATACGCAAAGCATTTGAACTGGCCGTAGAAGCGCATAAAGATATGCGCCGCAAATCGGGCGAGCCTTATATTTACCACCCCATTGCGGTGGCACAAATTTGCGCCGAAGAAATCGGGCTTGGCACAACCTCCATCATTTGCGGCTTATTGCACGATACGGTAGAAGATACCGAAATTACACTGGCAGATATTGAAGGGATGTTTGGCGAGCGTGTGGCCAAAATAATAGACGGCCTTACCAAAATATCGGGTGTGTTTGACCAGACTTCATCCCTGCAGGCAGAAAATTTCCGCAAGATGCTGCTAACGCTTAGTGATGACATACGCGTTATCCTTATCAAACTTGCCGACAGGCTGCATAATATGCGCACGCTTGAAAGCATGGCGCGCGAGAAGCAAATTAAAATAGCATCTGAAACGCTTTACCTCTATGCGCCTCTTGCGCATCGCCTGGGTTTAAATTCCATTAAGACAGAACTGGAAGACCTTGGTTTAAAATATACCCATAGTGATGCTTACGAAGAAATACTTTTAAAACTGGAGGAGTCTGAACCGGAGAGGAAGAAGTTCATTCAAAAATTTATAGAGCCTATTAAAGATATTTTAAAAGAACAGGAGTTTAAATTTAAAATATTCGGCCGTCCAAAATCAGTTTATTCCATATACCATAAGATAAAGGATAAAGGCGTTCCGTTTGAAGAAATATACGACCTGTTTGCCATTCGTATCATCATAGATAGTTTGCCCGACCAGGAGAAAGCCGATTGCTGGCGTATCTATTCAATCATTACAGATTTTTATCACCCAAGCCCCGAGCGCCTCCGCGATTGGATTTCTACGCCCAAAGCAAATGGCTATGAGAGTTTGCACACTACGGTAATGGGCCCCGAAGGCAAATGGGTTGAGGTACAAATACGCACCGAGCGCATGGATGAGATTGCCGAAAAAGGATATGCAGCACACTGGAAATACAAAGATGCCGCCAACGATAAAGAAAGTCAGTTGGAGGAATGGATTAGTAAAATCCGTGAGATGTTGGAAAGTCCCGAAGAGAATGCGTTGGACTTTATTGATGATTTTAAACTGAATCTTTTTGCGGATGATATTTTTGTGTTTACCCCCACTGGCGAAATGCGCACCATTCCATCGGGTGCTACCGCATTGGATTTTGCTTTTGAAATACACAGCAAGGTTGGCGAGCATTGCATAGGTGCCAAGGTAAATCATAAACTGGTTCCCCTAAGTTATGTGCTTAAAGGAGGCGACCAGGTTGAATTGCTTACATCAAAAAAACAAACGCCTAATGATGATTGGTTAGGCTTTGTAATTACGGCAAAAGCAAAAGCAAAAATAAAACAAGCGCTTAAAAACGAAAGAAGAAAAATAGCCGATGACGGAAGAGAAATTTTAGAAAGAAAATTCTACAAACAAAAGTTAGAGTTTACCATTCAAAACATTAATGATTTTACCAATTTTCTGAAACTTCCTTCTGCCCAGGAAGTATTTTACCGTGCGGCAAAGGATGTTGTTGGCATTGCCGAATTAAAAGATTTTGTAAACTATAAACTACATCCCGAACAGTATGTTACCAAAAAGCTAGAGAAACAACATACCGTTGATGAAATGGTAACGCAGGCACGCGGCAAAAGCGATATGCTTGTAATAGGCGATGATATGCAGCAGCTGGATTATAAACTTTCGCCGTGCTGTACCCCCATCCCCGGCGATGATGTGTTTGGCTTTATCACCGTTGGCGAGGGTATAAAAATACATCGGGTTAATTGCCCTAACGCTGCCAAACTGCTTGCCAACTATGCTTATCGTGTGGTAAAAGCAAAATGGAACAGCGATAAACTGCTTACCTTTTTATCAAGCGTTAAAATTACCGGAACCGATGCCATGGGTATTGTAAATAACATTACAAAAGTAATTTCAACACAACACAACGTAAATATGCGTTCCATAACCTTTGATACCGAGGATGGCATTTTTGAAGGGACTATTATGGTTTATGTACATAGCACCGAACACTTAACCCAGTTGATTAACAACCTTAAAAAAGTTCCGGGTGTAATAAACGTGCAGCGCATAGATGGAGAGAATAAGCAATAAACCGGTTTGATGAAAAATAAACTTTCGCTTTCTATATCGCTTATCATGGCGGTTCTGGCAATAGTTTTTTATTTTCTGTCTTTTCCTTCTGTTAATACCATTAAAGAACAAACCGAGAAACATCTCCATAAGCTTGAGCAGGAAGCAAATCTTCAGTTAGATTCTATTCATCAGCATTTGCACCACTCTTCTAAAAAGAATTTAGTTGAGTATTTGGCAAAAGAATATGTAAACACATTTAATGATAAAGGGATTGCCTTCTTTATTTATGAGAATGACAGCCTGCAATTCTGGACAGACAACCACCCTGCAGTAGAAAATTACATGCTGAATGTGTGTTTGGAAAAACGTTTGGTAAAACTAAATAACGGTTACTATGAGGTTATCCGGCATCCTAAAAACGCGTATAGCCCTTTTCAGTTATATGCTTTGGTTTTAATCAAAAATAACTTTCCTTATGAGAATAAATATTTAAAGAATGAGTTCAATAAAAAACTTCATGTGCCGGATGGAGTTTTACTAAATGATAATGAGCAAACTCAAAATCATTCCATACAAATTTCTAATTACCAAGGCTTACCTGTATTTAGTGTAGATATTCAGGAAGGAGTAAGAAAGCAATTTACCTCGCTACTCTCCTTCCTGTGTTTTTGTATTTCTGTTTTTAGTATTTTATTCTTCTTAAAGAAGAGATTTATACAAGTTCAATCTGCTCCCGGAATATTAAAATGGACCGCTTCTGTTTTACTTGCTATGGCTTTACTATGCTATCTTATTTTTCAACTGAATATATTATACATTCCTGCTTCTTTGTCTTACGACAGGCAAAATCTGTATAACCTTATTGTTACTTTCCTGATTGCATTACTATCTGTTTGGGTATTTTTAATATGGAGAAAGGAATTAACAGCGTTTATAAAAACAAGCAATAGTCTTGTTTATTTTACTTCATTTATTGTCTTACTCTTTTTATCAGGATATGGCTTAAATCTTTTTCTGAATGCCATCTTTAATAAATCTTACCTCTCTTCCGATTTATCAGATGTAATATTTTCTTCTTCTCTCGAAATCTATCTCAGTTATGCCTGTGTGTTTTTGGTTATGTTTTGCTTTGTTCTTTTTTGTGAAACGGTAATTAGCTTTTTGAACATTACTTATAACAAAACACAAATCATACTGTTTTTCGGCTTAAGTGCACTATGTGTTTTAATTCATCATTTGCTTGGGCAACCCGATATTTTAACGGCTATATGGCCGGGGTTACTTTTCTTATTACTGGTTATTTCTAAAAAACTATGCGCTAACAACCGTTTTTTATATGGCACGTTACTGTGTTTGTTCATTTCGTTTTTTGTTGCCTATTTAAGTATCGATCAAAAGAATAAAAGCGATTATACCCAACGACTGAATATTATGGATGATTTGGCAGACCCGCAGGATGATATTGCCGAACACCTCTTCCAATCATTAGAAAACAAGATTTTAAAAGATAAAGAGCTTACCCATCTTATTTTAAAAAAAGACAAAACCTTTGCAGATATAGAACCCTCTCTTTTAAGAAAATATTTTACAGGCTATTGGGAGAAATACCATGTATCGGTTTGTTTGTTCGATTCGCTTTGCAACCCACTGGTTCAGCACCCGCAGGGTCTATATAACAACAATACGTATTTTGATGAATTGATCTCTTCTAAGTTACAAGCTACTTCTTGTCCCGATTTATATTTTAATGAACAGCTAAAAGATAAAACATTCTATCTCTATAAAACCCCTATAAAATCCTTATCAAAAACCTTGCAATTATATATAGTTATCGAATCTAAGAAGACGCATACCTACAGGAGTTTCCCTGATTTATTACTGATACATTCTTCTCATACGGCAAATACCGAATATTCTTCTGCTATTTATAAATCAAATCAATTGCATTCGCAACAAGGGCGTTATGAATATCCTGCCCTGTTTTCTTTCCCCAATGACATACAGGGTACCCGTATTGTTCAGCAAAACGGCTATAGTCATTTAATTCATAAAACGGATGCCAATACCGTAATTGTTGTTTCTAAAGAGTATAACTACCTGAGCGATTTATTTTCGACTATTGGGTTTATTTTTCTGGCAAGCAGTACAATATTTCTTTTATTTAGTTTTTATAATTCTTATCGACTTAAATACGAAAACTCCCTTTCCATTAAAATACAACACTATTCTGCAATAGCCATTCTAATTTTATTTATACCCGTTGCTTTCAGTACCATTTCATTGGTAAAAAAACAAACCGAGCAACAAAACACACATAGCATAAAGGATAAAATAGAAACCGTAAGCAATTATTTAAGTTTACGTTTAGCCGATTACGATTCGCTTACTGCTATTCAAAAAGATTATGTTTCTTATTTATTATCGCAGGCATCCAATCTTTTTAAAAATGATATTACCCTGTTCCATTCAAACGGAGAATATTATGCAACAAGTCTCCCAAAGTTATTTGAAGAAGGGCTGGTTTCTAAAAAACTGAACCTTGTTGTATATACCGGTATTTTAAATGTAGGAGAGAATCAGGAGGTGCTGAATGAAAACATTGGTAATCTTAATTTTTATTCTTCGTATAAATTAATAAAAAATAAATCAGGAAAGAATTTTTGTGTGGTAAACCTACCTTATTTCGCCAAACAAAGCGAACTGCAAGGGCAGCTATTCGGGTATTTATCGGCGTTGCTTAATATTTATATTTTAGCGTTTATGTTTGTGAGCATAGGCGTTGCGCTTATTGCTAACTGGCTCACCCGTCCGTTACGGCTTTTGCAAAACCAGTTTAAGCAAGTTGGGTTAAACAGAAAAGACCATTCTATTACATATAACAAAAAAGATGAAATTGGGTTGCTTATTTCTGCTTACAACAATATGCTGTTGCAATTACAACAAAGTGCCGAAATGCTTGCCAAATCTGAACGGGAAGGTGCCTGGAAAGAAATGGCACGACAGGTGGCGCATGAAATTAAGAACCCACTTACGCCCATGAAGTTGAGTATACAACATGTGCAACGATTGATGGAAAACAATCCGGAAGAAGCTGCAGAGCAAATGAAAAAGGTTACACCTGTTTTATTAGAACAAATAGATGCTCTATCTCATATTGCTACAGAATTCAGTGATTTTTGGAAATTACCCCCTCCACATATAGAAGATATAGAACTAAACTCTTTTATTCAATCTCTGTTGCCTCTATATGCTGATTATCCGAACATTAAACTTGAATTTATTTCTTGCAAAGATCCTGTGCATGTAAAAGTTGATAAAGATCAGTTATTAAGGGTATTAAATAATCTTATAAATAATGCCATTCAGGCTCTAGAAGTAAACGAGAGTGGTAAAATTAATTTATCTATTCTTAAAGAAGATGTAAAATATATTGTTTTTGTTTCTGATAACGGAACAGGAATAGATGATTCTGTAAAATCAAAAATATTTCAGCCCAATTTTTCTACTAAATCTTACGGAACCGGTTTAGGGCTTTCTATGTGTAAACGTATTGTTGAACAACATGGGGGAACTATATGGTTTAAAAGTGAACAAGGAAAAGGTACAACTTTTTATTTCACTATTTTTAATAGAGATTAAATGTAATTTTAAGCCATATTTGTTTGTTTTTATTACAGTATGCAAAATCGAATCTTTTATTCTTTTCTTTTCTTCATCCTTTCCTTCGGTTTCTTTGCACAAACCTATACCCTATCGGGCAAAATAACTGATTCAAAAAAGAATACCCTTCCTTTTGCTTCCCTTTTGGTAAAAGGAACTACGATTGGAACGAATAGCAACGTCAATGGTTTTTATTCCATAAAACTACCGGTAGGCACTTACGAAATTATTTTCCAATACATAGGTTATAAAAAAGAAACAAAAACAGTTACTCTAAATGCAGATGTTACCTTGAATGTTACTCTGGCAGATGATAGCTATCAATTAAAAGAGGTTACCGTAAAAGCTGGAGAAGACCCTGCATATGAAGTAATAAGACAAGCTATTAAAAGGCGCAAATATTATTTAAATCAGGTAAACTCATATTCCTGTAATTCATATATAAAAGGTTTACAGCGTTTAAAAGACTTTCCTAAAAATTTAGGCATGTTGTTTAAAATGTCTGGGAGCGATAATCCACTTGACTCAAATTTACTGGGTGTTATTTATTTATCTGAAAGCGAGAGTAAATATTATTTTCAAAAACCTAATGAACAAAAAGAGGTTATGTACTCCAGCAGGGTAAGTGGCAATAGTACGGCTTTTAGCTGGAATCAATTAGGCGAGATGAAATTCAGTTTTTATGAGAACCTTTTATATATTGATGGTATAAGCGACAGACCTTTTATTTCTCCCATAAACGAAAGTGCTTTTCTTTCTTATCATTATCACCTACTGGGAACCACTTTTGAAGACGGAAAGATGATTAATAAAATAGAAGTGCTTCCCAAACGAAATACCGACCCCTGTTTTCATGGCATTATATATATTCAGGAAAACACCTGGCGCATACACAGCTTAGATTTGTATTTAACCAAAGATGCTAAAATTGATTTTGTAGATACCCTAAGAATGAAGCAATTAAATGCTCCCGTTTTAGGAGATAGTATTTGGATGCCTATTAATTTAAACTATAGTTTTAATTTTAAGTTTTTAGGGTTTAAAGGAGATGGTTATTTTAATGCCATTGTTTCTGCTTATGAAATCAATCCGAGTTTTCCCAAGAAGTTTTTTAAAAATGAAATTCTTAAAGTAGAAGATGGAGCCAATAAAAAAGACAGTACTTACTGGAAAGAAAATAGACCAATACCTTTAACTACTGAAGAGGTTAAAGACTATCATAAAAAAGACAGCGTATCTAAAGTAAAAGATTCAAAGGAATATAAAGACTCTATTGACAGGAAAGCCAATACGTTTAAGCTAAACTCATTACTTACAGGCTATCATTATCAAAATACATTTAATAAAACAAACTTTAGTACTACCGGAATAATAAATAGTGGTATTCAGTACAACACAGTAGAGGGAATTAATGCCAGTATGAAATTAAATTACGAAAAAAACTACGAAGATCTCCGTAAGCAGGAAATAGACGGAGGAGTGCGCTATGGTTTTTCAAATTATTTGTGGGGAGGTAAATTAGGTTGGACGTATTTGCAAAATCCTAAAAACTTTCAGCAATTTGGTGTGCACCTGCAATCTTTGGTAGAACAATATAACTCAAACAAACCTATTCCTGAGTTTATGAACTCTATCTATACCCTGCTTGTAAACGATAATTACATGAAGCTTTATAAGAAAACATCTGCACAGGCAAACTATAGGAGAGAATTATTTAATGGTGTAATCTTTTATGCTAACGCAGAGTATATTCAACGCGATGCATTAAGAAACACCAGTCCATATTTATGGATAGATGATAAGAGTAAACTATTTACCAGCAACGACCCTCAAAATCCTGCCACCGATAATTTATTTAAAACCAACGGTGCTTTTGTAGTGGACGTGCGTTTTCGTATTCGTTTTAAGCAAAGGTATTATACCATGCCTAACCGAAAAATTAATGTGCGTTCTAAATATCCTCGTGTAAATATTATATACAAAAAGGCTATCCCGATGCTTGGTGCTGTAGCCGATTATGATTTAGTAAAACTGAATATAGAAGATGATATAAGACTTGGTTTGTTTGGCACCTTTGCCTACCGTGCCAATGCAGGCTACTTTATTAATAACAAAACTATGTACTTTATGGATTACCAGCATTTTAATGGTAACCAAACCATATTGGCAAATTCAGATTATTTAAATTCATTTAAGTTACTGCCTTATTATACATACAGCACCAATAAAGAATTTATAGAAATACATGCCGAGCATCATTTTAACGGATTTATTTTTAATAAGATTCCTCTACTGAAGAAAACCAAAATTCAGGAAATTGTTGGCGGGCATGCCCTATTTACTGACCAGCTTAAAAATTATTACGAACTTAATTTCGGCTTAGAAAACATCTTTAAAATTATTAGAGTAGATTATGTCTTGGCTTATGGCATAAATGGAAAAGTTAGCAACGGCTTTTTACTTGGTCTAGGGGTTAACTTCTAAAGTTTTAAACTTATTTAACAAATTATCAAACCAAATAAACTACATTTTAATATAATTCTTTAAGAAGAAAATAATTAGTTTTACGCCTCAAAACAATAATAGAAAATGAAACATCTTTTAATTGCAATTATTTTATTGATAGGTTTTAATCTTAACAGTCAAACGGCTGATGCTGCCTTTAAAAAAGGCATTGCCAAATACGATGCCAAAGATTATAAAGGTGCCACAGCAGATTTTACCAAAGCTATTACCCTAAACCCCAAGCACGCAGATGCCCTTAATTATCGTGCGCATTGCAAACAACATTTGCAGGAATATAAAGCGGCAGTAGATGATTATAGCAAAGCTATTAAACTAAAACCCACACTGGCAGAAGCTTATACAAACCGTGCCCGTTGCAAATATATTTCATTGGATTATGCCGGCACCCCTGATGATTACAAAGCCGTTATTGCAGATTATAACAAAGCCATAGAGCTAAACCCTAGAGATACCATTGCCCGCCTAAACAGGGGAACCACCAAAGAGTATTTAAAAGATTACCTTGGTGCGGTACACGATTTTACTAAACTCTGCGAACTAACCCCCAACAACGGAGAGGCCTATTACTACAAAGCTAATGCCGAAGATAAAGCCGGAAGCAAAGAGGCTGCCTGCGCAGATTGGAACAAAGCCATAGAACTGGGCGAAACCCGTGCGCAACCCTTTATTGCCAAAAACTGCAATTAGTTTATTTTTATTTATTGTTAGATCGTTCCGGCAGATTACTGCCGGTAAAACATTACTGGAGTCCGCAGTTTAGTTGTATTTACCTAAAGAGTTTACAAGTTAGCCGTAGTAATTTGTAATTTTATCTTACTTTCGTGGTTGTAAAAACAATTCATGCGCAAAAAAATTGAAAGAGCCCTAAACGACATTCGCCCATACCTATTGGCAGATGGCGGAGATGTGGAGTTAGTTGAAATTACGGATGATTTAATTGTGCGTGTAGAACTAAAAGGCTCTTGCCAAACCTGCAGCATGAGCACTATGACCATGAAAGCCGGTATAGAAGAAACCATAAAGCGTGCCGTTCCCGAGATAAAAAGTGTAGAGGCCGTTAATCTTTCTTTGGTGTAATAGTGCGGGATAAATGCCTCGTAAAGAAAACATTCCTTTAGAAGAAAGATTACAACAAGCCCGTGAAACTTTTATACGCAAACAAAAGGTAAAAAACAAACACTTAGCCAAACTTACCGCTTCTAAAATTTATAAACTTGCCCGCAAGAGCAGCATTTTATTTTTATGGATTACCCAGTTGATACTGATTGATTGGTTACTGCCCTACACCCAAACCAGCGATAAAATAAAAGATGGTTATCAGGTAAAAGAGGTAAACAGCAATACACATGCTTTTAAAGAAGGTTCTTTAAATATCATCACCCTTCAAAGTCATAAATTAGAATTGGTGTTGGAGGAAAACAACCTCATCCCCGAAATTAACGATAGCATTGTGGTTTTAAGATCATATCTGCTACACGAAATAAAGAAAGTAAAGGATGTAACTAAAAATGAAACCTACACCGTAAGCAACTCGCTTACCTATTTACTATTTCCTGTAATTATAATCTTTTCAGGGCTTTCTTTATTGTTTCTTTTTATACGAAATATAGAAATAAAAGCATTTTATTATTTTGTATGTATAGCCAACATCATAGCCACACTTAGTTTGCTGGGCTATTATATACTGGTAAACTAAACACTTTAGTTAGTACTCTTCTTCGGCTGCTTGCTCAATATTCTACGGAAGAAATCGTTCATTGAATTAAACTCTTGTCTGTAATAAAGCCCCGCACCTTGCGTAAACTGTCCTCCTAAGGTTGCAATCTGAAAGTTATCATTACTGCGGTTAAAGGCTTTAACATGCACTTTTCCGTCTTTAGTAAGCCTGTAATCAATATTCACATCGCCAATAAGCGTACTTGTTTTTTGTTGTGTATTGTTGTTTACACCAAGATTTCCATCAACCGTAAGTTTATCGTTAAATAATTGAGTAGATAAGGCAACATCAATTTCTTCATTACTAAGCGCAGAGCTTGGGCGGTAGTTAAATCCTACATTAAACGCTTTGGTAAATTTAGATAACATACCGTTTAGTTGATTAGACAACATTTCTGTAGCGTTGTTAGAAGCTGCGGTTCCTGCACTGGCACTATTAACACCACTTGCGCCTTGCAACTGGAGTGGTGTAACAAAACTACGCAATAGTAACAACGAAAACACTTGCCTGTTTAGTTCTTGATCCGTATTAATATAACCCATTACCTGAGAGCGGATAACTTCACTAACGGTTGGCAATTCTATTCCAAAGGTAATATCAGGGTTCATCAATTTATTTTTTAAATAAAGTTTGCAGTTAACAGGATAACGTTTGTTATTATCTCCTCCGCCAGAAGTTGATGATGAAGTACCATTGTCAGAGGTAGTCTCCGGAAAGAAGGGTGCTAACGATGTACGTTGCTTATAGGTTGTAGCAACATTTATTTCAGCATCATAAGGGTCTCCACTCCAGCGAATAGTACTACCGTCATCAATCTCAAATTTCTTATTGATAACGTTTTGCAGAGTAAACAAATAACTTCCTTCGGTAATAGTATAAATACCAAACATTTCATAATTACCAAGGGTATTAATATTCATACTTATATTTCCTTTACCACGCGCTTTAATTCCGTCCCCCCCCTTGTCATCAAGCATTATTTGTACCTCAGCATCAGGCGTTGCCTCTAAATTCAGGCTAAGTTTAATTCCTGCCAAATCATTTTTATTAATACTATTCTTATTTGCGCTATCTATCTTTATAAAACGTATATAACTATTATCGCTAACTTCTTCAGTACCTGCAAGCGGAATAATAAATTGAGTTCCCTTTTCTGTTTTTGCATTTATTTCAAAGGTCAGGGATTCCGGAGAACCAAACATACCAAGTGTTCCGGTACAAAAAGCTTTTCCGTAATAACTATTGTTTTGCAAAGCAGTTGTATTAAGCGCCATAAACTTATTAAAGTTAACGTCAAAATCTAATTTCATTTTAGAAAAATTATCATGAAATATATTACCCCAAACAGTCGCCGCATTATTATTGGCATCGGTCAAAATAATATTTTGAAATTCTATCTGCCCAGGCGTAAGTTGTATTTTTCCTTTGGCATCATACGCTGTGTTTATATAATCTACTTTAAGATTTTTTACATCTTCTAAATTAAGAAGTCCACTTATAGTAGGCTTATTCAGGTTTCCTTTTATGTTTATATCACCAGTTACCGATCCCTTATCAATAGTAAATATTCCATTTAGAAGAGGTTGAACAGTAGATAATGCCAGCTGGTATAAATGAAGATCTATATCAATACTTGTATCTTTTATAGAGGGATAATAATATCCATCAAAACTGATATTGTTGTATGTTTCTTCAGCTATCTTAGCAAAATCACGTTTAAAAAATCCATTTAATGACACAAGATTTTTATTCTTATCAAAGAAACTATTAACCTCTCCTGTGCCTATTGGTGTGCCACTTACCTGAAGTTTTTTAAATCCTAAAGCGGTGGTAAAAACAACCTGATTATATAAATCGGAAAAATTTGTTGTGCCACTTAACGTTCCTTGCAAATCAACACCACTCTTTTTTAAAAGCGGATTAAGTTGATTAAGCTTAAAGTTTTGCAGGTTAATTAATAACTGGTCTTTAGGGTCTTTAGAAATTTTCCCTTCTGCTGTTACTGTTTGGTTATTGTTTATAAAGGTGAGATCATGAAAATTAATAACACCTGTTGAGTCTATTACAAACTCATCCTTTCCGGTTATTTGCCAAAGACTATCTTGCGCATACACTAAAAACTTACCTAAATTTAAATTAAAAGAATTTTTTGAAAAAAACACTTTACCCTCAATTTCTCCCGAGTTTTTAAGCTTAGAGTTATTATCCCAAGTAAGTAAGAAATCAGATTTATTATTATTAGCCTGCGTTTCAAAATTAAAGTTGCTGATATAAACACTATCAGCTAAATCAATTTGTTTAAATCCTGTGTTCAAATAAATTTGATTATTAGTTGTATTTATCGTTAAAAACCAGTCCTTAATGGGTATCTTGTTATACTCAATCTTATCCGATAAACTACTAACCTTAAGTTGATTGCTTTCAGCATTAAATGTGCCTTGCAGCATAGTTTGGGCATTTATTTTAAGTGGTATTTTAAAGAAGGAAGCAACCGGTTCAAAATTTTTAATTTTTACTTTAAAAGTAAGATTATCTGTGTTTGGTTTAGGTTTTTTGTTCTTATCTTCTGTGTCAAAAAAAGCAGGGAAATATAAATGTAAAAAATCTTCAACACTTTTTTGCATAGTACTTATTTTAAACTTGCCGTCTATTTCTACATCCGCAATAGATGATAACATCTGAAGATGGTTTCCGCTTTCGTTTTGTGTAAGCACAACATCTGTATTTTCAAGTGTAATAATTTCGTTTGATTTTATAAATTGTATTTTTTGTGCTTGCAGCGTTCCATTTACGTCATCTATATTATTCCCATTTATTGAAAGAGATACATTACCCGATGCTACATCAGTAGAATCAACTTTATAAATGTTGCATTTAAATAAATCGAGCTTCTGTATATCTGCTGTAAATTGTGCCTGAGGTATTTTTTTTGTTAAATCAAAGTTTCCTGTAAAGTTGAAAGTGGCGTTGGTATCTTTAGCTATAAAATCTCCACTAAACTTTTTATGTTTAAGATCTCCATTAATACTTAAATTATGATAAGTGTATCCATTAAACTGAACCCATTGAATAGAACCATTTATCTCTTCTTGCAAGTTTTTTAATTCCGTTCCACTTCCTTTAATATTTGCGTTTAAAGCTATTTCTCCAATATATTTTGCATCTATTAAACTTC
Organism: Bacteroidota bacterium; assembly: GCA_003153315.1. Lineage (GTDB taxonomy): Bacteria > Bacteroidota > Bacteroidia > B-17B0 > Aurantibacillaceae > PALSA-968. Next base: position 14,549 of record PLYA01000076.1, read on the forward strand.
CGATATTAAATTTTTCAGTTTTAAAATTTCCACTGTAAGCTATTTCTTTATTAGGCAGCGTACTCATGGTGGCATAAGTATTTACGTTCCCTAAAGCGGTAGTAATATTTCCTTCCAAAAATAAATCATTGGTAAACCCTTCAGCTCTTCCTTTAAAATTAATAGTTCCAAGCTTCGCTAAATTTTCGGGTATCGCTATTTTTTTCTTTTCCTTAAAAGGATAAGTAGGGATTTCTTTTAAATCGTAATAGCTGGTACTTAAATTTTTGGCCTCAATCTTAATGATTGTTTTATCCATGTCGGGTAAACCTTTTACAATAACATGCCCGTTAAAAGTTGTGTGTTTAAACAGGGAAAATGATAAATTATCTGAACTTAAATTATCGATACTTCCTTTTATATAACCGTTAAGTTTTAAATTTTGATTTAACCCTTCCAATTCTTCGGCAAAAAAAGCTATATCAGAAAAGTTAAAATGCGTACTATCCAGAAAGTTCGCACGTATATCTACTGCATGAATAAAATCCGAATAATCATCCATAGAATCAGTAAACATTTCATAATAACCATGTATATAACTGTTTGGAGTTATCAATAACAAACTATCAGCTTTTATGGAATGTCCGCTAAATGTTGCTTCTGTATTTAGTTTTTTTATTATAATACCGGATTTCTCCGTAGCAGAAAAATCTGCGATTTTTACCTTGATAGAATCCCCTGCAATTTTAATGTTTGAAAACTTCCCAAAAACATTATTAACTTCTATATCCTGAAAATCTATACCATGAGCAGGTATATATTTATTATCCGCATCTTTATAAACAAAACGAACATTGTTTAAACTTAAATTTCCATAGCCTAATTTAAATTCGGAAGGGCTTGTATTTTTTTTTGCAGTTGAGGGGGAGGAAAAATAATCTGCTATAAACTGAAAGTTTAACCCCTTCTCTCCTTTGTAATAAATTACTTTGCAGGTAATATTATCTAACTCGGTTAAATCAAATTCAATTTGTTTACTTTTTAAACTAAAGAGTTTTATTTTGCATCCAATTTTGCCGCCATACATAAGTGTATCATGATGCAGGTCTTCCACATAAATGCCTTCCAAATTTAGGGTCTTAAAAAAATCAACATTAACAGCTTTTATATCAATTTTTGTTTTTAATTGTTTGGATAAATAGGCCGAAACTTCTTTACCTAAATAAGTTTGCACGCTTGGCATCTGCAGTAAAAAAAACGAAGAAAGTAGTATAATGAGCAGCACCAGAAACGTGATTTTTGTAACACGCCAAATAAAACCGCTAACTTTACGCACCTTTTGCATAGCTCTCAAATTTAATCATTAATTGCAAGACCCCATATATATACTTGGTATAGAATCGAGCTGCGATGATACTTCGGCGGCTGTTAGCTGCAACCAAACAATTTTGTCTAACGTAGTTGCCAATCAGGATATTCATAAACAATACGGCGGCATTGTGCCCGAGCTTGCCAGCAGAGACCATCAAAAAAACATCGTTCCTGTTATAAACGAAGCATTGGCAAAAGCTAGTATAGACTTAACACAAATTAACGCCATTGCCTTTACACGCGGACCCGGTTTAATGGGTTCTTTATTGGTAGGCACATCCTTTGCAAAGTCTTTAGCATTGGCATTAAACATTCCGCTTATAGAAGTTAACCATATGCAGGCACACATACTGGCTCATTTTTGCCTCCCGGGGGCTGTGCCCTCTTTTCCTTTTTTATGTTTAACGGTTAGTGGCGGACATACACAAATTGTAAAGGTTACCGATTATTTAAGTTTTGAGTTACTTGGCCAAACGCAGGATGATGCCATAGGAGAAGCTTTTGATAAAGCAGCCAAGATATTAGGCTTGCCTTACCCGGGTGGACCTTTAATAGATAAATATGCCAAGCAGGGCAATGCCAAAAAATATAAATTTCCTATAAGCAATATGCCGGGGTTTGATTATAGTTTTAGCGGTATTAAAACTTCATTTTTGTATTTTATACAGGAGCAAACCAAACAGAACAAAAACTTTATACAAGAAAACCTGGCTGATATATGCGCCTCGTATCAGGCTTGTTTGGCAGATAGTTTATTTAAAAAACTACTGGCAGCAGCCGAACAACAACAGATAAAGACCATTGCCATAGCCGGCGGAGTATCTGCCAATTCTCTGCTTCGGCAAAGATTACTTGATTTGCAAGAAGAAAACAACTACACCGTTTTTATCCCTCCTTTTGAGTATTGTACCGATAATGCAGCCATGATTGCCCTTACAGGCTATTTTAAATCCCTGAAAAAGGAGTTCTGCGATTTAAAGGTAACGCCCAGCGCAGGATATGCCCTATAAACCCCTGCCAACAAAATCCCATCAAAAATTTGCTCATTTTTAAAAAGTCCTTACATTTGCACTCCTCAAAAGCGAAAGTAGCTCAGTTGGTAGAGCGTAACCTTGCCAAGGTTAAGGTCGCGGGTTCGAGACCCGTCTTTCGCTCAAAAAGCCTAAAAGGCTTTTTTTATTGATATAACCATCAGTTTTTGCTTGGGTGGTGGAATTGGTAGACACGCAGGACTTAAAATCCTGTGTCCTTAACAGACGTACGGGTTCAAGTCCCGTCCCGAGTACAACAAATACAAAGCCCCTCAGCAATGAAGGGCTTTTTTATTTTAGAGGCTTGTCATTGCGAGCGAAGTGCGCTCACACCGCACGGATTACAAATCCGCGCGAGCGCGGGGTTATAGTTTTGTTAATCAGTATTAGTTCTTCACAAATTTTCCTTCATACAAAGGTTTACCTGCTTTGGTAACTCTGTAGTAATACATTCCTGTGCTTAGATCACCTACATCAAAAGTATGTTCAAGGTTTGTTGATGCTTTGGGTAATTCAACTGTCCTTATAAGACTACCAACAGAATTAAATATTCTAAAATCACAATCATCAAGCTTATCAACTTTAGAATCTATTTGAAGTGTCAGTTTATCATTAGTTGGGTTTGGAAACACGCCTACTTTTAAAATTTCATTTGTAGTATTTATTCCAGTAGTGCCTACAAACTGAATCTTTAAAATCGGATGTATTTCAAGATTATTAGGAGCAGCTCCTGTTTGGCCATGCGGGGGGTCAACAAAAGCGACTCCGTAAACAATAACTTGAGGTATATTTACATTATTAACATTTCCGGAAGCAATGTGCGCATCAATAAAATTTCTTGCAGCAATATAATCATTCACATAAGCTGATGAACCAGCTGCAGAGCAACTGGGGTCTGGTATCTCTCCAATCATGGTATGTGTACCATCACTTAACACTAAATGATAATCATTATCTGTTTCTACTTTCTTGATAGTTATATTACAAGTAACATTATAGGTCTTATCTTCTACCCCTGCATATCTTGGCATGGTAGAGCTAGGTGAAGGTGTTGTTATTCCAACCATATAAGCAACATTAGCTGAAATAGGAGTAAAGTTTATCGTACTTACAGCGGCATCTACCAACACTTTTTGAGACCAGCGTTCAGTGCCACCACACAGAGTTTTACCATCTGCCAACTCATATTCTTCTTCCTCCTTTTCCTTTTCTTTACGATTATTTTGTGCATTTGTTATATTGACCGAAAGCAATAATAACAATAGGAATAGATTACCTAATTTAAAACTGTTTGCCGGTTTATGTTTTAATGCAAGCATGTTTGAAATAGATTTTGTTGCCATTTTAAAAGGTTTTAATAGTTACTAATTAAAAAAACTTTAAAGGCGGTTAAGGATGGTTGGATTCAGTAGTAGTTTCTCCAATTTCCTTTAAGGTGGTCACCTCAATAAAAACCAAAATACAATTTCAAAAAGGCGATGTCAAGTGTTTTTCGACCAAATTCATTTTTTATAGATGAATAAAATGAAACTGAACTTTATTTAACAGTTTGTTTGTATAACTCAACCGCTACTCCCCCATTCTCCCCATAAAGCTTTGTATTTTAGAGGTAAATAACAACCAATTTATAAGCACTTAGCCCTAAAATCCCTGCTTGTAAGCTTTCTTTCCGTGATATGAAAGTTCCTTACATGTGTAGGAAAGAAAGTTTCATGCGTTGGAAAGAAACATTCCGACGTCGGTAAGAAAGTTTCCGACGTGCGAAAGAAGTTTTCCTGCGTCGGTAAAAGAGTTTCCTGTGTCGGAAAGAAACATTCCAACGTCGGAAAGAGAGTTTCCGACATCAGAAAGAAAGTTTCCTACGTGCGAAAGAAAGTTTACGACGTCGGCAAAAGAGTTTCCGACGTGTGAAAGAAGTTTTCCTACGTTGGTAAGAAAGTTTCCGACATCAGAAAAAAGTTTTCCGACATCGGAAAAGAAGTTTCATACATGCTTAAAACAAAAAAATGCGCATAATTCAAAGAATCATGCGCATTTGGCTATTTTCCGGATAGCTTTATTTACTAAGCACTAAAAGGCATTGGGTCGCTAAACAAACCTGTGCCGTGTGCATTGCCGGCACATATATCTACATATATTTCCTGCAAATGGGTAAGGTTTGGTATAATCAACTTCTTCATACTGGTAGTTGTTAGCACTACTTTCCAGCTTGGGTCGTTTACACCCGCACCGGCTACGGTAGTGGTTCTTACAGTATAAGTTAAGTTCCTCAGCTTTAAGCTTTCAATAAAAATTTTAGCGCTTAAAGTGGTTGGCCCGTCAACTATACGTTTTATAACTATTTTGGCCGGTATAGATTGTGGGGTAGGGTCGGCACTGTTGGGAAAGCCCGATAAGGCTATGATGGCCGTATTGCCTTTGGCTACATTATTTACCGGACCTAATAAAGCCTGCAAGTCGGCCAAGACTGTGGCAGCCTGTTCGTTCCTTTGGTTAGTAATGGTAGAGTTTCCTTTGGCATTGGCAATATAGCCTGCAAAGGTGGTTTGATCGGTGCCAAGTGTAGCTACTTGTGCGGCAGTACCCGGAAATGTACTGGCATTTAGCGTCATGGCATTTTTTACTTTTTGGGCTAGCTTGTTTAAGCTTATATAAGCCCTTACAGAACAAAGTATAACTGCTTTAGTTATTTTTTTCATCTTATTTGTTTTTAATTTATAGATTGAGTGTGCAGTTCCGGTTCGTTCTTCATTTAGTGAAGTGTTGAGCCTTAAAGAGAAGCCTTTTTTAAAGGAGCACTGGCAGCTGCTTTAAAAATGTGTGGATGTGTTTTCTTTTTTCATGTATAAACCTCCTTTTTTTAAGCGTGTTATGTAAAGTTATTAAATGGCTATCTCTTTCGGAAAAAAAGGGCGGACTTTTTTTTAAACGGTCGATTTTAACAAAAAAACGGTAATATTTTAGCAAAAATCGGGTAAAAACTTTTTTAAAAGGCAGGGACAAAACAGAGTGGTTTTTGCCTGTTTAGGTTTAGAATATTAAATGTGAAACATTCAGTTTTTTTATCACTGATAAGTATCAGTTTTTAAGATAAGTATTATCATAATGGGAGAGGGGATAAGAAATTACTTTTGAAACAAAAAAGATGGAAACCATTCTTGTAGCAACCGACTTTTCAGATGCAGCAAATAATGCCGCAGATTATGCAGTTGAGTTGGCCAAATTATTTACGGCAAAAATTGCATTGGTAAACACCTATAACTTACCTTATTCAACTTATGAAACCGGAACGTCGGGAGATTTAATAAATGTTTTGCAGGAAGCATCTGCCGGAGGGTTACAGCATTTAAAAAAGAGAATTGAACAAAACAATAAACATAACTTTGAAATAGAATGCTTTTCCGATTTTGGTTTTGCCGAAAACATGATTATTGAAACAGCTAATAAAATAAATGCCGATTTAATTGTAATTGGTATAAGCGGAGAGGGGGGGCTTATAAAAGAAAGACTTATAGGCAGCACCGCTATTAAAGTTGTCCGCAATACGGATATACCTGTCTTTATTATTCCCGATAAAGCCAAGTACCATCCTATTCATAAAATTTCTTTTGCCTGCGATTTGAATAAAACCGAAGAAAGTGATTTAGTATATGTAAGTAGGTATTTCGGCAAACTGTTTAATGCCGAGTTAGAAATTATAAATGTAGAAGAACCCGGAGAAGAGTTTAGTGAAGAAAAATCTAAAACTTATGCCGTACTCAATAAGAAACTGGAAAGCATACCCCATAAAAGTGTTTTTATAACCGAAAAACATGCTGGCAAAGCATTAGAAGATTATTTTACCGATCATCCTACTGATTTGGTAATAGTTAACCCCCATAAGCACAACCTTTTTCATAACCTGTTTAGCCATAGTATTTCAAAAGAACTTGCTTTTCATTGCAAAGTTCCGCTACTATGCATTCATTAGGATTATAATTTCAAATCCTGACTCCGAAAAACCATTGGCTTTTAAAATGGCAATATCATTTAGTTTTTGTGAAACAGTCACGTTAAGTATGTTGTAAATACCAAATGCAGCTACCAACAAAATAGCCCACGATATAAATAAGAACATTACAGCTCTTATTTTTTTACCGATGGAAATTACATAAGAATTGACCGCTCCTATGGGAAAACAACCCAAAGTACTGATTTATCATCTCCCAAAACTGATAAATGTCAGTTTTGAACAGAAGCTCTTTTACTATTTTTGAAATTTTCTTACATCAAAATCTAATTAAAGTTAAAATGACTACATTAGACGCTCAAAAAAGGTTTGAATTGGAAAGTTTAGATGCATTATTTGAGCATGCTACTGAGGGTATTATTATTACCAATCAAAAGGGTAAAATAATTAGGGCTAACCCAAGTTCTGAAAGGATGTTTGGATATGAACACGGTGAGTTGCAGCATAAAACAGTGGAAGAACTGGTGCCTATGCGCTATAAAGATAGCCATGTAAAAAATAGAGAAGGATATAACAAGAATCCACATGCAAGGTCTATGGGCAAAAACACAGACTTATTTGCCAGGAGAAAAGATAATACCGAATTTCCGGTTGAAATAAGTCTTTCTTATTATCAAAAAGAGGGCGAAACTTTTGTAATAGCCTTTATTATTGATATTACCGAGCGCAAAAAACACGAAGAGAGTATAAAAAAATTAAATATAGACCTTGAAAAGAAAGTAAGAGAACGTACCCATGTGTTACAAGAAGCCTTACTGGAACTGGAAAGTTCTAAACAACAATTGAGTGAAGCCTTGGCAGCCGAAAAGGAGCTGAATGATATGAAGTCGAGGTTTGTTACTATGGCATCGCATGAGTTTAGAACACCATTAAGTACTATACTTTCTTCGGTTTCTCTTATCGGTAAATATACTGCCATAGATGATGATGATAAAAGGCAAAAACATGTGCAACGCGTAAAATCGGCTGTTACAAACATGACGCTGATATTGAATGATTTTCTATCTGCTGAGAAGCTGGAAGAAGGGAAAACATTTGTAAAGAAAGAGAAAGCTAATCTTAAACAAATAACCAACGAGGTCCTTACCGAAATTAACGGGATTTTAAAACCCGGGCAAAAAATTGATTATAAACATGAGGGAAATGCAGATGCGCTATTGGATAAGCAAATATTGCGCAATATTTTATTGAACCTGGTTTCTAATGCTATTAAGTTCTCGCCAGAAAATAAAAATATAGAAGTTTATACAAATATTTCCCAAAAAGAAATTATCCTAAAAGTTACTGATCAAGGAATTGGAATCCCTAAAGAAGAGCAGGCACATTTGTTCGAACGTTTTTTTCGTGCAAAAAATGTAACTAATATACAAGGTACAGGTTTGGGTTTAAACATTGTAGGTAAATATTTGGATGCTATGAATGGAAAAATTAATTTTATAAGCGAATTAGATAAAGGAACTACTTTTACGATAACTATTCCTAATGAATAAATAAGATATATGAAGACTATATTATTAATAGAAGATAATAAGGATGTGCGAGAAAATACCGCCGAGATATTAGAGCTTGCTCATTACAATGTAGTGCAAGCCGAGAACGGAAAACAAGGCGTGGAAGAAGCACAACAACATAAACCCGACCTTATTATTTGCGACATTATGATGCCGGTGTTGGATGGCTACGGTGTAATTCATTTACTGAATAAAAGTCCCGAAACTGCCAGCATACCTTTTATATTTCTTACTGCCAAAAGCGAGCGTTTGGATTTCCGTAAAGGAATGGAGATGGGTGCCGATGATTATATTTCTAAACCCTTTGATGACATAGAATTATTAAATGCCGTTGAAAGTCGTTTGAAAAAGAATGAAATTTTAAAGGCAGAATTTTCTAAAGATGTAAATGGCTTAAATAAATTCTTTAATGATGCAAGGAAAACAGACGAGTTAAAAAAACTATCGGAAGAAAGGCGCATCAAACAATTTAAAAAGAAGGAAACTATTTTTAACGAAGGTAACAATCCCAATTTTCTTTACTTTTTAGCAAAAGGAAAAGTAAAAACATTTAAGGCACATGAATACGGAAAAGAACTGATTACAGATTTATATAAGGAAGGGGATTTTTTTGGATACACTTCTTTACTGGAAGAAAAACCTTACACCGAAACAGCAGAAGCCTTGGAAGATTCTGAAATATGTTTGATACCAAAGGATGATTTTTATTCTTTGATGTATGGCAGTATGAATGTGATGAAAAGCTTTATAAAAATGCTTTCGGATAATATTGCTGATAAAGAAAAGCAATTGATAAATCTGGCATACAGTTCTGTTCGCAAACGTGTGGCAGATGCTTTGATATTATTGCAAAGCCGTTATGATAATAATAAAGATAAAAGTTTTAGCATATCTATATCTCGTGAAGACCTAGCTAATATTGTAGGCACGGCTACTGAATCATTAATAAGAACCCTAAGCGATTTTAAAGAAGAAAAATTAGTGGAAATAAAAGGTAGTAATATTACAATTATTAATATAGAGAAATTAAAGAAACTAAGGGCATAAGTAGTTTTAATGTTTAGTTGAATCGCATTTGTTTTTTATAAATTTCTCCGGATTCATTTCAAAAACCTTTTTACAATCATAGTTATCAAAGTGATAAGTCTCCCCTTTATATTTATAATCAAATGAATTATCCTTTTCTACTTTCATATTGCAAACTGGATCAATATAATAATCGGATGATGCAGAACTCTTTTTAACGGAATCGCATTTATTTAATATAAATTTTTCGGGATTCATTTCAAAAACTTGTTTACAATCATAATTATGAAAGTGATAAATTTCACCTTTATATTTATAATCATACGAATCATTTTTCTCTACTTTCATGTTGCATACCGGATCGATATAAAATACAGACTCATAGCTTGCACAAGAGCCAAATAAACATAGAATTGTTAAATATAAAATGAATCTTAATGATTTTCTTTTCATCTTCTTTTTTTGCAAGTTCGAAAAAATAATACACTAAGTAAATGACTCTTCTCATGAATCCTGTATGATTTTCATCAGGATAAATTTTTGCAATTCAATGAAAAGCACAAAAGGCGTTTCATAATGAAACGCCTTTATAGTTTTACTTTATAAACAATAACTAAGCTACTTTTATTTCTTTTTTAGTAGCTTTATTAATAACCTCGTCCTTTTTAGGAACGGTTAGTTTTAATAAGCCATCTTCGTATTTAGCTGCAATTTTTTCGCTGTTGGCAGCCTTTGGCAACAAAAAAGAACGGCTAAAGGCTCCATAAGAAAACTCCTTGCGTGTATATTTCTTATTGCTTTCTTCTTTCTCGCTTTTGTTTTCAGCGCTGATGGTAAGCGTTTCGTTTTCTAAACTTACTTTTATCTCATCCTTTTTAAAACCAGGTGTAACCAGTTCTATTTTATATTCCTTATCTGTTTCGCTAATGTTAGCGGCAGGTAAAGAGTTTTGGAAACCCCTTAATAATTTATCAGGAGAAATCCATCTGTCTGTTTCAAAAAAATCAGACAATGCGGGGAACAAATTTGTTCCATTTTCTTTTACTAGTGTCATTTTGGTTTTGTTTTTTTTAATTGTTAAACGATTATTTTATTTTTTATCATTACCCGCACCTTCATTATGATGGCAAGGGCAATTTGGGTTATTGCAATGTCCGTGACAATGGCAGTTAGGGTTGTGGCAATGGCAATGTCCTTCGCCATGTCCGTGCCAAAATTTGTGCATTAGCTTACTGCCCAAACCGAAGATTCCATGAAGGTGAGATTCATCATAATGAGTAGCAGCTAACAAATCATACAAAGTTTTTGATTCCGGACTGGTTGGTGTTTGCAAATTCAATTTTACAAGCGTGTAATTGGCATCTCCCCATGCAATGTTTTTAAGCACGGTTACAGATTCAATCATAGATGAAGGAATAGTTACCCAATGAGAAAGATTGTGTTTGCTTGCAAATTGTACTTCATCATCCTTATCGGATTTTTTTACAATTCCTATAAGCTTTAGACCCGGTTTAAGGGTGTTGTTTTTTAGTTTTTCTAAAAACTCTTTTGTTTTTAATGATTCCATTTTTTACTTTTTAATTATTAAATATTAATTTAACTTGACAAAACAAAAGTATCCGCTTTTGCTTTGTTTATAAATGACTAAATTCAATTTTACCAATGACACTTATCACTAATAAAATAAATTCAAATAAAATTTAGAGATAGAAAAGAGCAACAAACTTCACTTAGATTTTTGCTTATTTGCTTTTGCCTGATTTTTAAAATATTTTCTTAATAAAAAGCTATGTTTAAGCGCTTCCATATCATCACTTAAACCTTGCGAGCCAGTTCTAATATTTTCCATGCTTTTGCTCAGATTATGTGCAAAGCTTGTATCCATTAATAAGGTACCTATGGCTCCTTTGCCTTTATTTATATTACTTAGGTCTCCGCTTACTATAGCCATTTTATCACTAAGCACATGTATGTTTACTACCGATTGTTTTATATTATTCTCTAAAGATGTATCCGTTAGCAAAGCTCCCACTGTTCCTTTACCTTCATTTATATGTTTAATAATCGCACTTAAATCACCCATAACAGTAGCGCTTCTTGTGCCTGTTAATTTTATGCTTACAATCGCTTGCCTCAAATTTCCATCCAATAAAGTATCATGAAGCAAAGCCCAAAGCCCATTGCTGGTATTTATTTTATTGGTTATAACCTTTAAATTATCAAATATCTCTGAAGCACTTTTAGCCGTATTGCTTAATGTGCGCATAATATCATCTCCGGCAATAGGGTTAATAGCAAGCAAGGTATCTCCCTCGTCAACATAATTTGCCACAGTAAAACCATTGCGTACAATGGCCACTTTATTTCCCATAAGCCCGTCAGTCCCTATGCTTACAAAAGCATTTTTTTTAATAAAGGGTTTTATTCTATTTTCAATCATTAAGGTTACTAATACTACAGAGTCGTGTATAATCTCAATTCTTTTTACAGTTCCTACATCAAGCCCCCTAAAACGAACATTGTTTCCTGTTTCTAAACCATTTACATCATTAAATGGTACAACAAGCGTAAAAGTAGCGCTGAACATATTTTTCTTTGACCCCACAAAATATACTCCTACAATAAATATAGCCATGCCGATGCTGACAAAGGCTCCTACGACAATTTTATTTCTTATATCCTTATTCATTTGCATGTTTTTTATTCAAAAAAGGCTTTTATTTTTTCATCATTAGATTGTTTTAGCTCTTCAAAAGTTCCTTCAGCGTAAAATAGTCCGTTAATTAATACGAGAAGCCGGTTAGCTGTAATTTTAGCGCAATTCATATCATGTGAAATAATAATGGAAGAGGTATTATATTTTTTCTGCATATCAAGCATCAAGTTACTTATCTCTTTGGCAGTTATAGGATCAAGGCCTGTAGTTGGCTCATCATATAACATAATTTCAGGTTTCATTATTAAGGCGCGGGCTAAGCCAATACGTTTGCGCATCCCGCCTGATAATTCGGATGGCATCATATCAATGGTATTTAATAAACCTACATTGGTTAAAACCTCTTCTACTTTGTTGTTTATTTCAGCTTGCGATTTTAATTTCAAGTGCCGTATTAACGGAAATTCTAAATTTTCACGAATAGTCATAGAATCATATAGAGCATTGCTTTGAAAAAGGAAACCAATTTTCTCACGTATCTTATCCAATTCGCGATTACTGATCCCAAAAATGTTTTGATCAAATATTTTTATAGTACCTGAATCATATTTCAATAACCCTGATATACATTTTATAAATACAGATTTACCACAGCCCGAACGGCCTAATACTACTACATTCTCACCGCGTGTAAGTTTAAAATCTACACCATGTAAAACATAATTATTGCCAAATGACTTGTTTAACTGAGTTATTTCTATAACAACATCGGGTGATATATGTGTTTCAGCTGCACTCATTTAGTAAAAAATGTTAGTTATCTGTACTGCTATTAAATCAATAATAAATACAAACAGAGAAGAAATTACTACCGCTGCATTGGCTGATCTACCAACACCTTCGGTGCCTTTATTTGAATTATAGCCCTGATAAGAACTAATTAACCCAATGGCAAATCCAAAGAAAAAGGATTTTGTAATAGAAGGTATTACATCTACAAAATCTAATTTCTCAAATACCTGGCTAAAAAATAAATGGAAACTGGTATGCCCTTCTATATTGGTAGCTATATAAGAACCGACTAATGAAATAAAATCTGCAAACAATACTAATATAGGAATCATTAGGGTTGTAGCAATAATACGGGTAACTACTACATATTTAAAAGGGTTAGTACCCGATACTTCCATAGCATCTATCTGCTCGGTAACTTTCATAGATCCTAACTCAGCCCCAATATTAGAGCCTACTTTACCTGCACACATTAAGGCCGTAATCACAGGCCCTATTTCTCTAACAATACTTACACCAACCATAGCAGGTAACCAAGCACCTGCGCCAAATTCAACCAATGTTGGCCTTGATTGGAGTGTTAGTACCATACCCATTATAAAGGCCGTAGTTCCTACCAGTATAACTGACTTATATCCTACTTCATAGCATTGTTTGATTACTTCTTTAAATTCATAGGGTGGAAAAAGGACTTCTTTAAAAAATCGCAGAGCAAAGTTTGTCACTTCTGCAGCTCCAATAAAAAAACTTTGTATAGATGTTCTAAAGTTCATTCCTAATTTTATACTAAACTCCGTTTATTACAAAAATAAATATATGAAGAATATCAATAAGTGAAATGATAATAATCAGAAGTTATGATTAGTGTATATACTATTGTTTCAAGGGGCTAAAATCAGATAAAATCTTTGGACTCTCAAAGGCGTTAAACGCTTTTCATAAAATCACTTAAATCTTTGCCCTCATCGTTTTGCTGCTTTAATGTCCAATCGTCAGTAACACTTGTTTCAATCCAAGTACCAGCAGATTTCCTAAATACCTGAGCAGATATACCAAACAAAACTTGGAATGAATTTTCTAAATCAGAAACCTTCATGTCTTCTTTTATTTCTAATTTTCCCTTAGTATGTTTACTACGAAATTGTTTTAAGGTAAGACTTGAGTTAAGCATATCTTTTTTAGGATTACCCTGATGAATCGCATGCGCATGTTTAAAAAATTCCAGTTTTAAGTAAGGAAACATGGCGTTAAACTCTTGCTGTATAGTCGAGATTTTTTTAGTATCATCTATTATTAATATCATATTCTTAATTATTTGCGTTGTTTTTATCTCTTTATCACTTACTAACATATTATCTCTTACCATAATCCGCCAATACTATCTGGCTCCATATTCTCTTCATGTATTTCGGGAGGAATAGATAATACCGGAATCAAAGAATCGTTAATTAACTGATGTGCATAAGAGCCCAAAATGAAACGAGAGAATTCGGCACTTTGATCGGACATAGTTATAATTAAATCGGCTTTTTTGTTTTTTGCATAAGCCAGCGTAGTTTTAGCCCTGTTTGGCGTCTGTTTAATTTCGCCAGTACATACAACCTTCTTTGCCTGAGCTAACTTTTGTATTTGAGGTAAAATAACGTCCAGTTTAAATTTATGTTCGCCATCATTTTTTGCTAATAGACCAAGTATATGCAAATGCGCACCATATTTAGCAGCAAGTTGTATAGCCATATTTACTTTTTGCCTCGAATGTTCGGATAAATCTACAGGTAAAAGAATGTTTTTATAACCAAGCTTAGGAGATATGGTTCTAATTGTCATTACAGGAACGGAAGACTTCGTAAGTAAGCGATAGGAATTGCTGCCTAAAAATAAATCATTATTTGAATCACCACCCTGAGTTCCCATAATAACCATACCTATTTTATAGTCTTCGGTTATTCTTACTATCTCGGAAGTTATGTTTCCCATAGAGATAAGTGATGCTACCGGTATCCCATATTCTTTACTTATGCTTTCCGCAAGTTTAGTAAGCTTATCTTCTAAAAACTTGGTAATTGTTGAAATGTCCTTTAGTTTTAGAGCGGGCATTATAACATCAAATAACTCTCCCTTTTTTTGGACATGTAATAATATCAACTCTCCTTTTGTAAGTTTTGCCAAAAAAGCTCCATGATTTATTGCACGCATACTTGTTGCTGAAAAATCAATAGGTATTAAAATTTTGCTTGTGTTTAGGTTTATCATATATATTTTATTTGTTATTTATTATTCATGAATTGCCATTACGGGAACTTTTGCATCAAACGCAATGTTGCGTGTGTTTGATTCTGCAAAGAAGTTATAAAACAAAGAATGTTTTTTGCTGATTACAGTAACCAAATCAACCGTCTTTTCTGTATTAAATTTACTAATCCCTTTTTCAAGGTTTTTAGCAGGAATTACTTCTATTTTATAACTTACATTATTAAGTTTTACCACTCCTTTTGCCGGTTCAAAGATTTCATCTTTTGTTCTGCAATGCAACACATCAACTTTCGGTTTCATGGTTTTAATTAAAAACTCAAACTCTTTTAAAGATGCTGAATGAAGTTTTTCGCTATTATCAACTGCCAATACAGCGTGGGTAAGGGTGTGCTTTTTAAATTGTTCGGGCACTATAATAACCGGGGCATCTAACTTGCCTGCTACATCAACCCCATGACTGCCATATACCGACTTATAAAAACGGTTCTTTTCTGCCAAACCCATTACTATTAATTTTACTTGATGATGTTCGGTAAAATTTTTAATCTCTTTTTTAAAAGAACCCGAACTTACAAAGGTGGTTATCTCTAACCCGGGATAAGATGCTTTTAAATCTTCCAATTGCTTCTTTGCTTTGTGCTCATTCTTTCTTTTGGTTCTGTACATGTCCAATAAAAAAAGGCCGCTATTTGCGTGTATCCATGATACATCCAGCAAATTAAACAGAACAATCCTGCATTTATACTTTTCGGCTAACATGGCTGCATAAGCACATGCATTTAATGATGATTTAGTAAAATCGGTTCCGGCTACAATTGTTTGCATACTTCTATTTATTTAATGTTTAAAAAATGATCGAGTCCAAACTTATTATACTCAGCGGGTAAAAAGAGTAAGACAATTACTAATACCAAACGAGGAAAAACATATTGCATATCCCACATGGGGCGTACTAAAGAAAAAGCAAAACAAACCAATACTAAATCAAAACCAAGAGCCATTAAAGTATAGTTTGTAAACAGCCCCAGCATCAAAAACATACCACTTATCAGTTCAATAAAACTAGTGAGATAGGTAAACAGGGTTACCATGGGTTTATGTATATGTAAATGCTCGGCATCTTCTAAAAATGTATCTACCACACCACTTATCTTTATATTAAATATTTTATCGTATCCCTGAAAGAAGAATAAAATCCCTGCAAACAGGCGGATAACTAATTCGGCAATTTGTACTTTGTTTTCCATCATGCGTTTTTCCTTTTGGCAAAGGTGGTGCAAATGCTCACAAAAGATTATGACAAAAATCAAGTTAACACATGAGAGTTATCAGAAGAATACGCCTTACCGCCATGCACATTTGTAAAAAAATAAATCATATGAAAACAACCATTTACACTCAGCATCAGGAGCATACAGTATGGCTCAATAAATTATCTTTCTATGCAGATGATATTGCTGTTATGCAAAGACGTATAGAAGAAATTGCAAAAAAGAATACTGCAAAAGAAGTTCAAATGCAAATTGAACATTTTCAGAACCAGCTTCTGATTCAGAAAAATGATATTGACGCTATTAAGCAAGATATTAAAAAGGATGAAAAACTTTTAAAGGATAACATTCTGAAAAATGAAACAGCTGTTGATCACAGAAAAGTAGAAGACCATAGCAAAGAAAGAGAAGATGTAAAATCTTTTGAAGATAACTTTAATAAACTGCGCAAAGAACTAAACCACTTTGCCGCGCAATGGATGTAATCTTTTTTTAAGCAGTAAAAAGCCGGGCTGTGTTCCGGCTTTTTTATGGGATATTGTCAGAAACTGATAAATATCATATGCCAAAATTGACCGAAATCATTCCCATTTCCGTGCTGCTATGATATCTTTGTTTTAATAAAAAACAAAATCATGTCAATACTAACAAAATCTTACACAAACCAGCACGCACGTTCTTTAAGCCTTGGGGAGCGTTACAACAAATTAATAGAAAAACTTCAGTTCAGCTATTTTGGGTTGATTTCTATGACTATACTGGCGGGCAGTATTTTGGGCGGCATAGCGGCCATGTATATTTTTGAGAACAATGCACCTATGTGGCAATTTATTTTGTGCATTGGTTTTTCTACCATGAACAATGTATTTGCCATATCGCAAGCTCCGGTAAAATGGGTGTTTAATACCTTTGTGTTAACCGTATTGGTAAACATTTTCCTTATTATAGTAAACAATATCTAATTTTATTTTCATACATTTTAGGGTAAAAAGGGCCTCTCAGCAATGAGGGGCTTTTTTGTTTTTCTTTCTTTTTTGGCATTTTTTGCCTTGCCGATTAAAAAGTTTTTGACCGTTTTTTTGTTAAAAATGACCGCTTATCGAAAAAATCATACCGAAAAAATAATAATTTACTTTTTGGCCTTTTTAGGTGGTAATTTAGTATAAACAAAAATAAAAAAGTATAAACCTTTAAAAACAAAAACCATGACGAACAATTTAGGAAAAATCAAAGTATCGCGGGCGTACAAAAAATTAGATACGCCTACTCTGTATTCATTTGCACATGGTACCACTTTTGGTACCACAGGCATAGGCGCTACGGTGCCCGAATCAGACATAACCATTCAAGGTTTAGCTGGTACCATGATGGGAACACACACCACAAGGCAAACAGCGCCCAGTAAAACCCTAACCTCTAACGAAAAAGCGCAGCGTGCGGCGCTTATTACCGCCTTAGACCTTAATGCCGATTACCTGCAGGGCAAGGCTAATGCTGCTGCCATAGCTGCCGGAGATATAAACGTGGGCAACGCCATGGTAACCTCCGTAGGTTTTGCCCTGGCAGGTAAAGGTATATCCAAACGTATAATTGGTATCATTCATGCAGGCATTGTCTGGATATTGTTTCATGGGGCAAAAAGCAAGAAAGGTGTAGAGGGTTTTGTGTATGAATTTGGTATTACAACAGCCAAAGGCGTGGTGCCTGCTACCATAAAACAGGCTTTTGAGCTAAGTGCTACCTGTATGATTAGCAACCTGCCGAGTGGAAGTATCATCGGGGTGCGCTATGCCAGCATAGTACCTGTAACGCACAGAGGTGGTATTGTAGCGCCTGCAACGGCACGCACGACATCTGCCACAACTGCAACGCCAACTACAGCAAGTAAGGGCAAACACCCGGTTATAGACTTTAATAACCCAAACCCTTATGCTTTTTCTGAGTGGTATTATACCGTAATTCCTTAATTAGATACTTTTCCTGCAGGAAGTGCAGCAATCTCTATAGGAAATGCAGCTAAACCTACAGGAAGTGCAGTTAACTCTGTAGTAATTGCAGCTAAACCTACAGGAAGTGCAGCTAATTCTGCAGGAAAAGTTGCTAAACCTACAGGAAGTGCAGCTAACTCTGCGGGAAAAGTTGCTAAACCTACAGGAAGTGCAGTTAACTCTGCAGGAAAAGTTGCTAAACCTACAGGAAGTGCAGTTAACTCTGTAGGAAAAGTTGCTAAACCTACAGGAAGTGCAGCTAACTCTGTAGGAATTATAGCTAAACCCTAAATAAATATAAAAACAATAACAGAAAGAGAGGCGCAAGCCTCTTTTTTTGTTTGATTGACCGTTTAATTGTTAAAATCGACCGTTTAAAAAGTTATTTTGGAATTAAGGGCTGCTTAAACTACTTTTGGTATAAATACTTTAGCTATGAAAAAACTATTACTTATTGCTTTATTGTTTAGCATAATACAAACAAATGCACAAATAATTACTACCGTTGCAGGAAATGGTTATGGCGCGGGTAACGGACAGGGTGGATATAGTGGAGATGGGGGGCAAGCAACTGCGGCTGAGATGCAAGAGCCAATGGGTGTTGCCTTTGACGCTGCAGGTAATTATTATATCAGTGGAAATCTAAGTATAATTAGAAAAGTAAATACTGCAGGTATTATAAGCACCTTTGCAGGCAGCTATTCTGGAGGAACTTATAGTGGAGACGGTGGGCAGGCAAGTGTTGCAGAATTAAATAATCCTATAGGGCTAGCCGTTGATGCATCAGATAATTTATATATAACTGACCAAGGTAATGACCTGATACGTAAAATAGTATTAAGCACCGGTATTATAACTACTGTAGCAGGAGATACTACTGGATTATCACCATTTTTACCAGGGGTTGGTAGTTATGGGGGAGATGGGGGACAAGCAACAAATGCAAAATTAAATAATCCAACTGCAATAGCATTTGATGTAGCGGGTAATTTGTATATTGCTGATGCAGGAAACAATCTTATAAGAAAAGTAAACACTACAGGTATTATAACAACTGTTGCTGGGGATACTAATGGTGTAACAAGCATGAGTTGTGGCGGACCATGTAATACAGGTTATAGTGGGGATGGTGGTATTGCTACGGCTGCAAAATTAAATAATCCATATGCAGTAGCTTGTGATGCTGCTGGTAATTTATATATTTCAGATCAAGGCAATAATCGCATACGTATGGTAAATACAGCGGGGATTATAACCACTATAGCAGGAAACGGGACAGGAGGTTTTAGTGGAGATGGGGGGCAGGCTACTGCTGCTGAAATAAATCAACCTTATGGAATTTCTTTTGATGCAGGAGGTAATTTATATTTTTCGGATTATTATACTAATCGCATTCGTAAGATTAATACTTCTGGGATTATTACCACAGTTGCCGGAAATGGAGCATTTGGTTATACGGGTGAC
Source organism: Bacteroidota bacterium (assembly GCA_003153315.1). Taxonomy (GTDB): domain Bacteria; phylum Bacteroidota; class Bacteroidia; order B-17B0; family Aurantibacillaceae; genus PALSA-968. The sequence continues at coordinate 33,900 of PLYA01000076.1, forward strand.
GGAGGACAAGCTACTGCTGCCACTTTAAATAATCCTGTTGCAGTAGCTTTTGATGCATCAGGTAATTTGTATATAGCTGATGCCTACAATAATGTAATACGCGAAGTAAGTTATGCTTATGCTGTGCCTATACCTAACATTTGTATGGTAACAACAGATAGCATTTCTAGTTATAGCTACAATACTATACACTGGGATAATACTCTTTATAGCAATGTGGATAGTTTTATTGTTTATAGAAAAGATGCTATTTCTTCAAATTACCTTCGTATTGGAGCAGTGAGTAACAGTTTAAGTTCATTTACAGATAATCAGTTTAGTATTGGTGGCCCTAATGGTGGAAATCCGGAATATTCCAGTTGGATATATAAATTGGCTATACGTGATATATATGGTAATCTTAGTGCTAAAAGCCCTTATCATCAAACCATGTTTATTCAGGAAAACAGTTCTAATTTTTCCTGGAATGCCTATACAGTAGAAACAGGACAAACAAACCCTGTAACAGGCTATTCTTTTTTACGAGATGATAATAATACAGGAAATTGGAATGTTTTAGTAAACACCTCCGCGCTTTCTACTACCGACCCAAATTATGCAAGTTATCCAAATGGTAATTGGCGCGTAGATGCTTTAGGGTTTAATTGCCCTACTACTCAACTTGCCAATTTAAAAGCTCGCAGTAATACTACAAAACTTGTCGCAACAACTGGTATTAATCAATTATCAGTAAAGAATAATCAAATAAACATTTACCCCAACCCCAACAACGGGTTATTTGTTATAGAACCACAAAATACATTGTACAATATACGTTGCACCGTGTACGATGTGAATGGAAAAGCTGTATTAACCCAAACCCTAAACGGCAAAACAAGTATAGATGCAAGTAACTTAAATGAGGGCGTTTATAATATAAGCGTGATAAGTAATGAGGGTGTGGCAAATAAGAAGTTGGTTATTGTAAGGTAGATTTCTCAGTCGTAGTACCTCCTTCAAAAAGGCAAATGCGGCAGAGTTCAAATTATGCTTTTACATCCGGATAATGGATGTCGTACTTCTCTAATTCATTTACAATAGCACGCAGGATGTAAAAATCCTTATACCATTTTTTATCTGCCGGAACAATTTGCCAGGGCACATCTTTATTACAGTATTCGAAAACAAAGTTGTATGCTTTTTTATACTCTTTGTGTTTTCTAACCGCAATAATATCTGCCTTTTGGTATTTCCAACGTTTGTGTTCATCGGTTTTTCTTTCTTCTACTCTTTTTACCTGTTCTTTGTGCGATACGTGCAAATAGAATTTAAAGATAATAGTGTTGTCTTTTATTAAACCCCGTTCAAACATATTGATTTCTTCGCAGCGTTCTTTAATCAACTCATCAGGTATAGATTTACTTACAAAAGGTACCAGTATATCTTCGTAATGCGAGCGGTTAAATATTTGTGTCATTCCTTTTTCGGGGCACGCGTTGTTGATGCGCCACAAAAAATGATGCGCAGCTTCCTGAACCGTTGGTACTTTAAACGCTTTTACATTACAGCCGGTGGGGTCAACACCCGAGAAGACGTGCTTTACCGCGCTATCTTTACCTGCGGCATCCATCCCCTGCAAAACAATCAGCACGGCATATTTGCGTTGTGCATATAGTTTGCTTTGTAGCTTACTAAGCTTATCAATTAAAGGCTTGGTTTCTTTATCAGTTTCCTCTTCTGTTATTTTCTCAACAGGTAAGGTTGAGATGTCATTTAAAATGATGCGTTTTTTCATACAAATTGTTTGGGGTTAATACTTTGCAAAATATTTAAAGAAATACTTTTTACATACCTCAGCGCTTATTAAATATAACAATACAATTAAGATCATGGCTATATATAAACCTGGTGATACCGCTACAAAACCTAACAGGGAAGATACAGGAAACAAGGGCAACAATAAAACAAAGACTACCATAAGAATAGTTGTAATAAATAATAATTTACCGGGTTTGCTTTTATAAAACACATTGCGGGTGCGCACCACCAGCACAATTAATGTAGCAGATACTACAGACTCTAAGAACCAGCCTGTTTGAAATTCTTTCTCGCTGGCATGAAAATACTTTATCAATACCCCAAAGGTCATGTAATCAAACACAGAACTGAGTAAGCCGAAAAGAATCATAAACTTGGTAATAAAGCCTATGTTCCATTGGCGCGGGCGGATGCTGTCTATCTTATCAATATTATCAGTAGCTATAGCCATAGAAGGAAAATCGGTAAGTAAATTGGTAAGCAATATTTGTTTAGGCAACAAAGGTAAGAAGGGTAATAATAAAGAAGCGCCTGCCATACTGAACATATTACCAAAGTTAGCACTAATGGCCATAAAGATATACTTAATGGTATTGGTAAATACCCTGCGTCCTTCCTGAACACCATGTATAAGAACAGATAAATCTTTATCCAGTAAAACCAAATCGGCTGCTTCTTTAGCTACATCAACCGCCGTATTAACTGATATACCAATATCTGCAGCATGCAAAGCATTTGCATCGTTAATACCATCACCCATATAACCAACCACCTTGCCTGACTTTTGCAAAGCCTTTATTATCCTTTCTTTTTGATTAGGCTCAACTTCGGCAAAAATCTGAACATCGTTTACTTTTCTTACTAAAGCATCCTGACTCATACTCAGCAAATCTTTTCCACTTAATACTTGTAAATTTTCAAAACCAATACTTTGTCCCATGTGACGTGCCACCAACGCATTATCACCGGTAATTACTTTCAGGTTAATACCCAAATCTTCAAGGTCTTTAATTATTTTCGGAGCATCTTTTTTTACAGGATCATAAAAAGTAAGAAAGCCAATGAAGGTTAAACCAACTTCATCGTTGCGGGTAATGGTAGTAATACCCGGCATTTCTTTTATAGCCATGCCAAGCGTTCGATAACCATCATCACTAAACTTTTGGTATTGTTGTTGTATGGCAGGTAAATGCTCTTTTATGCTTTCAATGGTTCCGTTAGTAGTTTTTATGGTAGTGCATACATCTAATACATTGGTTAGCGCCCCTTTTACAATTAAAGTGTTTCCTTTGGGTAATCCGGCAAGTATAGATAATCGCTTGCGGATAAAATCATACGGTATTTCATCTACACGTTTTAAAGCAGATACCTCTTTAGGTGCCTTTTCTATAATAGCTTCATCAATGGGGTTTTTAAACCCTTGTTGCAAAGCCGCATTAACTCCGGCATAAAATAATACTTCATCAGTGGGTTTTCCTTCTGCGTTAAGCGCTTTATCTAAGGTAACTTTACCTTCGGTGAGTGTTCCGGTTTTATCAGAGCACAATACATTCATACTACCCAGACTTTCAATAGAGCTTAATCTTTTTACAATTACTTTTTGTTTAGCCATTTGTCGCGCACCCTTAGCTAAGTTTACACTGATGATGGCAGGTAGTAATTGCGGAGTTAAACCAACTGCAAGAGCCAATGCAAACAGGAAGGAATCTAAAACAGGTTTATGCATCAAGGCATTTACAAAGAAGATAACTACCAACATAATTGTAGTAAGCTGCATAAGTAAATAACCTAAACGACGAATACCTCTTTCAAAGTCTGTTTCCGGTGCAGCGGCTTTTAGTCCTGCCGATATATGTCCGAACTCGGTTTGCAAACCTGTTTTCATTACCAAAGCAGTTGCCGTTCCGCTAATGACATTAGAACCCATAAACAACATATTGCTGCGTGCAGCCAGCGGGCTATCAACAGGAATAACACCTAACTTCTTTTCAACCGGAAAGCTCTCTCCGGTAAAGGCAGCTTCATTCGTAAATAATTCATTTGACGTAATTAATAAACAATCAGCAGGAACCACATCGCCCGCACTTAGTTTTACAACATCACCCGGAACAATATATTTTAAAGAGATTTCCTGAAAGGACTTATCTCGTAATACAGAAGCTTTTATTTCTACTAAGGATAATAATTTTTTTACCGCATCGCCTGCACTTTTCTCTTGCCAGAAACCCAATAAACTGCTAATGCCAACAATAACAAAGATAATAATGGCATCGGTAGGGTCTCCCAAAAAAAGAGAAAGAATAGCAGCCCCCAATAATAATAAAGTAATCGGGCTTTTAAACTGTTTAAAAAACAGAACCAAACTATTGTAATCAGAAGACTTGGCAGTAAGATTATATCCGTATTGCTCTAATCTCTTATCAGCTTCCTCTCTTGATAACCCCCCTGTATCAACCTGCAGGTCTTTGAGATTATCTTCAACGGATTTATTCCAATAAGCATCCGTGGGGTTAATCATGTTTTAAAATAAATGATTAAATGTTTTAGCTACTAAATAAGCAGCACCTGCAGCGGCAATACCAATGGCAGTTACCTTAAGGGCTCCTTTAAAAGGCGATTGTCCCGTAACTTTAGCTTTAAAATATCCAAATGCAAACAGACAAATAATGGTAAGTATGGCAGATACCAGCAAACCTTCTTCGGGTGTTTTAGTAAAAAAGTAACCAGTCAAAGGAATTAAACCACCTACTACATAAGATAAACCAATATTAGCTGCGCTTTTTTGTGCACGGCGCGCATCGGGCTCATCAAGCCCCAATTCATACTTCATCATAAAATGCACCCACTTATCTTTATCTTGAGCTAATTCATCCGCCACAATATCTTGTACATGTTTACTTAAACCATATTCGGCAAGGGCTTCTCTTACCTCCTGTTTTTCTACTTCCGGTTTTTCAACTACCTCTTCATACTCTCGTTTAAGCTCGGTAGCATAATGTTCTTGTTCTGTTTTACCCGCTAAATATCCACCAAGTCCCATAGCAATACTGCCTGCTACAATTTCTGCAATACCCGCTGTTATCACAATGCTGTTGCTTTGCACCGCGCCGCTTAAACCAGCGGCCAAAGCAAAGGGCACGGTCAATCCATCGCTCATGCCAATAACAATATCCGTTATAAAAGCTGAACTCTTTAAATGTTTTTCTGTATCGTGCATACCTTATTATTAGTGGAATGGTAAAGATAAATATTATCCGGTAGTGGTATTATGAGTAAAATCATTTCGTATCCCGAGTCTACACCATTCATTATTGCTTGCTGTTATGAGTTCGTGCTACTGTTGCGTTGAAATTATTCTATTTCATTTTAGAATTATTTTCGTGAGGGTAATGATACCAGTAACCAATACTAAAATCAGCACAATAGATTTAAATTGTTTTTCAGAAATTTTAGTTAAAAAAAGTTTCCCGATAAAAGTTCCTGCTATGCTTACAATTAACAAAATTGGAATGAGATATAGGTCATGCTTATGAACATATCCATTGATAGAATAAACAACACTTCTACATGAGTCAATTGCTAAGTCAATTATCGCAGAGGTTGCAATGAATGCATCCATTTTAAGATTATAAGCAGCTAAGGTTATTCCTCTTATTGCTCCTCCTGTTCCTAACAACCCTGCAATCAACCCCGAAAAAACTCCCCCACCAAATGAATTGGATAAAGTTGGTTTCAGGGCAAGTTTTTTAAAAATTAGAAGAAGCAAGCTTACAATAATAAGAAACAATGCAAGTGCGATTTCAAGAATTTTTGTTTCAATCAACTTACTTAAAAAAGCTCCCACAATTACAAAAACCACCGCAGGAATGCCAATGGAAATAACAAGTTTTTTATCAAATCCTTTTCTGAAAAAGGCAATCTTTGTAAGATTGCTTGATACATGAAACAATGCTGTAATTCCCAATACGGAATGAAAATCTAAAAAGTAGCTGGCAATAGGAACAAAAAATAATGAGGAACCAAATCCTCCTATTGTTCCAAGAATTTCGGCAAGTAAGGCAAATAGAATAAATAATGGTAAGTTCTCCAATGGAAATTACTTTAAGTATTCTTCAATTATAATTTTCTTCCGTTTCATCATTACCCCAATAACAATATCTGTTATAAAAGCCGAACTCTTTAAATGTTTTTCTGTATCCTGCATTAATTAGTATTAAACACGATGAATATCGTTAAAAATAAATGAATACGGTTTGTTAATTACAAAAATAATTTAAAGAGTTTTAAAGGTCTGCCAGTTCCCATAACCAACGCGCCATTTCTTCGTTTAAGGATGGTGTTTGCATAACCATTAAGTTAAATCCTTTCTTGCTCATTAACCAATCAACATAAAGTGTGCCTGTATTAGTAGCATCAAATACATATATCTGTTTAAAATGGTGTTTGCTGTTAATGCCTGCCAGATAGCATACCTGTAACACTTTTTGTAAAGTATCTAAAATACGTTCGTTGGAAATATTTCCTGTAAAAGCTAAATGTCTAAGTGAGTAATGGAACATAGAGTCATACAAAGCTTCTTCAAAATCAGATGATGCAGCCCTGTATTTGTTTGAAGTATGACGGGTAATGGGATGTGTGTTCATGTTATTAAAAACTATGCAGCGGTTTTTATTTGTTTAAATAATTCTTTTTGTTTCTCATTAAGCTTCTCCGGAATCTGAACTTGTAGCTGTACATATAAATCTCCAAACTTAGCAGGTTCCCCATATACCGGCATGCCTTTTCCTTTCAGGCGGATGGTTTTACCGTTTTGGGTTCCTTCGGTAATTTTAATCTTTACTTGTCCCGATAAGGTATTTACAATAATATCTCCCCCCAACAAAGCAGTGTATAAATCAATAGGATGGTTTATATATAAATCATCTCCCTTTCGAATAAATTGGGTATTTGACTTAACCTTAATACGCACATATAAATCACCATGATGCTGTTCGCTACTGCCTTTGGCTCCTTTTCCTTTTATACGTAATACCTGATCGGTATAAGCACCCGGCTTGGTAGTTATTTTAAGTTTTTCGTTTTCTAACTGAATAATTCTGCTGGTTCCCTGATAAGCTTCTTCCAGTGTAATTTCCATTTCAGTCTCATAATCGCCTCCTTTAAAATTAGCACTTCTACCCTTCCCTCTTCCTGCACCACCTGTTCTGCCACCAAAGAATTGCTCAAAGAAATCTGAAAAATCAGATTCATCTCCTTCAGAATAAAAATGCTGTCCGCCACCTGCTCCTCCAAAAGGATTTCCACCGCTCTGATTAGCACTTCTTTCATACTGTTGCCAGTTCTCTCCTAACTCATCATACTTCTTTCTTTTCTCGGGGTCACCCAATACTTCATTAGCTTCATTAGCCAGTTTGAATTTCTCTTCGGCTTCTTTGTTACCCGGGTTCTTATCAGGATGATGCTGTACAGCTAGTTTCCTGTAGGCCTTTTTTATTTCATCCTGCGAAGCTTTTTTATCTACACTTAATACTTTATAGTAATCTTTATAATCCATTTATTAAGCGACTCTCTCAAATAATTTATAAAAGTTTACATCACTGCCAGTGTTGTTTATAGCACTTCCGTCTTTTGTATACTCTTTCAGAAAAGCACTTAGCTTATCCCCAAAACCATACTGCTCTCTTTCCATTGTAAAATCAGGTTCTTTTTCACCACTAAGTTTTGCCAAGCGTTCATATTGCTCTTTTGTTATGGTAGGTGCAGAATGTTCCATTATTTAAACCTCTATTTAAAATTAAAGAATCAGTTTAGCGATAGTACGATCAGTTGCATCATCAGTCTTGTTTCTTTTATGATGAAAAACCATTAAGGGGACTTTTAAATAAAAAGCCATTACTTTGGTAATACTCTTACCAAATAATTTATCCGTCAGGTTTCGGTGGTGTGCCGACATCACCAATAAATCAACTTTCTCTTCTTCTTCTAAATAAGCTTCTATTCTTTGTTCTATATTATGACCTATTAATAATTTATAAGCTATATTATTATAAGCAACATTTTTACTTACTTTTAACTTAAATTCTTCCATTAATTTTTTTGCATCTGCATCATCGTATAAAGAAACATGAAGCACTTGTATTTTGGCTTCAAACAATTTAGCTATGTCAGCCAAACTTTGTAAGCAAACAATATCACTATCTATATATTCGGTAGCATAAACAATAGTTTTAATATCTGAATATAAATTTCCTTCAGGAATAGTAATAACAGGGCAATTAGCTTTCTCAATAACTTTTGAAGAGTTTGTGCCAAATATTTGTCTGCCAAGCTTGCCATTGGCCCCTTGAGTACCTATTATAATCAGGTCAACATTTTTTTCTTCGATAAGAGTAAGTATCTCATCTACCAATAAGTTTTGAGTACTTATACATTCTATGGGGTGTTTTGAACTTTGAGAAGCTTTGTTATAAAGCGTTTTTAAATGCGCATTAGATTTTTTCTCTGCTTCGGCAATCTCTTTCTCTATTAAATTTGGCGGCACATACCCGCTATTATAATCGATGTGAAAAGAGTGCAGTAAGATAATTTTTGCCTGTGTCCTTTTAGCTATATTAACTGCATAGTTTAATGCGTTTTCTGCGTTTTCAGAAAAATCGGTGGGAACTAAAATTGTTTTCATGTTTTTATGCTTTAATTATTTCCTTTCATAAAAAATAGGGTCTCCGTTAATGGGAGCAATCTCTTTTTTAAACCTTTCCAACAAGCTGCGCTCAGAAGGCGTAACGGGGGGAAATGCTTTCGCTATATGCTCCATTACTTTGATAAAAGTTGCCTTTAACTGAGGGCTTAAGTAATGGCTGTTTGCTTTTATGGTATGCATGGCAGAAGCGTACATCTCTTCTACATCCTTTTGTTTATCCTTATCCAGTATCTGGAAAATAATGTCTGAAATATCAAACCCATAATCTTTGCAAAAGCGTAATTCGGCCGCAACAATGTTATGGAACTCTTCACGTTCTTTTTTATCTATTTTCCCATCAGCAGCAGCCGTAGCATACGCCAATTCTCCTATAGCATAATGTAAATTGTCAAGTGGGGTCATCATGGTTTTATTTATTTTAAAATTAATTTCTTCCTGCTTTCATCAGGCATTCGTTTTCAAATTTTTCCGTTACAATAAATTCTCCCTTAATATCCAATGTGGGCTTGCAATACATAAAGGTATTTACAGGTATTTTAGCAGTAAAGCCATCCATGCCATAATGTGCAAGCGGAGCGCTTAGCGTTGCCGACCCACTATAATAAAATTCTACATTGCCTTTTATGCCGCTGTTGTTAATGGCATTAGTATCATTATCAAACAAATAAATCTCTAAGTAATTATCGCAACCAAAAAGCTCTAATTTATAGCTGCCAACTGTTTTTAATCTTCCGCCATGCGGACCAAAACCACTTTGCTGCGCTTTTAATGCCTGTACAAAAAAGATTAGGAAAACCACAGGTATTATACTTTTATTTATCAGTTTCATAATAACAAAGAAATAGCCTTTTAAAGCGTTTTAGTATGACCTTGGTCATATATAACACTGATTTATGTTATTTTAAACACATGGCTAATAATACCATTATTAGCGGGGTTTCAAATTACAACTCTAATTGCTTTATGCTTTCTATGCTTTCTTTAAACTCCTTTATAAGTTCTTCTATAATCAGAGCAACAGGTTTTATTTTCTTTATGGCGCCACTTATTTGTCCTATTTCAAGTTCGCCTTCTTCCAAATCACCCTCAAACATACCTTTTTTGGCACGAGCGCGCCCTAAAATCTGTTGCAGTTCTTCATTGCCTGCTCCGCGCTTTTCAGCCTCGTCTATTTCTTTAAAGAATTTGTTTTTAATCAGGCGCACAGGTGTAAGCTGTTTCAGGGTAAGCTGTGTATCGCCCTCGTTGGTTTTAATAACCGCTTCTTTAAAATTTGGGTGTGCCGATGATTCTTCTGTTGCCACAAATAAACTGCCTATTTGCACCCCATCGGCGCCCAAGGCAAAAGCCGCCGCCATAGATGCGCCTGAGCCGATACCCCCTGCAGCTATCATAGGTATCTTTATGGCTTTTTTTACCATAGGCAATAAAACCAGGGTGGTGGTTTCCTCACGTCCGTTGTGCCCGCCAGCCTCAAAACCCTCGGCAACAATGGCATCTACACCGGCTTCCTCACACTTTAGGGCAAACTTTACGTTACTTATTACGTGCACAACCGTTATTCCGTGTTGTTTAAGGTGTTGAGTCCATGTCTTAGGGTTTCCCGCAGATGTAAATACAATTTTTACCCCTTCTTCTATAATGATTTTAATATGCTCTTCTATATTTGGGTAGAGTAGCGGTACATTTACCCCAAAAGGTTTATTGGTTGTCTGTTTACATTTTTTAATGTGTTCTCTCAACACATCCGGATACATGCTTCCGCTACCAATCAGCCCCAATCCGCCTGCATCGCTAACAGCCGAGGCAAGTTCCCAGCCGCTGCACCAAATCATGCCGGCTTGGATAATGGGGTATTTTATGTTAAATAAATTGCAAATAACAGGTTTCATATCTGTATGGTTTTATCAGGTAATTACTAGGCTAAATCTGGCTAAAATTATATCAATTTTTGGTTTCACATATTACTTAATTTATAAGGGTTAAATATTCCTTTTATAAATTAAATAAAAGTATGGCTGCTTGATAAAAACGATTATTTTTGGCGGATAATTTCTAACTAAATGAACATCCACGAATATCAAGGTAAAAGTATTTTAAAAAGTTTTGGTGTTACTGTACAAGAAGGTATTGTTGCTGAAACTCCTGAGCAAGCCGTAGAGGCTGCCAAAGAACTAAAAACAAAATACAATAGTGATTGGGTTGTTATTAAAGCCCAGATACATGCCGGTGGGCGTGGCAAAGGCGGTGGAGTAAAACTGGCAAAGAATTTAGAGGAGGTTAAACAAAAAGCTATCGATATAATAGGTATGCAATTGATTACTCCACAAACAAGTGCCAAGGGTAAAAAAGTACATAAAATACTTGTTGCACAGGATGTTTACTATCCTGGCGAAAGTAAAACGCATGAGTTTTATATGAGTGTATTGTTAGACCGTGCCAAAGGACGCAATGTAATTATGTATACCACCGAAGGGGGTATGGATATTGAAGAAGTAGCAGAAAAGACACCACATCTTATTTGGCGAGAAGAAATAGACCCAAAAGTTGGCTTGCGTGATTTTCAATGCCGCAAAATTGCCTTTAACCTTGGGCTTAGCGGAGATGCCTTTAAAGCTATGGTGAAATTTGTGGCTAACCTGTATAAGGCTTATGATACTATTGATGCTTCTTTATTTGAAATTAACCCGCTGCTAAAAACATCAGATAATAAAATTGTTGCTGTAGATGCTAAGGTTACTTTTGATGATAATGCCTTGTTCCGTCATCCTGATTATGCAGCTATGCGTGATGAATTGGAAGAAGACCCTACTGATGTGGAAGCCCGCAAAGCAGAACTGAATTATGTTCAACTAGAAGGAAATGTAGGTTGTATGGTTAATGGTGCAGGTTTAGCTATGGCTACCATGGATATTATTAAACTATCGGGTGGAGAACCTGCTAACTTTTTGGATGTAGGCGGTACTGCCAATGCAGAACGTGTAGAGAAAGCCTTCCGCATTATATTAAAGGATAAGAACGTAAAAGCCATTCTGGTAAATATATTTGGTGGCATTGTTCGTTGTGACCGTGTGGCACAGGGCGTGGTAGATGCTTATAAAAACATGGGCAACATTCCTGTACCTATTATTGTTCGCTTGCAAGGCACCAATGCCGAAGAAGCCAAGAAACTAATTGAGGCATCGGGCTTAAAAGTATTTTCGGCTATTCAATTGCAAGAAGCTGCCGATTTAGTTAAACAGGTTATAAATAATTAATTAGATTTGTCGTAAATTTTACATACTTAAAGGATGAAAAAAATAATTATCACTACACTTTCGGCAGTGGCACTAAGCAGTTTTTTTATGCTGACTTCTTGCGCCGGGGGTACTAAGTCTGATACCGACAACATGGCTACAGATTCTACTAAAGTTGATACCGCTAAAGTTGCCAAACAAAGCAATGAGTCAAGCACTGAAATGAGTTATCAGATACCGTCGCCTAAGGAAATGTTTGTGTTTATAAAGCAAGTGGCAAGCAAAAACAATAAACGCGTAGATGTATTAAATAGCCCTGATAATGCTAAAAACTATGCAGATGCAAAATCACAAGCTTTAAATTTTGGTATTTACAGCTGTGATTTAACATACTGCTCTATTTTTCAAATAGGCACCGACATGCTTAAATATTTTAAAGCTGTTAAACAATTAGGTGATGCTGTGGGTGTATCAAGTTCTATAAATCCTGACATGGCTAAAAGCTTGGAAAAGAATATGGGGAACCCCGATTCTTTAGTTGAAATAGCCGATAATTTATACTTCTCTTCTTTTGAAACCATGCAAAACTCTCAACAAGGAAACACACTGGCTTTATCTGTTGCCGGTGGGTATATCGAGGGTTTAAGCATTGCTTGCAATCTGGTAAAATACGACAAAAAGAATCCGGCAGTAGAACGTATTGCTGATGAGAAATATACGCTTGATAACATTATTGATTTCATGAAAAAGTATGAAAGCGATGCGGGTGTAAAAGAAACCATCGGTAAATTGGAAGAACTAAGAACTACCTTTAATCAGGTAACTGAAAAGCAGGAAGGTAAAGTAGCTGTTAAGGAAGAAAAGGGAACTAAAGTATTGGGCGGTGGCAGTGAATTGGAAATGACAGAAGCCCAATACAAAGCCATAACAGATAAAGTAACTTCTATCAGAAATTCATTTACCGGTAACAAATAATTAAATAGCATAATTATGAAAAAAATATTTTTTGCATTAGCCATTTACATTGGATTAACAACAGGCCAGGTTATTGCGCAGGCAAGTGCCTGTGGTGATTTCCACAGAAAAGCCTGTTACATGGAAGGTACTAAAAAAGATAAGCGAGAATTCATGTATAATGCTCAATCTAAAAGTGGTTTGTTTGCACAAGGCTCTACTTCTAAAATGCGTTGTATTGTATACAAAGGTATGGATTACCGCATGACTGTATGTTGTGAGACTATTATTGGTGATAAAGTAAACTTTAAAATTTATGATGCCCGTACTAATGAACTACTTTTTGATAATACCAAAAATGATGATGCACAGCAATTTGAATTTCAAGCATCTACTACCCGACAATTGATTATTGAAGCTACCGTACCTGCCGGAGAAGTAAAAGAAGAAAAAGGAAAAGCCGAAACAGCAGCCTGCGTAGGTCTTTTAATAGAAAACAAGGTTTCTGAAAGAACAGGTTTCTCTCAATACTAATAATTTAAAGAAAACATTAGAATGAAGGCTTACTATTCGGTAAGCCTTTTTTATTTACAATAAGTCAAAGTACCTCCATGATATTATAGGTAACAGCATTTATTTCAACGGAAGATTTTGCTTTTAATCCCATTAACTTTAAACCTAATGGTGATTGAGGAGAAAGAACAATTATATCCACACCCTCTACATTTATTTTACCTAAAGCAATACTCAAATACAAATAACCTCTGTTAGTTTTAACCAAACTGCCCTTTGTTATTTGCGCTGATTTTACTATACTGTCAATTTTTTGCAGGATTGTTTTTTGAGTTAACACTTCATCTAATTGCCTACTTATTTTCTCCTGCTCTAATTGCATCATGGCGCGCGCAGTTTCGTGTTTATCTCCGGCAGAGCTTTTACCATCGCTTATAGCACCCTCGCCTAATTCATTTAAGGTGTTTTGTAAGGCTTGTATTTTATTATTTAGTATTTGAAGGCAGGCAACATATAACTTCTGTTTTAACTGCACACTCCGTATATTCTTTGTTTAATATTTTACTACCTTCTTCGTATAACAATTCCCATTGTTTGAGGTAATCTTTACCACATACATGCCACCTGAAAGAGCAGATAAATTAAGTGATTGTAGGATTTTATCAGGGGTATTGTTTTGCGATGATTTAGTTTGGGTACTTAAAACCATTCTGCCTGAAACATCATAAATAGTTACCGTAAGTTCACAATCCATATTTCCGCATAATGTATTAATCATATTATTTGCAACAGATTGAATACCTAAAGTACCTTTAAGTATCTGGTCGGCTACACAAAAATCGGGGATGCCATAACCTAAAAGAGAATCGGGACTTACATATTGAGAAGCACTTTGCTTAATGGCATTAATAACCTGCATGTTTGTTTTGGCAGGGTTGCCTTGCCATAAACAAGCTACCATACCAGCCATAGTTGGTGTTGCAAACGAAGTCCCACTTCCGGTAGTTATACCACTGCTGTTTGCTATAGTTGTATTCAATCCCTGTGCAGCAACATCCGGTTTTATGCGCCCATCGGCAGTATTGCCAACAGAACTGAAACTTGCATAATTCTTTGAAGCATCAACAGCACCAACTGTAATAATACTATCGGCATCTGCCGGCACCGTAATTTTTTCCCAGCAAGCATTATTAATACAACAATTTGGATCTCCCACTGCTGTGCACCCCCCTTCATTACCCGCCGCCACACAAACAATCATTCCCCGACGGGCAGCCATAGTAGCCGAAATACTGGCTACAGCAGTTCTTCCGTTTAAATTGCCCCAAGTAAAGCTTTGCGTGGTATCTAAGAATTGACTATAGCCCAACGATGAGGTTACGACATCTACACCGGCACTATCGGCATATTCAATAGCAGAAACCCATTGATATACTTCTACAATCTTTTCGGTACTGTCAATCTCACTTCGCAATAAATAATACTTTGCTTTAGGCGCTGTCCCAATCATTTGCCCACTTGTATAAGCAGCCATACAAGATAAAACATACGTACCGTGTCCGCCCAACACAGCGTTGTTATAATTCAAACTATCGTTCAGGTAAAAATCATGTGTAGCAATTACCTGATGGTTATGCCATAAACTATCAAATACAGTTACGCCGGGTGCCCCATAAAAGCCCTCATCAATAACCGCAATTTGCATACCGGTTCCGTTATACCCTTTATTATGCAAACACTCCCCATTCAACATATAAATTTGGTTTTGAGATTGCCCGTAGTTATATACATCACTTTGAGTTGCCTGTGTTCTTTCAGAAGCAGTAACATTTGGTTGTGCAGGAATTATTTTTTTCACACCTCTTACTCTTGCTAAAGGCCTGGTGCTTTGCACGCAGCTTAATGCATTAATAGCCGTAATCTGGGAAGGGTTTGTAATTTCAACAAGTACACCATTGAACCAACGTGAACGGCTCTTAACCAAAGCACCTGTACTTGTTACCTGCTGAATGTAAGTTGCATTAACCGGTATATCTTCGTTTGTAATAGCAATAGATTGACTGGTTCTTCTGCTAATGGCTCGTGCTGATAAATAAGCCGATGGGTTACTAATGCTATATAGAGAAGCGGTTTTATCAGTAAAGCCCACCCAATAGCGGGTATAAACTGTTTGAGAGGTAATGGTATTTGATACAAGAATAAAACATATTATAAAAAATAAGCCCTTAAGAATAATTTTATTTTGCATGATATTTAATTTTTATTGCGTTCCGTAAGAATTCACGGTCATGGTATAATAAGTTCCTCCTATGATATGGCCTGAGTCTAATACTGCCAAATTTGTAGGATACACATAGTTTTCAATATGCTTATAAATAAGCCCAACACCACGCGCATATTGCTCGTAATAATTTTGATAATATGTTTTGTTACCCCCGTATGTTTGCAACACGGTTAAGGTTTTACTAAAGGCATTTCCGTTTATTGTAAGAGGTTGATCAAATGTGATATAAACAAATCCATTCCCACCACTTGTAACAGGCACATCAAAGTAGGCATATTGGTTGGGCAGTGTTATCGTATCGGCAAAGGCTGTACCGTTCCATATTTCGGCTAACCTGGCAGGAAAAGCCAGTTTGGTATAACGCACATTGTTTTCTACCACTTGCACACTTGTATTGGTTTTATTTGCTACCCAAACGCTTTGCAAAGTCCAAGTCATTTGGCTGTAAGGTATAGTTGCACTGTAATTTTTCCTGTAGCGAATAAGTTTAATGGTGGGCCTGTTCTCATTATCGGTAATAAGCGTATCCATCACTTCCATAATCTGAAACTTATACTTTAGGGTATCTCCCTGCACCTGCCTGTAGGATATAGAATCTACATCATACACCACATAGCTTTTTATAGTGCCCGGATAGTAATTATAACCCAAATCGGGCGGAGCAATTACAGAATCTTTTTTGCAGGAAAAGAATACAAACAGATTTACCAAAAAGATGAAACAAGACAACTTCATTTAGGTAAAAGTACAAAAAATACTAATAGATATTATTTTGGGCGTTCCTTAGTATTTCGTCATTGCGAGGAGTTTTGCGAAATGAGCAAAATGAGCTGACGCGGCAATCTGTTGTCATTCTGAGCGAAGCGAAGAATCTTAACAAAGAATAGATGTTTCGCTTCGCTCAGAATGACAAGATGTGTTTACCTAACAATAACCAACCTTTTATTTACTATACTTTCACTGCTTTGCAGGCTTATATTATAAACACCCTCATTTAGGCTGCTTGCATCTATATTTGTTTTTCCGGTTATGGTTTGAGATAAAACAAGCTTGCCGTTTACATCATAAACCTGCATAGTTTGTTGCGTTGCGTTGCTTGGCTCTATAACAAAACTACCGTTGTTGGGGTTGGGGTAAACATTTACTTCATCTACAAAAGATATTGCTTTTACTATTCCGGTTGTGTTAGATTTCCAAACATTAGTAATTGATGTAGCATAGGCACTACTATCACAATAAGGTAAACCATACATTTCTTCTAAGGTATGAAGGACATTGTAGTGCGTAATATGATTTGAGTAAGAACCACCCTGTACCATTTGCCCTATAAACATAGTGGTTATTTGATTGGGAATACCTCCGTCATCTTCATCAAAAGTCAGGATAAGTAAACTATTGTTTGCTTTTGCCCAGTTTATATAGTTTGTTAAGTTATTATAAACCCATGTATCTCCGTTTGTAATGGCTGTAACCGAATAATTGGTAGGTGCAGTTAATATAGTTGGGTTATGCATATCATCACCTAAATCCGGAATGACAAATGAAACCGTTGGCAAGGTGCTAAAGGTTGCGGCTGTGGTAGGAAAGCTTGTAAACTTTTGTCCCACGCTGGATGGTAACTGATTTGTTCCCGTACCTTGCCAGTTAGTCCATGGGCAATGTTTTCGTGCGTAACCATTAGTGCCACCGGCAGTAGTTGCCAATGAACCAACAGATGATAGACTTTCGCTAAACCCTTTAAATGTATAGCCGTTTGAAATAAGCGAAGCTCCTAAATTGCAGGTTGACCATGGAGTATTAGTAGAAATATTATCTCCGTTTACGCCCTGAAAGCTGCCTGAAAATAACATTATATAATTTGGTTGACTTGGATGGGTTAATGCAAAAGATTGTGTAAACAAAGCAGTATTAGGGTCACTTACAAGTGCATTAATATGCGGTGCGTTAGGGTTTCCTATAATATCACTATACCCATAATTTTCCATCATTAATACCACCACATGGTCTGGCTTAGGAACTGTTTGCGCATAGGTATATATACTTGTTGCAAGAGCCAGCGAAAATAGTTTTGCTTTCATACTTTAAAAGTTTAATTAGTTAATAATAAAAATTTAAAGGCGGTTAAGGATTCTGTTTGAATGTAAGATTTTGGTTCAAACTCCTTTAAGGTGGTCACCTAATTAAGTTGCAATATACAATATGAAGAAGGCGATGTCAAGTTTTTTGGAAGAAAAACAACAAAACCGAAGTTTATTTAACAGTTAAGTCTTAAAAACAGGCAACATTAAGCGAAGGTAAACAATAAAGGAGGCTTTAGCATCTATGTTTGTTGTTACAACCAACGTACCCTCGTTGCAAACGAACGAACGATAATTGCAAAGGAACAAACGTTGATTGTAAACCAACGTTTGATGAGTTAAATCGCCCATGTCGTGAAGTGATTGTCTCGACTGATGCAATGATTGTCTCTATCGAGACTTTGCAAGCATCGTTTGATGATTGTAAAGGAACGAACGTAGAGTTAAAAGGAACGATTGATGATTGTAAAGGAATGAACGATGATTGTAAGCGAACGTTTGATGAATTGAAAACACAAGACGAGACAATGATAATACAACACGAGACAGTGAAAGCACGACATGGGCGATTACAAGCATGAGACGAGACAATGCAATCATCGACTGATGAATTGAAAGCGCAACATGAGATAATGCAAAAATCAAACGTTGCTTTTAAAACATTGCACGAGGAGTTGAAATCATTACCTAGATGAATACATGTATGCATAAAAAAAACGGCAGAACATAAAATACTGCCGGTATTAGGTAATTAAACTTTGCCTATTAAGGTGTTAACATCCCAAAAGCTGTTAATTTAGCGGCATCATCACTGCAAAAAAAAACATACTTATTCTTACCGATTGGTACTTGCCTTCTTACAAAGCCGGAGGCCCTGTAAAATCAGTCGCGGCACTAGTTTTTCATCTTAAAGAGGAGTTTAATTTTTATATCATTACCGGCAATAAAGATTTATTTTCTACCGAGCCACATAAGGGTATTAAAAGTAATGAATGGAATGTTTTAGCTAACGGCGAGCAAGTGTTTTATTTTTCAGATGAGCATTTCTCATGGAAGAACTTAGCAGCTTTATTAAGCGATACTACGTATGATTGCATCTACCTGAACAGTTTTTTTTCCAAACGATTTACCATTTATCCGCTTCTCTTAAAGAAATTAAACCGCATTAATAAACTCATTATCATTGCCCCAAGAGGCATGTTAAGCAGTGGGGCCTTGCATTTAAAATCACAAAAAAAGAATGCTTTTATTGCTTTGGCAAAGTTGTTTTCTTTATACAAGAATTTAATATGGCACGCTACCTCTGCACAAGAAGAAGGAGAAATAAAAAACATATTTGGTACAAACGAAACAGTTTATAAAATCTCTAACTTAACCATGCCTCCTGTTGAAAGCCGCACAGATTACAGTAAGCAGGTTAATGAATTAAGAGTTTGTTGTGTGGCGCGTATATCTAAAGTAAAAAACATATTGTTTGCTTTAGAGGCTTTACAAACTGTTACCACAGGAAACATTGTGTTTGATTTGTACGGTCCTGCAGAAGAGGCTGATTATTACAAGCAGTGTATTGAGCTTGCAGCAACTCTTCCAAAGAACATTACCATTTCTTTCAAAGGAGATTTGCAGAACAATGAAGTAGAGCAGGCATTAAAGAAATATCACTTGTTTTTTCTACCCACCTTAAATGAAAACTTTGGGCATGCCATTGTAGAGGCTATGCTGAATGGATGTATTCCTTTAATTAGCAACACAACTCCCTGGCGCAATTTGCAAGGTCAGAACATTGGCTGGGATATTGCGTTGAATGAAAAGGAGAAGTTTGCAACTGTCATAAACATAGCATTGCAAATGAATCAAACAACGTTTGAAACAAAATCTAAAGCTGTACAACAATATGCGCTTACGCATTGCATGGATGTTGCCAACATAGATGCATACAAGAAATTATTTAATTTTATAAAATAAAAAACTAATATGATAACAGTCAGCGCAAAAGATACTCCACAACCACAGTTTCATGGATACTTATTAGGAGCCATTGGCCCACGCCCCATAGCCTTTGCCAGCACAATAGATAAAGAAGGAAGGCCAAATCTGGCACCCTTTAGTTTCTTTAATGTGTTTTCTTCTAATCCACCCATTGCTATTTTTTCTCCGGCTCGCAGCGGAAGAGATGGTACTAATAAACACACTTTAGAAAATGTAAAAGAAGTACCCGAAGTGGTTTTAAACATTGTGAACTATGATATGGTTCAACAAATGAGTTTGACAAGTAGTCCGTATGTAAAAGGGGTAGATGAGTTTGAAAAGGCGGGCTTTACCAAACTTGCTTCTCAACAGGTAAAACCATTTCGTGTTGCCGAAGCACCTGTTACGATGGAGTGTAAAATAAATCAGGTAATTGAATTAGGACAAAGTAGTGGCGCAGGAAACCTGATTGTTTGCGAGGTGTTACTCATACATATTAAAGAAGAAGTGTTGGATGAGCACGGAAAAATAGACCAACATAAAATAGATTTGGTTGCCCGCATGGGTGGTAACTGGTATTGCCGTGCACATGGTGATGCCCTATTTGAAATAGCAAAACCCATTACAACCCTTGGTATTGGCGTAGATGCTATTCCGGCAGAGATAAGAAACAGTAAAATACTGTCAGGCAATAACCTTGGGCAGTTAGGAAACATAGAGCATTTACCTACATCTGAAGAAATTAAAGAGTATAAAGCCTCCCAACATAAAAAGTTTACAAACACCGAAGAGCTTCATCAATATGCCAAAACCTTGCTGGATGTTAATAAAGTAGGCGAAGCGTGGAAAGTTTTATTGGGGAATTAGTTGCAAAAGCTGTACTTTTATTGTTCTAATTATTAATATAAATAAGTCATGGAAGTAATCGGAATTATCAAAGCAAAATTTGATACACAAGTAGTAAGCGAACGTTTTAAGAAACGCGATTTTGTATTAACCGTTGAACCGGGCTCTCCTTATCCTCAGCATGTAAGTTTTCAGTTGGTACAAGATAAGGTATCCTTAATTGACAGCTATAATATTGGTGATGAAATAAAAGTATTGTTCAATCTAAAAGGTCGTGAGTGGGTTTCTCCGCAAGGCGAAACAAAGTATTTTAATACCATTGATGCTTGGCGCATTGAAAAAGTAGGTTCAGGTCAATCATCTGCACCAGCAAATAACCATAGTCAACCAACCAGCATGGAAACAGGCGTACCCCCTGTATTTACAAGCACTTCGGTTGATGATGATTTACCATTTTAATAAGAGTTAAGATATAAGAAACAAGAGTCAGGATATTTATAGTCTTGATTCTTGTCTCTTTCTTCTTAATATCTATGAATAAAATCCTACTTATATATACCGGCGGAACCATAGGCATGATGCAGGATGCCAAATCGGGTACGTTACGTCCGTTTAATTTTAAACACCTTACTAAACAAGTCCCTGAACTAAGCAGGTTTAATTTAGAGTTGCATTCTGTTTCCTTTAAAAAGCCTATTGATTCTAGCAACATGCACCCCCGTGTGTGGATTGAACTGGCAGAAATCATTGAAGTAAACTATACTAAGTATGATGGTTTTGTAGTATTGCATGGCAGTGATACCATGGCTTATACGGCATCTGCCCTTAGTTTTATGTTAGAGAACTTAAGTAAGCCTGTTATCCTTACCGGCTCTCAATTACCTATTGGTATTATCAGAACTGATGGAAAGGAGAATTTAATAACTGCTATAGAAATTGCTTCAGCAAAGAATAAAGAAGGCAAAGCCTTAGTACCCGAAGTAGCTGTTTATTTTGAGTATGAACTATTTAGAGGGAATCGCACACTAAAATATAATTCAGAACACTTTGATGCTTTTCAGTCGCCTAACTACCCTGTGTTGGCAGAGGCAGGTGTGTATATTATTTATAATCACAATTACATTGCTAAAACAAATTCTAAAAAGCTAATCGTACATAAGAATTTAGATAATGATATAATTGTACTGAATCTCTTTCCCGGAATATCTAAAAAGATAACTGAAGCTATTTTAAATGTTTCGGGTATAAAAGCTGTTGTATTACATAGTTTTGGTGCTGGTAATGCGCCAACTGATGATTGGTTTATTAACCTCTTAAAACAAGCTATTAATAAAGGAGTTATTATTTATAATGTAACCCAATGCCTGGAAGGTAGAGTAATACAGGGAAAATATGAAACAAGTTCACAGCTACAGAAAATAGGAGTTATCAGCGGAGAGGATATTACCTTGGAAGCTGCTATAACCAAACTGATGTTCTTACTCGGACAAAAACTTCCAACTTCTAGAATAAAAAACCTCTTAAGCCAAAACCTAAGAGGTGAAATTACTTCACTTAAGTAAATACTTACTTAGCAAACCTAAAGCTGTTTCCTAAAAAGTGTGCATTGCTTCCTAATTGTTCTTCTATGCGAAGTAATTGATTGTATTTTGCAATCCTGTCGCTACGTGAAGCAGAACCTGTTTTAATTTGTCCGCAGCTTAAAGCAACAGCTAAATCTGCAATGGTAGTATCTTCGGTTTCTCCGCTACGATGACTCATAACCGAAGTATAACCATGTGTTTGAGCCATCTGGACCGCTTCAATGGTTTCCGTTAAGGTGCCGATTTGGTTTACTTTTACTAAGATGGAATTGGCAACACCTTTGTTAATGCCTTCTACCAAACGGTTTACGTTGGTAACAAACAAATCATCACCTACCAATTGTACTTCATCTCCAATTTTATCTGTTATGGCTTTCCAGCCATCCCAATCATCTTCAGCAAAACCATCTTCGATAGAAATAATTGGGTACTTCTTCGCCCAGTCAGCCCAATAATCAACCATCTGAGTAGAAGTTAATTCATCACCAGTTGATTTTTTAAACTTATATATTTTCTTTTCCGCATCATAAAACTCAGATGCAGCAGCATCCATCGCAATATAAATATCTATACCTGGCTTATAACCAGCTGTTTCTATAGCCTGAATAACATACTTTAACGCATCTTCATTTGATTTGATGTTAGGCGCAAAACCACCTTCATCACCCACATTGGTTGACAAACCTTGCTTTTTAAGTACCGCTTTTAAATGATGGAACACCTCAGTACCCATACGCAACGCATCAGAAAAGCTATTGGCGCCAACAGGCATTACCATAAACTCCTGAAAGTCTATTCCATTATCAGCATGTGCGCCGCCATTTAAAATATTCATCATAGGAATAGGCAACAGGTTGGCATTAACCCCACCTATATAACGAAACAAAGGTTGCTTAAGTTCTTCGGCAGCAGCTTTGGCTACTGCCAATGAAACACCTAATATAGCATTAGCACCCAAGTTAGATTTGTTTTCTGTGCCATCCAACTCAAGCATTTTGGCATCAATGCCATTCTGGTCGAAGATATGTATACCTTTTAATTGTTCAAGAAGAACGGTATTAACCTTTTCTATGGCTTTATAAACTGTTTTACCTAAGTATTGTGTTTTATCACCATCACGTAGTTCAACCGCTTCATGCGAACCTGTTGAAGCTCCTGAAGGAACAGCCGCTCTGCCCATTGCTCCACTATCGGTATATACATCTACTTCTATGGTTGGGTTGCCTCTTGAATCAAGAATTTGACGAGCTGCAATATGAAATATGTACGACATAATTTAAAAGTTTGCGGGCAAAGATACTGCAATTTTAAATTCGGTAACAAGCCTTTTTAACCCTTAAATTTGAACACACTTTATGTTGCCCGATTCTCAATTACTCCTCCAATTAGTAGAAATGAAAATGCCCTTCGGCAGGTTTAAAGGAATGGTGTTATGCGATTTACCCGTATCGTATTTAGAATGGTTTAACCGCAAGGGTTTCCCCGAAGGTAAATTAGGTATGCTTTTACAAACCATGCTCGAAATAAAAATGAATGGATTGGATGATTTACTAAAACCTTTGAAGAAAAAATAAATTACATTTATAAAATGAAAGACTATAAGAATTATTATATCATACATGGTCCTGCAGAGGATGTTTACATAGCACTAACTAACCCGTTTAGTATTGGTTTATGGACAGGTGAAGAAGATGCCATTATGAGCACTGAACCCGGTAGTGAATTCTCCATCATGGGTGATAGCATAACCGGAAAGAACCTAGAGTTTATAGAGAACAAAAAGATAGTACAGCAATGGTATTTTGGCGAAGATGAAGAAACTCCTTCTATTGTTACTTTTAAACTACACAATCATAAAGAAGGCACTTCGGTTGAATTGCTTCATGCCAACATACCCGACGAGGCTTACGAAGATATTGTAGATGGCTGGAACACCATTTATTTTAAAGGCTTAAGAGATTTCTTTTAGTTATATGATAGAAATATATACCGATGGAAGTTGTTATAATGGGCGGCATATAGGTTCTTGGGTAGCCATACTTTTTATAGAAGAGGAAAAGATTGTGCTATCAGATATTGAAACAGATGCTACAAACCATCGTATGGAAATTACTGCGGTTATTAAAGCCATTCAATATATTAGAGAAAACTATCGCTCTATTAAAGCTATTAGAGTTATTTCGGACAGTCAGTATGTAATTGGATTGGGTCGCAGAAAAATAAAGTTCCTATTCACCGATTTCAAAACAAAAAAAGGAAACGATATCAGAAATGTAGATTTGGTAAAACAATTACTGGAGTTGCATGAGGTAATAGATGTAGAATATGTAAAAGTAAAAGCGCATCAACAACCAACAGACGAGACTAATTTTAATATTGAAGCAGATATTCTTGCCAGAAAAATACTGAGAGATTATTTTAAAGATGGGAATATTGTATGGCGAACAAAGTAATAGCTATAATAGGTAGTGGACCTGCTGCATTGATGTTAGCTGCTAACTTAAATACAAAACTATTTGATGTAACTATATACGAAAAGAACTTTGCACCTGCCCGCAAGTTTTTGGTAGCTGGCGATGGCGGTTTTAACCTTACTCATTCTGAAAACATTGCCGAATTTGTAACACGCTACACACCTCAATCTTTTTTAGAAAAAAGTATTCGCTCATTTACCAATACAGATTTATGTAACTGGCTAAAACAAATAGGTATTGAAACCCATGTAGGCAGCAGTAAAAGAATATTCCCGATAAAAGGCATAAAACCCATTGATGTATTGAATGCCCTTTTAAATGAACTAAAAAATAAAGGTATTCACATAAAAACAAAACACCAATGGAAGGGTTGGAGCGATAAAAACGAACTTATCATAGAACATAATGATAAAGAAACTTATGTGAAAGCTGATATAATAGTGTTTGCTTTAGGTGGTGCAAGCTGGGCTAAGACCGGTTCTGATGGAAGTTGGGTAAATTTATTTAAAGAGAAGGGTATTGAGGTAATTCCCTTCCAACCTTCTAACTGTGCCTATCAAATTAAATGGGATGAAAAGTTTTTAAAACAGGCTGAAGGAACGTCTTTAAAGAACATTGCCATTACTTGCAATGGAGTAGAAAGAAAAGGAGAAATAGTTATTACAAAGTTCGGTATAGAAGGTGGTGCTGTTTATGGTTTAAGTCCGCAAATAAGGAAGCAACTTAACAATACTATTTCTGCTACCATTTACTTGGACTTAAAACCCAGCTTACCTTTAGAAATCATTAAAGATAAATTTATCAAAAAAGGAGATAAAACTCTTACTACTGTTTTAAAAACGGATTTGAATTTAAGTCCGGTGCATGTAACTCTTTTAAAAAGCGGTTTATCCAAAGAAGAATTTTTAAGCACAGATGTACTTAGCGATAAGATAAAAAGATTGCCTTTACTTATTACAGCCATGGCTCCCATAAATGAAGCCATTTCTACCGTGGGTGGTATTGCTTTAAATGAGGTAGATGAGTGTTTTCAATTTAAAAAAATGCCTAAGCACTTTGCCATTGGCGAAATGCTTGATTGGGATGCCCCCACGGGCGGTTATTTGTTACAAGCTTGTTTTAGCATGGGATATTACTTAGCTAAAAACATTAATCAGGGTTATTGATATTTTTATATTTTTACTCCTTAATCCTTTAAAAAAACAAAACATGAAAACAGTAAAAATCTTTGCACTAAGTGCACTTGTAATCGGAGCTTTTTGCTTCGGAAAATCTTTAGGTACAGTTGAAACTAAAATCGTAGAGTTTCCTGAATTAAATGCAGCTAAGAAAAACCTAATGGAAGCTAAATCTCATTTGGAAAAAGCAAATAAAGATTTTGGCGGACACCGCGCCAAAGCTCTTGAACATGCCGACAAAGCCATTAAAGAAGTTGATGAGGCGGTTTTATACGGAGATAAAAAGTAGTTTCTTGCTATGAGAAAAAGAAAAGTCCGAAATATGTTCGGACTTTTTTAGTTTATATCCTTGAGTTAATTAGTTTCTGCTTTTGTCTTAAGTAGCTTGTGGTGAAACCCATAAGAACCTGCTAAAAGTAACAAGGCTACAAGCGCACCTACAAATGAAGTATCGGTAGTGACATGCGCACAAATAGCGCCAATAAACACAAAGGTAAAGCCTGCATAAGCCCACTCTTTAATAGTATTAAAACCCGGAACTACTAAAGCAATTGCTCCGGCAATTTTGGCTACACCAAGTATTACCCTGAAGAAATCAGGGAAACCTAAGGTTTTCATTCCCTCTACTACTTGCGGAGCTTTACTTAAATACATAAATCCGCTCATTAACATCATGGCAGCAACCAAACCTGTACAAATCCAATAAATAATTTTGTTTGTTTTCATGTTTTTTGAGAGCAAAGATAATGTATGTGAGTATACTTTAGTTATCAGTTTACAAAAGTATATCGGTTACTAAAAAGGTACCGCTAAAAAAGAAATGGGATAGGATAGAAAGGGAAATCTGCGTTTACTTATTTATCTATTGTAAACTTAGCTGTTTGCTGCGTTTTGCCTCCAATTATTCGGATAAAATAATTGCCTGCCGAAAATGATGATACATCTATGGTAGTATGATTAGCCCCATTCGTTATGCTTTGTTCCAACAGCTTTTTACCCAACATATCATACATTTCTATATGTGTATTATTGGCAGAACCAGCTAAACTAACATTCAATTGATTATTTGCAGGTACCGGATATAATTTAAAAGAAGTAGTAGTAACATATTTATTAATTCCGGCAGAAGAAGAACTGGTATCTGTTCCAGGAATAAGCACATTTAAACTACTGGAATCAACACATCCCGAAGCATCTTTTACAGTTACCTTCCACAGTTCATAACAAGCACCTTGAAGCGTATCTGCATTACCCCATACAAAACCACCAGAAGTTGTCCAAGAGTATGTATAAGGGGCCGTACCTCCGTTAACAATTGCCCACAAAGTATTGGAACATCCGCAAGAACCTCCGTTAACAGAATTATTACCGCCCAAACGAAAGCATGGCCTTACCACATTACTATCAATAGTAACCGATAGATTGCAAGTAGTAGTCCCTGTCGTTTGCCCCAAGGTAATAAAGGGTGCAGCTAGAGCAATAAAAAGAAGAAGAACTATTTTTTTCATATTGTTTATTACTTACTGATAAACAAATATACACACAAATGCCCTAAAAAGCAATAAAATTACATGAGTGGTATTTTTTAACACTTGGCACCAATTACAATAACCATACTGGCTATAAAGTACCCCCCCGGTTATAGATTTTACTACCCGAAACCCATATTCCTTTTCTGAGTGATATTATACCATAATACCTTAACTAGCTGCTTTTACTATAGTTTGACCGACTAAACATGTAGAATTAGTGACTCGAACTGTAGTTGCAGTAGCTCGAACTGTAGTTGTAGTCACTCAAACTATTGTTGCAGTCGCTTGAACCTGCAAGTATAGGTGGCAAATTATCTGACAAAGACATTACAGAAACTATTTCAAGAATAAAATTTAGTATAAATGTTGCTTTACCTAATGTTAAACCTTAAATAATTATTCTATCATTAGCAAAGCATGATAATGGGTTTATTATTGTAAGATAAAGCGTTTAATCTCTTTGGTTTCCCAAAAAACGCATAATTAAATAAATAAGCGATGCGATGGCGCCTAAAGCGGCGGCAAAATAAGTATAAGCTGCCCAGGTAAGCGCATCCTTTGCATGGGCATGTTCTTCGCCATGGGTAATGCCCGAGGTATCTAGCCATTGCAGACCCCTTCGGCTGGCATCCACTTCTACCGGCAAGGTAACTACCGAAAACAAGGTAATAGCCGCCTGACAAATAATGACCACCAGCAACATAGCATTGCCCATTTTAGGCATGGCATAAGCCACAAAAAACAAACCCAAAAACATAATGTTCATTAAATTAGAACTTAGTTGCACAATAGGTACTAGGGTTGTTCTTAGGTTAAGCCAAGCGTAGGCTTTGGCATGTTGCACGGCATGTCCGCACTCGTGCGCTGCCACTGCAGCAGAAGATACACTACGCCCGTTATAAACTTCATCGCTAAGGTTAACTATTTTGGTTGCGGGGTTGTAGTGGTCGGTTAAAAAACCCGAGGTGCTGGTTACCTGCACATCGTAAATGCCATTATCGCGCAACATTTTTTCGGCAACATCCTTCCCGCTCATGCCATTTAAAAGAGGCTCTTGTGCGTATTGCTTGA
Organism: Bacteroidota bacterium; assembly: GCA_003153315.1. Classification (GTDB taxonomy): domain Bacteria; phylum Bacteroidota; class Bacteroidia; order B-17B0; family Aurantibacillaceae; genus PALSA-968. Next base: position 62,114 of record PLYA01000076.1, read on the forward strand.
ATTTACTTTTTAAACGAAAACTAATAAGCAAGCCAATACCTGCAAAGAGAATGCCTATTAATAATAAACCTGAATCAAACATGATATTATATTTTTAATTTGGAGGAGGGATTTCAATTTCCATTCCAAACTAAAAAGGCTGACAAATTATCAGCTATTCGTTAAAGCTTCTTTTGGTTCTTGGACGAGAACCACCTGTTTTAGGTTTATCAAAACTCTTTTTAAATCCGCCGTCAACAGATTCTTTACGTTTAAAACCACCACCTTCTGATGAGCCTGCTTCACGGCGCTTAAACCCGCTTCCTTCCGAAGAAGACTCTCTGCGCTTAAAACCACTTCCTTCTGATGACTCTCTGCGTTTAAACCCGCTCTCACCACCTTCAGAGTCTCTACGCTTGTACCCACCTCCCGAAGAAGATTCGCTACTACGCCTTGGATATCCGCCACCCTCACGTTTACCGGCATAACCACCACCGCTTCTGCTTCCACCACCACTTCCACCTTCGCGTCTTTTATAACCGCCTTCTCCCCTACTCTCGGATGATCTACCACTACGTTCTCCACCTCCTGAAGAGGCTTCAATCTGCACCTTTCTTTCGTTGAACTTTAATTCTTTAGCATTTACATTCAAGAAAGTCTGAGCATCCTTTGTTTCTGATTCAAAAAAGGAGAAGCTTTTCTTTACATCTACATTGAATATATGCAATGCACTAACACCGGAAATATCAGCCAGATAATCTTTCAGGAATTTCCAATGCAATCCATCCAACTCTCCTAGATTAATAAAGAAACGACTCATTTTCCCGTTTGAAGAAAAACCTGCGCCACTTTTCTGATTCAAATCAGGAGCTTGCTGGTAATATTCTAAGAAACGGTTAAACTCTTCGGATACAAAACGTTTTATTAAATCTTCTTTGCTTAGGTCTTTTAATTGCTCATAAATCTTAGGTAAGTAATTTGCAATTTCTTCTTCGTTGACTTTTGCATTATGAATTTTTTCAGCAACATGAAATAATTGTTTCTCACAAACTTCAACACCTGTTGGTATAGTAGCTTGGCTAAACTTTTTGTTGATTATCTTTTCTATATCACGAATCTTATAAATATCTTTCCCGGTAACAAAAGCAATACTTATACCCGCTTTACCTGCACGGGCTGTACGACCGCTGCGGTGTGTGTAATTCTCTACATCTTCGGGTAAGCTGTAATTTATAACATGTGTAACATCTTTCACATCTAAACCACGTGCAGCAACATCAGTAGCAACCAGCATTTGCAAAGCACGACTACGGAAACGCTTCATCACAAAATCTCTTTGTTGTTGCGATAAATCTCCATGTAAAGAATCGGCACTATATCCGTCTTTAATTAAAGAATCGGCAACCTCTTGTGTTTCAATACGTGTACGGCAAAAGATAATCCCATATATATCCGGGTTAAAATCCATTACACGTTTAAGCACTAAATATTTCTCTCTGCTTTGTACCTGGTAAAAAATATGTTCAATATTAGCAGCGCCTTCGTTCTTCTTACCTACACTAATTTCAGCAGGGGTTTTCATATAAGACGATGCAATACGCGCAACCTCTCTGGGCATAGTAGCAGAAAACAACCAAACATTTTTTTCTTCTGGAGTTTTCTCTAATATCTCATCTATGCTGTCTTTAAAACCCATGTTAAGCATTTCATCTGCTTCATCAAGTACCACCACAGAAATATTTTTAAGGTCAATTACTTTTCTTTTCATTAAATCTATTAACCTGCCGGGTGTAGCTGCAATAATGCCGGGTGTACTTTGCTTAATAGTTCTTATTTGACCTTCAATACTGGCACCACCATATACTTCCGTAACTTTTACGTTAGTCATGTATTTGGCAAACTTTTTTAAATCTGCACTTATTTGCATGCATAACTCTCGGGTTGGGGCTAATATCAGGGCTTTGGTATGTCCATCGGAGAAATCTGTTTCAGATAATAAAGGTAAACCAAATGCGGCTGTTTTTCCGGTTCCGGTTTGTGCAAGGGCTACTAAGTCTGTTTTTTGTTTTTGTAAAAGCGGAATTGTTTGTGCTTGTACGGGGGTTGCTTCGGTAAAACCTAAGTCTTTAAGCGCTTTTAGTAATTTTTCGGGTAATCCTAATTCTTCGAATGTTTTTGATATCATTTATATATATTAAGCAGCAAAGGTAGTAATTATAAAACAAACAAGGCTCAACTGTTCGCCGAGCCTTGCTTTTAGAGAGATGAAGGAATTACTTCAATAGCGTCACGGTGCCGTGATACTCGTGTAATTGGCCCATAAAATCATTAAACTTAACCTTCCAAACATACACGTCTTCTTGCAATACAGGGGCACCTTCATTCCCTCTCATGTGTCCATCCCAAGCTTTGTTTATGTCGGAGGTATAATATATCATCATTCCCCAACGGTCAAATACCCACATATTATATGTGCTATTATTTATACCAATTCCCTCGCCTTTAAAACCTTCATTTTTGCCATCTCCGTTTGGTGTAAAGGCATTAGGAATATAAAAAGTAAAAACAGGTTGTATATCTACTACTTTGGTAATAGAATCCGTACAGCCATATTGATTAATTACCCATTGTGTTACATTATAATAAGCAGTATCATCAGCTAGAATTTGATTAAAATTATTGATATATGAATATGAAAAACTAGTCTTGTTATATACATAGTTTACACTGTCGTTTTGAGCATATATATCTCCCAAATAATACTCAACTCCATAACTACCATATGTAGGGGGGGTAGTTACCGTATATTCACTAGCACCCTGAGCTTGGTTAACAAAAGTAATAGTAGGGTCGTCTATAGTAGCGGTGATTGGCCCCCATGAAAAATTGGCAATAGGGCGCGGATAAACGGTAATATAATTTTTTACTGTTTTAGTATTTGAACAACCTTTATCTGATATTACTGTTAAAGAAACAGTATAATGCTGGATACTAGTTGCAGACGTATTAGGATATGCTTGTTGTGTTGGTGGATATTGCCCAATATACACTGGTTGATTATTACCAAAATTCCAATTCCACTGAGTAATATTACCATAAGGAGCCCCATTGAGTAATGGTTGGGTTGAATTATCATGAAAAAGAGTGTATAGTATTGGGCATCCAATGCTATCTCCAAAGAAATTGGCTGCCGGTGGCGGGTTTACAAAAGCAATATTGGTAAAGGTACCTGTACATCCAGGTTGGCCATTTGATAAAGCAGGGCTCGGATTTGTTGTTACACTTAAAGTAACTGTTTGCGAACCTGCCGTTTGAAAAGAATGATTTGGGTTTTGACTGTTACTGGCTTGTCCATCTCCAAAATTCCAATTCCAACTGGTTACCGCATTATTTCCGGAATTTGGTTGAGATAAATCTGTAAATAAAGTTGGAGTAAGAGTTGGAGTTAAACAAACTTCATTAGAAGTGAAATTAGGTTGAGGCTGAGGATAAACAAAAATTGTAAAAGTACTATCAGGTCCCTGACAACCATTTAATGTGGGTACTACATTTACTACCGTAGAAAGTGTTGTTAAACCTCCGTTACTCGTTGGTCCTACACTTGGAAAAACTGATAACGTACCTGTTGCGGGTATCCCTCCAATATTATAACTCCAACTATAGGTTGAGTTTACAGAAGGTGGTAAAGTACCAAAAGTCACCGGATTTGTCATATTAAATGGACACCAATATTGATCAGCCATTGGTTGCATATAAGGAGTAGGTTTTATATTAATGGTATCGGTAGCAGGTAACCCAACACAACCACTTAAAGTAGGCACATAAGTTATTATACCTATTTGATTGGTTAAGGTTGTATTTGCCGGGGCTATATAAAGAGCTGGTGTACCCGTACCAGACGCAGGCATACCAATATTAGCATTATTTGTAACCGTCCAAGTATAAGTTACTCCTGCTGCAGGGTTAGCAGGATTAGTCGTTATATTGGGTGATGGTACATTATCCCCCGGACAAACGGTTGATCCTATTGCTGTCATAACAGGTATTGGATTTATGGTAATACTGAAAGTAGAGGGAATACCTATACAACCATTAGCCGAAGGTGTAACACTAATTGATGTAATGGCAGCAGTATTTGCTGCATTAATTCCAGTGAAAAAACCTATATTGCCTGCACCAGGGCTTGCGAGACCAATATTACCACCAATTTGAGGTGTAGCTGTCCAAGTAAATGTTTCCGGAGTTGGGCAACCTGTAAAGTTTGGTACGTTTACAGTTTGGTTAGCGCAGACAGCAATATCACCAATTGGTGTTACGGTAGGAGTTGGAAAAACATTAGCAAGGTAGAATGTTTCATTTCCCTGACAACCAACTCCCGAAACAGCTATTCCAAAAACTGTATCCTTAATAATTGTACAACTTAGGTTTTGCGCAATAGCATTATACGGAGGAACAACATCAAAATTAAGCGCCGCAGGATTATACAAGTAAGAGTTAGGGGCTCCGGTATTATCCGAAAACTGTGCCCATATAGCAAAAGGAGTGCCTCCGTTAGTACATGTAGTAGTAAATGTTTGCATAGGGGTAGCTGCACCTGGGCAAACACTAAAGTTTGGTGGAGCACTTACAACAGGTAAACAAAATACTGTATCGCCGGTCAAAGTATTTACATTTGTACAGTTATTATTAGTAGTTACAGTTAAAGTAATATTATAAGGGCCACAAACTGCGTATGTATGTTTAACTGTATCAGGTAAAGTACCTGTATTATAAGTAATTGTCTGCCCATCGCCAAAAGCCCATTGCCAAGTTGTTATCTGATCATTCAAGCAAGGTGGGTTCTGAATAAAAGAACTATCTACAAACTCTGAAGCTATACCTAAACAAGCTTCAAAAGCGTTAAAAAAAGCAAAAGGATTATTGTGTATGTTTACAATAGTACTAAAAGAACCCGCACAACCTGTTGAGGCAGTAGCGGTAAGAACTACCGGATAACAATTTGACGCTGAAAAACCCGGAGGAGCTGTATAAGTATATGAAGGTGATAATACATTGCTGGTGTCTCCATCACCAAAATCCCAATGCCAAGTTGAAATGGCTGCAGGGTTAGTAGTAGTATTAGTAAAATTTACCGGAAATCCATCGCACGGGCTGTTTGCCGTAAAACCTAGTGTGGGGAATGTGTTTACTACTGCATTACCAGTGGCTGTAGCACTACAAGTACCAACAACAACAACCAATGTTACCGGAAACGTACCGGCAGCCGAATAGGTGTGATTATCAGTTTGAACAGTAACTATATCTGTATTAGGGGCCGTTCCGCCAAAACTCCAACCATAAGTACCGCCTATCGCCGGAGTAGATGCAGTTGCATCAAAGAAGGATGTCGTTCCCTGACATACAGGAGCTACACTAAATGAAGCCGTGGGTACAGGGCTTACAATAACATTATTAGTTGCTGTTACGGTACAACCTCCTGCAGAAGTTACAGTTAAGGTAACTACAAAAGTATTGGCTGTAGCATAAGTGTTTGATGGAGTAGCTGTTGTGGTATTTGTTTGTCCATCGCCAAACGCCCAATTATAAGTATTACCATTTGTTATAGTACTGGTAAATACAGTAGGATTACCCAAACAAACAGGTGGTGCACTAAAACTAGCGGTTGGCATAGGAAGAATAACTACTGTTTGCGTGGTAGTAGAACTACAGCCTGTAACTTGCACTGTAAGTGTTACCACATAAGTTCCCGAGGCAGCGTACGTATGATTTGGCGGATTAGGTGTGGTTGTGGTAGAGGTTACTGTAGCACTGCCATCCCCATAATCCCAAACATAGCCTGTTATAGTTACAGCACCTGTAACTGTTGATGAATTTGTAAACACCACATTATTTCCAGCTAAACATTGGGGGGCGGTAGCAGGAGAGTTAGAAGTAAATATGGGGTTTGGCCCTCCTCCACCTGAAGTTACTACAAAACTATAACTGGCTACACAATGATTATCAGTAGTGTCTGTTAAGGTAACCGTATAATTACCCGGAGTTGCATACGCATGATTTTGTGCAACCGAAGTAGTTGCATCAACGGACGGACTTCCATCTCCAAAATTCCATACCCAATTAGTAATTGTTCCAGTAGGCACAGTGGATTGGTCATTAAAAGTTAAAGCACCCGAACAAGGTGGGCTACTTGTTGTAAAATTTGGGACTGGTTGAGGAGCGACGGTTAAATTATAGTATAATAAAGGTGCCGGGCATCCTGTAGCTAAAGTAGTAGTTAAAGTATAGTTCCCTGGCGTACTCGTATTAAGGCTTTGTGCATTGCCCGTAACAGGTCCCGTCCACGAATAACTTGCCATACCTGGTGGCCCTGTTAAAATAGCTGGTGGTCCACCAGCGCATAAACCCTGTGTTTCAGTTATTTGCAAAGGGTTGCAACTGGCATCTATATAACAATATCCAAAATGCCCACCCTGATTACAATCACTCACAGTAAAATCAATAGAAACAGTATGAGTAATTATAGATGAAAAATCTAATGTTATAGTAGTCCAAGGTCTGTAATAAACAGTATTATCTACTGTAGATGTACTCCACCCGGCAAGGCTACCTGATGATGCTGTTGCAGAGTATTGTGCACATGGAATAAGAGAACCTGTAGTAAGATCAGTAACAGATACATTAAAGTAAGGAGCATTAGCGGGAGGATGTGAACTAGATTGTAATACAGCCGCATACTGAAAGGTAAAAGAAACGTTGGAAGCATTGACCACAAAAGATTGTATAGCTTCTTCCATTTGATATCCACACATAGAATGATTCATAAGCAGCGAATGTGTCCCGCCTAATGGAGCGGGGGCCACAACAGGAAACCCCCCAAAATAATCGAAGCCAGTACCACTTGCTGGTTCCTGAGCACAATCTACTGGCGCACAATTACATATCCCAGCAGTATTAACGGTTGCAGTTGTAGCTGCAGTTACTACTTGATACAACCCCCCACTTCCACCAGTGGTTATACAAGTAGGACAAGGCAAGCTAACAGATGCGCTATTGTCCCCAACGTTCATTACCCAACCATTTGTAGTTCCATCCTCAAACCCTGGGTTAGTGCATGCAGTCTGCATAATTTGAGGAGGTTGCACATACCTTTGTTCAAAAGAATTAGTATTAAATGTACCGTTAGCAATTACATCATTTTGCTTCTTTAATAATTTGTGAAGCATTTCATTATGTTTTTCTAATTCAGTTCCAGTAGTGCCATTTTTCCTTGACTCTTCAAGAATATGCGCAATCTTTTCTTCACTTAAATATCCCGAAGGGTATGAGACAGAAGTAATTTGTGCTTTAATAAAAACACTTACCATAAAAAAGGTAAACAATAAAATAAATTTTTTACTCATGATAGTTTATTTGAGTTTTAAGGATATCAAAAATACAATTTATAAAATGAAAAAGCAACTTTATTTGTTAAATTAAAATTAATTTTTATACTACAGTTTTACTACAGTTTTTAAATTCTTCTCAAAAACCAGAATTTTACCAAAAATAAGGCATAAAACAGATAATCCAAATAGAGGGATTAACTCATTTTAATAAGCTAATTACTTTATATACTATTTATATAAATATTTACTATAACAAAGGAAACTACCCCTCTCTCCTCATTAAACACATATAAAAGCCATCAAAACCTTCCGATGGGTAGATGGTTTTATCTTCTATAAAGCTAAAGTTTGTGTTTTTAGCCAAAAAGTGTTCTACTTGCTTGTTGTTCTCACTTGGTAAAATGCTGCAGGTTGCATAAACCAATAAACCACCCACCTTTAGCATAGAGGTATAGTCTTGCAATATTTGTTGTTGTATCTTCTTTAATTCATCAATGCGCTCCAAACTTAACTTCCACTTAGCATCGGGGTTTCGTTTAATTACACCCAAGCCGCTGCAAGGCACATCTAATAATAATCTGTCGGCAGTTTTGTTTAAGTCTTTAATAGTTTTCGCAGAAGAAATAAGTTTCGATTCTATTTTAGCTCCTGCCCTCGTAGCTCGTCTTTGCAATTCGGTAAGTTTCTTTTCTTCTATATCTAAAGCAATCAATTTGCTTTTGTTTTTGGTGAGGGCAGCTATGTGTAATGCCTTCCCTCCTGCTCCTGCACAGGCATCAATAATGCACATACCCGGTTCTGCTTGTAAAAAAGGAGCTACGTGCTGAGAAGATGCATCCTGAATCTCAAACATACCCTGCTTAAACAAAGGCGATGTAAAAATGTTCTTCCTCTCTTTTAAAATCAACGCATCGGTGCCTTTTATATGTTCGGTATCAACACCTTCTTTTAGTAACTGACTTTGCAAATTCTGCACAGACGTCTTTAAGGTATTAGCCCTAAGCACCACCGCTGCCTGATTATTCAATGCTTCTAACTCCTTATTCCATTTAAAGCTTAACTCGGCAAAACCAAGCTCATCCATCCAATCGGGAATCGATTGAAACACAGCCCTGTTGTTTTGTATCTCTGCAATCTTTTGCTGAATATGTTTTTTATCAATACCCGCAAACTCATCCCAGGCAGGCAAATCATGTCCGCGTAGCAAAAGATAAACCCCAACTATATGATACCAATTGTTCTTGTTGCCACTCAACTCATTCAGCAAACGGTATTGACGCACCACATCATAAATGGTTTCTGCTACAAAGCGCCTGTCGCGGGCGCCCCACTTGGGCTGGTCTTTAAATAAATACTCAATGGCTTTATCGGCATATCGGTTCTTATCAAATATTTCTTCAAGGGTTTTAACAATGGCATCAACCAGGTTTTTGTAAATCTTCACAGGATAATTTTTTACAAAATTAAACTAATACCTTTGTCCATCAGAAATGAATTCAACAATAAACTTTTTAGATAAATCCTGTTTTATTATTGCCGGGCCCTGTAGTGCAGAAAGCCGTGAACAGGTTTTACAGACTGCTTCTCAAATATCTCAAAGCAAAAAGGTGCACGCTTTTAGAGCGGGTGTATGGAAACCACGCACCCGCCCCGGAGGTTTTGAAGGCATGGGCGTGCAAGCCTTGCCCTGGTTGCAGGAAGTACAGGAAACCTACAAGCTGCCTGTTATTATAGAAATTGCGCAACCCGAACATATTGAAACTGCTCTTAAACACAACATCAACTTTTTTTGGATAGGTGCACGCACCACTGCCAACCCTTTTTCGGTACAGGAACTTGCCGAAGCATTGCAAGGGGTTAATTGTAAGGTAATGGTTAAAAACCCCATCCATCCTGATTTGCAATTATGGATAGGAGCTATAGAACGTATCTTAAACAGCAACGTGAAACAGGTAGCAGCTATACACAGAGGCTTTCATACTTCGGCAAAAAATACTTTTCGCAATACGCCTCTTTGGCAAATACCTATCGAGTTAAAAGTTAATTTTCCTGATATGCCTATTATTTGCGACCCAAGCCACATCAGCGGGCGCAGAGATTTGGTGTTTGATATTGCGCAGAATGCCCTAGATATGGGTATGAATGGGCTGATGATTGAAACCCATATAAATCCCAACGAAGCTCTTAGCGATAAAGCCCAGCAAATTACTCCCTTTGAGTTAAACGAACTGCTAAACCATTTACAGGTAAAAGAAAAATCTACCGCCAACCCTGCTTTTAATGCGCAGTTAAATACCATCCGCAACAATATTGATAAGATAGATACGCAGATAATTAACCTCATAAAAGAACGGCTGCAATTGATTGAAAAAATTGCTGCTGAAAAACAGAAAAATAACATTACCGCTTTTCAGTTAGACCGTTGGATGCACATTCTTAAAACCCGTACCGATTGGGCTACCCAACAAAACCTAAGCAAAGACTTTGCCGAAAAACTATTCCAGCTCATACACGAAGAATCTATCCGCACACAAATAGAACTGATGAAGGCGATACCTGCAAGTGGCAGATAGCAGGTAACAGACTTTTAATCTGGACTTGCGCATGCCAGTTCTATACTTGTTCGTGGCAGTTCTGAACTAGCTCTTTCAAATTCACTCAAAACAACTCGTTAATCGTTTTCAACAATGCCGCTCATTTTTCAACAATTCTTTATTTGCGCCCAAGTGCATTTCTATTTAGTTAATTTTGCTCCTTAGCAATAATTTATGAGCAGCCCAAGGCAAATTAAAAATGCACTTATTTCCGTTTTTTACAAAGACAACTTAGAGTCTGTCATTAAAAAATTACATCAACTGGGTGTTGTTTTATACAGCACGGGTGGCACGCAAACATTTATTGAAAGTCTTTCCGTGCCTGTAGTTCCGGTAGAGGAGCTAACTTCTTTTCCTGAAATTTTAGGCGGACGTGTAAAAACATTGCACCCAAAAATATTCGGAGGAATACTTGGCAGGCGTGAACTGCAAAGCGATGTGGCACAAATGGAAAAGCACGAGATACCGAATATTGATTTGGTTATTGTTGACCTTTATCCTTTTGAAGAGACTGTTGCCAAAGGTGCATCGGAACAGGATATTATTGAGAAGATAGATATTGGCGGTATTTCACTTATCCGCGCTGCTGCAAAAAACTTTAATGATGTACTGATTGTTTCTTCACGTAATGATTATGCTGGTTTACTTTCTTTATTGGAAGAAAAGAAAGGCGCTACAGATATTGCCGACCGTAGGAAATATGCCGCCAAAGCCTTTGCTATGAGCTCTCATTACGATACGGCTATTTTTAATTACTTCAACAAAGAAGAAAAACTACCTGTATTAAAAGCCAGTGAGAACCATGCGAATGTTTTACGTTATGGAGAGAACCCACATCAACAGGGTATCTTCTATGGCAATTTAGATGAGATGTTTGAGAAGATTAGCGGTAAAGAACTTTCTTACAATAATTTATTAGATGTAGATGCTGCCATTGATGTAATAGAAGAATTTACCGATACCACCTTCGCCATTCTCAAACATAATAACGCTTGTGGCATTGCCTCACGCATTAAATTAGTGGATGCTTGGAAAGCAGCCTTAGAAGCAGATCCTTTGTCTGCCTTCGGCGGAATTTTAATCACTAATGCTAAAGTGGATGAAGAAACATCTGCAGAAATAAACAAACTTTTCTTTGAAGTAATTATTGCTCCAAGCTACGATGTAAAAGCGTTGGAGATTTTAAAATCAAAACCCAATCGTATTATTCTTAGTAAGAAGAAAAACAAAACAAGCACTAAATCTTTCCGCACTTTACTAAACGGTGTTATTGAACAAGACCGCGATTTAAAAACTGAAACAGAAAAAGATTTAACTACCGTAACTACGGTTGCCCCCGATAAAGAACAAATAAGAGATTTATTGTTTGCTAATAAATTAGTGAAGCACACAAAATCAAACACTATTATCCTTGCAAAGAATAATCAATTGCTGGCAAGCGGTACCGGACAAACATCGCGTGTAGATGCACTGAAACAAGCTATTGCAAAAGCGCAGAGTTTCGGCTTTGATTTAAATGGAGCCGTTATGTCGAGCGATGCATTCTTTCCATTCCCAGATTGTGTGGAGATTGCTGATAAAGCAGGTATTAAAGCGGTTATTCAACCCGGCGGCAGTATTAAAGATAAAGACAGCATTGCTTATTGCAACGAACACAAGATGGCGATGGTATATACCGGAACAAGACATTTTAAACACTAATAAAATCTAAAATACGATAACTGAACATATATGGCAGTATTAAATTTTTTAACCCAGGAAATAGCAATAGACTTAGGAACAGCTAACACCATTATTATCTGTAATGATAAGGTTGTTGTTGATGAACCCAGTATTGTTGCGGTGGACAGAAGCACCGGTAAAATAATTGCGGTTGGAAAGCAGGCGCAGCAAATGCACGGTAAAACCCATGAGAATATAAAAACTATTCGTCCGCTTAAAGATGGTGTAATTGCAGATTTCCAGGCAGCTGAAGAAATGATTAAGGGGATGATTAAAATGATTAATCCCGGAAGGAAATTCTTTCAACCTTCTTTGCGTATGGTAATTTGTATTCCTTCTGGTATTACGGAGGTTGAGAAACGTGCCGTACGTGATAGTGCAGAACATGCCGGAGCTAAAGAAGTATATATGATACACGAACCTATGGCCGCTGCTTTGGGTATGGGTATTGATGTGGAAGAGCCAGTTGGTAATATGATTATTGACATAGGTGGCGGTACCAGCGAGATTGCCGTTATTGCCCTTGGGGGTATTGTGTGCGATAAATCGGTTCGTATTGCCGGCGATGATTTTACAGCGAACATAGAAGAATACATGCGTCGCCAACATAACATCTTAATTGGTGAACGTACGGCAGAGCGCGTCAAGATTGAAGTAGGTGCAGCCATGACGGAAATTGAAAATCCTCCCGCTGATTTTCCGGTTCATGGAAGAGATTTAATGACAGGTATTCCGAAAGAGATTTATGTGTCGTATGTAGAGGTAGCACACGCTTTAGATAAATCTATATCAAAAATTGAAGAGGCGATATTAAATGCCCTAGAAATGACGCCACCTGAACTTTCTGCTGATATATACCGTACCGGAATATATTTAGCGGGCGGTGGTTCTTTGTTACGTGGCTTAGACAAGCGTATATCTATGAAAACAAAACTACCTGTGCATATTGCAGAAGATCCATTGCGGGCCGTAGCCCGCGGTACCGGTATTGCTTTAAAGAACATCCATCGCTTTCCGTTCCTTATTAAGTAATTAGTTTTTGCTGCTAACAATTTTTGGTTAAGAAATTGAATGGGAGTTGTGTGCTGAATTCGTATTAATTGTACATTTTTATAATCAGTTAATCTGCAACTAAATATTTAAAATAAGTGCGTACCCTCTTAAATTTTCTAATAAGAAACTACTATAACCTGCTTTTCATTTTCCTGTTTATACTTTGCATTTTATTAATCACTAAAAACAGAAACTTTCAGAGTACGCATATTATAAATTCTTCAAACATTATTTCAGCGGAAACCTTTCAGGCTATATCAAATACCAAAGAATACCTTTCGTTAAAAGAAGAAAATTTAAAACTTGCGAGAGAAAACGCAGGCTTGATAAATATTATCCGTTCACGCTCTTATGAGTTAATACAAATTTCTTCTCTCCAAAAAAATGATACCTTGTATAGACAAAAGTATATTTATACAAATGCCAAAGTAATAAACAACAGCACTAATTTGCGTAGTAATTATTTAACATTGAATATTGGCTCTGCACAGGGCATTACACATGATATGGCTATTATAAACAGCGAGGGTATTGTGGGTGTTATAAATAATGTATCGAAGAATTTCTCTTCGGCATTATCTATTTTACACAAAGATGTAAAGGTTAATTGCATGTTGAAGAAGGATGGTTCTTACGGTCCGCTGAGTTGGGAGAAAGATGATGATTATACAAGTGCAACGATAACTGATATACCCATCCATGCAAAGATTAAAAACGGAGATACCATAGTTACAAGCGCGTTATCATCTATTTTTCCCGAAGGGATTAGTGTTGGCACTGTAAAAAGCTTTGAGCGAAAAAGTGGCGATGCCTTTTATACCGTAAAGGTAAACTTAAGTACAAGTTATAAAAAACTGAATCATGTGTATATAATAAAAAATGTATTTAAAGCAGAGCAGGATTCTTTAGAGTTAAAATCTCAAAAGCACGATAAGGATGATAAGTGATGTGCTAAAGAATATAGGGCGTTTTACAATACTTGTATTATTGCAAGTATTGATTGTAAAGAATATTAATCTGGGCAGGTACTTTATTTTCTTCCCATACATTTTATTTCTGCTGCTGCTTCCGTTTAATACACCTAAACCACTAACACTTATTTTGGCTTTTATATTGGGTCTCACTATCGATATGTTTTATGATACACAGGGTATGCACGCTGCAGCCTGTATTACCATGGCTTTTGTAAGAAGTTTTGTGTTGGAACTATTCGCACCGCGTGAGGGATATGACGAGCAATTAAAACCAACCATTACCTACATGGGTGTAGGATGGTTTTCTTCTTATGCCATTATACTAATTTTAATTCATCATTTTGTTTTATTTTATATAGAAGCTTTTACCTTTCACGAATTCTTCCGTACACTTTTGCGCGTAATAGGCAGTACTGTAGCAACCTTCGGGTTTATCTATCTGATGCAGTTTCTGTTTTATCGACCTAATAGCAATCGGTTGTCATGAGCAAGAATCCTTACTTAGAGAATCGTAAATTTATTATTGGAGGTATTTTTGCTTTGGTGGCGTTGGTTTACATCTCTCGCTTGTTCTATATGCAGGTAATAGACGATAAGGCAAAGCTGGATGCGCGTAATAATGCTTTCCGTTACTTAACTGAATATCCGGTGCGGGGATATATATACGACAGGAAGGGCAAGTTGCTGGTGTTTAACGACCCTGCGTATGATTTAATGGTTGTGCCACGAAATGTTTTGTATTGCGATACGCAGGCACTGTGTAAGATATTGGAAATAGATACCGCAGGTTTTAATAAAAGAATGAAACGCGCCAAGCAAACGCCGCGTAAAGAATCTTATTTCGAAAAGCAAATTTCATCAGAGACCTATGCCAAGTTGCAGGAAAAGATGTATCGCTTTTCGGGCTTCTTTATTCAGAAACGAACCATCAGGCGTTATCCGAAAAAGATAGCGGCACACTTGCTGGGATATATTGGGGAGGTAAGCAAAGCGCAGGCAGAGAAAGACTCTTACTACAAAGAGGGCGACTACATCGGTATTAGTGGTATAGAAAAATCGTACGAAAAAGATTTGCGTGGTATTAAAGGCACTCGCATAGTAATGGTTGATGTGCACAACAAAGAGAAAGGCCGCTTTGCAGACGGTATGTACGATACGCTGGCCATTTCAGGTAAAGCTTTGTATTGCACGATTGATGCAGAATTACAGGAATACGGCGAATATTTAATGCAGGGCAAAAGAGGTGCCGTTGTTGCCATTGATCCAAGTACCGGAGAAATCCTCGCGTTGGTTTCAAGCCCCACATACGACCCAAACTTATTGGTAGGCAGAGAGCGTTCTAAAAACTATGGTATGTTGCAAAGAGATACGTTAGGTATCCCATTATTTAATCGCGCATTGATGGCTGCCTATCCTCCGGGTTCTATCTTTAAGTTAATAGATGCTTTAATCGGACAAAAAGAAGGAGTGCTTAAACCTTCTACGGTTTATCCTTGTTCCAGAGGATATGCTCCTATGGGCGGTCACCCGAAGTGCCATGCGCATCCATCGGGCGATTTGTACAATGCTATATCAGCGTCTTGCAATTCTTATTTCTCCTATGTTTTTAAAAGCATAGTAGATCATCATCCCAACGGAAAGTTTGTAGATGGGTATAACAACTGGCGCGATAACGTAATGAGTTTTGGTGTTGGAAAACACCTGGGTTCTGATTTGCCGTACGAGTTGGGAGGTAACGTGCCGAGTGTGAAATATTACGATAAGGTATTCGGGCCGGGAAGATGGTTTGCCAATACCGTTGTTTCTTTGGGTATAGGGCAGGCAGAGCTAACCATACTTCCGGTGCAGATGGCTAATGTGGTGGCGTGCATTGCTAATCGCGGATATTTTTATACGCCGCATATAATTAAAGCTGTGGCAGACCCCAAGAATATCAATACAAAATATGCCGAGAAACATTATTGCTCGGTGCCCTATGAGTATTTTATTCCGGTGGTAGATGGTATGGAACGCGTGTTAAAGCCCGGTGGAACGGCATGGACATCAGCCATAAAAGACATTACCGTTTGCGGAAAAACAGGTACTGCCGAAAACCCGCATGGCGATTCGCACGCAGTGTTCCTGGCTTTTGCACCTAAAGACAATCCTAAAATTGCCATTGCCTGTGTGGTAGAGAATTGCGGCTTTGGTGGAGTTTTTGCGGCGCCTATTGTAAGTTTAATGATAGAGAAATACATACGCGGACACGTTACTCGCCCTGAAATGGAAAAACGTACCGCAGAGATAGACATCATTCACGGGAAAAATTTACCTACTTCCGGCCACCATTAATACGTTTGCATCTCTGCAAACCTTACTACCACTTGTGCAAACGAGTCTTACACAAGTGCAAATTGCTTTTACATGTATGCGAATAGAATATACGTAAATACAATTTCTATTAACCGAAATGCAAACACATCTTACATTTTTGCGAATGCATTTTACATGATTGCAAAGCTATTTCACATATATACAAATTCTATTTACTAAGCTGCAGCTTTTATTAACACCATAAAAAATGCCTTTTACAACAGATTTTTGTTAAAGACAGTTAAATCTTAAAATAAATGTAACCTTATTTTAATTCTTACGTATAAAAGGAATATAACAGAACTAACATCATGATGCTATAAACATTTACGCTACAGTTTGCATACAAAATTAAGTACGCCTCTTGCAGGGAAACAACGCGTATGCAGGCTGCCTTGCAAGGAGCTTAAATTTTATAGCCATGATGAAGCGGCAGATAAATGCAAAGAAAATGTTTCAAACATTACTCAATGTAATGGATGACTTCAATTCGGTATGGAGTGCCAACCCTGCCCTAAGCGCAGCAGTCACAAGCCTTACGAACTATATGGATGAGCTTACTATGGCCAGCAATATTCAGATAGCCAACACCAAAGGCATTACACATAACAAAATAAAAAGCCGTGCATTGCTCATAGAAATGGCTCTTCAGCACTCTGCTGCCTGCATATCGTATGCAGCAAGTATAGGAGATACCGAACTGAAAGGAAATAGCAAAATATTATACAGTACCCTAAATAGAGCCAACGATATTTTACTTACCAATTCATGCCAGAGTTTATACAACCTCGTTAATCCGCATGCAGCAAGCTTAAGCGACTTCGGAGCAGATGCAACTACACTAAACGCCTTTCAAAATGCTATTACCAGCTATATGCCTATCGGACAATTGCCCTTAAATGCCATTATTGCCAAAAAAGCCGCTACCCTTAAAATTAAAACTATTATCAACAACACAAAAATACTGTTGAAAGAACAGCTGGATAACCTTATGCAACAATACAAAACCAGCGAACCAGATTTTTACAACCAATACATGGGTTTGCGCCATCCTGCGCACAGCAATGCCCGCCGGAAGACGGTAGATATTAAGATTCAGGTGAAAGACACAAACAACAACCCTTTGCAACATGCCGAAATAACTTTAACAGCTACAAAGGGCGCCAAACGCCACAAACTAAGTAAGCAAAACGGCACACATCATTTTGAACGCCTGAAACCCGATACCTATATCATTACCGTTTACTTGCCAAACTATATTACCCAAACACAAAGCATCAGCACCCTTGCGCCGCAAACACTAAATGTGGTTTTTGTGATGGAGGGTGTAACTGGTAGTGGATAAATTTTGCTCTACTTTTTCTTAACGTAAACTTAATGTTTCTTATAAAGTGTTTTTTTCTATTTTTGATAACTTAAAAGTATATCTGATGAAAAAAATAGTATTTTCATTATTTACCGTGTTTACATTAATCCCTTTTATAGGGATGAGTCAATTATCTGGCTTTGCATTTTTAGCCGGGCAAACAAACCACAGTGGTATTAAAGTAAAGTTTAATGCACATCCGGGCACAGCTGTTAGCGATTCTACTACCACTACTTCTACTGGTAGTTACAGTACAAGCATTACAGGTGGTGTATATGATGTAGTATTTTCAAAAGCGGGGTACCTTATTTCAAATTATAATAATGGAGCTACAATAGTATTAACTAATTCAGTTGTGTTAAACAATGATACTTTAAAACCAGGTAATCAGGTTAATGTTAGCGGTAATGTTTGCGGAAACTGGACAAATAATAATACTTATATTGTTACTGGAAGCATTACAGTACCAACAGGATGTACATTAACGATACAACCGGGTACGGTTATAAAATTTAATAGTAACGATACACTTACGGCTAATGGTGTATTAATTGCTTCAGGTACTACTGCTAACCCCATTTTGTTTACATCTAATTTAGCTACTCAAAACATTGGAGATTGGTATGGCATACTCGCGCATAATTCATCCTCTATAATTGATAACTGTATCATTGAATATTGTAACGGGATGGATGCCACGGGCTATAACCCAATTATTTCTAATAATGTTATGAGAAATTCGAGGTCGGGTGTTTATTGCAATAATTGTTCGCCACACATTTTTAATAATAAGATATATAATCTTATAACTCCGAACGGCTCTATTGGAATATGGGTAGAAGGTACTTGTAACGCTGTAATAGAATGTAATGAGCTTTATGCGTTTGGTACTTGGGGTTGTGGTATAATTACAAACTCTAATCTTGTAAGAAATAATATTATTCACGATATAAATGAAGGAATACAGTCAAGGAGTTCTAATTCGCGAGTTGAAAATAACTACTTATACAATTGTAATACTGGTATTGCAGTATATAGTACTAATGTGCCTTATCCTGTTATTACAAATAATACTATAAACTCTTCTACAGTTGGTATCTATGTTAATGGTAGTGCAGGTACCAATGCATCCATTATTAATAATATTATTACAAATAATCAAGATGGTATTTCTCAATATGGCACAACTCTTACAGGGTATACTATCTCCAATAATTTGGTTTGGAATAGTTCGAGTGCAAATTATAATAATGTGCAGGTAACAGGTATAGGGCAAATAGTAGGAACAAATACACAGGGCAATGCTATAGATTCTTATTATAATATGTCTCAGGACCCTTTATTTGCAGGAGGTACTGCGCCCGCATTAAGTTCTTCATCACCCTGTTTAAATGCAGGTGATGTTACTTATTCTAACAATATAGGCTTTAATACTTCTTATACTTGCACTGCAAATGTGGTCGCAATAAAAACATATAATAAACAATCCAATTTATTAGTAAGCATCTATCCCAACCCTAACAACGGTAGTTTTGTTATAGAGCCGCAAAATACATTGTACAATATACATTGTACCGTGTACGATGTGAATGGTAAACTTGTTCTAACCCAAACTATAAGTGGTAAAACCAATATAGATGCCAGCAGTTTAAACGAAGGTGTTTATAATATCAGCATTATCAGTAATGAAGGTGTTCTGAATAATAGGTTGGTTATTGTTAAGTAAAATATTTCCACCAACAAGTCGTAAAAACTGCATCTGGTTTTTGTGATAGAGGCTTTAGCAAATGGTAATGCATTCATTGATAAGTGACTATTGTCATTTTCTTTCCAGATACTTTTTGTAGGTTTGATGTAAGAATTGAAAATATGAAACAAATAATATTGATTGTTTTTATAGCATTTGTAACGAACATAAAAGCACAAATAATAACCACCATTGCCGGAAACGGAACGGGTGCTTATGCTGGTGATGGTGGGCAAGCAACCGCTGCAGAATTGGCAACTCCTTCGGATGTAGCTTTGGATGCTTCAGGTAATATTTATATTGCCGATCCTGGAAATAACCGCATTCGTAAAGTAACTACTTCTGGCATAATAAGTACCATAGCCGGAATTGGAACAAATGCTTATAGTGGAGATGGGGGGCCTGCTACCGCTGCAGAATTAAACCGCGCTGGTTCTGTTGCTCTTGATGGTGCCGGTAATTTGTATATTGCTGATGGGAATAATAATGTTATACGTAAAGTAAATACATTGGGCATTATTACAACCGTTGCGGGAAATGGAACAATAGGTTATAGTGGAGATGGAGGGCAAGCCACTGCCGCACAGATATCTGGTCCAAATGGGGTTTCTTGTGATGTATCGGGTAATTTTTATATTGCTGAAAATGGTAATAGCACCATACGCAAAATAAACACGGCTGGTATTATAACAACTGTTGCAGGCAATGGAATTGGGGGTTATAGTGGAGACGGAGGGCAAGCTACAGCAGCAGAGCTTTATAGCCCAAACAGAGTTATTTTTGATGGTTTAAGGAATATGTATATTTGTGATGGAAGTAACAACCGCATACGCAAAGTAAACACGGCAGGCATTATAACAACTATAGCCGGAAACGGAATGCAAGGTTTTTCTGGTGATTCTGCTCAAGCCACATCTGCAGAATTAAATAACCCTTTCGGTGTTGCCCTTGATGCTTTCGGTAATTTATATATTAGTGATGGAAGTAACAACCGCATACGCAAAGTAAATACAATAGGCATTATAACAACAATAGCCGGAAACGGAACAGGTGGCTTTAGCGGCGATAATGGTCAGGATATTGCAGCAGAAGTAAGTTACCCTGGAGGATTAACTATTGATAATGCAAATAACTTATATTTTGCAGATGTTTTTAATATGAGGATAAGAAAGATAACCAATGTAGATAATTTTTGTTTCCCGGCAGTCCCCACCATATGTATGGTAACAACCGATGCCGCCTCTGCTTATAATTACAATATTGTCTATTGGGATAAAACACCATACAATAATGTAGATAGTTTTATTGTTTATAGAAGTGTTTCTTCAAACTATATGCGCATTGGTGCAGTAAGTAAAAATGCCTTGAGCGAATTTATGGATACTGCTTTTAGCATTGGCGGGCCTAATGGAGGTAATCCACAATACGGAAGTTGGCAGTATAAATTGGCCATACGTGATACTTGCGGAAATATAGGCGCCATGAGCCCTTATCATCAAACCATGTTTGTTCAGGAAAACAATGCTAATTTTTCGTGGAATTTATATACCATTGAAAGCGGACAAACAAATCCTGTAACGGGTTATTCTTTTTTAAGAGATGATAATAATACAGGTAGTTTTCATGTTCTGGCAAACTTGTCAAACGTCTCAATTTCAACTACCGACCCTAACTACGGCAGCTATCCAAATGGTAACTGGCGTATAGATGCTACAGGTTTTAATTGCACACCAACCTTAAGATTAGCTAATGGTAATAACAATACACAGAACACTTATGTAAGCTCCCACAGTAATACAACTAAGCAGGCCGTAATGGGCATCTCTCAAATCTCAGGTCTCAATTCTCAAATCTCCATTTACCCCAACCCTAACAACGGTAGTTTTGTTATAGAGCCGCAAAATACCTTGTATAATGTACATTGTACCGTGTACGATGTAAATGGTAAAATGGTATTAAGTCAACCCATAAACGGCAAAACAACTATAGATGCAAGCCCTTTAAACGAAGGCGTTTATAATATCAGCATTATCAGTAATGAGGGCGTGGTAAATAAAAGGTTGGTTATTGTAAGGTAGTGCGCTTAGTTTTTCTTTACTTGTTTTAGGTTCAACAAGTTCATGGGGTTCGTATTTAAACCTGTAATCTTTTTGCTTACCAAGCGTATCACCTCATCATAATATAAGGGTACAATAGGTGCATCATCAATCAGCATCTGATCCATTTTTTGGTAAAGTGTAATCTTTAACGAATCATTCAGGCAATTACGGGCTTGTTCATAAAGCTTATCAAAAACCGGGTTGCTATAGTGCGTGTAATTAAATCCTTTGGGCGAAAAGTTCTTAGAATAGAACAGGCTCATAAAGTTTTCTTCATCAGGGTAATCGCCAATCCATGATTTACGGAAGAAAGGAATTTCATTATTGGCAATGGCCTGTGTAAGCACCGATGGTTTTTCAACCATAATCTTTATCTTAATATTACATTCGGCTAATTCAGATTGGATGAATTCAAACATTTCTGTATAGTTCTCGGTAGTATATAAAAATATTTCAGGCAAGTTTTTTCCTTCAGGATAACCCGCTTCTATTAATAATTCATGTGCTTTATCGGGGTTATAGTAAAAACCTTTTACGTTGTTGGGATTATAAGAAGGCAAAGCTGCAGGAATAAAACCGGCGGTAGCAGGTATGCCTAAGTTCTTATGAAAGTGTTTGATTAACTTTTCTCTATCAATAGCATAGTTTATAGCACGGCGTACAGCACGGTTTGTAGTAGGGCTGTTTTTTGTTGCATCTGCTTTTTCATCAATTAAAAAGCCCAGGTAATCGGTTCTTAAACAGGGTTGGGTTTGCAGAGTATACTTCGTTTTGTAGAAGGGTTTTAGTTTGCCTTTATCATCCAGCACCTCATTGGGATTAAATGCTTCCATACCCGATACCATATCCAAATCACCTTTCATAAACTGCATAAAAGAAGTTTCCTTATCTTTTATAAATGAAATGGAAACAGCATCTAAGTATGGCAAAAAATTGTTGCTTGCATCTTTTTCAAAGTAATTGGGGTTCTTTAGCATGTTTATTTGCGTACCCTCTTGCCACATTTTAAAACTGAAAGGGCCTGTGCCTACCGGGTTTTTTCTAAAATCCTCTCCATAATGTTCTACGATTTCCTGCGGAACTACCGAGAAATACTTCATAGTAAGAATGCCTAAAAAGGGGCTAAAGTTTTCTTTTAAATAGATAACAAAGGTGCTATCATCAGGAGCTATAAAACCACCTTTTTGTGTTTTATCAATATTATCTAATAAAGACATAGCGCTTGAAACCTTGGGGTTATACAGGCGATTAAAACTGTAGGCAAAATCGGATGCAATTACTTTTCTTCCTTTTCCGTTCTTAAATAATTCGTGGTCATGAAAAAGAACATCGTTGCGCAAATGGAAAGTGTATGTTCTTCCGTCTTCGCTAATATCCCAGCTTTTAGCAATGCAAGGTTCAATGTTAAGTTTATCATCCATTTGCACCAAGCCATTAAACAATTGGTTAACCGCCCAAATATTCTCTGTGTTTCTGGTAGCTGCAGGGTCTAAAGAACTAATACCACCAAGCTCGTTGTAATGAAATATTTTTTTATCGCTATTCTCATTCTTCTTCCCTCCGCAGGAAAAAAGAGAAAGCAATAACAACAACAATAAAACAGCAACAGCAATCGCTTTTTTGTAATACAAAACCATGTTTCAATTTTAGAAAATAAGCAGGTTTGTTTTAGCTGTTTACTTTTAACTTTTAAACAAGTTGCTGTTAACGTTGTAATGCCTATCTTAGCCTTAAAATTTTAATATGCGTAAACTATTATGTATCATTTTTGCTTGTGGATGTGTTACAACATTTTCTCAAACACTGCACTTGCCACCAAGATTAAGCTCTGCCCTTAGCGGTAGTCAGTTTGAAGCAACCATAGCTTCTTCTACCCTAAGTCTTACTAATAGAGAGAACATGGTTTACGCACAGATTTCGGCAGGGAATGTTCCAAATTTTTATCGCACGTTTACCGCAGTTACCTCTACAGCAACTATTACCGGAGTTACACAAAGTGTTACCTACTATGTTGCCCCTGATTACTTATGCATTGGTTGCGACAGTGATTATTTTTTAATGCCTATGAGCCCCATGCTTGCTACTAAAATTGGTAACTTAACCGGAACAACCCTGCCAACCAGTAAAATGGTGGGTGATATTTGGAGTGCCGCATCTGTAAAACTTGCCCCTCAACCATTATCACCGGGCCCATTAATGAGTACAGTGCCTTATTTTGCGCATCACGATTCTATTGTTGGGCAACAACGCGCTACCTTTTCAAATCCATTAGGAAGCCTTACAACGGGCGATAAAAAAGATGTTATTATAGACACGGTTATTTATGAGATTGCCAACCGCGTGGTTATTTTCGGCTGGTATTATCAAAGTGGAACCTATATACAACCTGTAACCAATGTTCATGCGGATACCTATATGGATTATAGTCATGGGATACGTTTGGTGCAAAATTGTTGCATGCTCAATGGAACCACGCCTACAACCATTCAGGCAATTTTAGAGTCGCCAACCTATAGCCCCATATTAAGTAATGAAGGAGTTGTGGCAACACCCTGGTTTCCTTATTCTACCACATTAAATGTACCTAAATCATTTGCATTATTAAAGAACAACAACACTTCATTAAAACTGATTGTAAAGAATGACCCCGCCGTTACCAGTTATCATGTTTATATGAGTACAGATGGGGTAAATTATGGTTGCCCAAGACTATTAGCTAAAAGCAATTTAACCTTAACCGGTTTAACAACTAACCAATTGTATTTTGTAAAGATTGGGGCTTACGATTCCGTTAGCAATGCTGTGTCAACTATTTCTGAAGTATTAGCTGCGGTGCCAACCAATCATGCAGATAGTACTTTACTGGTAAGTGGTTTTGAAAGAGTGATTGCGGGAAACACGTACAATTTTACGATACAACACGGCACTTCCTTTTATAACAACAACAAGTATGTAGAATCTTGCACACACAGGGCAATTACTGATAACTTAGTTTCTTTAAATAGCTACCGCGCTGTTGATTGGATATTAGGTGAAGAAAGTACGGCCGATACTACCTTTACTCCTGCAGAGCAAACAAAGGTAACTTCCTATCTGCAGCAAGGCGGATACTTGTTTACATCAGGAAGTGAAATTGCCTGGGATTTGGATCATAGCGGTACTACTGCCGACAAACAGTTCTTTAATAATTACCTGAAAGCAAGCTATGTGGCAGACGATCCTAATAATACTGCCGCAACCTATTACAACAGCTTAGTAAGCCCTATTGCCGGCTCTATTTATGCAAGCAACGATAATATTGATTTTGATAATGGCACGCATGGCACATACAACGTTAAGTATCCGGATGTGATTAATACCATAAACGGTTCTTTGCCCGATATGCATTATACTACATCAAATACAGATTATGCCTGCATACATTATGCGGGTGTGTTTACCGGCGGAACAAAAGTAGGTAAGCTGGTTTATCTGGCATATCCGTTTGAAACCATTTATCCTTCGTCTATGAGAGATACCGTGATGAAAGATATTTTGATTTTCTTTTTCGGGAACAGCAATTTTACTACAAATATTACTCCTCTTTCTTTGATAGAAGGACAAGGGGTTAAACTTTATCCCAACCCAACCACAGGTATATTTACCGTTGCTTTTGATAAACTCACTGATAATGTTTCCATACAGGTATGCGATTTGCAGGGAAGGGTTTTAAAAGAGGAGGGCCTTACCGCTAGTCAACAACAGGTAGATTGCAGTGTGTTTAATGCGGGGCTTTATCTGATAAAAATTTATGGTAATAATACTTTGCAAAGCGCTGCAAGACTGGTTATTTTTAAGTAATCAGTCTTACTTCAAACAATGAAACAGGTCAGAGAATTACTTATCCAAAGTACCTCTCAAAGCCTGCTCTCTTTCTATAGACTCAAACAATGATTTAAAGTTACCTGCACCAAAACCTTTGGCACCATGGCGTTCAATAACTTCAAAAAACAGCGTTGGCCTGTCTTCTACCGGTTTGGTAAATATCTGCAGCAAATACCCGTCTTCATCACAGTCAATTAAAATGCCTTCTTTAGCAAGCAAATCAATATCTTCTTTTACATTAGGTATGCGAACTTTTACATCATCGTAGTATGTTTTTGGCGGGGCAGATAAAAACTCTACACCCCTGCTTTTTAAATCACGCACGGTATGTAAAATATCATCTGTGGCCACAGCAATGTGCTGGCAGCCCGGGCCTTCATAAAACTCAATATACTCTTCTATCTGCGATTTCTTTTTTCCTTCGGCAGGCTCATTTATTGGAAATTTAATTCTGCCATTTCCGTTAGCCATTACCTTGCTCATCAAAGCACTGTATTCGGTATGTATTTGCTTATCGTCAAACGTAAGCAGGTTTATAAAGCCCATTACTTTTTGGTACCAGTCAACCCATATATTCATTTCGTTCCAACCCACATTGCCTACCATGTGGTCTATATATTTCAGTCCGGTTGATTTTGGGTTGTAGTCACTTTTCCATTCTTTGTAAGTAGGCAAAAACAAACCGTTGTAATTTTTACGCTCTACAAATATGTGTACAGTTTCTCCGTACGTATATATACCGCTGCGCACCACTTCTCCATGCTCATCTTTTTCTACCGTAGGTTTCATAAAAGATTTGGCACCGCGTTTCACCGTTTCATTATAAGAGTGCGTGGCATCATCTACCCAAAGGGCTATTACTTTTACCGCATCGCCATGCTTAACAATGTGTTGGTTAATAGGATGCTTAGAATTTAGTGGAGAGGTTAATACCAAACGTATCTTATCCTGCTTTAATACATACGATGTGGTTTCTTTATTGCCTGTTTCCAAACCGCTATACGCATAGCTCTGAAAACCGAAAGCTGTTTTGTAATAGTGTGCCGCCTGCTTAGCATTACCTACATAAAACTCTACATAGTCTGTTCCGTTAAGCGGCAAAAAATCTCCCGCATCTTTGTATACTTTTTCTAAGGTGTGTGCAATGTTTTTTGTTTCCATGATGTTATAATTTTTTGTTTGATGATGTAAACTAATTCTAATCTGTAAACGCTGTGGTTATAAATTCCACATAGCCATGGCAGAAGGACGGGTATTGAAAATAACGAATATCATAGGCACTAAAATACAAAATATTATCTAATGATTTATTTCTTTTATTACATTTTGTAATAAACCAATTACTGCGGGCAATTAGCTTCCAGGTATGTTTTTTTAATGTCAGGATTATCTAATATCTGAAAGCTTAGATAAGGGTCGCCAAAAAGTTTGCAGTATTTAGCGGGATCTGCTTTTTTAATTTCATCCAAAGCATAAGAAAATTTATGCGAGAAAAACTTTTCCGGCACATGGCTTGCAATAGCTATATAAGCATACAGCACCTTGGTGTCGGCCACCTTTAGATAAGGCTCTAAAAGATCTCCCGCAAATTTATAGTCTTTGGCGCGGGCAAAAGCGTAAGCCAGCTTTACGGCATTTTGTTTGTTGCCTTCTTTAAAGTTATAAAATGCCTTAATTCGGTTTATGCAGGCTTGGCGTAGTTCTTCAGCTCCGGCAACGGTATCCAGCGCATCCAAAATTTTAAACTGCCACTCCATGTTCAACCCGTCTACATATTTTTTAGGGATATCGGTTTTATAAAAACCATCTATGCTATTCTGCACATCCTTTTGTGTAGCGGCATCGGGTATGGTGCTGTCTAATTGCATCTTGCAAAAAAGCAGGTTATAATTTATGGTAGAGTTGCTCTCATCCAGCTTATGCAATTTTTCTATTTCATGATAATCGTTATCGCTAACCACTTTATGGTTAATCAGGTATTCGTAATAAATTTTATTCATACGCAAACCCACCAGTTTAGGATCATCAGGAATGACCAGCTTATCTAAACTCTCTTTAGCATATTTTTTTTCTGCCACTTTTTGGGCTATGTAATCCATAATTTTATAACTCTGTTTGGTATTGCCCGCCTTAGCCTGCTTATTAAATTGCGATACCGAAAACTTTTCTTCTTTAGCTCCGGTAATGTTGTACGTAACATCCAGCACCACCTGCGCAAAGCGCTCTTTGGCCAAAAAGGGTTCCAGCTCTTCTTTCAAACCCTTTGTTTTATTTATTTTATCAATGGCTTCGTGTTTACTTAGTTTAGTCAGGTAATCGTATTTACCGTCTTCCATCTCTAATTGAAATAGTTGCCAGGAATCGTTAGGAACAATGGTAGGCGTAATCTTATCTTTCTGCATTTGCTGCAATACTCTGGTAACGCTTTCAGCCCGTTTGCGCTGAAGTTTTGCGTTGGCAATAGAATCTCCTTCAATAGATGAATAGGCATATAGGTACAGGCCATCAATAGTAAAATCAGGTTCATTAAGCGCATCAATAAAAGGCTTTATATCTTCCTGTTTAAATTCTGATTTGTTTTTTGCAAACGGAATACTGAAATTAAGTAAGGCACTTTCTGAGGTAGGCTCAAAAGGCGGGTTCTTTGCTTTAATACTTTCTGCCATGGGCATCATTTCTGTAGGAACATTGCCTTCGGCATCGGCAACCTCCATGTAAGAGCGCATAAGGGTTTTGCAAATGTAACCATCTTGTACCACAATTAAATTCAATTCATAGTTATCGGTTATTCCTTTAGGAAAGGGGCCCATTTCTACCAACAGTTTATTTACTTTCTTGTTTTTCTTTTTAGGGTCATCTGGCTTAATTAAATTCTTTGAAAATAGCTTGTCTTTTTTAATCAGTTTAAGCATCACTCCTTTATTGCGCAGGTTGTTATCCATGATGTTATAGTCTGCTTTACTGTATTGTTCTTTCTGCACAATGTCAACGGCAAGTCCGTCAGTAGATTTTTTCAGTAAGCCTTTCAGCTTTTTAATGTTGTTGTATTCTAAATATACTTTACCGTTATCAACAGATAGTCCTTTATACAAGGCATCATAATCCTTAAACTTATCACAGTTCTTGCACTTTCTAGGATCGGTATTTTTAAGCTTTTTGGATTTGTTATTAAAAGGAACTTTTAATTCTTTCTTGTGCTTTACGCCTCCGTTAAAACTTTGATAATTGCCAAGCATAGCAGATACATACACTTTCTTCTCATCATCATCACTTGCACAATTAATACCTATGTATGTAGTAGCCGGGTTTAATAGGATCTCTTTATCCTTTTTATCACTAGTCCATTTTAATAGAATAACCTTAGCCAAATCTGCCGGAGGTAATTGGTTTTTACTCTTGCCCATTGGGGTGCCAATGATCAGCTCTTGTCCTTTGCTTGTTGCGCCTGCTTTCTTTAAGTTTTTTGGTGTTGATTTTGGAAGCCCTTGTATATCTGCCTTCTCGGCATTCGACATGTTGGATGAACTATACACT
Organism: Bacteroidota bacterium; assembly: GCA_003153315.1. Lineage (GTDB taxonomy): Bacteria > Bacteroidota > Bacteroidia > B-17B0 > Aurantibacillaceae > PALSA-968. The sequence continues at coordinate 90,783 of PLYA01000076.1, forward strand.
GCAGCTTTTGTAAGTATTTCATTATCCGCTAAACTATCTAAGTTGTTCTCTGCACGAAATTGGTTAAGCCCTTTTACAACAAAATAATTTAGCGAATCGTACGCATAGGCAGATACTTTCTCGTCATGAAGTTTTTTTTGTGCCTGAATACCTTGTGTAATAAGAAGAATAAAAGCAAGTATATAAAAACGAAAATGCACACTGTTTAATTTGATGCAAGTTTACAAAACACTTTCTTTTTATAAAACTTAATTTGTACAGCTATGGTTATTTCTATCTTTGCGCCGCCATGCAATTTGAGGTAAATACCGAACTACTGGATGAAGTAAAATTATGGGTTGAAAACCATGATAACAAAAGCATTCAAACCATGTTGCAGGATTTATTTCCGGCAGATATTGGCGAGATACTTAACCACCTGAGCGTAGAAGAAGCCGCTTATATTTATGAATTACTGGATGAAGAAACATCCTCTGCCGTTCTGGTAGAATTAAAGGAAGATTTACGGGAAGAAATACTGGCTACATTTTCTAGTAAAGAAATTGCGGAAGAGATTGATAACCTTGATTCGGATGATGCTGCAGATGTTATAAATGAACTTCCGGAAGAAAGGCAAAACGAGGTACTTTCTCATATTGAGGATATTGAGCAAGCAAGCGATATAGCCAATCTGCTTACGTTTGAGGAGGGTACGGCAGGTTCTTTAATGGCAAAGGAATTAGTACGCGTTCACCATTACGATACGGTAACCACCTGTATAGAAAAAATAAGACAACAAGCTGAAACTGTAGATGTAATGTATGCAGTATATGTGGTAGATGAAAAGGAAAGATTGTTGGGTATGCTTTCGCTAAAGAAATTACTGATTGCACAACCCAATACGCTCATTGAAGAAATATATGATAAGGATGTTATCATGGTAACTACTGCTGCTCTTTCTGCTGATGTGGCCGATATTATGCAGAAATACGATTTGGTGGTAATACCCGTAGTTGATGCGTTAGAAAGACTGGTAGGGCGTATTACCATTGATGATGTGGTGGACGTAATACGTGAAGAGGAAACCGATGAGGCTCATAAAATGGCGGGTATTGAAACCTTCGACGAGCCTTATATGAACATGCCTTTTATAAACATGATTAAAAAACGTGCAGGATGGCTTGTTATACTTTTTATTGGAGAAACACTTACCGCCACAGCGATGAGTTTCTTTGAAGGACAACTTGCCAAAGCTGTTATACTTGCCTTGTTTGTACCACTTATTATATCAAGTGGAGGTAATACCGGTTCGCAAGCATCTACACTTATTATACGCGCTATGGCTCTTGGCGAAATTACCTTCAGAGACTGGTGGCGCATCTTTAAAAAGGAATTAGCTATAGGTTTAACCCTGGGCATTATACTTGGTTTAATAGGCTTTTTGCGCATTGCACTTTGGTCAACCTTTGTCGATATTTATGGTCCGCACTGGATGTATATTGGCATAACCGTTGGCGTAACTTTGGTTGGCGTGGTGCTATGGGGCAACTTAGCGGGTTCTTTACTGCCTGTATTATTAAAAAGAATTCGTTTAGACCCGGCAGTTTGTTCGGCTCCTTTTGTGGCTACATTGGTAGATGTAACAGGGCTGATAATTTACTTTACCGCCGCTACCATTATATTGCATGGTATTTTGCTTTAAAGGGTAGAAATGCCGCTCAACTATACACCATAACCCTAACGAACAGAAAAAAGAACACTTTTCTTCCATTTTAAATCTTTTTCCTTCATTTATGAATAATTCGCATTTAAACGCGAACGGTTCAGAAGTTCTTCCGGATAGTTCCAAAGCCCTTTGGAATAATTCTGAAGTCCTTTCAGATGGTTCGGACATACTCTCGGATGGTTCAAACGTACGTTGGAATGATTCGCTTGGAGGTGAGAATGGTTCATATTTAAATACAAATAGTTCGCACGTAAAGGCAAATGATTCGCGCTTGAACATGAATGGATGGTATTTGGCTTATGAGGCTGGTAAAAAGAGCTATTAAAAAGTAAAAGCATTATCGGAAATAAAAAAATGTTAGTTTTACTGCTTAACTTTTTTAAAATATATGTCTCTATTTAGAAAAAAATCTATTGAGCAATTATTAGGAAATGCATCGGAGGGCACCGGGCTTAAAAAGACATTGGGCGCGGGTTCTTTAATTGCCTTAGGTATTGGCGCTATTATAGGTGCGGGTTTATTTGTGCGCACAGCAGCTGCATCTGCCGAAGCGGCAGGACCGGCAGTAACCTTGTCTTTTGTGGTGGCTGCCATTGGTTGTTTGTTTGCAGGGCTGTGTTATGCCGAGTTTGCGGCCATGATACCCATTGCCGGAAGTGCTTATACATATGCTTATGCCACCATGGGCGAGCTGGTTGCCTGGGTAATAGGCTGGGCTTTAATTATGGAATATGCTTTGGGCGCAGCTACGGTATCTATTGCCTGGAGTGAATACTTAAATAATTTGCTCGGCGGGGCTATTCCCTACCAATGGTGTCATTCTCCTTTCGAAAGTTCTGCTGCTGGTGTAGGTGGTATTATGAACCTGCCAGCACTATTTATTTTACTCATGCTTACATTATTACTTATTAAAGGAACGCAAGAGTCCGCATTTGTTAATGCTATTATTGTATTTATTAAAGTGGCAATTGTGCTGGTGTTTATTGCAGTAGGTTGGGGGTTTATTAATCCTGCCAATCATACACCTTATTTAATTCCCGCAGGTGTTGCCGGGCATGAAGGTATTTTTAAATACGGTTGGGGTGGTGTGCTTGGTGGTGCTGCCATTGTGTTTTTCGCTTTCATTGGTTTTGATGCGGTTTCTACGGCTGCGCAGGAAGCAAAAAATCCTGCTCGAGATATGCCAATAGGTATTTTAGGTTCTTTGGCGGTGTGTACTATTTTATATGTATTGTTTTCTTATGTGCTAACTGGCGTTGCTAATTGGAGCGAGTTTGAACATGCAGGTAAAGAAGCTTCGGTAGCCTATGCCATTAAAACCTACATGACGGGCTATGGCTGGTTGGCAACAGCAGTTACGGTGGCTATTTTGGCAGGTTTTTCTTCGGTAATTTTAGTAATGTTAATGGGACAATCGAGGGTGTTTTACTCTATGTCTAAAGACGGTTTGTTGCCTAATGTTTTCTCTGATTTGCACCCTAAATTTAGTACTCCTCATAAATCAAATTGGATTTTATTTGTTTTTGTGGGTTTGTTTGCGGCCTTTGTGCCGGGCAGTATCGCCGGAGATTTAACCTCTTTCGGAACCCTGTTTGCCTTTGTTTTGGTAAGTGCCGGAATATGGATTATGCGCCGTGCAGAGCCAAACTTAGCCCGACCTTTTAAAACCCCATTTGTGCCATTAGTTCCTATTTTAGGCATTTTGGTTTGTGCCGGAATGATTGTGGCACTTGATGTTACTACCCTAAAAGCGGCAGGTTTATGGATGCTGGTAGGTTTTGTAGTATATTTCTCTTACGGTAAAAAGCATAGTAAGCTTAACAAATAAGACCATTTGGCAGAATAATAACATTGGAAAGAAAATTGATAAGTAACGGGATTAATCATTAAATTTATCGTTCAATAAAAACAAGAAATCATGGCAGTAGAAATAACAGACGCAAACTTTGAAACCGTTGTAAAAAATTCAGATAAAGTAGTATTAGTAGATTTTTGGGCAGAGTGGTGTGGTCCTTGCCGCATGGTAGGCCCTATAGTAGAAGAGTTGGCAAAAGAATATGATGGTAAAGCGGTTATAGGAAAACTAAATGTAGATAACAACCCCAACGTATCGATGGAATTTGGTGTGCGCAACATACCAACTATTTTATTCTTTAAGAATGGTAAAGTAGTTGATAAGCAAGTTGGCGCTGTGCCAAAAGCACAACTGGCTGCTAAGCTACAGGCGCAACTTTAATACTGGCATTTAATTTGCCCATTCTTCATCCACAATACATTCAAAAGTATTCTGCTTTAGAGCTATTAGCCAAGCAGGTGGTGGAGGGTTTTATAACGGGTTTGCATAAAAGTCCGTTTCATGGGTTCTCAGTTGAGTTTGCCGAGCATCGTATTTACAACCCCGGAGAAAGTACCAAGCATATAGACTGGAAATTATACGGGCGCAGCGATAAGCTCTTTATTAAACGCTACGAAGAAGAAACCAATTTGCGTTGTCAGTTGGTGATAGATGCTTCTTCTTCTATGTATTATCCGGTTGATACAAAAGCTGCTGCTGAAGAACAAAACAATAAAATTAATTTCTCTATTAAGTGCGCGGCAGCATTATCAGAGTTATTATTAAGACAGAGGGATGCAGTTGGCTTAAGTGTTTTTTCTGATAAATTAAATTTTCATGCACCTGCCCGTTCAAGCACCGCACAAAAAAAGATGTTGTTTACAGAGTTGGAAAATATTCAGAAACAATACAATCCAAAAGCCACCTCAGAAACATTTGCCGGAACACTCTTGGACCAGATTGCAGAAATAACACACAAGCGCTCACTCATTATTATTTTTAGTGATATGTTTGATAATGCAGATAAGGAAGATGCTTTGTTTTCTGCCCTGCAACATTTAAAACATAAAAAGCATGAGGTGCTTTTGTTTCATGTGCACGATAAAAAAAGCGAATTGAATTTTGATTTTGAAAATCGTCCACATCATTTTATAGACATGGAAAGCGGCGAGGAAATAAAACTAAACCCGCAGCAGGCCAAAGAAAATTATTTAAAACACATGAATAATTACATGGACAATCTAAAAACCAAATGCGGGCAATACAAAATAGATTTTATCGAAGCCGATATTGCAGAAGGTTTTGATAAGGTGTTGTATGCTTATCTAGTTAAGCGGGCTGCGATTCTTTAGTACGTCAACTTCGATCTTTCCCATCCAATCAAAGCTGTTTTTCTTAATGAGCCCCAGCGATATTGTCCTATAATAGCTTCTTTTCTTATTACCCTATGACAAGGGATTAAATAGGCTATTGGGTTAGCGCCAACTGCAGAGCCAATTGCACGCATGGCATTTGGGCTGCCAATGGTGTTGCCAATGGTTTGGTAAGAAGTTACTGAACCAAAGGGAATTTTTAATAAAGCTTCCCAAACTTTAATCTGAAATACAGTTCCTTTTACCAATAGTTTTATATTCTTCTTAGTATGTTTATTAAAAACATTTTCTGCAAGTGCTTTTGTGTTTTCTTGATTTTTTTTAATGCTTGCATTTTCCCAATCGCTTTGCAATTCGGCTAAAAGTGTATCTATATTATCCTCTACAAAACTCATACTACAAATACCTCTTTCTGTAGCAGCTAGTAAACAATCACCAAAAGGAGTTGCATGAATTCCATACTCGATATTAATACCAGATCCTTTGGTTTTAAATTCATTGGGCGTAACAGCTTCTATATTTACAAACAAATCATATATCCTTGACTGCGCAGATAAACCAACATATTCAGCAGCTTCAACCAAATTAGTTGTTTTATGCAATTCCTTCTTTAATTCTTCAACGGTAAGGTATTGCAAAAACTTTTTTGGGCTAATGCCGGCCCACTCTGTAAATATCTTTTGAAAATGAAACGGGCTTATGTTTACCTCATCTGCCACATCATATAAAGAAGGTTGTTGTTTATAATTTTCCGTCAAGAACTTTATAGCTTTTTCAACTCGTTTGTAATTAATTTCTTCGGAAACCATAAAACAAAAATACTTTATTTGCTTACACTACTCAACCCGAATCTTGCGGAATTTCTAAACTAAAACAAATACCTTTGTACTTATGCAATTAAAAAAGACATCCGTATCGTTTGAAAAAACAAACTTTTTCAGCAAACTTTTTTTAGATTATATAAACGATGAACAAAACAAAAAACTAAACAGTTTTTATACATACCAACCATCCCTTGAAGGCATAAAACAATTTATTGCAGAGAATCCTTACAACAAGCTAAACCGCACTTTATTAGTTGATGAATTAAGCAAACAAAACAACAACATTACCCTTACTGATGCAACAAAACAAAACATTGATGCTCTTCAAAACAAAAACACTTATACCGTTACAACTGGCCATCAGCTATGTTTGGCAACCGGACCGGCCTATTTTATTTATAAAATAATTTCATGTATTAATGTATGCGAAATACTTAATAAGCAAAATCCAAATAATCATTTTGTTCCCGTATATTGGATGGCAAGCGAGGATCATGACTTTGAAGAGATAAATCATATTAATCTTTTCAATAAGAAAATTGTTTGGAATACCGAACAAAAAGGTAAGGTCGGTATGTTTGCGTTGGAAGGAATAGAAGCTTTCTTGTCGGAGGTAAAACAAACTTTGGGAGAGAGTGAACAAGCGGAGAAATTAAACACACTTCTTGCCAATGCTTATTCAAGAAATAATTTAGCCAACGCTACTCGGTACTTGGTATATGAGCTGTTTGGTAAATACGGATTGGTTATTCTTGATGGAGACAGTAAGGCTTTGAAACAAGAATTTATTCCGGAAATAAAAAAGGATGTTTTTGAAAATAGGGCTTTTAAAAACGTCATCTCGTCTAATGAAAAGTTAAAACAACAGGGTTATGGCACACAGGTAACACCTCGCGAAATAAATATTTTTTATACTGACAAAAACTTACGCGAACGTATCGTAAATGAAAATGGAGTTTATAAAATATTAAATACAGGCATACACTTTTCTAAAGAAAAAATAGAGAAACTGATTGACAAAGAAACAGAAAGGTTTAGTCCGAATGTAGTGTTGCGCCCATTGTATCAACAAAAAATATTGCCTAATGCTGTTTATATTGGTGGTCCGGGCGAACTAGCGTACTGGTTGCAATACAGGGCTATGTTTGATGAAGCAAAGATTCCGTATCCCGTTTTGATTCCACGTAATTTCGTTTTTTATTTAGATAAACCTCTTCAACAAAAGATGCAGAAATTAAACCTTACTATAGAAGATTTTTTTGAAGAGAAGGGTATGCTGGTTAAGAATTATGCTCTTAGCCAACAACCTTTTTCTTTAGATAAGGAGAAGGAAGAAATAAAAACATTATACAATACTATTCGAACAGAAATAAGTAAGGTTGATAAAACTTTAGAAGCCACCAGCGAAGCAGAATTACAAAAAGCATTAAAAGGAATTGAAGGACTTGAGCAAAAGGCAATTCGCTCGATCAAACAAAAAAATGAGCAAGCGATTAATCAAATAGAAACTATTTATGCCCGTTTATTTCCTAATGATATTCCGCAAGAACGGGTAGAAAACTTCCTACGTTATTGTCTAACTAATCCTGATTTTATAAATGATGTTAAAAACAATACCATTTCTTTTATAGAGGAACCAGGGGTACTTGTATTAGGAGAAACCTGACCTTACTTTTTAATGGGTTCAATATCCAGAATTACAAAGCTTCCTGCTTTTACTTTGGGGCGAGATCTTGGATTTTCTTTAGTAGGTTGCGGCATATCCTCGTATTCTGCTGCAGGTAAATAAATATGATGTGTTTTAGAATTTACACAAATTGTCCTAGCTCCTTTTTGGGTAGAAATAGTTTCAAGTACTTTAAAAGTATTTTCATTTTCTTCCTGCACCACCGTCACATTTCCTTCTCCATTAGAGCTATAAGCTCGTTTTAATTCGGTATCAAACGCAACACCATCGCAACCATCGCCAATGGGTAAAGTGGTTATTACTTTTCCATTAGCTGCATCCATAACCACCATTACCTTATTACCGCAAACAGTAAACAAACGGTGTGTTTTGTTATCCAAGGCAAGCCCGGTTGGCTCTTCTCCGCCTGTGATAGACCAATTGGCATCTACTTTTAAGGTTTTTGCGTTTATTACGGTTACTGCGTTTTTATCTTCAATATTTACATAAACTTTCCCTGCTAAATCGGTAACCGAAAACTCAGGTTTCCCCTCAAGAGGAATAGTGGCTACAACCAAATCGGTAACTGCATCAATAACAGTAGCATTTTTACTTCTTCCATTATAAACAAACACTTTTTTAGAAAAACCATCGTATAAAATAGCATCAGGATTAATTCCCGTTACCTTCAGTTTAGTAAGTGTTTTTAAGGTTTTTAAATCAAATATGATTACAGAAGTATCTTTTCCGTTACTGATGAACCCTTTGTTTAAGTCAGAAGCTAAAGCTATGCCATGTACCCCTTTGGTATCGGGGATGGTTCCGTTCAGGGTATTGTTTTTTGTATTAAGCACTTGTACCACTGTTCCATGTGATATAAACAATTGATCCCCCGCCTCATCTGCAGTTAAATAATCCCAACCGCCATCACCTTCTACTTTTATTTTATTCCCAATTTTATACTGCAGTTGTGCCTTACTAATATTAGTATATAAAGCAAGACAAATAAGTACTATGATTAATTTTTTCATTTTTTAGTGGTTTTATCTTTCTTTTAAAAGAACCGAATATACAGAGCAATGGTCGCTATAACCTCCTGTATATGCACCTCCTGAAAATGTACGATTAGGATACCCTTTAAATTTTCCACTATCAACTAAAACAAGAGGTTTATTAAATATGTGTGCTTGATAAAAGTGTAACCCTTTATAATCTCCTTTTATCAATGCGGGAGTCATAATCTCTTGATCAAATAAATTCCACATATCATTATATGCAAGTGTTCCTATGCCTTTTTTAAAAAGGCTTTCCATTGCATTATAAAGTAAAGGTGCTTTTACTTCTGATTCTTTTCCGGTAGCGTTTAAGTATTTTCTTATGCTTACGTCGGTAGGGTCATCATTCAAATCACCCATCATAATTACTTTAGCGTTTGCATTTACTTTTAGTAGGGAATCAATAATTTTTCTGCTCAATTTTGCAGCAGCAATACGATTAGGTTCGCTTAACCCACCTCCAAAACGTGAGGGCCAGTGACAAACAATAAAATGAAACTCCTCGCCCAACAATTTACCTGATACTAATAGCTGATCACGCGTAGTATGATTACTATCAACCACCAATTTTAAATGATAGGAATGAAATGAGGTCATAGTAAAATATTTTGGGTTGTATAATAAAGCCACATCAACCCCACGGGCATCAGGCCCTTCAACATGCACTATTTTATAGCCGCGAGCCTTAAGTTTAGGAGCCCTTACAATGTCTTCTAAAACAGATCTGTTTTCAACTTCACACAACCCCATAATAGCAACTCCATCCGAAGTTGCGTCTGTTCCAAGTTGAGAAATTATGTCGCTAATATGATCCAATTTTGTATAATATTTTTTACTATCCCATTTATAATTTGCCGTCGGCAAAAACTCTTCATCATTTTTTAAAGGGTCATTAAGTGTGTCATAGAAATTCTCTAAATTCCAAAACCCAATGGCAACCGGAGTATATTGTTTGTTTTTATCAAATGTTTGTGCTTGTTGGGTTATAACAAACAATAAAAAAAGGGCTAAGAATAGGTTTTTCATATGTTAAAAAGGATATAAATCGAGCAAATGTAATTGTTTTTACAATATTTAGGAGTAAAATACTCCGACACGAACTCAAAAGCTAAAGCTTGAGAATTTGCAATCCGTCTCTTAAATCTAAAAATTTACAAAATGAAAAGTAAAAACATAACAATTCCTTAACATCAGAAATGTTTTGTAAGTATAAAAATAATCTTATTTTTGCCCGCTTTAAAGTGAACAACCTAAAAGAAAACTAACATTAGTTATCACTAATTTAATATTTCTTAACCACTTCTAAAGCAGTATAGTTAAAAAAAGAATAGAACTAAAAGTTGCTTTAATTAATATGAAAAAATCTTTACTAACATTATTTTTATGCTTTTTTACTTATATTGTTTCTTTTGGGCAAAATGATAGTACTACCGATTTAAAACCCATTTATTTAGACACATCCACTACCAGTCAGCTTAATAATGCTGAACGTGATACCATAAAAAACATCAATGGAATATTACCTGTTTTTAGCACTACTTCCAGCGACATAAGTGGTAATAATGTGCAATCTCAGGATATAACTGCTTTATTAGGGTCATCACGTGATATTTTTATGCAAGCTGTTGCTATGCACTTTACCGTGGATAGATTTCGCTATAGAGGATATCTTACAGATAATATGACAGTAATGATGAATGGTGTGCGACTTAATAGTTTAGAGACCGGAGTAGCCGGCTTTAGTACTTTTGGCGGCATGAATGATGTAATTCGTTTTATGGATCAAAAAACGGGTTTGGGTTCTTCTCGTTCAACTTTTGGAGACGTAGGGGGGTATTTTAACTTAAACGTGTTCGCTTCTACTTTCAGAAAAGGTTTACGTGTGACATATTCTCAAGGAAATAGGATTTTTAAAGAAAGAGTTAGTTTAACATATTCTACCGGTTTATTAAAAAAGGGTTGGGCTTTTTCTGTTTCAGGTACAGCAAGATATGCTGCACAAGGTTATATACCGGGAACGTGGTTCCAAGGTTTTGGTTTTTATGCTGGGGCTGACAAAAAATTTAACGATAAAAACAACCTCTCTCTTACTCTTTTTGGCGCTCCTATAAAACAAGCCAGACAATCTTATGAAACTGATGAAGCTTATGCTCTTAGTGGGAATCAACATTATAACTCCTTTTGGGGCTTTCAAAATGGAGTAGCACGAAATGCCAAAATTAGTAATACTAATGTGCCAACTTTAATTCTAACTGATAAGTGGGAAATTAACGACCACTCTAGATTAACTGCCAGTATTTATGGTTCTTATGGCCGAACAAGCCTTACCGGCTTGAATTATTACGGGGTTAATAATCCGGCACCCGATTACTATAAATATATGCCAAGTTATTATGCTCCTACAAGTTCAGATGCAGACCCTACTCAATATGCCGCTTTAACGCAGGCTTGGCTTAAAAATACTGTAAATCCTGCAACCGGTTTTAATGCTCAGCAAATTGATTGGGATGGTATGTATAATATCAATGCTAATAATTTTCACACCACGCCTAATGTGGATGGCGTTGCCGGTGCCACATATTCAGGCAGGAGATCCTTATATATTGTGGAAGAGGCCAGGCAGGATGTAAGAAATGGCGGATACAATGGCATTTATAATACCCGTCTTCCTAATGATGTTTATATCACGGTTGGGACAAATGGTGCGATTTCTAATACCCGTTATTATAAAGTAGTTAATGATTTATTGGGCGGTGATTACTGGCTAGATTTAAACCAATTTGGAAATTCACTTACCCCTAACCCACTAGCTATACAAAACAATATTAACGACCCTAATAAAATAATTAAACAAGGAGATGTTTTTGGTTATGATTATAACATTAATGTTACCCGTTTTGAGCTTTGGGGGCAGGCAGAAAAATCATTTAAAAGAGTTGATGTATATTTAAGTGCCACCGTAAACAACACCTCTTTTTACCGTGCAGGACATATGGTTAATGGTTTATTTCCAAGTGCAGCAGGTGGCCCCGGCTCCTCAGGCGGAAACAGTACTTTACTTGATTTTTTAAATTATGGGGTAAAGGGTGGAATAACTTATAAAATAGATGGGCATAATTACATAACCATAAATGGAGCTTCTATTACTAAACCGCCCCTACCTGTAAATGCCTTTGTTTCTCCTCAAACCCGAAATGATGAGTTATCCGGCATAGGCAGTGAGAAAATATTTACTGGCGATATTTCTTATAACGTAAGGCTTCCTTGGTTAAAAGGTCGTATTACTTATTACTACACCCAAATAAATAATCAGGTTTGGCACCGTAGCTACTTTGATAATGATTTTAAAACCACTATAAATTATGCTATGACCAATCTTAATCAGCTAAATCAGGGTTTAGAATTGGGACTTGAAGGTATTGTTACAAAAAGAATATCTATTATAGCTGCCGTTGGTTATGGTAGCTATCTTTATACAAACGATCCTTCAGCAACTATTACGGCCAATAATAGCACACAACTATTAGCTTCTGATAGAACTGTATATTTTAAAAATTATCATGTTGGCGGTGCCCCTGAATCGGCAAGTTCTATAGGTGTACGTTATACAGGTGCCAAAAGATGGTACGCAGGAGTTTATTTTAACTACTTTGCTAATAACTATGTTACCATTAGTCCTGATAAACGTACAGATCAGGCACTTTCAAGATATATAAGTACAGATCCTCAAGTTAACCAATTACTAAATCAGGAAAAGTTGGCTAATGCTTATACCGTAGATTTTATGGGGGGGAAGTCCTTCTCTTTAAAAGGTGGAAACGGGCTTAACTTTACATTGATGGTAAACAACTTAACTAACAACATTTTTAAAACTTCGGGCGAAGAACAATTGAGGCATGATGACGTTAATGATGTGAAATTCCCAAATAAATATTTATATTCATTTGGGTTAACATTTATGTTGTCTGCAGCAATTACATTTAATTAAAGAGTAAAACAGAATGAAAAATAAAGTTAAACAAATTTCATCGCTACTAATTTTAGTTTTAGTAATTAGCCTGTATTCTGCCTGCAAAAAAACTACTGACAAGCCCCATATAACCCCCACCACTATTGGTGGAACATTGACCATTAGCCAATTGAAATCCATGTTTGCCGAAAATAATGGTAAGAATATTAAATTCACTCAGGATATTTCTTTGTTTGCTACGGTTACTATGACCGACAATTATAAAACACTATATATAAAAGACCAGACCGGGGCTATTTCTTTAAAGCAGTTAACTGCACACGGTATTTTTGCTGGAGATTCTCTGCGAATTAATCTTAATAACTCCACTTTAGACCAATCAGCAGCAAATTCTTCCCTACAAATTGATTCCGTTGATGTTAGTGACAGCCCAACCTGTAAGGTTGTTAAACTTGCTGTTGGAAGACCATTGTCTCCTATTACAGTAACAATCTCACAACTAAAAAATTCGGCATCTGATACATCTTTTAATGGCCCTACCGGGTCTTTCTTTTTACCCAGATCAAAATACGACGGGCAATTGGTGCAAATAAATGATGTTCAGTTTTCTTTTGCAAACAGAATTAATTATATTCCTTACGGCAGCCCAACTTATGTAAATCCTCCCCCTGTGCTTTTTGATTGTGGGGGTATTTATAATCTTCAATTATCTTTATATAGTGGCACTGCCGATTTTCAAAATCAACCGATACCTTATACTAAAAGTGGTTCAATTGTAGGGGCTATCTCTTTTTACAATAATATTTTGCAAATAACCCCCCGTTCTTTTGCCGATGTAAACTTTAACCAACCTAGGTGTGGTATGCAAACCTTAAACCAAACCTTTGACACGATAGCTTGTGGAACAGGGGGAAATATATCAGGTTTGTTTCCGGGTTGGGGCAATATTAATCAAATAGGAAGTCAACTTTGGGTTGGTGCAACAGCCGGTGGACCTACTTATTTTCCTTCCGGTGTAGTAAATTCATTTACGCCAGATACACTCAATGTTTCCTGGTTAATTACCCCGCCTATTCAAAACAGCCCAACTAAAAATATTAACTTTGGAGTATATACCAATAATAATCCTGGCTATGATTTGCTAAGCGTTTTGGTTTCTACCGATTATAATGGATCTAACTTAGGTGTAGCACCGTTATACCAAATACCCGTAGGTTTTGGGGCAATGGCAACCTGGGTAGATATAACCTCTTCTTTTAATATTATAAAAAACAACCCATATCCCTCATGGGCTTTTCAAAATGCGGGGGCAGGTTCAACCGGTTCGAACGCTATTTATTTTAATGCAACAAATGCCAGTACATTAATTCCATCCAGCTATACAGGTACTTTTTATGTAGGGTTTCGTTATAGAGCTAAAAAAAATTATCCTGATTCTGCGGCAGGTTATGGTATTAATAATGTAGTTATAAAGGATTAGACGAATGAAAACAATAAAACAGTTATTAGTAGTAATTATTTTTGTGATGACATCTGTTATTTTTTTCTCTTGCAGAAAAGATGCAACTGCCCCACCTGTAAAATTGTTTTCTTTTGGTACCAGAATTACCATTGATTCACTGCGCAACGCATATCATGGTGTAAATATTAAAATAACTTCAAATACTACGTTATATGGAGTTGTTACTGCCGATGAAACCTCGGGACAGCTTTATAAACAAGTTTACATAAGAGATCATTCGGGTACTTTTGCGCAAACAAAAAATTATGCAGCCATATCTTGTCACTTTCTTAACTCAACCAATGGGGCTCTTACTCAGGGGGATTCTATTGCGATAAACTTGAACGGGATATGGCTTGATATATCCACGGGCGGTTCTTTGCAGCTTGATTCTATACCCCATGCTACTTATCCAGTAATTAAAGTTTTAGCATCGGGTTTAAACCCCGCCCCTATACCCGTAACTATACCTCAGCTAAATGCATTTGCAAGCGGGCATTTTATTTATGATGCGCAGTTGGTGCAACTAAACAATGTAGAGTTTATTGGCCCAAATCTTAACACCACCTTTGCTACCCCCCAATCATACTCGGTAAATGTAACATCGGTACCTCCGGTAAACGTAAATAAATATGTTTGTGATCAAAGAGGAAATACCATCGTAGCATATAACAGCGGCTATTCTAATTTTGCAGGGCAAACCATACCAAATAACAGTGGTAGTATTACCGCTGTTGCTAATTTATATACCACTATGCAGTTAAGTATTCGTTCTTATCCCGATATGAGTTGGACCTCACCTTATATTCCTATTGTATATGATACCATTACGCAATATTTTGGTGCCGTTGCCAACATCCCCATCAACTATTCCCACACCCTTACCAATGTTGGTTTATCAAAAAACAGCTCGTGTGCTAATATGGCCGGTTGGCAAACCTTTGATTTGCAGGGAAATTTATTTTGGCAAGGCGCACAATATGGTTCTTATCCCGATTTTGCGTATGCTCCTTCGGTTTCTAATTATAAAACAACTACTCCCCGTAATGATATTTGGTTGGTAAGCCCGCCTATTGTGGATGCAGCTACTTACGGGGCGGGTTATACCAAAAGAATGGATTTTTCTTCTGCCTTAACATACGGGCCAACTAGCGGTAACAAGGTTTTATTAAGCGTATTGGTATGCCGAACGTTTAACGGTACCATCATCCCTTCTCAATGGACGGATATTAGCCACGCAAGTAATACCCCTTTTCATAACATAAACAACTCTGTTGGTGCTGCCAATAGTTTTGCATATGCCCATAATACCGCACTTTCAGGAAATCCTTTTGCCCCCACCCTCGCACAATTTACTCTTGCCGGTTCTTCCCCTACTTTTTATGTAGCTTTCAGATACCAGAGCAATACCGCCTCTCCATATGACTCTACCGCAGCTACCTACAATTTAGGCGCCTTGATACTTAAAAATTAATAATAGCACCCTAAAAATAAATAAACAAGTAACCTAAAAATAAAAGCAAGTAAAAACCAAAACAAAAAAAACAAAATGAAATCAAAACTATTAAAACTAACCGTAGCCGCGCTAATGGTATGTACCATTAAAACGCAGGCACAAACAACGCTACCTGCAACATTAGGAGCCTCTATTTTTGAAGACGGCTTCAACACATGGGCAGGAACGCCTCTACAACCAACCGTATGGATGTTTGCACCGGTAACTACCATGCCTTCAGGCTCTGTTGTTCAATCTACAACTACTGCAACACTTCCTACGGAAGAAGCTACAGGCTTTTCTTGTAACCTTGTAAACACCGCTACTACTTATTCTTATATGGCTACTGATACAATTCATCCTGTTACCGCAGGTATGGCCTATCAGATTTCTTATTACGTGCGCGGAAAGGGCACCATCTCTTCGGGTATTTCTGTTGGTGGAGTTAGTACAGCTCCGGGAGGAGAGCCTGTAAGCGGTAAAACATGGCATCATGTTTTGCAAAGCGTTACGGCAACTACTTCTGGTCACGCTGCATTTTTCCTAAAAGTAAAAGGCACCGGTGTTTATTCTTCAGGTGGGGTAACTATTACCGGGATAGATGTAGACAGTTTTAACGTGAGACCTTATACTCCGGTAGCTTCTGCTAACTTATATTCTTTGCAACAACCAGATGCAAACGGTGTTTCGGTTTTCTGGGGTCAGTCAGTTGGTTTAACGGGTGGTATTGTTACCAGAATAACAAGTAACGGTACTGCTAACGGATATTTTATACAAAACAGAAACACTACTACCTGGTCTGCTATGCAGGTATATGATTATACTACGGCTGCTTTGGTTCATATAGGGGACAGTGTTACTTTTGGCGGTTTTGTGGATAATTATTTTGGGCAAACACAAATGTCGGGTATTGTTAATTTTAATAATGTATCAACCGGTAGCGGTATTCAGTATCCTCAAGCTCCTCAGCTGCTAACTACTCAAATGTTGAGTACTGCTGCTACTGGACGTCAGTATCAATCTTATTTAATATATCTTACAGGTGTAACGGTAAACTCATACAGTGCTAATTACGGGCAGGGAACTATTACCGATGCTTCGGGTGCTTCTTGCATTGGTGATTTTAAAGATGGTTTTTATCCTCCTTGCGGAACTGCAACTTCCGGTTCTTCGGGTAACCCGGGTTATGTGCCTGTTGGAGCTACCACCACCACTCCTTCTACCGCTACGTATTGTTTAGTAGGGAATGTGTATCTTAACTTTGGTTATAATATCCTGCCTACTTGTTCAACCGATGTTTCTACAGGAGCTTGTACTTTTGCGGGCATTGAAAAATACAACAATGCATTGCATGCTAATGTATATCCAAATCCGGCAAACAACCAGTTAACGGTTGAGCTTCCACACGAAGCGGCAAAAGTAAATGTATCGTTTACGGATGTGTTGGGTAAAGAAGTTTATACGGTAAACAACCTATCGGGTAGTATAGTATCTATAAACGATATTAATTTACCTGCAGGTGTTTATATGGTAAGAATTATGGCTGATGGTGTTTCTCAACTAACAAAAATCATCAAACAATAATTTTAGTACCTATTTTAAGTAAAAGCCCCGCTCGATAAGCGGGGTTTTGCTTTTATAAAAAACATCCTTGTTTTTGCAAAAAACTTGATTTTAATTGCTTTTGTTTGTACTTTGCGTCCTCTCTCTCTATATATAAGATTGAAACAAATTAAATATTAAAAAAACAGCCGAGTGAAGCGAATACATGAGTACAAATAAAAGATAAATAACTAAAAACGAATAAAACATGGCACAATTTACTTTACAGAAATTTACTAAAACACTTGTACTATCATTAGTTTTAGCTGCATTAGGTTTTAATGCAAAAGCGCAAAATTCTAAAATTAAAGTGTATTTTAATCATCAGCCTAATAATGCTGTTTCATCCGGTACAAATCCATATTACACCCAGTATTTTCAGGATACGGTGGCCAAATTGATAAACAATGCCAAATACTCGGTTGATATTGCCCAGTATGATTATACGGCATCTTCCGGAAGCCTTGTTGCCATTATTGCAACGGCATGTAATAATGCGGCAGCAAGAGGTGTTGTGGTTAGATGGATTGCTGATGGCAATGCACCTAACTCAGGATTATCGTTACTTAGTTCAGGTGTTCAGAAATTACGAAGCCCTACAACGGGTATGGTAAGCGGTTATATTATGCACAATAAATTTGTGGTGATAGATGCTAATTCCACTTTGGCAACTGATGCCATCATATCAACTTCTTCTTTTGATTGGAGCAGCTCTATGGCAACAAGCGATTACAACAATATGGTTAATATTCAAGACCAACCTTTAGCTCAGGCTTATGACTCGCAATTCAATCAAATGTGGGGTGGTAGTAATCCCACGCCCGGTGCCTCTCCAAAATTTAGCACTAACAAAACAGCTTCTCCTATAAATAGTTTTACGGTTAATGGCACACCTATTCAGGTTTATTTTAGCCCTACGGATGGGGCTTCAAGTCAATTAAACAATTTGGTAAACTCTGCTAATAACGAATTGTATTTTGGCATATATGAGTTTACAACCAGTAATATAGCAAACAGTATGCAAGCCAAATATACCAGTGGCGTAACTGGTTTTGGTGTTATGGACCAGTTTTCTACAACAGGCAGCAATACCCCTTATCTTACACTAAATCAGGCAAGCATACTCGGGCCTAACAGATTAAAAATCTATACAGGCTCTGCTATTTATCATAACAAAATGATTTGTGCAGACCCTAATTACCCTTTATCAGACCCGCAGGTTGGTTGCGGTTCTTATAACTGGACAACCACTGCTTCTGTTACCAGCGATGAAAACTTTATGGTAATACATGATGCCACGGTTGCTAATGAATATTGGCAATCACTTTGTGCAGATTTTCATAGTTTAGGCGGCACTGCTTGTACGGTTCAATTAGGTATTGAAAAATATGATATGGGATTACAGCAGGTAGCCGTATACCCTAATCCTTTTGTTGATGGGGTAAATATTAATGTAAAAAATGCCGGAGAAACATTAACGGTAAAAATTACTGACCAACTTGGAAAAGTTGTTTTTGAAAAAACGGTTAATCAAACTGACGAGATGAAACTTAATTTAAATGAGTTAAGCGAGGGCGTTTATTTTGTGGCAGTTACATCCGGTAATAACCATTACACACAAAAGCTTATTAAATAAACTTTTTTTCTAATCTTTCTGTTTACTCTTATAGTAAGGGATTTTGGTATCTATCTATATATCACCAAGTGATTGTATACACTTTGTACCTATAAGAAAGCCCAATAGTACTAAAAAGAAATAAAAAAATAAGCAGGCCTGTAAGCCGGGTTTTGTTCCGCTTGCGCGGCTTCTATCATTTATCTGGTCGGCCTACCCATTGCGGCGTTTACCGAAGTAAACATAAACGAGCTGCTTAAACCGCAACTTATTTGGCTTTTCAACCCCTAAGGTTTTCCTCACACGGTATTACTAACATGTGCGTGAGCTCTTACCTCGCGTTTGCACCCTTACCATACCAAGGCATGGCGGTATATTTTCTGTGGCACTGTCTGTTATGCTAAGTTGCCTGTTGCATACCCTCTTTTTCAAAAGGTTAGGTGCTCTGTGTTGTCCGGACTTTCCTCTGCGGGTATTCCCACAGCGATAGAACGGCCTGCTTAATGCAAAGGTAAGGTTTATGTGTTTAACGACAAGTAATAAAAATTAAGCAACCTTTTTGTAAGGGTTTATATACTGCTGGTTATACAGCTCCATTACTTTTTTGTAAATGTGGCTAACCATACCAAATTGCCTTTGCCCAAGTATTTCGTAAGGTATAAAAGTACCCATGTAATACACGCGCAACCTGTCGTCTCGCCTGCCCATTATAATACCGGTTTCGGTAAGGCATACAAACTTTACCACATGTTCGTTTACGCGCCTACGGTCGTAAAAAGCATAGTGACTGTTGGCAAGCATGTAGGCACATAGTCTGTCTTCGTGCTTATGAATTTTCAGGTTCATGCGCTGGTTATAGCGTTCAAAAAAATGCTGGTTAAAAAGCAAAGTGAAGGGGCTTTGGTGCTGACGATACAAAGCCATAAAGCCAGACTTATCATAAAAGCAAGTAAATAACTGTACAAAACGCTCGCGGGCACTAACGTGTATGCTATATAACCAGTGGTTGCGGTTTTTACTGTGGCAATGGTAGGCTTGGCTCATCATACGGTTGGTAAGCGGTGCATACCGGTTTACCATTTTTTGTACGCCTGCCAAGGCAAGCTTAAACACAAAGCCATAATCCTGTTTGACCTCTTTTATTTGTTGCTCTATGTTCATTCCGCGTGTTAACATGGCTTACATAAAATTAAATAATTTATACCATAAAACGAAATAAAAATGGGTTTATTATATATAAATACTAAAAAATTAACATGCTTTAGCAAATGAGTTACAACGCCCATGTGATGAAATGATTGCCTCGCATGAGGCAATTAACTCTTCAGGCAATGGATGTAACTCCTCACTCGAAGAGTTGCATTGCTTATGAAACGAGTTACAATGAAAAGACAATCATTGCAAATGATTGTGAAAAGAGATGCACTCAACCTGCGATGAGATAAACTCATTGTGAAATGAGTTGAAATGAACTTGATGGCAATGCAAATGCCCACAAAGAGCGTTTGATTCCTTACACGGGGCAATCATTGCCTCGCGTAGGGCGATTAACTCTTCTTGTGATGAATGCAACTCTTCGCACGAAGAGTTACATCGCTTATAAAACGAGTTACAATGAAAAGACAATCATTGCAACTGATTATGAAAAGAGATGCATTCAACCTGCGATGAGATAAACTCATTGTGAAATGAGTTGCAATGAACTTGACGGCAATGCAAATGCCCACAAAGAGCGTTTGATTCCTTACATGGGGCAATCACCTCCCTTTATGGGCATTGTAAATGAACAGGAATGGTTGCTTATGGAACTCCTAAAAACCTTGCTTTCTTTAAAATTGGCAGAGGGTTGTGGAGGATTAGGCTTTGTTTTAGAATTATTATATTTAGTCCTGAATGACTAACTCAAAAACCATTTTATTAATAATTAGTTCCCTCTTACTAGTTAGTTCCTACTTATATAAAAACAATAAAATTTCTATAATCAGTTTATTCTTGGGCTCTTTTTTAATTGCTTGTTTCTTCGCATTATTAGACCCCTATTTAATATTATGGGATGAACAGTTTCATGCTTTAGTTGCTAAACATCTTACAGAAAATCTATTAAAACCAGTATTATACAAAGACCCCATTTTATCTTATGATTATACAAATTGGTCTGGTAATTATATATGGCTACATAAACAACCTTTGTTTTTGTGGCAAATAGCATTAAGCATTAAATTATTTGGTTGTAATGAATTTGCTGTTCGTTTGCCTAGTATTCTAATGCACGCCGTTTTAACCCTTTTAACTTATAGAATAGGAACAATACTTTATAATAGAAGAATTGGAATGTTAGGGGCTATCTTCTTTTCCTTTGCTAAATATCTTTTAGAATTAGTTTGCGGAAAGTACGGAACAGACCATAATGATTTTGCTTTTCTGTTTTATGTTACAGCAAGTTTGTGGGCACTATTAGAGTATAAGCAAACAAAAAACAGTAAGTGGATTTATTTAATTGGAATGTTTTCGGGGTGTGCTATTTTAGTAAAGTGGTTGGTGGGTTTAGTAGTTTATTTATGTTGGGCTATAAGTTCTCTTTTTGAAAAACACACAGAATTAAAAAAGGAGATTGTTTTTATGCTAAAATCTTTCTGTGTAACTATACTTATTGCTTTGCCGTGGCAACTTTATATTTTATATCGATTTCCTTTAGAGAGTAAATATGAGTTTAATTACAATTCCGAACATTTGTTTAAAGCAATAGAAGGACACGAGGGCGATCTGCTTTTTTACTGGCGTGTTTTAAATAGGTATTACGGAGAAGGAGATTTAGTTCCCTACATAATACTATTTACTGTTGTTTTTGGATTCTATAAAATCAATAAGAAAAACTTAAAAGTAATCGCCATCACTTTTATATCTTCTGTGTACCTATTTTATACAATAGCATCTACAAAAATGACATCGTTTTGTATCATTTGTGCGCCATTTATATTTGCTTGCATCGCTTGTTCTTTGCAATACTTATTTGATTTTTTATGTAATAGAATAAAGTATTTTTATTTAAAACAGGGGTTATATTTAATTACAATAGGTTTCATTTCCTTTTTATTCTTAAACTATAATGAAGTTATTTTTGAGCATTCAATTCAAAAGGAACACTACGGAACCAATAGAGAAACTGACATGTATGCAAGAACAATAATGGATTCTACTTCAAAAAAATTAGGCAATAATAAGTATGTTGTATTTAACACCAACATAACTAATTGTGGTGCAATCCCATTCATGTTCTATACAAATTATATTGCTTATGATTTTATTCCTACTATGAATAATTGCAACACAGCAAAAAACAAAGGATATAGAATTGCCATTTTGAAAAATAAACCCCTACCAGATTATATTGAAAAGGACGATAGTATTGTTAAGATTAATTATTAGTTAGAATAATGGCAATAATCTGCCGCAATGCTCAAATGAAAAAACCCTGCCGAAGCAAGGGTTCTTTTATATAAAGATTACCATGGCAATGATAATAATTATTCAACTGCAGCTAAAACAGGCTCGGCATGCCCTACTATTTTTTCTTTAATAACGTGCTCTATTTCTGCAGCTAACTCGGGGTTATCGTTAAATATTTGTTTAACCGAATCGCGCCCTTGTCCAAGTTTGGTATCGCCGTAACTAAACCACGAGCCACTCTTTTTAATTACGTTTAGCTCTACACCCAGGTCGATAATCTCGCCTGTTTTGCTGATGCCTTCTCCAAATATAATATCAAACTCTGCCTGACGGAAGGGAGGAGCCACTTTGTTTTTAATAACCTTAACGCGGGCGCGGTTACCTACCACGTTTTCTCCGTCTTTAATTTGTCCTATACGGCGAATATCTAAACGCACCGAAGCATAAAATTTAAGGGCGTTACCACCGGTAGTAGTTTCGGGGTTACCAAACATTACACCTATTTTTTCGCGCAACTGATTAATGAAAATAACACAGCAATTTGTTTTGCTGATAACGCTGGTAAGCTTACGCAATGCCTGACTCATTAAGCGGGCATGTAAACCCATTTTGCTATCACCCATCTCGCCTTCAATTTCCGATTTTGGGGTAAGTGCGGCAACAGAATCTATCACAATTAAATCAATAGCACCCGAGCTGATCAGGTTCTCGGCAATCTCTAAAGCTTGCTCTCCGTTATCGGGTTGAGATATTAAAAGGCCTTGTGTATCAACACCTAACTTCTCGGCATAAAAACGATCGAAAGCATGTTCTGCATCTATAAAGGCAGCAATACCGCCATTTCTTTGGCAATTAGCAATGGCATGTATGGTAAGCGTGGTTTTACCCGATGATTCAGGCCCGTATATTTCTATTACGCGTCCTTTAGGTAATCCGCCCACACCAAGGGCAATATCAAGTCCAAGAGAACCAGTACTGATAACTTCCATGGCTTCGGTTTGGGTATCTCCTAATTTCATTACGGTGCCTTTACCGTATGTTTTTTCAAGTTTGTCTAAAGTAAGTTGCAGGGCTTTTAGCTTTTCTACATTAACCTTTTTTGCATCGTTTACTTCTTCGTTTTTCTTAGCCATGTTATTTAAGTTTTGGTTTGGCAAAGGTATGCTAAAGAACAACACGAATTTTAAAAAACTAAAAATATTAGCAATATGTTGTTATATATAGTTGATTATCAATATAATTAATTTTATCATTATTTTTCATATATAATACATGCTAAAATAATTTGCAATTAAAAAGACCGCGTTTGAGAGCAGTAATTCATTGATTTTAACGCTAAGAAAACCAAATACCGAGATGTCTTTTTATTCAGTAACCATTTTTAACACCCCTACTTTGATAAGTACAGCGAAAAAAGTCGTATATTTAGGATTATATTAATATCATTGCAAATACAACATTTTGAAAGAATGTGCGTTATTACATAAAATGAGGGGCTTTATTATATATCTGTTTGCTTTTGTGTTGTTGGCGCAATACGGTTTTGCTCAGCAAACTATGCAGGACGACCCTATTGCCGCTGCCTTAGACAGTCTTTCTACCCAAAAAATACTGGATAAACTGTATGCCAAGCCATCTAGCATAAAGAACAAATACAATTATGCCACTGATTCTATACCTCGTTTTGAGGATTTTGTATATGAAAACCGCTTAGCCAAGTTAGATGCGGCATCTCCTTTTGATTTGCAGTTTAATCAAACTGTGAAGCCTTATATAGAGCTATATGCCATTAAAAAGAGAGGCTTAATGTGCAAGATATTGGGTTCATCTCAACTATATTACCCCATGTTCGAGCAGATATTTGATAAGTACAACATTCCTTTAGAGTTAAAGAATCTGGCTGTAATAGAATCGGCATTGAGTCCTATAGCCCGTTCAAGAGCAGGTGCATCAGGCCTTTGGCAGTTTATGTACCCAACCGGAAAACTATATGGTTTAAACGTTACTTCTTATATTGATGAGCGCTCTGACCCCTACAAAGCAACCATAGCTGCGGCAGAATATCTGAGAGATTTATATAAAATGTTTAACGACTGGCAAATGGTATTGGCTGCTTATAATGCAGGTCCGGGAACCATTAACCGTGCTATCCGTCGTAGCGGAGGTAAAAAAACTTATTGGGAAATACGCCCCTATCTTCCTTTAGAAACACAGGCTTATGTACCTGCTTTTATAGCGGCCAATTATGTAATGAATTATTATCCCGAACATAATATCTATCCGGATGTTCCGCGTAAAACGTATTTTGAATTAGATACGGTTATTATTAAGGAGCCTCTTTCTTTTCAGCAATTGGCTGGTGTTTTAGATGTAACTGTAGAAGAGATACAGTTTTTTAACCCTGTATATAAAAAGCAAATTATACCGGCAGGAGGCAATGTGCTTACCATGCCTAAAAATGTAATTGGAAAGTTTGTTACTAACGAAGAGGAAATTTATGCCATGCTTCGTAAGCAAAGCGAAGAGCAAAAAACACTTGCGTTAACTCAAGTAAAAGAAGTTCAAATTACCTATGTAGTAAAACCTGGTGACAGGTTAAGTACTGTTGCGCGTAAATACGGAGTTTCTGTGAGTGATATTACCACTTGGAATTTGGTAGGTAAAAAAGGATTAAGACCCGGTAGAAAGCTTGTTATTTATAAAACAGAAAAACCTATAGTGCCTAAAGACTCTGCACTGACAAGCAAAAAGAATGAGGTAACACCTACTCAGCAAACAGCTGATAAAAAGCAGTTAGCTGAAAACACAAATACAAATGGAAGCCCCACTACTAGCATAACAAATGAGGCGACATATTCTGTAAAGCCTGGGGACTACTTCTACAAAATAGCACGCGAACACAATATGAGTGTAGATGATTTACTTCAATTAAACGGGCTAAACAGAAACTCCAAAATTTCTGCCGGACAAACACTAAAGCTGACCAAGTAAACAAGCTTCCTTTACCCCCTCTTAAAATTAATCGCATTGATTCTCAATGTTATAATACATAAACAGGTAGTATGTGTTGCATAGTAGTAAATTAAACACTTATCTTTGCCATGCAATTAACCGAGAAATCGAAGATTCACGAATACAAAAAAGATAATTAAAGAGAGATGAGTAAACTATTTAAACAAATTATATAGAATAATGAAACAAACTATAAATACAGAAAACACACAATCTCAAATGCGCAAAGGCGTATTGGAGTTGTGTACCTTATCAGTGTTAGCCATTGGAGAGGCTTATCCTACCGAAATAATAGATCAGCTTAAAAGCTCTAAAATGATGATTGTGGAAGGAACGCTCTATCCTTTATTAACACGATTAAAAAACGCGAACTATTTAACCTATCGTTGGGAAGAATCAACATCAGGCCCACCACGTAAATATTATAAACTAACAGCACAAGGTGTTAAACTGTTAAATGAACTTGAAAGCACTTGGGATGAAATGGCCGATGCAGTAAATAAACTTTTAAAAGAAAACAAACGTAAATAACATATTAATATCAGGAAACCATGACCCGAGCCTTTAGGCGAACAGCATGATACCAAAAATAAAATAAAAAAAATAATCATGAACAAAACAGTAAACATAAACCTTGCCGGCCTAGTTTTTAATATTGAAGAAACGGCTTATCAGGTATTAAAAGATTATTTGTCGGCTATTAAAAGTCATTTTGCAAACGAAGAAGGTTGCGAAGAAATTGTAGCTGATATTGAAGCTCGTATGGCAGAATTACTAAAAGCTAAAACACATGCAGGTAAACAGGTTTTAGTAGAAGCTGATATAAATGAAGCGATTAATACCATGGGAAGACCTGAAGATTTTTCTGATGGCACTGAAGATGAAAATAAATCATCGGCTCACGAGCAAAAAAGCAATCAGTATAAAAACAAAACAAGACGTGTTTTTAGAGATGGCGATAGTAAAGTTTTAGGAGGTGTTTGTTCGGGTATAGCCAATTATTTTGATACCGACCCTTTATGGATTCGTTTAATACTGGTGGTTTTATTTTTCGGGTTTGGTAGTGGCTTCTTGTTATACATTATACTTTGGATAATTATTCCCGAAGCTAAAACAACCGCTGAAAAATTGGAAATGCGTGGCGACCCTATTGATATAAATACCATCAGTCAGACTATAAAAGAAGAGGCAGGGCAATTCAAAAACCGAATGCAGAATTTTGGAGATGGGGTAAAGGATGAATACAACCGTCATAGAAATAACCGTACCGGAAACAAAGTAGTTAATCTTATATACACCATCTTTTATGGCATCATTAATGTGGTTGGGAAAATATTCGGCGTTATTTTTGTACTATTCGGTATTTGCCTTTTTGCAGCATTATTGTGCCTAATCTTTGGCATTGGCACCATTGATGGGTTGAGTGTACATAACTTTTTTTCGGCCATTGGAGGCGAAACTTTTTCTTTCACACTCTTTAAATTAGGCTTGGCTTTATGTGTTGGAATTCCTTTATGTATGTTAGTTTATAAAGGAATGAAACTTGTTTTAGGAATTAAAGTAAGATATCGTTGGTTAAACTTATCTGTCGGTATTTTATGGTTTGTAGGATTAGCTATTTGCTTGTATTTGGGCTTAAATCTTTTAAATGATTATTCGGCAGAGACACAATTAAAAGAGCAGGTTAAAATAAATACAAATGATACTTTATTTGTTAAGGCCAACAATAATTATCCTGCTTTAATAACTGATATTGATTTTGGTTGGAACCGTGGTCGTTGGTTAATTAATACGACGCAAAACCCACCAATATGGTGGGGGAAACCACAGGTTAAAATTATCACTTCAGAGAATGACAGTCTTTCCGTTTTTATTTTAAAGTCGTCTGAAGGAGTTGATAAACCAGATGCTGCACAACGCGCCAAAAAAATAAACTACAAATTGGCGCAACAAGGATCGATTTTATTAATTGATAATTATTTTTCTTTTAACAGTGCAGATAAATTCAGAAACCAGGAAGTGGAAGTGCTTATTAAACTTCCAAAAAACAAAATCATTTATCTGGATAACAATCTTAAACGGTTATTATACGACGTTGAAAACACAAACGGTATTACCGATTCTGAAATGGGAGCTAAATACTGGAAAATGACAGAGAATGGATTAACATGCCTTAGTTGTACCAAAGAAGATTTAATGAATATAAAAAATGAAATAAATGTTAAAGACAGTAATGCCCATGTGAAAATTGATAAGCACGGTATAGAAGTAAATTCCAAAGATGCGCATGTGAAAATATCTTCAGAAGGGATTAATATAGAAGAGAAAAAGAAGTAAGAATTAGTTAAATAAATAACTTTGTATGCTATGTATAAGTTATTTATAAAACCTTTTTTATTCTTATTTAATCCTGAGAAGGCTCATCACATTACCTTTTCTTTATTGAAGTTCTTTTTAAGTATTCCTTTTGCAAAAGGAATAACTTCTTCCCTCTTCACCATTAAATCAAATAAGCTTGCAAGAAATGTAGCAGGCTTAAATTTTCCTAATCCGGTAGGACTTGCTGCGGGTTTAGATAAGAATGCTTTGTTGGTTGATGAGTTGGCTTGTCTGGGTTTTGGTTCTATAGAGATTGGTACAGTTACTCCAAAACCTCAACCCGGTAATGACAAACCACGTTTGTTTCGCTTGCCTAAAGATAAAGCCTTAATAAACCGCATGGGCTTTAATAACGATGGGGCAAGTACAGCGGCTATTCGTTTGGCAAAAAGGAAGAATAAAAATATCATCATTGGAGGGAATATTGGCAAGAATAAAGTTACGCCAAATGAAAATGCCACACAGGATTATATCATTTGCTTTACTGATTTATATGAAGTAGTTGACTATTTTGTGGTAAATGTAAGCTCTCCCAACACACCCAATTTAAGGGAGTTGCAAGAGAAAGAACCGCTGACTAATTTACTAAGCACACTTCAACAAGAGAATGCAAAGAAGAAAACACCCAAACCTATCTTCTTAAAAATTGCACCTGATTTAACCGATACGCAATTACAGGATATTGTTGAGATTATAACTGAGACAAAAATTGCTGGTGTAATTGCTACTAACACAACTATCTCAAGAGAAAATTTAAGTACGCCTCAACAGGAAGTAATAGCTATGGGTGCAGGCGGTTTAAGCGGTAAGCCACTTACTGCAAGAAGTACGGAAGTGATAAAGTTTCTAAGAAGTAAATTAGATAAACCTATTGCTATTATTGGTGTGGGTGGCATACATAGCGCACAAGATGCTATAGATAAATTAAATGCTGGTGCAGATTTGATTCAGCTGTATACAGGGTTTATTTATGAAGGACCTGCACTGATAAAGGAAATTAATAAGCGTATGCTTTCAGAGATGAAATAAGCTTAACTGATAAGCTCGTTCTTTTTAAAGTATTCAATAACTGCCTTTATCATCAGGTTATTTTGCTCGGCAGGTTTTAAGAAGGGTAATTGTTCTTTAGTTTTAAAGTGGGGCCATCCATCTGCATCACGACCTTCAAACTCGTAGTAACCATAAGGCTCTAACAAAGTGCAAATAGCAATGTGCATTACGTTTACCTTCTCATCTTTCTTAAATTTTTTGTAACCCATACCCAATTCCTGCACACCAACCAAAAAGATAATGTTATGCAAATCAGGTTCCATGCCAAACTTTTCGGCAAGCGTTTCAGTAAGGATGGTCCACTCGCTTTTAGCTTTGGTTTGCATGCTTAGTTACGGATGCTTCTCTTTATACTTAGCAATGGCGCTTGTGAGCCATGTTTTAAAAACAGGCAAATCTTTGCCGGTATCATAACCAATGCCGCTATTGCTTAATAAACTCTCATCATCGTTTACAATAACATAGTAAGGCTGAGAGCTTATTTTGTATCTGCTTAATTGCATAAAGCCCCATTTCATACCTTCGGTTTCAAGGGTTACTTTATCTCCACTCCAATCAACTTCTTTTTGTTCGGCTTTAGCCAGTTCTTTTCTATCATCAACAAATAAAGAAACAATTACTAAATCATTGGCTAAGATGTTTCTAATTTCAGGTTCCACCCATACGTTGTCTTCCATCTTACGACAATTAGCACAGGCATGTCCGGTAAAATCAATCATTAAAGGTTTGTGTACTTCTTTAGAATAGGCCAAAGCACTTTCGTAATCATTATGAAAAACCTTTAATCCATCCGGACCATCAATCATTTTATTAGCTAAAGCAGATGAGTTTTGATTGGATGATTGAACAACCGTTGCTGTTTGCGGTTTCCATTCGGCATAGGTAGAAGGAGGAATAACACCGCTTAATAATTTTAAAGGTGCGCCCCACAAACCGGGAATCATATATACGGTGAAGGCAAAAGCAAAGATGGCGAAGAACAAACGTGGAATGGTAATGAAAGGGGCGGGGGTATCATGGCTTAACTTAAACCAACCCATTAAATAAATTCCGGTGATGGCGAAGAGTACAATCCATAAGGTAAGGAATACCTCGCGGGTGAGGATGTGCATATCATATACTAAATCTGCATTGGATGCAAACTTTAAGGCAAGTGCCAACTCGAGCAAACCAAGGGTAACTTTAACGGTGTTTAACCACCCGCCTGATTTTGGCATGCTGTTTAACCAGCTTGGCACAATAGCAAACAAACCAAAGGGAAGTGCGAAGCCCAAACCAAAGCCTAAGAAACCAAAGAAGGGACCGGTTGGTGAATTACTAACCAACGGAATTAAATTGCCAATAAAAATACCTGTGCAAGAAAACGAAACCAACGATAAGGTTGTTGCCATGAAAAATATACCAAGGAAACCACCCCTATCACTTTGGGCATCCATTTTATTGAGCCATGAGTTAGGCAATACAATTTCAAACGCACCAAGGAAGCTGATACCAAAAATTATAAGCATGATAAAGAAGAAGATATTAAACGATGCGCTGGAAGCTATGGCGTTTAAGGCTGTCTCACCAAACACAGCGGTAATTAATAAACCCAAAGCCGTATAAATAATAATGATGCTTAGCATAAAGAACAAAGCTTCTTTAATGGCGCCGCTGCGTTTTTTGTTGCGCTTTAAAAAGAAACTTACGTTCATTGGTATCATGGGGAATACACATGGTGTAATTAAAGCAGCTAAACCAAAACCAATTCCTTTTAAGAATATCATCCACCAAGGGGTATCGCTTTCTTTGGTTTTGCTTTCAACAGGTGTATTTGTTGGAGTGGCTTGTACTGCTGCCGTTTTTGTTTCGGCAACTTTGATTGCTGCGTCTGCTTTTACAACCGTGTCTTTAACTTCTTTCTCAACAGCAGCTCCTGCTTGTTCTATAGTAAGCGAGAACTTTTTAGCCGGAGGGAACTCGCACTTTACATCGGTACAGGTTTGATACTCATACTTACCTGATACTTTAAAAGTCTTGTCTGTTTTTACTTTTATGCGTTGGGTAAAGGTGGCTTTGTGCAGAAAGTACTTTACCTTCATTTCAAAAACCTTGTCATCTTCTTCTACAGGTTTACTTTCTTTTGGTTTTCCTACCAAATCATAATCAGCAGATTTATCAACGGTAATAATCGTTGGGTTAGGCCCTCCATCTGCGGTTTGGGTTATCGAGTATACATGCCAGCCTTCATCAATGGTGGCATTAAAAACAATATCATACTCGGTAGGCGATACCTTTTTAGATTCTATTTTAAAGTTAACGGGGGCTTTTTCCTGAGCCGATGCAAAGAAAAAAGAGACCAGAACCAAGAGGTAAGATAAACAGATATGTTTTCTCATAATACAATTAGACGACATCAAAGGTAAAAAATTACGGGTTAAAATGCTTTTTTATTGGGTTTCTTTAGAAGGGGAAGAATTCAACATTGAAGGTAAAGAAATAACCGTTGAAGGTAATGAATTGAGTATCCAATGTAATGAAATGACCATCTGATGTAATGAATTGAACACCCAACGTGTTGAATTGAGCATCCGATGTGATGAATCGACCATCCAATGTAATGAATTGAACATCCAATGTGATGAAATGACTATCTGATGTAGTGAATCGACCATCCGATGTGATAAAATGAACACTTACAGTTATAAATTAACGGTTGACGGTAGTAAATTGAGCATTGACACTTGTAATTTGAATGCTGACGGGAGGGATTTTTTTGTTAACCTATTCTTAATGTTATTCTATTTATAGATTTACCGTTCCCTCAATACTACATACAGTTTACCTGTCAAAACATACAGTTTACTAAAGTTCTTGCTTTATTTTAATTATTTCTTCTAGTTTTGTTAAAACATAGCCTTAAAGCCAAATACAACATGATTAAAAAAGTAACGTTTCTATTAGCGGCCTTACTATTAAATTTAAATTCCAACAAAATATTTGCTCAAGGAAACACTTGTGCCTCGGCTACTCCTTTTTGTAGTTCCGTTGGAACGCCCTTTTCATTCCCCAACACATATGGTGGTAATACCGCACCCGTTGGCCCGAGTTATGGTTGTTTATGTTCACAGCCTAATCCCAGTTGGTTTTATCTTAAATCTTCTGCAGCAGGTGTTATGGCATTTACAATTAGTGAAGGTACTTCTGCCGGGGCAGGTAACTTAGATGCTGATTTTATAGCTTACGGGCCTTATACAAGCTCTGCTTTTCTTAACGTATGTAGTAATCTTACCGGAAGCTGTGGTGCATGTAGTACAAATCCTAACCCTACTTGTTCAGGAAATATTGCAGATTGCAGCTACAGTACTTCAGCTACTGAAAATATGACTTTGCACTCAACTTCTGCGGGGCAATACTATTTAGTTATGGTAACAAATTATGCTGGTACTGCAGGTATGATAACTGTAACGCAAACAAGTGGGCCCGGTACAAATTGTTCTTTATGTCCTACACTTACACTATCTGCTACTCCTGATACTGTTTGTTTAGGTTCTTCTACCACTTTATCTGTTACAGGAATGGGTGCAAACGGAACCTACACTTGGACAACGTCTGCGGGAACTGTATCTACCGGGACAAATACATCTATTGTTATTTCACCATCTGTTACAACAACTTATTCGGTAATCGGGACTGATAGTGCAAATGCCTGTTCAAGTATAAAAACTAAAACAGTTACTGTTTTATCTCACCCTGTGGTAAGTTATACTTTAACTGCATCTTCCACTCCACATTATTGGGATGCCGTTCCGGCTTATTCATCAAACGTTACCAACGCGAGGTGGTATTGGGGAGATGGTACTTATACTGTGGGGCTTTACCCAAGCCATACCTATGCTGCAGCAGGTACTTATAGTATTTGTGTTACTGCCTATTCTTCTTGTGGAGATTCTGCGGTGTCTTGCCAAAATGATGCGGTTTCTCGTTTGGCTAATAACAATAGCGTATTAAGCAGTATGGTTTATATTAATGTGGTAAGCAGCATTACCACTGCCACGGCAAGCCCAAGCACTATATGTGCAGGTGGCACAACTACCTTAACGGCAAGTGGGGCTACTACGTATAGTTGGTCTCCGGCAACCGGTTTAAGTGCTACCACGGGCAGTGTGGTTACTGCCAGCCCAACGGTTACTATTACGTATACGGTAGTGGGCACAACGGGTGCTTCAACCGTAAGCACGGCAGTAACGGTTAGTGTTAATCCTGTGCCTTCCTATAGTTTAGCGACTAATATTTTTACAATATGCAATGGTGGTTCTCAAACCTTTACGGTTAGTGGCGCAAGTACTTATACATGGTCACCTGCTACCACTTTAAATAACCCCAATACAGCTAACCCAACAGCCAGCCCAACTACCACTATGGTTTATAGTGTAACGGGTACAAATATGTTTGGTTGTACCAATGCAACACCTGCCACGGTAACGGTTAATGTGGTAGCTCCACCAAACTTAACGGTAAGTTCAAGTTCTTATACTATATGTAATGGCAGTTCGCAAGGTCTTTCTGTTAGCGGTGCAAGTACTTATACCTGGTCGCCTGCAGCAAGTTTATCAAATCCGAATTCAGCTCATCCAACAGCCAGTCCAACCACCACAACTATATATACGGTTAGTGGCATAGCGGGTAGTTGTGCTCCAAGTGCGCCTGTTACGGTTACGGTAGTGGTTATCCCTTCTCCAACGGTAAGTGTTTCAGGTGGGGGGGCAAACTTTCAAACAGTGTGTGCGGGTGGTTTTGTATCTCCCATTAATTTTAGTGTAAGCCCTGCCGGCACTGTTTCTTGGGTAAATAGTGGTACGGCAATAGGTTTAGCTCCATCGGGTTCGGGTAATATTTCGGGGTTCGCTACTCCAACAGTAAGTGTTCAAACAGTAGGGGTTATTACTGTAAACGCCACAGCTTCGGGCACAGGTTGTAATTCTACAAGCAATACAGATTTAACTTATACCATAACTATTAATCCATTGCCATCGGTTACTCTTACAGCAAGCAATAATGGTATTTGCAGTGGTAATTGTGTTGCCCTTACTGAGGGTGTTACAGGGGGTACACCTGCTTATACATATATATTGCAACCGGGAAATATTACCGTTCCAAATTATACAGTATGCCCTACTACTACAACAACCTATACCTATATTGTTACAGATGCTAATAATTGTAGTTCAACCAGCATACTAACCGTAACCGTATTTCCCTTGCCAACCGTTACTTGCTCGGCAACACCTGATACTATATTGGCAGGCAATTCTTCCGTATTAAATGCTTCTGTGTTTGGTGGTGTAGGACCTTACACGTATATATGGGCACCCGCAGCAACGTTAAGTGCTGTTACCGGAAATTCGGTAGTTGCAACTCCTATTGTTCCAACCTGTTATACTATTACTGTTATGGATGCAACTGGTTGTGAAAATATGTGCAGTATTTGTGTTCATATAAATAGCATAACCGGCATGAATAAGCTGATAGGTAGTAATGATATTACTATTTACCCAAACCCTAACAACGGCAGTTTTGTTATAGAGCCAAACAGCGCAACAAAACAAATTATGCAGGTGTATGATGTAAATGCTAAGCTAGTTTTAACTCAAACTATAAATGGTAAAACAAGTATTGATGCTAGTTCTTTAGGTGAAGGAGTTTATAACATCAGCATCTCAAGCAAAGAAGGAATAATAAATAAAAGAATAGTACTAGTTAAGTAAACAGAAACAAACAACATGAAAAAACTACTTACCCTCTTAGCCTTAGCGTTTTGTTTGAATGGGAAGGCACAGATTACAACTTTATTAAGCTTTAATGTTTCAGATGGGCAAGTTCCTTGGGGTTCTCTAGTTTCTGATGGTACTTATTTATATGGGATGACATACGGCGGAGGATCAGGTTTATCCCCTTCATGTGGTAGTTATGGATGCGGAACTATATTTAGAATAAAACCCGATGGAAGCGGCGATACAGTACTTTTCAATTTTAATTTTGCAAACGGAGCAAATCCAATAGGTTCTCTTATTTATGACGGAACTTTTTTATATGGTATGACTTGGGATGGAGGATCTCATGGCGGCGGTGTTATTTTTAAAATAAAGCCAAATGGGACGGGCTTTGATACTTTAGGTTGTTTTGGCAATAATGGATTATTTGGATATAAACCTGAAAGTGATTTGTATTACGACGGGACTTATTTATATGGAACAACCACTTCCAGTAATAGTTATGGAGGAAATATTTTTAAAATAAAAACGGACGGAACAGGATTTACAAACCTTCATAATTTTATATATGAAGACATAAATGGGAGTTTTCCTGTTAGCTCGTTAATCTCGGATGGCACATATTTATATGGAACTACATTATATGGAGGAGCAAGTCGCAATGGTACTGTATACAAAATAAAACCTGACGGAACAAGTTTTGCAAAAATATATGACTTTGCCGATTCAACTAATGGCCACAATCCAGGAGGCTCGTTATTATATGATGGAGCTTATTTATATGGAATGACAAGGATTGGCGGTATAAATAATAAAGGAGTTTTATTTAAAGTAAAAACAGACGGAACCGGATTCTCAAAACTTATAGACTTTAATGGTACAAGTGGGTATTTCCCAAACTTCGGCTCTCTTATATCAGACGGCACATTTTTATATGGCATGACTATGGATGGGGGATCTATTGGTGAAGGAAATATATTTAAGATTAAACCTGACGGCAGTAATTACACAGATTTATATGACTTTTCAGGTTACCCTCACGGAAGCCAGCCCTATGGTTCACTTTACTTTTATAACAACATTTTATATGGAATGACAAATAGTGGCGGTGCACTGGGATCTCTTTCCCCATGGGGTACAATATTTAAATTTTGTATCCCTGTTTGGTCAAGTAGCACTAGTATTTGCCTTGGAGATACTGCAACTTTAATAGCTAATGCGAGTAGTATTAGTACCTATACTTGGAATACAGGAGTTATAGGTGATACTATTAAAGTATCGCCTTCGGTAACAACGATTTATACAGTAAGTGGTACAACAGGTACTTGTACATCTGTTGCAACAACAACAGTAACTGTTTTTCCACTACCAACAGTAAGTTATACATTAACTGCAACATCAACACCGCATTATTATGACGCTGTCCCTGCTTATTCATCAAACGTAAGCAGTGCTAGGTGGTATTGGGGTGATGGTACTTCTACGGTGGGGCTTTACCCAAGCCATACTTATTCTGTGGCAGGCACCTATAGTATTTGTGTTACTGCCTATTCCTCTTGTGGAGATTCTGCCGTGTCTTGTCAAAATGATGCGGTGTCTCGTTTAGCTAATAACAACAGCGTATTTAGTAATATGGTTTATATTAATGTAGTAAGCAGCATTACCACTGCCACGGCAAGCCCAAGCACTATATGCGCAGGCAGCACAACTACGTTAACAGCCAGCGGGGCTACAACCTATAGTTGGTCTCCGGGAACAGGCTTAAGTGCTACCACAGGCAGCATGGTTGCTGCCAGTCCAACAGTTACTACTACGTATACGGTGGTAGGTACTACGGGTGCTTCTACCGTAAGTACGGCAATAACAGTTAGTGTTAATCCTTTGCCTGTTGTTCATTTCACGGCAAATCATCCTTGTTTGGGTACTGCGGTTACAATTACAAATACAACTCCTAATCAATCTTCCATTACTAATTGGAGTTGGAATTTTGGAGATGGCAGTACGTCTACTATTGCTTCTCCGCCTGCGCATAGCTATTCAGCTGCAGGCTGTTATTCGGTTGCTCTAACAGCTACAAACACTAACGGTTGCAATGGTTCTTTTGATACTACAATATATGTGCATGCAAATCCCGAAGGGACTTTTGATGCTTGGGAAGCTTGTCTAGGAAATACATCAGATTTTATGGATGGCTCATATATAACAAATCCCTCATGTTTAAATGATCGTATAACATTTTGGCAATGGGACTTTGGTGACGGAACTACAATTTCTACTTATACAACGGGTACTTTACCAGATACCATTAAACACACCTATGCATTTTGTGGCGCTTTTAATATTACCTTAACAGTAACTACCAATAACGGATGTTCAAGCACAGTTACCCTTACAGGTGATACGGTATTTTGTTTACCTGTTGTAAGTATAACCCCTGTAAAACCCTCTCTTTGTAACGGTAGTATTACAGGAATTAATTTATACGCACATGGTGCACAAACCTATACCTGGACACAATCTGCGCTTGCATCTTGGCCGGCATACTTAGATGCAAAGGGAGATAGCGTTTGGGTAAATCCTTCAAGTTTAAGTCCACCGCAAGCTTTTACGTATTCTGCCACGGGTACCGATTCAAAAGGTTGTGTTGCAACAGCAGCTGATACTATAAAGGTTATTGCCTGCCCTCCACTCTATCAAAAACTGCTGGCAGATTCTGTTACAGAGTTTGATATAGTTAGTGCCTGTTTATTTACAAGGCTCAGCAATCCAAATCAAACTTTAAGTAATTGTATTACTTTATCGGGATATGGTGGTGGCGCTCCAAACCAGTGGTATGCTAAAGGTGATAGTTTATATGGTGGGAAAACTTACAAAAAGATAACTAATAACAATACTTTTCAGGGCTTAATGAGAGAAGATACTATAACTAAAAAAGTTTATTTTATTCAATACTGCAATACGTATGAAGAACTTTTGTATAACTTCTCTTTAAATCAGGGAGATACCGTTACTTATCACTTTGTTTACTCTTCAGGCTTAATGACCAGCGGGGTGTTTACTTTAGATTCCATCAGATTGAAACATGACTATAAAGGCTACCGTAATCACTTCTATTTAAAAAATCATAGTGTTATTGGTAATGATGTTTTAGAAATGATTGAAGGAGTTGGAAATGTAAGTCATCCGTTGTTTTTATATTATCAGTTTCAACAAAACGCATTTAACACAGCGTTTTCTTCTTGTTCAGGAGCAAATTTTAATATGGCTTTAAGCTGCAAGTGGGATAATGGAAACAAAATGTATTATGATAGTTGTTTATATCATGAAGCAAATATACATGGTGGGTTGTTTGGACCAGATTCTTGTACTTATTGCTGGGGGGCAACAGGTGGTATAGAGCAATATACATCTTTAGAAAAAGTTACTATTTCACCAAATCCTACTAATGGTAACTTTATAATAGAGCCAAACAGCATAACAAAACAAACTATGCAGTTATATGATGTAAACGGTAAGCTTGTATTAAGTCAAACTATAAATGGCAAAACCAATATAGATGCCGGCAGCTTAAACGAAGGCGTTTATAACATCTGTATCATTGGCAATGAAGGTATAGTAAACAGGAAGTTGGTAATAGTTAAGTAGTTTTTCTACTTAGTCAATGTTTTATAAAAAACACAACTGTCCTTCAAAACACATTCATCATGCTTTGGGTTAGTGGGCCTGCAAGTTTCTCTTCCTAAAAAAGAAATGGCCATGCCAAGTTCACCCCAGTCTTTTTGAGGAACGGCTTCCATCAGTTGCTGCTCTATTTTCTTAGGGTCGGTACCGCTTGCTACACCAATACGGGGTGCTACGCGTACCACATGCAGGTCTACAATAATTCCTTCTGCTTTAACACCTGCTTCGCGCATAATAACGTTTGCCGATTTGCGGCCAATGCCCGGAAGCTTGGTAAGCTCTTCCATAGTAAGCGGAATGTTTTTATCCTCCTTTACTGTTTTGGCAAGTTCCAACAACCACTTTGTTTTGTTGCCAAAGTTTCTCACCTTCCCAATAAAAGGATACAAAGCTTCAGCATCTGCTCTGGCTAAAGATTTCATATCAGGAAATGCTTTAAAAAACGGAGGAGCTACCTGGTTAATATGTTTATCAGAATCTTGTGCCGAAAGAATAACCATTACCACCAACTGGTATGTATTCTTATAATCTAAAGGATGTGGCTTTCCTTTATACTTTTTTATCAGTGGTTTAAATACTTCCTGCCAGTCGGTTTTACTCATATTGCAAAGTAAGAGAATTGCTACTTACAACATCCTCACAATCAAATCAGGTAACAAGCCTATTACAATAGTAATTACACTTGTGATGCCAAGTAACATGGCATGAGAAGAATCTATTTGTAAGGGTTCCTCTGTATGCGGTTTTTTAAAGTACATGGCTATAATTACTTTAAAGTAATAGTAAACGCCCACACAAGAAGTAAGCACCGCTAATATCAACAACCATTTAAACGAACTTGCCATAAGGGTAGTAAATATAAAATACTTGGCAAAGAAGCCTGCTGTTACCGGTATTCCGGCTAAAGAAAGCATAGCAATTAACATACCTAAAGCAATCATGGGGTTGCGTTTGGCAAGACCGTTAAAAGCTTCAAAACTGGTATCTCCGTTTTTGCTTACCTGATATAAAACCGTAAAGCTTGCTATAGAACCTATTGAATAAGCCAACGTGTAATATAAAATTGCCTGAACAGAGAAATGCGCATTAACCGCCAAGATAGCCATCAGCATAAAGGCCGCATGACTGATACTTGAATACGCAAGCATACGCTTTACACTGCTCTGTGAAGCTGCTGTTATATTTGAAATAACCAGTGATAAAGCTATAATAATGCTAAGTGCCAGACTCCATGTTTCGTTGATACCACCAAAGCCAATTAAGAATAAACGCATAAAAGCGGCAAAGGCAGCTGTTTTTACGATGGTACTCATTAATGCAGTAATTACCGTTGGAGAACCTTCGTACACATCGGGTGCCCAAAAGTGAAAAGGAGCAGCACTTACTTTAAAGCACATAGCCACCAACATCATAATAACACCTGCATAAAAAAACATAGGTAAATTACCTGCTGATATTTTAGAACGCATCAGCATAATATCAAAGGTTCCGGTTGCTCCATAGATTAAAGCGATACCAAAAAGTAAAAAGGCAGAAGCCAAAGAACCCATAATTAAATATTTAAAGCCGGCTTCGTTTGATTTGATATCGTTCTTTTTACTTGCCGCAAGCACATATAATGGAATCGAAAGAATTTCTATTCCTAAAAACAAGGTAGTCATGTTGCTGAAAGCTGTTAGCATTAAACCACCCGTAATAGCAAACAGTACCAAAGCAAAATGATCGGCCAGGGAAGTTTCATTATTAAAATAATCGTTTGCTAAAATGAACCAGAAGAAAGCTGTAATAAGAATTACTCCGCTAAAGGCAAGAGCAACATTATCAAAGCGTATCATGTTATTGAAATGTTCAATAGACATGTTGTTGTTAAACTCCATGAAATTAGCAGCATAAGCAACCAATATTCCTAACAGCACAATGGGATAAAGCAGGCGTTTGAATTTAAAAATCTCAGCCAGCATGGCTAAAATTCCTAATCCGCTTATAATAAAAAGTCCTTTCATAATTTATTTCAAATTCATGAGTAATGCTTTTACAGCAGGTTCAGCCAAATCATTTAATGGTTTTGGATACACACCAAATGCAATCACCGCTAAACATATAACCATTAAAACGGCTTTGTCTGTATCGGCTAAAGAACCAAAGGTTACTTCATTCGCTTTTTTCTCGCCTAACATAATTGCCTGGTAACTGCGTAACATATACACGGCACCCAGTATTATGGTTAACCCCGCAAATGCCGCCAGCCATGCGCTGTATTGAAATACACCGTTTATTAATAAGAACTCGCCCACAAAACCATTGGTAAGAGGAAGTGCAACAGAGCCTAACAGGATGATTAAGAACAATACCCCAAATTGCCCGTTCATGCTGCGAATGCCACCTAACTTATCTATATCGCGTGTGCCTGTATGACGGATTAAAATATCGGCAATTAAAAACAGACCAACTACGTTAATACCATGACTTAGCATTTGTATAACAGCACCTTGCACACCCTGTTGATTAGCCGACAAAATTCCTGCAGCAATTAAACCAACGTGCGCAATAGATGAATATGCAATTAAACGTTTGTAATCTTTTTGAACGATGGCAATGCAGGATGCATAAATAATTCCTACCACGGCAAAGCCCATGGCTACTCCGCCCCATTTAGCTAATGCCAAAGGAGCAATAGGTAATAACCATTTAATTAAACCGAAGGTTCCCATCTTTAACATTATACCTGAAAGCAACATGGTGCCTTGTGTAGGCGCTGTTACATAGGTATCGGGTTGCCAGGTGTGCAAAGGGAAGATAGGCATCTTAATAGCAAAAGCAATAAAGATGGTCCAGAAAACAAATGATTGCTGGCTAAGATTTAAGCTTCTTCCTGCAGCATATAAATCATTTATAGCAAATGATTTTACGCCTGTATCTAAACCTGTGTGGTTGTATAAAAAGATTAAGCCAATCAGCATAAACAAAGAACCAAACAACGTATACAGGAAAAATTTGAACGTAATTCTCGCGCGATTTTCTCCGCCCCATAACAAACAGATAAAATAAATAGGGATAAGAGCCAACTCCCAAAACACATAAAACAGGAATCCATCATTAGCTACAAATACACCCACTAATGCACTTTGCATCATTAGTATCAAAGCATAAAAAGTATTTGGTTTATCATACGTAGTTTTGAAAGAGGAAAGAATAATAAGCGGAACAAGGAAGGTGGTTAATAAAACCAATAACAAACCAATTCCATCTAAACCAACGGCAAATTTAATTCCCAAAGATTCAACCCAAGTGCAATTAAGTTTTAAAGCATCCATAGCAGGATTGCTTTTAAACCAAACATAAACCATCAAACTTATACCGAACTCAACCATCGAAAAAGTAAAGGCTACTTTTTTAGCTCCATCACCTTTAATGAACAACAAAAGCAAGGATGCCAGTAAAGGAAATAATATCAGAAAACCAATTAACATATCTTTCTCTATTTTATTAAACTAAAAAACAGTATAGTAATTATTCCAACTACCATAGCCATAATGTAAAAACCAATACGACCGGTTTGCAAGTTGCGTAATTGCGAAGCAGACCATTTGGTAACATCGCCTGTTCCGTTTACAATTCCATCCAGTATTTGTTTGTCAAAGAATTTATAAAACACCTGTGATATGGCATCTAAAGGTTTGCGGATAATGGCATCATAAAACTCATCTACATAAAACTTATGAAAGATAATTCTTTGGAAAGGTTTCATATCAGCTTCTTTCTCAGCAGGCAATACTTTGTATTTCATAAACATTTGGTAAGCAAAGCCTATAGTGCATAATGCGACGATCACTGCAGTCGTCATCAAACCCCATTCCACATCGTGAGATAAAATACTTGGGTTTTTACGTATGATGATAGGATCTAAATTTTCACTCATCCAGTTCTTCATTCCCCAGAACTCTGGCATACCTAATAACCCTCCAAAAACAGTAAGTGCTGCCAATACCATTAAAGGAATGGTCATAGATTTTGGTGATTCATGTAAATGATGCTCTTGTTCATGCGTGCCGCGAAACTTGCCATAGAAAGTAAGGTATAACATACGGAACATATAAAAGGCTGTGCCTGCCGAAGCAATACTACCTACAAACCAAAGCAATAGGCTATGTTCATAAACATGAGCTAAAATCTCATCTTTAGAAAAGAAACCTGCAAATGGCGGAACACCACTGATAGCAATTGTTCCTATCAGCATAGTAAGAAAAGTAATAGGCAATGCTTTTTTCAAGCCGCCCATTTTACTAATGTTTTGTTCTCCACCCATAGCGTGAATTACAGAACCTGCCCCTAAGAATAATAAGGCCTTAAAGAAAGCATGCGTTGTTACATGAAACACCGCACTACTATATGCACCCACACCTAATGCTAAGAACATTAAACCCAATTGCGAAACGGTTGAATAAGCCAACACTTTTTTAATATCCGTTTGAAGAAGGGCTATAACTGCCGCAAACAAAGCTGTAAGCGCACCTACTACAGCCACAAACTCACTGGCTGTTTCTGATATAGAATAAAACACATTTGAACGCACCACCATATAAATTCCGGCAGTAACCATGGTTGCTGCATGTATTAAAGCAGATACCGGGGTAGGACCTGCCATCGCATCGGGTAACCAAGTATAAAGCGGTAACTGCGCACTTTTACCCATAGCACCCACAAATAATAAAAGTGCAATTGCCGTCACGGTAGCCGTTGGCACAGAAGCGGCTTTGCCGAATACTTCGCCAAAGGTGATGCTGCCAAAATTTACAAAGATTAAGATGATGCCTAACAGAAAACCTAAATCACCAATGCGGTTCATAATGAAAGCTTTATTGGCAGCCTTGTTATACGCATCGTTCTTAAACCAAAAACCAATAAGCAAGTAAGAACACAAACCAACACCTTCCCAACCTACAAACATAATCAGGTAGTTATTGCCGAGTACCAGTAATAACATAAAGAAGATAAATAAATTCAGGTAGGTAAAGAAACGCGAGAAACCTTCGTCTTCGTGCATGTATCCAGTAGAATACACATGTATTAAAAACCCTATACCTGTAATAATAAGTAAGAATAAACAAGAAAGAGGGTCAACTAAAAATGAGAAAGGAATTTTAAGTGTGCCAGAATTAATCCATGAAAATAGTTCAACCACATTTGATTTTTGTTGCGAAGCACTAACCTCCATAAAAATTAAAACAGCAACTATAAAAGAAGCCAAAACAGAAATGCAGGCAATGGTACCCGACATACTTTTGCTCATTTTCTTACCAAAGAGCCCATTGATTAAAAAACCAATCAACGGAAACAGAGGAACAAGACCAATTAACTTTATCATAAACGCTTAATGCTTTAGCTTACTTAACAAATCAATATCAATACTTTTAATATTTCTGTAAATCATACTTAAGATGGCTAGTCCAACAGCAACCTCAGCTGCAGCCACTGCCATAATAAAGAATACAAACACCTGTCCGTTTGCATCATTGTGCAACGTAGAAAAAGCCACCAATAAAAGATTAACCGCATTTAGCATAAGCTCAATACACATAAAAACAATAATGGCATTTCTGCGGGCCATAACACCTACCGCACCAATAATAAATAAGATGGTGCTAAGCATGATGTAATAGTTGATTGGAATTGTATTAATCATATCTTATTTAATTTCTTTTTTACCTAACATAATTGCACCCACCATAGCCGCCAATAATAAAACAGAAGCTATTTCAAAAGGGAACAAAAACTCCCCAAATAACACTTTACCTAAATTATTAATCAAGCCCACTTGAGAAGCTCCTGCCTGATGTAATTGTAATTGCTCTGCGCCTTTTAAACTTCCTACCAATACAACTAACAAAACTCCGCCAATACAACCGGCAATAATTTTTGAGATAAGTGTTTTTTGAGGCTCAGACTCTTCGTTCAAATTCATCAGCATGATAACGAATAGAAACAGCACCATAATTGCCCCTGCATAAACCACAATATGTACTACTGCCAAGAATTGCGCATTTAATGCTAAATAATGCCCCGCAATACAAAAGAAAGTAAGTACCAGATATAATACGCTGTTTACCGGATTACGCGTAAACACCACCATAAGCGCAAACATAATAGCAAGAAACGAAAGTATTCCGAAAAGCCACTGGGTAATTGTATATCCTAACATATAATGATTACTATTTTTC
The DNA here is from genome assembly GCA_003153315.1 of Bacteroidota bacterium. Classification (GTDB taxonomy): domain Bacteria; phylum Bacteroidota; class Bacteroidia; order B-17B0; family Aurantibacillaceae; genus PALSA-968. The sequence goes on from PLYA01000076.1 coordinate 134,963, forward strand.
TTTTAGTTTCTTGCCGTCAAAAAGTTCGTTGTGTTTTAACACGCAGTGTTATTTTTATGCCGCCAAATATAGATAAAAGTATCAAATAAAAAATCTGCTTAATAGGTAAGATAATCCCTAAATTTTTGGGCGTTCCGGCGGTTACGCCGTCGGGCTTTCCGCTCCAAATCCTCGCCGGTTACGGCTGTGGGTTTTCCACTACAATCCCATAACGCGAAATACCTAAAACAAAAAGAGCCAACTGTTACATTGGCTCTTTCTTATATCTTGGGGTTACATAGTACCTATTGCCCCATCAAAATCAATTTATCATTTTTTATACTTACTCCATTTTCATCTGTAACATTAATATAATAAACACCCGAATTCAAACTGCTTAAATCTAGTTTGTAGCTGTTAGCACCCTCATTTACACCAAAGCTATTATGCATAATTTGTTTACCACTTACATCACTTAGATTTACTAATAGACTACCTGCATTTTGCGCACTTAAATTTAAGTAAACCACCCCGCTTGTTGGGTTGGGAAATATACCTAACTTAATGTTATCGCCTAATTTAGTTGGCGCAATACTGGTTGTATTATTTGTAGCATTAGATACAACTGGTTGGGGATTATTAGATGCAGTAAGATTATTATTGCCATTATTTGCCATGCGATGTTGATTTTCATTAACACCATCGCAATGAGCTATATCAATTACAGCAGTAAATTCGGCATTTTGCACATTAAATCCACTCGACAAGACTACTTGTTGCCCCGCTTTAAATGTTACCTGAGCATGATTATTAACATAAACATCTCCGTTTGGCAGCGTTGTGGTAACTGCATTTCCTGCAAAAATACCTTGCTGAGCAACCATATCATAGTTAGCAGAAAAAGTTCTATCCTGAACATATATATTATCTGTAAGCAAAGCATTTACAAGCGGCTCAATAATATCTGAAGGTACTTTATCATGAAAACTGGTTGTACTGGGAATAATTATTTTATCATTTGTTCCATTAAACTTCGAAACCCCGCCAGTAATATCTAAAGAACTAATATGCGGAATAAATGACGGATCAAGATACTCTGAGAGTATTGCAGCTTCATATGCAAATGGATGAATAAATGACAATAAAACTTGAAATCCCCATTTACCTGATTCTAGTAATGGTATGGGGTCTGTATTAATTTTAGGAAGAAATGAACCGGCAGCAGCTTCATCAGTCGCTAAATAAAAATGTTGATCATGACTTGGGGAAACTGTTACGTTAACATATAACCATTCTGCACCTACAGGATTGGGATTAGGATTATTTGTCGAAAAAGAAACTCCTATTTTGGGAACTAGGTGCGGGTACCCATCACCATTAAGTGCATTTAATTGACTATAAAAATTGGTATGCACCCCACCACTTGGGTCATAAGCATTATATGTTAATAATTCTTTTGCAGCATCATTATCACTTGCAAATTCCGAATAAGCATCACCTGCCACTTGTATTTTGCGCCAATCTTGCAGAGATTTCGATACCACAGCCCCTTGATGAGGTGCATCTAAGGTTACAAAATGAGAAATAGGTAAAGGCACACCGTCATTTTCTGCCTTAGCACAAGCAAACCTATTTATAACCCCTCCCATACTCATACCTGTGGCAACTACTTTTTTATTACTATTTATCGACGATACAAACCTAATGGCTGATTGAAATACAGCACTATTATTTACCATACTCTGCGAGTTTAAATTATAATATACCACATAAACATTAAATCCTTTGTTTAACAAGCAATTAATAAGATCATTTCCTGCCTGCCTATAATACTGCTCGCCTTTTTGGTTATAAGTATCGAAACCTGCAGATAAAATTACAGGAGTTCCATTGGTTGGGTCATTCCCTTTCCAGACTCGCATAGTATTACAATAATTATCTTGATAAAATGCATCTGACCTCGGAACTACAAAAGCAGTATATTCACGATAAGTAATGTTACCATCAGGTGTTGTAAATCTTACTTGCAAATCGTGCTGTCCAATACTTGGAAAAGAAGCAGCAGAGCCGTGCCATTCAAAGTTTGTAACAGATGAGCCAGTATAGATACTATTAAATCCTTGACCATCCACATTAACATCTAAACCTATAAATGAAGAAGTAGGGTCTATTAAAAAATTTATAGTGTTGTTGTTTAACTCTAGGTAAATTTTCACTAATTCGGTAGGTATAAGGCTTATGTTTACCCCTTGCATATCTCTTGATTCCTGCCCCCAAGTATAAGATGATTCAGTACTGGGGGTGCTTCCAACTGTAAAATGACTGGTTACTTGGTTAACCCAATTAACTATAGATGGTACATTGTTTGAAAACGGTCCTGGAAGATTATAATACGAGGTAACATTAAAATTAGAATTACCTTCTACTCTATAATACCAAACATCGCCGGGTGCAAACGGCCCATAATCTACCCAAGAGTATTGGTTGCCTGAGGCTGAGAAACTACCATTTTGATAAGTACCAACATAACTATAAGTTGAAAAGTTAGGGTCTTTAGATTTTTCCATTTGATAAGTAGACATATTTACTTCAACCTCTGCATAAAATCCTACTTCTACATAATATTGTGAATTACAAGTTGGTCCATAAGGTTGAGGTAGTACATACCCTCCACCATAAACTACACCTGCATTAGCCTTTAATGCAAGTATGATACTTAATATTACTAATATTTTTTTCATGTTTTTTGTTTTAAAAATTATATCCTATTTTAATTTGTATTAAATAATTGGGTTTGATAGCACTCCCGTATTCAAATGGTTTACCAGTAATACTTTCAATGGCAGTAGTTGATAGTGCTCCCACTTTATCAAATGTATGGCTTGTTATATATCTAATTCCAACTCCTACACTAAAATCAGTAAACAAATGATGTTTGTTAATAAACATAAAACCAATTTTAGGAGTAAGAGCAACAACATCTCTGTTTACATAATATTGATGGGAATAAGATACAAAGCCCGCACTAGTGTATACAGTTTCAGGACAATATGTTTTGGTATGCTGATAAAACAAATTAGTAGAATAATAAAACTTCTTTCTTAAAATAATTTTATGCTCCAAACTCATATTAACACCAGTTGTTTTATTAGAAGAAATGAATGACCCATAAGGAAATGGAATATTGTTAGCGGTAACATCCTTGGAAGAAATAATAGCCCCTATATTAACCCCTACAAAATTAGTTTTGGTTATCCTGTGATCATATCCCATTACAAGCCAAATAATATCCAAATCTGTTGTCATATTATCACCAATTAAAGCTGTAGGCATAATATAAATAATATTTCTTGTTTTTATATCCGTTGGCATAAGGTAAAAAATTTGCTTCTTCCCATTAATTAAAGTAGAGTCTTGCGAGTATAAGGGGTTATACATAATAAACAATACACATCCATATATAATTATACAATTGCTTTTAAATATCTTCATGCTATAAATATAGCCCAATTATTTTTTCACGGCTATCTTCTTAGCAAGCTCTTCAATCAGCTTTTGTTGGGTTTCCAATTGTTTTTTAAGTTCAACTATATAAAGTGTGTTCTCTTCTATCTTTTGCAATAGCACCACATCTGTTTGCCCTAAGTTATTTCCTTGCTCTTGTATATCCTTTTGTGTAGGCACATTCGGTAAATGATGATTTGTTTTATAAAACTTTTCCACCTCGTTCAAAGGCATCAGTTTATAATTATTGTCAAATACAAAATCCGCCCAACCTGTTTGAGTCACAAAAAGATTAGCAGCACTACCTGCTCCTACAACCACATCACCCTTTACTTGTAACAAAGCACTACTATGCGTGCTATTTGAGGTAGGTAAGTTCGGATTCCCAGTGATGGGATCTTGAGAACCCAAAATAAGCTGCCCACTTGCATTTAGTGTCATTAAATTAATGACCCCATCGGTTGGATTATGTTTTTTGAAATTAAATTCAGCAGCAGTTGATCCACCACCACCTTGCCAAGAATTAATATAAAAATTAAAATCACCATTAGGGTCAGCATCAACAGTTATACCTCTGCTTGTAGGCAACTTATTGTCACCTAATATTTCTAATCCGCTACCACCATCATTTGGATGACCACCTGTGGAAGCGTAATTTGCAAAACATACATCCCCATTTACAGTAAGCGTTTTTTTGTAATTAGGGGAAGTTGATGTTGCTGTATTTATAAGTACATTCCCTGCAGCATCTATACGCATTGCTTCTGCGCCTGTTCCAGTTATAAAGGGAAGATCATAACCATCTTTAGTGCCTATAGTTTGTTCACTTCCATTTGTATTACCACCTGTTACCCAAGCAGCAGAATTAGTAGAGGCAACAGCAGCACCATATATTAGTTTACCATTTGCATCAACTAACACGTTTTTTAACCCGCCTGCAGTTGATGTGGTGTTCGGTAATTGTTTAATAATCACTTCACCTAAAGCATTTATGGTCATTAAATTTGGGGCAGCAGCTCCATTACTATAATTTTGATAAGAAGAATTTGTGCCATTTTTAAAATTAAACTCAGAACTACCTTGATTTGAATTAATGTAAAAATTTAAATCACCTGTAGGGTCGTTATCAGTTGCAATACCACGACGTGTTGGTACTTTATCTAAACCTAAAATCTCAATACCATTTTGCCCATCTACGGCACTTCCTCCAAAACCTGCGCTATTGTAGTTAGCTAAAGATACATCTCCGTTTACAGTAAGTGTTTTATAAGTGCTTCCTTTTACGGGCGTACTACCTGCTACATAATAGTTAGATGTACCAATACCAACATGCCCGGTAGCATCAGCAGAATTAAAGGCAACTCTCAATGCATTGGTTACTAAGTTTAAACTTCCAAAATCATACTGCATATTGATGTTAAACGCATCATTATTAGGGTTGGCGGTAAGCGGTAAACTATTTATTACAGTTGAACCATCACTATTAACCATAAACTCAGGCAAATTGGTAGGTAATGGGCTAGCATTATCTACAATTAACCCAGGTGTAGACCCTGTGTTTTGTGTGTTTATATGCAATAAACTTTTCGGAGCTGAAGTTCCAACACCAAGCAAGCTTTGTAACCCGGTTGTAGTATTAGGCACAAGAAACAAAGACTGAACTCCATGTGATTTTAAGATAAAAGGGTTATTATCACAGGTACCCAAAGCTAAATCACCGCTTGCACCTGGAGTGACACCTGTTATATTATCACCACCAATAGACCATTGTATACCGGTACCGCAAATAGATTGTATGTTTCCTACACCTCCTCCTAATCTAAGATTACCTGAGGGATCAACTAATAATTGTCTGTTTCCTGCGCTCCCTTGCGGTATTGTAGGAATAATAACCCCACCTATTAAGTTGGTAGTTCCGCTTACACTTAAATTACCACTACTATTAAGGCTGCTAACATTTGTTGCACCGCTTGTCAAAGCACCTGTTGTTACTGCACCTGTTAAGTTACTTGTTCCTGTTACGCTTAGGTTACCTGTGCTTGTAAGGCTAGATGCTGTATGCGCGCCGCTTGTTAATGCCCCTGTAGTTACTGCTCCTGTTAAAGTAGTAGCACCACTATTACTAAGGCTGCTAACTGTTGCTGCACCGCTTGTAAGCGCACCGCTAATTCTTGCTGCACCAACCACATCTAATGGGTAAGCAGGGTTGTTGGTTCCTATACCCACATTGCCGTTAAAAAAAGTATTGTTACCATTTGTTCCCGATGCCGATTCTGTACCTTGTATTTCTAAATTATCTAAACGTAAAGTACCACCGTTGTTGGTGGAGCCGCTTCCGCTAAACTTTATATATAAGGCACTTGCATTGTTTATGGCAGTTATACTGCTCAAATCTATCGTAGCTTCTGCAAAGCTACCGTTACCCGGGCTTGCCGTCGTACTAACGTTGGTAAAGTTAGTTCCATCTGTACTATAGCTTAACGTTATGGTCGTTGCACCCGTACTGCTACGCTGTGCCTGAAAGTATAATTTATAACTCGCATATAAATACAAATTACTTCCGCCCATATTAAGCGTCCATGTATTAGTATTGGTGTTGCCACTCATACTCATGGCATTTCCTGCTGTTGTGTTTTGCACAAAAGCACTACTGCCTGTAGCAGTTCCATTATAGGCAGCATCAGATTCTGAACCGTTTATGCTGGCAGTAATATTACTTGCCGTAGTATTTGCATTTTGAGGCAATGAAGTACTCTCATTAAAATCAAAATTCGCAAGCACCGTTGTTTGCGCTGTAGCAGTTATGCCTGCTAACAAAGCAATAGCAAAAATGTAAAGTTTTGGTTTGTTCATTTGTTTTATTTTTTAAATTTCGGTAAACTTATGGTAAAAATGCAGTCCTAATGTTAAGAAATTGTTATGTTTTTATCGATTAATGATGTTTTTATCCACATAAACACTAAATATTTATAGTTAAAACTTACATGTGTAACTTTTAACTAAATAATGTAAACAAAAAAGCCTCACATCTCTGTAAGGCTCTTTCACTCATAAATTATAATTCTTATGCCCCCGCAGGCGGCGTAGTCCCACCCGTTGTAGTTCCTCCACCTGTTGTACCGCCTGTAGCCACCATCGTAAAATCAGCTTCAATACTTTGCAGCGTGGTTATATTAAATGTTTTTGTTTGTGTTACAAAACCCGCACCACTCACCGTAATAGTAAAATCTCCTAAATGCAGTTGCGTAAACCTAAAATGTCCGCTTGCATCTGTATAATGTTTTCTCAGTTTATTGCCGCTAAGCATCAAAACTATCTCCATGTGCGGCAAAGCCACACCCGCAGCATTATATATAAAACCTTTAAATGTAGTGCTGTGGTGCACCCCCGTACTATGCGTAACCCTTGCACTCATATACCCATTATATAAAGCCGCATGCGGTGCTTTATACTGCATCATCAGTGTATCAAGCGTATTTTCCAAAATCCCTTCAATAATTTCCACCTGCGCATCAATCGAGCCAGCCGCCGCATGTTGCGAGCTTATTTGCGCTTGCGGCGTTCCCACCAAAGCATTAAAAGTATTTATATCTCCGTTAAAAGCAGCCAATGTTGTAGCGTTGCAAGCCCAATCCCCCATAGCAGCAATGTTAGGCTGCACAGCCGTATAAACGTTTCTGCACATATTTCCCAAATCGGCATCTTTACTGCTTACCAAACTGCTTTCAGTAATCGTACAAATGGTTTTCATACCTGTATTTCCTACACTTGTAGCGTAACCCCGTCCGGCTGCGGCGTGTAATAATGTGGCTGCTATCAAGGCTTCTTTAGCCTGTGCCTTAGTTTCTGTAAAGGGTTGCGGTCCCGCCATGCGTGTACTGTCGGCATTATTCAATACCCCCATATTGGTAAGTATACTATTCATGGTTGCCGTAAAAGTAGCGTTACCCGTCCAAATGGCTTTGTTAGCAGGTATGTTCAACAGCGCAACTGTGCTGTCAATCATGTTTACTTTCTGTGTTTGCTTCTTATTCATGGCCTTTGTTTTTAAGGTTAATAATAGCTCTATACCAAAATTAAATCATTTTTTTCTTAAAAACAAAATTTCAGGCAAAAATATTTCAACCACGGGCAGATATATTTATCGACCAATACCCTAAATTAACCCTCCGTTTGCTTTCCAAGCATTGTCCGTTGCTATTCAACCACTTTCGGTGGCAATTCAACCCTTGTCAGTTGCTATCCAAGCAATGTCGGTGGCAACCCAACCATTGTCAGTTGCTTTCCAAGCATTGTCAGCGGCAATTCAACCAATGTCAGTTGCAATTCAACCAATATCGGTGGCAATTCAACCATTATCAGTTGCCTTCCAAGCAATGTCGGCGGCAATTCAACCAATGTCAATGGCAATTCAAGCACTTTCAGTTGCTTTCCTAGCATTATTTGTTGCATTTCAAGCCTTGTCAGTTGTAATTCAACCAATTTCGCTTGCTTTTCATTAATAGGTTGGTATTTTAACAAAGCGGCGGTTTCACCGCCGCAAAGCTCAAAAGCGTTCTAATGCTTTTCTTTTAGCTTTTTTCCGTCATATAGCTCGTTATGCTTCAATCCGGGTGTTTTTTTAAACTCCAACACTTCAGGTGTCTGACGTTTTGTTACATCAATTCGCTCAGTCATCTTCTCAACCAACTTATCTTTTCCGTAAATAAAATCTTCGCGCTCAAATTCAGTATCCACAATTTTATCGGTTAAGAAAATAGCCTCTTTAGGGCACGCTTCTTCGCACAAACCGCAAAAAATACAACGCAGCATATTTATCTCATACTTTGTTGCATATTTTTCTTCGCGGTATAAATGCTCTTCTCCTTTTTTACGCTCCCCACTTTCCATGGTAATGGCTTCTGCCGGACAAGCAACCGCACACATACCGCAAGAGGTACAGCGCTCTGCCCCATTATCATCGCGCTTTAAAACATGTTGCCCACGGTAAACAGCAGAGGTTTGTCTTTTTTGTTCAGGGTAGCGAATAGTAACAGACTTCTTGAAAAGGTGACTAAGTGTAATGCTCATTCCCTTAAAAATGGCAGGCAAATAAAGTTTTTCCATGCCGGATTGCTCTTTATTTGAAACTACTTTGCTTCTATTTGTAAGTTGTAAAGCCATGTTTAATTTATTTACTAAAATAATACATCCCCAATGTTGTTAAAGCTAAATTAACCAACGATAATGGAATTAAAACTTTCCAACCTAAATTCATTAATTGATCGTAACGGAAACGAGGCAATGTCCAACGAACCCACATAAACAAACAAATGAAAAGTACAATCTTTGTAAAGTAAGCTCCGAAACCGATTAAGGAAATCCAGATAGAACCTTCCTGCAAACCCATTGCATTATATAACTCGTGCGCGAATGGAAAGTTGTATCCGCCAAAATAAAAGGCAGCCATTACTGCTGATGAAATGAACATATTGATATACTCGGCAAATAAGTATAACCCCAGTTTCATAGAAGAATATTCTGTATGATAACCGCCTACTAATTCGCTTTCACATTCGGCTAAGTCAAAAGGCGCACGGTTTGTTTCTGCTAATGCACAGATAAAGAATATTAAAAAGCCCAAAGGCTGATAAACAAAATTGCAAACACCTGCATCTTGTTTCTCTACAATTTCATGTAAGCTAAGCGTACCGCCTGCGGTAATTATTAAAGCAATAACTGCAATACCCATGGCAATTTCATAACTTATCATTTGCGAAGAAGCACGAATTGCACCCAGCAAAGCAAACTTATTGTTAGATGCCCAACCGCCAATCATAATGCCATACACACCAATAGAAACAACTCCCAGTAAATACAACACACCAATATTTATATCCGTAATTTGAAAAGCAAAATTTCTTCCGCCAAGCATAAAATCTTTACCCCAAGGAATTACAACGGAAGTCATACAGGCAGTAACCATAAACAAACAAGGACCTAATATGAAAAGGAATTTATTAGAAACATTTGGAATGATTTCTTCTTTAAAGAACATCTTGCCTCCATCAGCTAAAGGTTGCAATAAGCCAAACGGACCCGCTCTGTTAGGTCCCACACGGTCTTGCAGGAAGGAAGCAAACTTACGTTCCCACCAGGTTGAGTAAGCAGCCACACCCAAAGAGATTGCGAAGATGATTACACACAGAACAGCTTTATATATTACAAATGCTAACATACTTTAGGGACGTTTATCATAATTCATAAAACCTAGTGCCTTTTGATGCTTTAATATCTCCACTTCCTTTTCATTTAAATGCTCGTACTGATTTTGTGAAATAACTGAATGATGGGAAATTGGCGAAGGTCCTTCAATTACCCAATCTGATTTTCTCTTGTGTTCAAAACGACAATCATTGCAAATAAAATCTTCCGCCTCACCCCACTGGTCTTTACGAGCAGTAACACGTAACACATCTTCTCCTTTAAACCACAAACGAACCTTACCACTGCATTTATCACATTTACGATGCGCTTCAACAGGCTTGGTAAACCATACACGTTGTTTAAAGCGGAAAGTTTTATCCGTTAAAGCACCTACCGGACAAACATCAATTACATTCCCCGAAAAATCATTTTCAATTACATTCTCTATATAGGTAGAAATCTCTGCAGCATCGCCACGGTGCATAACACCATGCACACGGTTATCTGTAATCTGCTCAGCTACTTTTACGCAACGGAAACACATAATGCAACGCGTCATATGAAGTTTGATATATTTACCAATATCAATCATATCAAACTCACGACGCTTAAACTCGTAGCGTGTTTTTACAGAACCGTTGTTATAACCTAAATCCTGTAAATGACATTCGCCTGCCTGATCGCAAACTGGGCAATCAAGCGGATGATTAATTAATAAAAACTCAACCACACCTTTTCTTGCTTCTAATAAATCAGGAGAAGTAAAATTCTGCACTTCCATACCATCCATAACCTCTGTACGGCATGATGCAACAGGCTTTGGCATAGGAGTAGGGTTAGCAGCACTGCCTTTAGTTACCTTCACAATACAGGTACGGCAATAGCCACCGCTTGTTTTCAGCTTGGTGTAATAACACATTGCCGGAGGCGCCACTTTAGGGCCAATCATACGTGCAGCTTGCAGTATGGTGGTTCCTTTGGGTACGTCTATTTCTATTCCGTCTATTGTAACTTTCATTTAGGCAACAACATTTTTATTTAACCTACTGTAATGACTAACGTCATCAAACTTTTTCTTCTTGGCAATATCAATAAACTCTTGTTTAAAGTGGCGTATGGCAGCAGCCACAGGCCATGCAGCAGCTTCGCCAAGCGGACAAATAGTTTTCCCTTCTATCTTACTTTGTATATCCCACAACAAATCAACATCACTTTCATTAGCTGTTCCGTTAATAAACTTCTGTAATATTTTTTCCATCCAACCCGTTCCTTCACGGCAAGGAGAGCATTGTCCGCAAGACTCGTGGTGATAAAAACGAGTGAACGTATATAAATTCTTTACAATACTGGTATCTTCATCCATAACAATAAAGCCACCTGAACCCAACATGGTTCCAGTAATAAAACCACCATCTCCTAAGCTTTCGTATGTCATTAATCGAGGCTCGCCTTTGGCAGTCTTTAATATCAATTCAGCCGGAAGGATTGGAACCGAAGAACCTCCTGCAACAACTGCCTTTAGTTTTTTTCCGTTGCGAATTCCGCCGCAATATTCTTCGCTAAAAATAAATTCTTCAACTGGTAAGCCTAATTCCAACTCATATACACCGGGTTTATTGATATGCCCTGATGCAGAAATTAATTTTGTTCCCGTTGATTTACCCACACCAATCTTTGCATACTCTTCTCCTCCGTTATTTACAATAGGAACAACCGCAGCAATGGTCTCTACATTGTTTACCACCGTAGGGCAGCCCCACAAACCAGCTATAGCAGGGAAGGGAGGTTTAATGCGCGGGTTACCACGCTTACCTTCCAATGATTCTAATAGGGCCGTTTCTTCTCCACAGATATATGCACCTGCACCAATCTGCATGTGCAAATCAAGTGAGTAATTAGTTCCTAGAATATTTTCTCCGAGAAAGCCTGCAGCATAAGCTTCTTTAATTGCTTTTTCTAAGATGCGGTGTACATAAAAATATTCTCCGCGAATGTAGATGTATGAATTACGAGCGCCCAACGCATAAGAAGCAGTAATCATTCCCTCAATTAAAGCATGAGGATGACGCTCCATTAAATACCTGTCTTTAAAAGTACCCGGCTCAGATTCATCTGCATTGCAAACCAAATAACGGGGCACACCTTCGGGCTTTGCAAGGAAAGACCATTTTAATCCGGTTGGGAAACCTGCACCACCACGCCCACGCAAGCCCGATTTTTTAACCTCTTCGGTTATCTGCTCAGGCGTCATGGTTTTTAAAGCTTTCTCCACAGAAGCATATCCGCCATGCGCACGATAAACTTCAAGCGTATGAATGTTTGGAACGTGGTCGTTATGTATTAAAAGTTTTTTGCCCATTTACCAGAATGCTATAATGTATTTTGATAATCTAAATCTGTGTAACTTCTTTGTCTTCCTTCTGAACGATACTTTTCTATTAAAGAATCTACTTTCTCATAAGTCAGGTTTTCATGATATGATGCACCACATTGTAACATAGGCGCTGTACCGCAAGAACCTAAACATTCAACCGTCTTCAACGTAAACATACCATCTTTGGTAGTTTCTCCGTCTTTAATATTTAATTTCTTCTCGATATATTTTACAATATCTTCTGCTCCGCATAACCAGCAGGAAGAAGTACGACAAACTTCCAACGTGCATTTACCGACCGACTTAAGGTTGAACATAGAATAGAAAGACGCCACTTCAAAAACCTCAACAGGTTTTATTTTTAAAAAATCAGCTACATAATCCATCGCTTCCGGACTAAGCCATCCGCCAAATTCAGCTTGTGCAATATGTAGGATAGGTATAACAGCAGACTTCTTTTTATCGGCAGGATAACGTGCCAGTATTTCCTGCGCAGCAATCATGGCATCTTCATTAAAGTGAATAGCTTTTCTTTTTGCTTCATCAAAATGTTGTGCTCCGTGTACTTGTGCGCTCATCTTTTAATACAATTTTATGCGTCTAACTCACCTGCAATTACGTTCATACTACTCATGGTTAAAATAGCATCACTTAACATGCCACCTTTTATCATTTCAGGATATGCCTGATAATAAATAAAACATGGTCTGCGGAAATGCAAACGATAAGGTGTTCTACCGCCATCACTAACTAAATAAAAACCTAACTCGCCATTACCACCTTCCACACAATGATAAACTTCTCCTGCCGGAATGTCCGTCTCACCCATCACTATTTTAAAGTGATAGATAAGCGCTTCCATGTTATTATAAACTTGTTCTTTAGGTGGCAAATAAAAATCAGGGATGTTGGCATGTGTCAATCCATCGGTTGGTATATTCTTTAAAGCCTGCTCGATAATCTTTAACGATTGCCACATTTCTTCCTGACGAACCATGAATCTATCGTAGGTGTCTCCACTGGTTCCAACAGGAATGATGAAATCAAAATCCTGATAAGATGAATACGGATTTGCCACACGCACATCGTAATCAACACCGGCTGCACGAAGGTTAGGGCCTGTAAAGCTATATTCCAAAGCCATCTCGGCAGTAATAGAACCGCAGTTAACCGTGCGGTCCATAAAAATTCTATTGCGTTCTAACAAATTAGCAAACTCTTGTAAAGCTTTAGGGTATTCTTTTACAAAGTTGCGAATCTTATCCCAGGTCTTAGCAGGGAAATCAGCATCAAAACCACCAATGCGACCAATGTTGGTAGTTAAACGTGCGCCGCAAATGTCTTCGTAGATATCGTAAATTTTTTCTCTCCACTGGAAGATGTAAAGGAAGCCTGTCATGGCTCCGGTATCAACACCAATAACCGAGTTACAAATCAAATGATCGGAAATACGAGAAAGCTCCATAATGATAACACGCATATATTCTGCGCGTTTAGGAATCTCCGCTTTAATCAGTTTCTCAACCGTCATGTACCAACCAAAATTATTGATGGGCGATGAGCAGTAATTCATTCTATCAGTAAGCGGAGTAATTTGTGCATAGGGGCGGCGTTCCGCAAGTTTCTCGAAAGCACGGTGAATATAACCAACAGTAGGAGTAGCCTCATGGATAATCTCCCCATCCATTTTTAATACGTTCTGAAAGATACCATGCGTAGCAGGGTGTGTAGGACCAAGGTTAAGAATATGATATTCTTTCTCGATAGTATCTTCAGTCGGAGGAATTATATTTTTAGTTTCTTTCTTACTCATTATCAAATACTATTATCGTCCGAACATTTTATCACTCTTATCATCACGGGATTGGTCTTCCAATGGATATTCTTTTCTCATTGGAAAAATATTCATTTCATCTACATTTAAAATACGTTTCAGGTTTGGATGTCCTTTAAACTTAACACCGAAGAAATCATAGGTTTCGCGCTCCATCCAGTTAGCACCTTTCCAAAGGTCGGTAGCCGTTGGTATTTCAGGATTAGCCATCGGGAAGAAAGTCTTTACACGTATGCGGAAATTCTTACTCATATTGTGTAAATGATAAATAACACCTAAGTGCTTTTCATCAGGGGTTTGAAACCCGGTTAAATCGGTAAGGAAATGGAAGTTCAGTTCTTCATCGCTTTTTAGGAAAGCCAATACATCGTGTATATGTTCTTTATTAATTACAAAAACAGGGAAATCGTATAGCAGTTCGGCAGACTCAACGCTGCCATGAAATTTTTCTTTCAGTTTGGTGTTTACAAGCTCTAATAGTTCTGCTTTCTCCATTATTCCATTCCGTAGCTGTTCAACATTCTTTTATATTCAGGTGAATTGCGACGACGAAGTGATTCATTCTTGGCAAGTTCCTGAATTTTTAATATACCTTCAATAATTTGTTCCGGACGAGGAGGGCAACCCGGCACATACACATCTACCGGAATAATACGGTCTATACCCTGCAACACGCTGTATGTATCAAATATACCACCGCTGCTGGCACAAGCACCTACTGAAAGAACCCATTTTGGTTCTGCCATTTGCTCGTAAACCTGACGCAGGGTTGGTCCCATCTTTTTGGCAATAGTACCCATCACCATCAGCATATCTGCCTGACGGGGAGAAAAACTTAAACGCTCTGAACCAAAACGAGCTAAATCGTATGTAGATGCCATGGTTGCCATAAACTCTATACCGCAGCAAGAGGTGGCAAAAGGCAAGGGCCATAAAGAATTAGCACGAGCCAAACCAATAACTTGTTCCATTTTGGTAGCAAAAAAACCGGGACCTTCAATTCCTTCAGGGCTTTTGGCTATCTCTAGTTTGGTGCGTTTTGTTAATTCTGTGCTCATCTTAATTCTTTAATTAAATGCTTAGTCTTCCCAAGTCAATGCTTTTTTGGCAATCATATAATAAAAGCCCACCAGCAACAATGCCACAAACGAAAACATTTCTATAATGCCTAAACCACCCAATTCTTTAAAGTTAACTGCCCAAGGGTACATAAAGATAACCTCCACATCAAACAGCACAAATAAGATGGCAACCAAAAAGTATTTAATAGAGAAGGGTAAACGGGCATTGCCTTCAGGTTCTATGCCGCACTCAAAGCTTTCTAATTTAATTTTTGTTTTGCGTTTAGGCCCTAAAAGGTGGGTGGCTACCATGGTGGTTACCACAAACCCTGCGGCAACTAAAAACATAAGAACTATGGGTAAATAATCAATAGGTGAGTTTGCAGCCATATTATTGATTTTTAAATCGGGACAAATTTAGCATCTCCTTTTGAAAAGCGAAATTTTATTAGATAATAATTCGGTTTGAGCATATCAACTTAAAACTTCAACTGCGCAGTTCAATGCTTAAATGAAAGGTTATAGTTTTTATAACCGAATAAGAAGTGTTTAAACAGCTTGGTTTAATGTATAAATGAGATAATCCAATGCTTAAACACGTTAGTTTAGTAGTTACAAAGCAAGAAGTAGTGTTTAAACTCCTTAGTTCAATGCTCAAACTAAGGAATTCAGTGTTCAAACTATGGAGTTTAATGCATAAACGCGGTAGTTTAGAGACTACTTAGCGCAAGTGGTGTTCAAATTCCTTAGTTCAATACTCAAACTAAGGAGTTTATTGTTCAAACTGCGGAGTTCAATGCATAAACGCGGTAGTTTAATGATTAATTAACGCAAGTAGTATTCAAACTCCGGAATTCAGTATTCAAATTCCGGAGTTTAGGACATAAACCAAGGAGTTTATACATTAAATTCTCCGACCAAGAAATGCTATCTTCTTTATTAAAAGCCCCGCAGGGCAATGAGGGGGTGGTAAATAAATGGTTGGTTATTGTAAGGTAGTCTCGTTTACTATTCAAAATCTAAGTAAAGCAATACTTTTTCTAATTGTTCTCTGCTAAAGCAACTGGAGTTTATAAGGTCGTTGGCAACAATCTTTTTGTTTCGCTTTAAAGCAAAAATGCATTTAGTGCCTTCATATTTTATATAGGGGTGGTGTACCATGGTTTTAAAGTCGACAGCATTTACTTTTAGTTTTTGTACAAGCGCTGGGTTAACCGTAAGGTTAGCTTTAATCATATCATAAAGGCTATCGGTAAAATACTTCACTTCTTTTATTTGCTCTATGTTATAAAAACCGCCAAGCATGGTTCTGTATTTTATAATCATTCGGGCACGCCCAAAGCTTATACCTTTTAGTTGGTTCCATTGAACGCTATCAGCACTGTTTATTTCAATGGTAATGTTTTGTTTCTCCTTTTTGGCAAATTTATTTTCCTTTTCTTGCTTCTTGAATTTAGTATCAAAAGTATTATTGTCTTTCACCACAATAAAAGGTTGTAGCTTTTCGAACAAACTTTCATCCAATCCGTATAGTTTTTTCAAATCAATCACTTTATTAAACTTACCGCCTTTGTTCCTATAATTGATTAATGTATGTGCGGTCTTCCCCGAAAAGCCCAGCATCAAAGCTTGCTCGTAGTTTATAGTGTTAGGGTTAAAATAAAAGAGACTGTCTTTTGAATTAAGAGATGTTGTATTATAACTCTCGGGGCTTGCTTCTTTGTTTTGCTCAGCAAGTTTGGTCGCTATATCATCTAAGGCAATCACTAACACTTCCTTAGTTTGTGTTTTGTAGTGATAAACAATAAAGTATTTGACCACAAGAAGTAAAACAACTAAACTCGCAACAGCGATCATTCCATTGCGCTCTTGGCGGTTAAGTGCAAAGTATTTCGTAATGTGGTTAATCACGTTTTTTCTTCCGTTGTATAAAATAATAAACCGGAATACCCAACGCAACTATAATGAGCCCCCTAACTGTATTATCGGGTTTATTATAAACCAAATCTACACAAATTAAAGCAGTCAGTAAAATATAAACCAAAGGAATTACTGGATAACCCAAAGCTTTATATGGACGAGGTGTATCAGGTTCTTTTTTTCTCAATACAAAAACACCGGTTATGGTAACCATATAAAACAATAAGGATGCAAAGGTTGCATACTCTAATAAATCTCCGTAAGAACCACTTAAACACAACAGACTAGCCCAAATACCTTGTATGGTTAAAGCATAACCTGGTACGTTGTGTTTATTGGTGTGTTCTGCTTTTTTAAAAAACAAACCATCTACTGACATAGCCTGAAATAATCTTGCACCTGCCATTATCAATCCATTGTTACAACCAAAAGTAGAAACGATAATAAGCCCTGCCATGGCATATACTGCGGTGTTTCCATTCATAATAGTTGCCATAGCAGCTGCACCTACCCTATCATGTGGGGCATTCTGAATATCATGTATGGGCAACAGACACAAGTATGCCACGTTAGCAAGAATATAAATTACAGTTACAATAAAGGTGCCCAACATTAAACCTCTTGGGATATTTTTATGCGGTTCTTTAATTTCGGCGGCAATAAAGGTTACGTTGTTCCATGCATCACTGCTAAACAACGAACCTATCATGGCAACGCCAACAGCTACCCATATAGCCCCCCCACTTAACATAGTAGTTACAGAATCTTTTACGGATGAGCCCTTCCAGGCATCTGCAAAGTTCTCCGAAAAAATATTGTGGGTAAAGCCCGCATAAATACCAACTATAATTAATCCGAACAGAGCAATAAGTTTTGCCAGGGTAAACACACGCTGTATCATCTTTCCGTTACGTACCCCGCGCGAATTAATAAACGTTAGAAAAGCAATAGACACAATAGCCAGCAACTGCGCGTATGTTAATTTAAATGTTGAGATTTGTAACAATACATTATCCTCATTGAAAAACGGAATAAACACCCCCACATATTTTGCAAAGGCTACCGCAACAGCAGCAATTACACCCGTTTGAATCACTAAGAAGACAGTCCAGCCATATAAGAACGCTGTTAAACTACCAAAAGCCTTTTTGATATATACATACTGTCCTCCTGCTTTTGGCATCATGCCCGCCAGCTCACCATAGCTTAGTGCCGCAAATAAAGTAAGTACGCCTGTCAACAACCAGCATAGCAATAGCCATCCGCTGCCCCCAACTGTTCGGGCCATTTCTGAGGATACAATAAATATCCCAGAACCAATCATAGAACCCGAAACAAGCAGGGTTGTATCTAATAAAGAAAGAGTGGGTTTGCTTTTTAATTCTGGCATATTATTGACAATGCTCGTAACGGTGGCAAGTTACCAAATGATCATTCACCATACCGGCGGCCTGCATATAAGCATAACATATAGTGGTTCCCACAAAAGTGAAACCAATTTTTTTAAGGGCTTTACTCATGGCATCGGATTCTTTACTGAAGGCAGGAATTTCTTTCATGTCTTTGCGTTTGTTTACAAGGGTCTTCCCCTTAGTAAATTGCCAGATGTATTCATTAAAAGAACCATGTTCTTTTTGTACCTGCAAAAAGAGTTGTGCGTTCTTTATAGTACCGCGTACTTTTAATTTATTACGAATGATACCTTCGTTTTGCAAAAGTTTTTCCACATCCATCTCCGTAAACTTAGCTACTTTGTTTGCATCGAAATTAGCAAAGGCTTTGCGGAAATGTTCTCTCCTGTGCAAAATGGTTTTCCAGCTTAATCCTGCCTGAAAAGTATCGAGCACTAAAAACTCGAAATGCTTTTTATCATCATGTACAGGCATACCCCACTCTTTATCATGGTATGCTATCATCAGCTCATCACCCTTGGGCCAGCTACAAGTTTCGGATGCTTTTACTTTTTTCATATGTTTATATTAATAGTTGTGTTTTTATTTGAGTGCTTTATCTTCAGGAAAGATACAATTTCATTAAAGATGTGGGTATAATTTTTTGCATCAATTGTTTTACAATTTATATTCAATATAACATAGTCCTTCTCTTTAGAAAAGAACCCAGTATATGCTTTGTTTAATTTGGCAAGGTACTCTTTTTCTATGCTTTGCTCATAAGTCCTGCCGCGGGTTTTAATGTTGCACATAAGTACTTCGACTGATGTATGCAACACAACCACCAAATCGGGCTTCTTTATAGTAGTTGAAATTCTGCCGTATAGTTTCCTGTAGGTTGCAAAATCTGCTTTGGTAAGATTGGCTTGTGCAAATAACAAACATTTATCTAAACTATAATCGCTTACAATAGTTTCTTTAGCAAACTTCTCTTGTATTTGATTAAGTTGCCTGCACCTGTCGGTTAAAAAAGAAAGCTCCAGAGCCAAAGCAGATTCTTTGGGATGCAAATAAAACAAAGGCAGCCAGGGGTTTTCATCAAACTCTTCTAATAAAGAATGTGCGCGCAAGTGTTTAACTAATTTCTTTACGAGTGTGGTTTTACCCACACCAATGTTTCCTTCTATGCAAATGAATTTATAAGACATGTTCCAGTTTCTTTATTTGTCCATTATCTGCACATATTGCTAATAATTGAGTAATACTTTTTTTAAGTAAAGGGTGAATATAATTGGAAGCTATTTCATTTAGGGGTTCTAAAACGAACCTACGCAAATGAAGTCTTGGATGTGGGATTTGAAGGGTTTGTTTTTCTATTATTTCATTGTTGTAAAACAAAACATCAATATCTATTATCCTGTTTTGATACGTATTGTTTTGCTCCAATCTTTCTCTGCCCATTTGCTTTTCTATGTCTAATAAAACAAGTATTAGTTCTTGGGGCTTTAGTTTTGTCTCTAACTTAATTACCTGATTATAAAAATCGGGCGCATCGTTCATCCCCCAGGCCTGAGATTGATAAATAGAAGAATATAGTTTAATCTTACCCGCTTTTTGCTCTATATGCCTACAAGCCTCCTTAAAGGTTATAAAACAATTACCCAAATTACCGCCCAAACATAAATATGCTTCGTTCATAACAATTCTCGCTCAAAAGTAGCAAGGTGTTTTACTTTTGCGTTAATAAATATAATAAATATGAAAAATTTCTTCTCCACATTCTTTGGGGCCATCGTAGGTGTAATAGTTGCCGGTATTTTGTGCACCATTATTTTCGCCACCATCATTGTATCAAGCTTTAAAGGTCAGTTCAGTTTCGGCAAGGACAAAAAATTCCATGTAAAAGCAAATTCTGTGCTAATGGTACATTTTAAACACCCTATAAAAGAACGCACCACAAACAACCCCCTGTCTGATTTAGGTTTGGGCGATATTGTAGGAGAAAAAAGCGGTTTAGGCTTAGATGACATTATGAAATCTATTAAAAAAGCAGAGGAAGATACCGCTATAAAAGGTATTTATCTGGATTTAAATGATGATATAGTTGCTTCATCTGCTACACTGGAAGAAGTAAGAAACAGTTTGCTTGGGTTTAAAGCAAGTAAAAAATTCATTTACGCATATGCCGAAAACTATTCTCAAAAGAATTATTACCTGGCAAGTGTGGCAGATAAAGTTTATTTAAACCCCGAAGGCGAGTTTATGTTTAAGGGTTTGAGTGCACAAATCATGTATTACAAAAACGCACTAGAGAAATTAGATATAGAAATGCATGTATATCGCCATGGTAAGTTTAAAAGTGCAGTTGAACCTTTTATGCTGGATAAAATGAGTGCGGCTAACCGTATGCAATTAGAAACACTTTTGGGCAGCCTCTGGAAACACATGTTGGATGGCATCTCTAAACAACGCGGAGTACCTGTTGCCGAGCTTCAATCCATTGCCGATGAATTAAAAATCAACTTCCCTGCTGATGCGCAGCAATTAAAATTAGTGGATGAGCTTAAGTATAAAGATGAAGTAACCGATGCTTTGAAACAAAAGCTTGGCATTAAAGAAAAAGACAAAATAAACTTTGTTCATTTGGGTGAGTACGCAAGTAATATAAAAAAGAAACATCATAAAAAAGGCGAAGATGAGGACGATGACGACGAAGAGGATGAAAAAGACAAAAAGCATGATAAGAAACCTAAACTGGCTGTAATATATGCCATTGGAGAAATTAGCAGCGGAGAAGGCGACGGAGAAAAAATAGGTTCTGAAACCACTGCCAAAGCTATACGCGAGGCTCGTAAGGATACCACCATCAAAGCTATTGTATTACGTGTAAACTCTCCGGGTGGCAGCGCTCTTGCCAGCGATGTGATCTGGCGCGAGGTTACGTTGGCTAAAAAAGTAAAACCCGTTATTGTTTCTATGGGCGATGTGGCTGCATCGGGCGGGTATTATATTTCCTGCGCGGCCAACTATATATTTGCACAGCCTAATACCATTACGGGCTCTATAGGTGTATTTGGTTTAATGCCTAATGCACAAAAACTATTCTCTGATAAATTAGGCATTCATATAGATACGGTAAATACCAACAAGCATAGCGATTTAGGAAGTTTATATAGGTCAGCAACCGAAACAGAAGCTGCTTATATACAAAAGGGTGTAGAACAGGTATACAGCACCTTTACCAAACGTGTTGCTGAAGGACGTGGGATGACACAGGCAGATGTGGATAGTATTGGACAAGGACGTGTATGGAGCGGTGTAGATGCTTTAGGTATTAAATTAGTAGATGCTTTGGGTGGCATAAACGATGCCATTAAATATGCGGCTACAAAAGGTAATTTAAAAGAAGATGAATATGAGTTGCTGCAATTACCAAGACAAAAAGACCCGTTAAAAGAATTACTGCATGGTAAAAAAGACGAAGAGGAAATTAAAGTACTGCGACAACGTTTAGGTGTGTTTTACGATTACTTAGAATATGCTCAAACCATTATAAAAGCTAAAGGTGTGCAGGCAAGGCTTCCTTTTCAGATGGTGATTAATTAAGCGGAATAGTCTTAATAATTTACTACCTGCTCTTCTATATCAGCAGGCAACTCTCTAAAGTTATATTGTTGTCCACGAAGCTGAGGGGTGTAGCTTGCTTCTTTAATAGCGTCTTGTATAGTCTTATAGGTAAAGCGATGTGGTGCACCTGCAGCCGATACTACATTTTCTTCCAGCATAATAGAGCCGAAATCGTTGGCGCCTGCTTGTAAACAAAGTTGGGCGGTTTCTTTACCCACGGTTAACCAAGATGCCTGTATGTTTTCGATATTAGGCAACATAATACGACTAAGTGCAAGCATACGTATGTATTCTTCTGAACTCACATGGTTACGAATGTTCTTTAAGCGCTGCAAAAGAGTTCCTTCATCCTGAAAAGGCCATGGAATAAAAGCTAAAAAGCCTTTGGCATCTTTTGGTTTCTCGCTTTGCACTTCACGTAACCAAACCAAATGTTCAAAGCGTTCGTAAATGGTTTCTACATGTCCAAACATCATGGTGGCAGAAGTGGTTAAGTTTAGCTTATGCGCTGCACGCATCACATCTAACCACTCTCTACCGTTACACTTGCCTTTAGATATTAATCTTCTTACTCTGTCATTTAATATCTCTGCTCCTGCCCCGGGTAAACTATCCAAACCAGCGTCTATTAAAGCTTTCAATACTTCAGTATGTGTGCTTTTCTCTAACTTAGTTATATGTGCAATCTCCGGCGGACCCAGTGAATGTAATTTCAATTGCGGATAAAGGCTCTTCAACTCCTTAAACAAATTCACATAAAAACTTAAACCTAAATCAGGATGATGCCCGCCTTGTAATAATAGTTGGTCCCCGCCATAACGAAACAACTCATCTATCTTCTTCTTGTATTCTGGTATAGTAGTAACATAACTCTCTGCATGACCCGGTATGCGGTAGAAATTGCAAAACTTACAATTGGCAATACATACATTGGTAGTATTGGCATTTCGGTCTATCTGCCAGGTTACAATTTTATTGTCGCCTTTTTTTAGTTTACGTATTTCATTGGCCGTAAACATCAGGTCGGCAAGGGCAGCGTTCTCAAAAAGAAAAACACCTTCTTCTATACTTAGAAACTCTAAGTTTAAAGCGCGCGTTAAAAGTTTATCTGTTTGCATCAATAAGAGATATTTCAGTTACATTTAGCAGTTCAAAATTACGTATAATATGACTTCAATCTTAAAAACATCGGTACTTAAAGACGATAACTTAATTATCCTCGGCAAATCATTTAAAAACAAAAGCGAATATGGTTTAACTGCCGAACAGGTTACTTACATTGAAAAACAAATTAAAGACGAGAAAAAGTTTGTAGCTGTTAATCAGTTTACACGCATTGTATTTGTTGTGCTTACAGATGATAAGAAAGAAAGCGCAAAACAAAAAGAAGCCCTGCGCCGCACAGCTAATACGGTTACAGGCGGATTGAACGAACTTAAAAAGACTTCCGTAATTATTACTTCCGACTTAGATAAAAAATTCACTCTTGCTTTTATTGAGGGAATGCTATTGGGCAACTACCAGTTTATTAAACACAAAACCAAAGCAGAAAAAGAAAAGAATACACTACATACTTTATTTGTTCATGCAAAAGATGTTACCGAACATCATTTGGAAGAAATAAACATTGTTGCCGAGGCTACCTGCAAAGCCCGCGATTTAGTAAACGAGCCTGTGAACATATTAAACGCAAACGACCTTGCCAATGCCTTTGTAAAGATGGGCAAAGAAGCAGGTTTTAGTGTTGAGGTATTAAATAAGTCAAAAATTACTTCGCTAAAAATGGGTGGTTTGCTTTCTGTAAACCAAGGCAGTGTTGACCCGCCTACTTTCAGCATTATGGAATACAAACCAAAAGGTGCTATTAATAAGCAACCATATGTATTGGTGGGTAAAGGCGTTGTATATGATACCGGCGGACTAAGCATTAAGCCAACCGCAGGTATGGATACCATGAAATGCGACATGGCAGGTGGTGCAGCTGTTGGTTGTTTGATGTATGCCATTGCCAAAGCCAAATTAAAAGTGCATGTAATAGCACTTGTGCCTGCAACCGATAACCGCCCGGGCTTTAATGCCTTTGCACCCGGAGATATTATTACCATGCACGATGGCTCTACCGTTGAGATGCTTAACAGCGATGCCGAAGGACGTATGATTTTAGCCGATGCGCTGAGTTACGCTAAAAAATATAAACCATTAGCCGCTTTTGAATTCTCTACCCTTACTGGCGCCGCTGCCGCTGCTATTGGTCCGCAGGGTATTGTGTGTATGGGTACGGTTTCTGATAAAATGAAGAATCAATTAAAAGAAAGCGGAGACAGAGTACACGAGCGTTTGGCCGAGTTTCCTTTTTGGGAAGAGTACGATGAACTTTTAAAATCGGATATTGCTGATAGAAAAAACATTGGCGGACCTTTTGCGGGTGCTATCACTGCGGGCAGGTTTTTGGTAAAGTACACCGACTACCCGTATATGCATTTTGATATTGCTGCCCCTGCGTTTCTTGCCGCGCGAGATGCCTACCGCACCAAAGGTGGCACAGGTGTGGGTATACGCTTAATCTTTGATTACTTTAAGAATTTAACGAAGTAGTATTGGGGCATTCCGGCGGTTTACCACCGTCGGGCTGTTCGCGCTGCATGGCAGCTTGCTGCCATCCCTAACGCTTAGGGGACAGTCCATTCCGAATCGGAATCAGTACGTTTCAAGTCAGATTCGGTACGTTTCAACTCGGAAACGGTGTGTTTCGACTCAGAGAATTGTTTTTCTAACCTGTAGAAACATTTTTCTGATTCGGAGAATTGTTTTTCCAACTCAGAGAAACGTTTTTCCGACTTGGAGAATTGTTTTTCTGACTCAGGGAAACGTTTTTCCAGCTTGGACTAACAAAGATATAACCAAAAAAAACAAAAAAGCCTAAGAACTTTTTAAACGGTAGCACTTTTTCGATAAGCGGTCAGTTTTAACAAAAAAATGTTCAAAATGGTGCCAAAGCGTATTAGTCTAAAACAAGTTTATTGGAAGAAATTTATATCTTTGATATTAAATATTAACTCATGAAAAAATTAATTACTCTTATAATCTTAGCGTTTTGTTTGAATGCTGGGGCGCAAATAATTACTACCGTTGTGGGTAATGGAACAGCAGGTTATAGCGGCGATGGTGGGCAGGCAACTAACGCAGAATTAAACTACCCATTCAGAGTTGCATTTGATGCAATCGGAAATATGTACATAGCTGATACAACTAATATGCGGATTCGCAAGGTAAGTACAACTGGAGTTATTACTACTTTGGCAGGTAATGGTATCAAGGGTTATGCAGGAGATGGAGGTGCGGCCACTGCAGCAGAATTAAATACACCAACAGACGTAGCAATTGATACTGAAGGTAATTTATATATTACAGATTTCTCAAATAGTCGTATAAGAAAGGTAAATACTTTGGGAATTATAAGCACCTTTGCAGGAACTGGCATTGCAGGTTTTAGTGGGGATGGTGGCCTTGCAAGCGTTGCGGAATTGCAATATCCAATGAGTATAACAATAGATGTGACGGGCAATTTATATATAGCTGATCATGCAAATTTTCGGATACGAAAAATTAACACATCAGGTATTATAACTACTATAGCAGGCACGGGTACAGCAGGTTATAGTGGAGATGGTGGGCAGGCAACTTCTGCAAAAATAAACTCATCATATGGCTTAACAGTAGACGCAGTTGGTAACATATATATTGCAGATACTCATAATCATCGTATACGCCAAGTAAATACATTAGGTGTAATCAGTACATTAGCTGGCACTGGGAATGCCGGGTATAATGGTGATAATATACCAGCTACCTCCTCGGAATTATACTCACCTGCAAAGGTAGCTGCAGATGCAATGGGTAATGTTTATATTGCTGATAATGGAAATAGTCTTATACGAAAAGTTAATACCGCAGGTATAATAACAACTATTGCTGGAGTTACCACTGGTGCCGGTACACTTGCGAATCAAGGATATAGTGGAGACGGGGGACAGGCTACCTCTGCAGAATTGCATAATCCAAAGGGAGTAACCATTAATGCTATGGGTAATTTGTATATGGCCGATGCCTATAATAATGTTATACGTGAGGTAACCATTATGAACAATACTACAAGCTTAATAAAAGTAATAAGAGATAATGAAATAACCATTTGCCCCAACCCTACTTCAGGCAGCTTTCAGGTATCATTACCACATAGTGGTGGCGAGGCTTTAAACATAAAAATGTTTGATGTGGTTGGTAATGAAATTACTCCGATATTAATCTCTCAAAAGGGAGAGGATGCTACTATTGAAGCAGGTAGTTTAAGCAACGGCGTTTATCTTATTAGCGTTAGCGGCGGTGGGCAGAGTATAGTTAAAAAGGTAATCGTGCAGCATTAGGATTTAACCTACTTACAGTTACAAGCATTCTTGGTAGTAACATCCAGCAGCTTACTGGTGTTGTTGCAATCGGCAACCAACAGGGTATAACTGGCTGCGCTTTTTGAAGATGATTCTAACACGTATTTACCGCAAGGCTTTTCGTGTACGCTGCTTTCGCCGTAGTTTACGTGGCAGGTTAGCACATCTTTTAAAAACAAACTGTCGCTAGCAAAGCCTGCACATTTTAGTTTGCAGCGCATGGCATCGCTTATCTCCCACTTTTGATAGGATAGCTGTTCTACTTTTTGCGCGTTTACATTTAGCCCTTTGCAGCCCCTCCTGTTTAAAACCACAGCCAATACAAGCAAACCCATGCCAAAACCAATAAAATAAAATCGTAAGCGCTGTTTAAATGTCATATTGTATAAGTATTTGATAGAAAAAATCCCCTGCTAAGCAGAGGATTTAATTTTTATTCTTTTTCAAAATCTATTAGTGTTCTCCACCATCATGCTCATCAGGTCCTAAAGGAACTGTTTGCGGAACAAAATCATGTTCATGCCCCGGCTTACTATAATCATAAGGCCAGCGGTGTACTTCGGGTAAAGCACCGGGCCAGTTTCCGTGCACATGAGCCATAGGGGTAGTCCACTCAAGTGTGTTAGAACCCCAAGGGTTTTGAGGAGATTTCTCTCCGCGGAACATACTATAGAAGAAGTTTATCAAGAAAATAACCTGTCCAAATGCGGCAAAAATAGCGAAGTAAGTAACCAGTTGGTTTATGTCAACCTGATTATCAAAAAGCGGAAAGTTGCTGTTTGTGTAATAACGACGTGGCACACCGCTCATTCCCAAGAAGTGCATCGGGAAGAATACACCGTAAGCCCCAACAAAAGTTACCCAAAAATGCAGATAACCTAATTTCTTATTCATCATCCGAAGGAACATTTTAGGAAACCAATGGTAAACTCCGGCAAACATCCCGAATATAGCCGAAAGCCCCATTACAATGTGAAAGTGAGCTACCACAAAATAGGTATCGTGTATAGTGATATCAAGTGTAGAATCGGCAAGAATAATTCCTGTTACACCACCTGTGATAAATGATGAAACCAATCCTATTGAAAACAACATAGCCGGAGTAAACCGTATATTACCCTTCCATAAAGTGGTAATGTAGTTAAAGGCTTTTACCGCAGAAGGAATGGCAATTAATAACGTTGTAAATACGAACACAGAACCTAAGAAAGGATTCATACCTGTCATATACATATGATGCCCCCAAACAATAAAAGATAAGAATCCGATAGCCAACATAGAACCAATCATAGCACGGTAACCAAAAATAGGTTTACGAGAGTTGGTTGCAATAATTTCTGAAGTAATACCCAATGCAGGCAATAATACAATGTAAACCTCCGGGTGGCCTAAGAACCAGAATAAATGCTCGAATAAAATAGGACTACCACCTGCTTGTTCCAGTGGTCTGCCACCAATGTAGATGTCAGATAAATAGAAACTTGTTCCTAATAAGCGGTCAAAAATCAATAACAAAGCACAAGAAAATAATACAGGGAAAGATAATACACCCAATATAGCCGTGATTAAAAGTGCCCACATAGTTAAAGGCATACGCGTCATTTTCATCCCTTTAGTACGAAGGTTGATAATGGTTATAATATAATTTAACCCCCCTAATAAAGATGACACAATAAATAAAGACATAGATACCAACCAAAGTGTCATACCTAATTTAGAACCCGGTATAGCTTCGGGTAATGCAGATAGTGGAGGGTAAATTGTCCAACCGGCAGATGCAGGGCCATCTTCAATAAATAAAGACGATAACATAACAATACTTGAAGCAAAAAAGAACCAATATGAAAGCATATTTAAGAAACCTGATGCCATATCTCTTGCGCCAATCTGCAAGGGTATTAAAAGGTTTGCAAAGGTTCCACTCAAACCACCTGTTAGCACAAAGAACACCATGATAGTTCCATGTATCGTGATTAAAGCTAAATAAGCATTAGGGTCAAGAATCCCGTCTTTACCCCATTTTTTACCCATCATAGCTTCGATGAAAGCAAATTTTTCTCCGGGCCATGCTAATTGCAAACGGAATATAATTGACATTACCATCGCAACAACTGCCATGATAACGGCAGTAATTAAAAACTGACGAGAGATAACTTTGTGATCCATGCTAAACACATACTTTTGAACAAAAGTTTGGTGGTGGTCATGGTCGTCATGCGCATGTGCATGATCGTGTAAATTATGCCCTTCTAATACTCCGGCGTGTGTATGATGTTCCATTTGCCTTTAATTAATGTTTACTTAAATTTTATTTCTGAGCTGTTGGTTTACGTGTTGGTTGTTTTGCTAACCACGCATTGAAATCCGCTTCACTTTCTACCACAATTTTCATTTGCATATTATAGTGAGATGCCCCACATATTTTATTGCATAATACCAAGTAGTCAAATTCAATAGGGTCTTCTCCCTTTTTAGCACGCATACCATTAATCTCATCAATGTTTCTTTTTACGTGCGCATCTTTACGCATTTCAGCAGTTGTAATAGTTGGTTTAAAACGGAAAGAAGTTATTTGCCCGGGCACACAATTCATTTGTGCGCGGAAGTGAGGCATAAAAGCACTATGTATAATATCACGAGAACGGAATTGAAAAACAACTTCCTTACCAACCGGGATATGAAATTCATTTTTGACTAAAATATCATCATGGCAACGTGCATCATTTGTATCAAGTCCAACAGGATTACTTCCATTAATTTGCATATAATCATCTATTCCAAATTGATTGTCTTTCCCTGCATAGCGAGCAGTCCAATCAAATTGTTTGGCATATAGTTCTATTTTTAAAGGATTAGGATCATTGTTTCGCTTCATAATCTCATTCCAGTATTTTAATCCAAAAATGATTATAAAAGCAAGCGCTATGGCAGGTACTGTTGTCCATAACATTTCTAACTTGTTGTTGTGTAAAATGTATTCTGCTTTTCTGTCTTTTGTCCCATGATATTTCCAAGCAAAGAAAAATAAGAATCCGTTTACTACAAAAAACACAAGAATGACTAATGCATAGTTAGCGTTTAATAAAGCGTCAATTTTATCTCCATGTTCAGAAGCTGATTTAGGTAAAATCCTATAATAATACTGGTCTATTTGCCATAGAAAAAAAGCAAAAAAAGCAAACATAAATAACAACATAGCTCTACCATTAAACTTGTTATCGCTATCATGCGTTTTATAAAGCTGCTCGCCACGCAAATCACGTGATAACTCAAACACACGGAATAATTGATTTAATGCTATGCAAAGCAAAACAAAAGCTAATATATATAACAGTGTCATTTTATTTTGTTTTTAAATTTATTTCTATTTTATTTAATTTATTAAATACTGTGGTGCAAAGACTCTTTTAAAAAAGGGTGATTTTTCACCATCAGTGGTCGTTTAGTTAAGTTGTTAAACACAACATGAATAAACAATCCTAAAAATCCTAAAAAGGTTCCTATCTCCATCCAACCTAAACCAGTCCAGTGTTTACCAACTGTGCCGGGCATAACAATCATTACCACATCTAAATAATGTCCTACAAAAATTACGAAGCCTACAAAGGTTAAGAACCAAAAGTTACGCTTGCTGTCACGACTCATTAGCATAATCATAGGGCAAGCAAAATTGATAAAGAACACCGTCCACATAAGTGGTTTAAAATGCTCCCAACGTTGTTGGAAATAAATAATCTCTTCAGGAATATCAGCATACCAATAAAGCATAAACTGAGAGAAGTATAAATACGTCCAAAGGAAAGAAATGGCAAACATCCATTTCCCTAAATCATGTACCGTACTTTCAGTAACAAAGTCTAAATAACCTAATCTTTTAAGGTAAATAATAATCAGTATCATGGCTATAATTGAGCTAATCCACATACCTGAGAATATATACCAACCAAACAAAGTAGAAAACCAATGGATATCTAAACTCATTAACCAGTCCCAAGATGAAGTAGATGAAGTAACGGCAAACAAAACCATAAACCATGCACCTAATTTTACATTTTTCCAGTGATGTGAATCATCCGTTGAATTATCCGCTTCTAAAGAGTTTTTACGAAGTTTATTAGTAAAGTATAACCAGCCTATCATATAAAGAATAGTGCGTAACCACCAAAACCAACCAAAATACCCCATCTTAGCTTGTATCTTTACATCGTGTGCAATAACTTCTTTGTCAAAGAAAGCATATAGGTTATGTATACCAAACTGACCAAGTATAAACATAAGCATCATAAAGCTAAGACCCCAAGGTAAGAACCAAGCAACAGCTTCTATAATGCGTTTAACGGTAGTTGCCCAACCCGCTTCCGCAGCATATTGTAATCCTAAAAAGAAAGCCGCAGCTAATCCAATAGCCATAAAGAAAAACGAACTGATTAAAATATTTGCCCAAGTTCGAGTATGATTATAATGTTCATCAGCCACAACAGGTTTGTCGCAAATAAAAGCCGCAATAATTGACACAAGCCCAATACCCATTAATATATAGGTAAATGTTTTAGCTTTTTGCGGAAATGTAAAATTCAAATTACTCATATCCTCTTAAATCTTATTTTGTTTTTTTTCTTCTTTCTTTCCTGCAGGTTTTACAACTTGCGCTGTTTCTGTTTTAGCAGAATCTGCAACTATAGGTTGCCCGGGTGTATGTCCTTGCAATTTTTGTACATAGTAAATTACTTTCCAACGCTCTTCCACACTTAACTGACTGGCATGAGAACCCATCAAGCCTTTTCCATTTGTAATTGAATAAAACATTTTTCCTTCCGGAAGATTTTTTAATGTTCCATCATAAGCAGGAGGTGCGCCTGGTAATTTTAAACCTACTTTACCATCTCCTTTACCAGCGTCCCCATGACAATGAACACAAAACTTACCGTAAATGGCTTCTCCATCCTTTAGCACAGCATCGTTAAATACAATCGGATTTTTAAGATACATACCTGCTTTTTCATAATCCATCCCCGCAGGAATACCCGGCATACAACCACGCGCAATAGTACCTGCAACAGGTTTCATAGCACTTTGCAAAGTATCACCATTAAGCACATGCGTATTATAATATTTTAATGCAGGAGAACGGTACATGTCCGGCATATACTCATAACCTGGACTGTTAGGAGCATTTTTGCATGATGTAAAGCCAAAAGCCATAACACCAACAATAGCTCCTACTGCAAGAGTTTTAAGATTTATAATTTTTGTAAAGTTCATCTCTTAAATTTATCTTTAATTAGTAAGGCAATTTTTCAGTTATTGTTCCTTTATGATTTATTTCGCTTGCACCTGCTTCACGTAAAAGAGCTTCTGCTTTTGGAGTTTGTTCATCATTCAATTCTAAATAAATCATGAACTTATCATTTGTAGTGCGAGGGTCAGGGTTTTTTGCTTTTGCACCCGGTACCAACATACAGCGCAATAAATAAGTCAATGCCATTCCGTGTCCTGCACAAAACACTGTAGATTCAAAAGTAATAGGAATAAATGCAGGTATGTTAAAGTAATAAGCCCAGTTTGGTTTTCCACCCACATCAGTAGGCCAATCGCTTACCATCATGTACCACATCATTAATGTAGCCAATCCTAAACCTGTTAAGCCGTAAATAAAAGCACATATAGCTAAACGGGTACGCGGAACACCAATTATAGGGTCAATTCCATGTATAGGAAAAGGAGTAAAAACATCCTTTATTTTTATTCCTGCAGTTTTTAACTTTTTGCAGGCTTCCAGCAAAGGCACCTCATCATCGTAGATGCCGTGGATAATTTGTTTGCTTATTGTTGCTGCCATATCTTGATAAATCTTAACTATTAATGTGTGTGAGTTGGAGCAGGTTCATGTGCGTGTTCAGCCACTTCTTTCTTTTGCGACTCACCTGAAATTTTCAATATTGTTTTCAATTCAGCTTGTGCAATTACCGGGAAGAATCTTGAGAATAATAAGAAGAATGTAAAGAACATACCTATTGTTCCTGTAAATATACCGATGTCAACAAAAGTCGGGTGATACATATTCCAAGTAGAAGGTAAGAATGTACGGCAAAGTGTTGGCACGATAATTACAAAACGTTCAAACCACATACCGATATTTACCACAATGGAAAGGATGAAGGTTGCCACTAAGCTTGTACGAATTTTCTTGAACCAGAATAATTGCGGAGAAACTACGTTACAAGTCATCATGGCTGCATAAGCCCACCAGTATGGTCCGGTTGCACGGTTAAGGAAAGCGTATTGCTCAAATTCAACGCCACCATACCAAGAGATAAATAACTCTGTTAAGTAAGCCACGCCTACTATAGAACCTGTAACGATGATTACAATGTTCATATATTCAACGTGTTTTACTGTAATATATGCTTGCAAATTATATACTTTTCTAACGATTAACATTAAAGTTAACACCATAGCAAAACCAGAGAATACCGCACCGGATACGAAATAAGGAGGGAAGATAGTTGTGTGCCAACCCGGAAGGATTGATGTAGCAAAGTCAAATGATACTATGGAGTGAACCGAGAATACAAGTGGTGTAGAAAGACCCGCTAACACTAAAGATACCTCTTCGAAACGGCTCCAATGGCGGGCACTTCCACCCCAACCAAAAGCTAATAAATTGTATGCTTTTTTTACCATCGGGTTGATAGCTCTATCGCGGATAGTTCCAAAATCAGGAATTAAACCGATGTACCAGAATACGCAAGAGATGGTGAAGTAAGTTGATACCGCAAATACGTCCCAAAGTAAAGGTGAGTTAAAGTTTGGCCACAAAGAACCAAATTGGTTAGGAAGAGGAAATAACATATAATCTAACCAAACCCTACCTGTGTGAAATAATACGAAGATAGCAGCACACATAACGGCAAAGATTGTCATCGCCTCTGCAGAACGGTTAATACCTAAACGCCATTTCTGACGGAATAATAATAGCACAGCGGAAATTAACGTGCCGGCGTGACCAATACCAATCCACCATACAAAGTTTGTAATATCCCAAGCCCAATCAACACCATTATTAGAACCCCAAACACCGATACCAACACCTACAGTGTATGCAAGGCAACCTAAACCCCATAAAAAAGTAAGACAAGCAACGGTAAATAACATATACCAATACTTGTTGGCTTTACCTTCTACAGGTCTGATGATATCGTCCGTAATTTGAGCGTAAGTTTTCTTACCTAAAATTAGTGGGACCCTTATTTGCGATTCTGAGTGCATACCTTTTATAATTTTTAATCCTTATTCTGAATTTTTATACTTATGAGTGTGCTTCTTCTTTTTTCTCTTCTTTATGGCTTTCTCCCTCTTCCTTTTCTTCTTCAGCTTCTAAAGTAATTTTCTCTTCCTGATTACGAACTTTCACCAAATAAGAAACTGTCGGTTTAATACCTACTTCTTCTAATAAGAAATAGTTACGTTCATTTTCTCTGTCTTTAGTAACCTGAGATTCCTTATCATTTAAATCACCAAAAGATATCGCGTTTGTAGGACAAGCCTGTTGACAAGCCGTTTTAATAGCTCCGTCTTTTATAGGCTGACCTGCTTTTTTAGCTTCTAACTTACCTGCCTGTAAACGTTGTTGGCACATAGAACATTTTTCCATCACACCACGACCACGTACTACCACATCCGGATTTAAAACCATACGGCCTAAATCTTGCTGTGCAGGGTTAATATCTGCATAATCAGGATTGCCTTGGTAGTTAAACCAGTTGAAACGACGAACTTTAAACGGACAGTTGTTAGCGCAGTAACGAGTACCAATACAACGGTTATAAGTCATTTGGTTCAGGCCTTCTGTACTATGATTGGTAGCTAACACCGGACAAACTGTTTCACAAGGTGCGTGATTACAGTGTTGACACATGATAGGTTGGAAAGTAACCTTCGGATTAACAGAAGGATTTTCCATATCTAAATACATGGTACGTCCGCCAATATGCTCTTCTTCAGCTCTTTTACGAGTCATGTCAGAAGTATAGTAACGGTCGATACGCAACCAAGCCATATCGCGTGTGCGACGTACCTGATCTTTACCAACAGTAGGAACGTTATTTTCTGCCGTACAAGCTACCACACAAGCGGCACATCCTATACAGGTATTCATATCGATAACCATACCCCACTTAACACCGGGGCGTGGATGCGCAGCCCACAAATCAACTTCTTCAATAGGTCTTTCGCCCTGATTGGTATGGATATAAGCTTTTGGATTATTAGAGGCAGCGTCTTCTTTATATTGAGCTAAACTTGTTTCACGAAGGATTTGTTCTTCGCGACCCATAATAGTATGATGTATTTGTGTGGCAGCAAACTGATGGATTTTATCCGTAGTCGCAATACTTACTTCTGAAGATATATTTTGTATCGTATCGTTAGTAACAGATAAGAACTCAAATGCATTTGCACCGCCTTCTAAGCCTGCTTCTTTAGCTACTTTATAAGAAGGTACTTTACGTCCGTATCCTAAAGCAACACCAATGGTTCCTTTTGCCTGACCGGGTTGCGGGTAAACAGGTAATTCTACTGCAACACCGTTTACGGTTAAGGTAGCGATGCTTCCATCAACGTCCTGACGTAACATTTCTCCGAACTTTTGCTCGTGAACATCTTCAGGATGCATGGTAATGTAGTTATCCCAAGTTACTTTAGAGATAGGATCCGGTAATTCGTGCAACCAAGGGTTGTTACTTTGATTACCATTACCTAAAGCAACTTTTTCATAAACTGTAATTTCCCATGTCCCACCTTTAGATGCAGTTGCTTTTGCCGCTGCTGCGTTATAATCAACATCAGGTAATTTTTTCTCTTCTTCGGCAATTACTTTTTTCTCTTCTACTTTTTCTTTCTTCTCTTCTTTTTGTAATCCTAAGGAATCTGCAATAACAGCAGCAACACCAGTCATTAAAGGTTTACCTGAACTGTCTTTAGCCATTGGCTCAATGACAGCAGGTTCAACAGCTTTTGCAAAATGTACATGCAATAAACCATCATGCAAGGTATTGCTCCAGAAGCTATAAAAGTCGCCATACTTAGCCTGCATTGGATAAACATGGTTTTGCCAGTATGCTTGTAAGTAAGTTAAGTAATCAGTTTTAACGCCTGCCCATTTCAATAAAGTATCTTGTGCCTGACGAGTACCTTGGTAACGGGGCTGAGAGAATATCGGGTTGATAGTAGGTTGCTGTAAAGAATAATGTCCGCGCACAGGGTTTGCATCGCCCCATGATTCTAACCAGTTATGGTCGGGGCAAACATAATCTGCCAACTGAGCTGTTTCATCTAATGTTTGTGCGAAAGATATTTTAACAGGAACTTTTTTGTAAGCCGCGGCAAAACCTGTTTTAGCAGGGGCTGTATAAATAGGATTGCTATTATAAGTAATAACTACGCCTGTTTTTCCGCTATTCATATTAGCAATAAGGGTTGCTAATTCTTTATCATCACCTTTCTTTAAATTTAAATGATGCTCATAGCTTACAGTCTTATCATAGTTATCAAGCATTTTGTTAATGCCGTTAACCAATACTTGCGTATCTGTATCGTTTAATCCGCAAACAACTAAAGACTGACCTTTAGCTACAGCTAATTCTTTTGCAATTTTAGCAATGGCTTTTTGCGCATCAGGATTTGAAGCAATGCTTGCACTGGCAGAAACAGCTGTGTTTCCGGTTGCTTTGGCAACTTCATTATATAAGGCAACAATTGTTTTACCAATTTCAGAAGGCTTAATCATGTAACGCTCATCGGCGTTAGCACCTGTAAGCGATAAGTTAGATTCAAACTGGTAGTGCTTAACCATTTCCGGTTTTTCAGGACTAACCTTTTTGTTCTTAGCATAAGCTGTAGAGAAAACAGCCGGTGCAAGCCAGGTTCCTAAAAAGTCAGCAGCAACACCTACTACTACTTTATTGGCTTTATGAAAATCGTAAGTAGAGGTTACCTTTTTACCAAATACTTTTTCGTTTGCTTCACGTAGAGCTGAATAAGAAACCGAATCGTAATGATAAACTTTTGCAGTAGGATATTTAGCTGTGAATTCAGCCAGTACAGAATGAGTAGAAGGAGAAATAATAGTAGAAGATAAAATAGCAATTTCTTTTCCGCCTGCAGCAGCATCTGCTAAAGACTTACCAATAGCAGCATCCACACTTTTCCAATCAGTTTCAGCGCCTTTTGCATAAGGAGCTGTTAAACGTGCGCTGTCATATAAACCAAGAACAGAAGCCTGTGTACGGGCAGTTGTTCCTTCGCTATGTTTTTTAAGTAAGTCATTCGCTTCAATTTTAATAGGGCGACCTTCTTGTGTTTTTACAAGAACAGGGGCAAAGTCATGACCATCATAGAAAGTAGAAGCATAGAAGTTGGCAACACCCGGAGTAACATCTTCAGGTTTTACAACATAAGGAATAGATTTAATAACAGGCGTTTCGCAAGAAGCAAGAGCAGCAGCGGCAGTGGTAAAACCTACCACCTTTAAAAAGTCGCGGCGACTGGTAGTACCTTCACCATTTAAGGTTTCCGTCATCGGAAGGTCCTCAACAAACTCGTTTTGTTGGTGTTTTAAAAATTCCGGACTTTCGTTTAGCTCCGATAATCCTTTCCAATACTTTTTATTTGTACCCATTATATCGAGAAATAATCGTTCTAATTAAAATTAATAATGACACTTAGCACACTCTATACCGCCCATTTGCGCAACGGTAAATGTGTTAAGGTGCTCTTTCTTATATTTTTCTTTCAATGCCTCGTGCAGTCTGTCGTAGTATGCATTGCCAGCCATAGCCACTTCTGTTTTGCGGTGGCACTCAATACACCATTTCATGGTTAGAGGAGATTTTTGTTCAACAGTGGTCATTTCTTTTACGTTGCCATGACACTGAGCACATTCTATTTTACCAACTACCACGTGCTGAGAGTGGTTAAAATAAACATGGTCCGGCAGGTTGTGAACTTTTATCCACTCTATTGGATTTTGTTTGCTAACATCGTAGGTGCCGGCTTTTGGGTCGAAACCCGCTGCAGCATATATTTTAGAAATTTCTTTAGTGCCCGTAACTGCACCTTCCTGAATTCCTTTGTGGCAATTCATACAAATGTTTACGGTAGGAATACCTGCGTGACGTGATTTTTCAACCGAGTTGTGGCAATACTGACAAGCAATGGCATTATCACCCGCATGAATTTTATGAGAGAATTTAATAGGTTGTTCAGGATGATATCCTTTACCTGTTTGCCAATCGTAATAAACACCTACGCGGAATAATGAGTTCCAACAGCTCTTCATACCTATGCAGGATAGTACAATTAAACACACCGCAACAAAACGGCGGTTATTACCTAACCAATTTTTGCTTTCTTCTGTAAAAGAAGCAGGCTCAATCTCAGGCTGCCCTTCTTTTGCATTGGTAACATTTTGTAAGGATAAACGAACGCTGCGGAGGATACCGATTAAGATAGCCAAAATTACCATTACCGCTAAAATTATGTAAAGCGGGTTAACTCCTTTTTCTTCTTCGTTATTTTCAGCACCACCTGCAGTATTTGCTGCAGCAGTTGGCTTAACCTCAACCGGAGGGTTTAAGATGTATGCTTCAACCGCTTTAATTTCATCATCACTTAGGTTTTCAAAAACAGTCATGGCTGCATTGCCATTTTCTTTTAAAATTTTAGCTGCATAAGCATCTCCGCTTTTAATTACCTTTTCATTGTTTTTAATCCAATTAAAAAGCCACTCGCCTTTAGGAATACGGTCGGCAACTCCTTTTAATCCCGGTCCTGTAATTTTTGTGTCTGTTAATGCGTGACAAACCGCACAATTTTGTTTAAATACTGTTTTTCCGTCGGCTGCTGAGGCGTGGTTTATGCTGACAAAACTCACTAAAATCAACCCAAACAAGAAGTTAAGAGCGTTACGGGACATATTTTTCATCATATTTTTTACGAATGACACTGTAATGACAAACCCATTACAATGGGCGCAAATTTAATAGAAGATTGCATTCAAGATGTATGTGTATATAGATTTTTTCTACCATTTATGTAATTTAGAACGATTATAAATAAAACATTGGCGCATAAAAAAACCTTGCCATTCGACAAGGTTTCATTTTTTAGCGATGAAGCTTATTGTTCGAACTTTTTATAATCAGCAGGCACAGAAATTTGAGATGCTTCAATAACTTTTTTCTCAACCTTAATAGCTTCTAATTTGCTTATTTGTGCACCGGTTAAATCAGTTTCAATACTTAACATAGGCATAGCACCTTTTGGCAAATCTTTAATCTGGTTAAAGTAAACAGATTGTTTGTCTTTGCGGTTCCATAAAGAAACAAGCGGTGCAAAGAACCCGAAATTATCGGTAGAAATCCAATACACAATTTGCGTGTTCTCGTCGGTGTTTTTCACTGTCCAGTCTGCACATTTTTTACCGCAAACTGTTTTCATATCATGTCCTTTGGTAACCACACAAGTACCTTTAATACTTGGCGGTGTTTCAGATTTATGGTCGCCCCAAACTTTACGTGCAGGGTTAACGAATTTTATCTTTTTCTCTTTCAAATCAAATACAAAGCTACCTTCTACCTTGCCCGATTTTTTACCAATCTGGTCAAGTTTCACATTTTCTCCTTTTATGTAGTAAATGTTGGTAGTAGTATCTTTCTTAGTTTCCATTCTAAACTCAATAGTACCTTCAAACTGAGCAAAAGAGGCAGTAGAAAGGGCAATAGCAGCTACAAATAGTTTTAATTTTTTCATGTTTTGGTTATTAAAGTTTTAATTTGAGGGAGCTAAATTAACAGTACATTTGATAAAAACAAAATTTATGCCAAAAACTATAGAAACGGGCAAAGCGGGCGAGGAACAAGCGGCTGCGTTTCTTAAAGAAGCAGGCTATACCGTTTTAGCCACCAACTGGCGCTACAAACATTTAGAAATTGATATTATTGCGCAACAGGGCAACGAGCTGATTATTGCCGAAGTAAAAACCCGCCAGAACGATGCCTTTGGTACACCCGAAAGTTTTGTAACTAAAGACAAGCAGCAAAAGCTAATTAAAGCCGCCCACGAATACATTTTGCAAAACAACATAGAACTTGATTGCCGCTTTGATATTATCTCCGTTATTACCTCAACCAAAAAGGTATATCATATACCCAATGCTTTTTATGCAGGGTTGGGGAGGTAAATCCTGCCTTCTTTGTTCCTGAAGTAGTCTTTTGGGAAACTGCGGTAGCTACTTCAGGTGCTGAAGTAGCTACTACTGCAATAGGAGTAGCTACTCCAAGCGCGGAAGTAGTTGCTACAGTACCGGAGGTAGTTTGTACAAGCATTGAAGTAGCTACTTCAAGCACGGAGGTAGCTACCTGAGCACCGGAAGCAACTACCGCAATATTCGGAGTGACTACCTCTGCATCCAACACGCTCTAATTTCTTGCTTTATGGGCGCTGTTTTTTGAGTATATTTGCTTTGAAAAATGAAACAGTTATTACTTATAATTATATCTCTACTGAGTATTAATTTTTATGGGCAAGGTCATGGAAGATATTATAAGCAAACTGATGATGACACTTTAACTTTAAAGGACCAGATAAATATTTATACAAAAGAAATAGAGTTAAATCCCAAAGATGGCAATGCCTATGTTTATAGAGGGTCTACTAAAAACGATGTTGGAGATTATAAAGGAGCTATACAAGATTATAATAAAGCAATTGAATTGGGGTTTGAATTAACGGATACTTATAGGAAAAGGGGTGATGCCAAACATAATATGAGAGATTATAAAGGCGCGATAAATGATTATACAAAAGCAATTGAATTAGACCCAATTTATTCTGGATATCCTTTTCTGAGAGGATATTCTAAATACAAATTGAAAGATTATAAGGGTGCTTGCTTAGATTGGAAGAAAGCACTTGAATTAGGAAGTCAAGATGCCCCCGAAATGATACGTAAGTTTTGTAAGTAATTTGCGTTAGGGATTAGCTCGGCGTCTTTTATTGTTTTTTATCGGTATCGCTGAATGCTAACGCATTTGACAGCAAGCTGCCGTGCAGCGCGTAAAGCCCGACGGCGCCTCATTCACATTTCGACAAGCTCAATGTTCAGTGACAGCGCCGTAACGCCCCACCTATCCCCAGCCCTTTAGCTCATCGTTTTAGTTTTTTTATGGCTTCGCTGAGTGCTATGCAATTCCAAAGGAAAGGGAGTAGCACGCTCTCGCAAGTCCTTTCCTTTGGAAAGGATTTAGGATAGGTTTAATTTGTATCTTCGCCCCATGTTTACATCAGACCAGTTGAAAGATCTTCTGGAGCGCTCGCGGGCGTTGAGGAGGCATCTTTGACATCGACAGTAAGCTTCACGAAATAATTCAGGAAGAAGAAAAAACCCTTGCACCTGATTTTTGGAACGACGCCAAAAAGGCCGAACAGCTTTTGCGCGCCATAAAAATTAAAAAAGACTGGACTAACGCTTACGCCCAACTTACGGGTTTGGTTGATGATGTGAATACCCTATACGAGTTTCATAAAGCAGGCGAAGCCACCGCCGATGAAACCGAACAACAATTTAAGCTTGCCTACAAAAAGCTGGAGAGCCTGGAGTTTAAAAACATGCTGGGCGGCAAAGAAGATGTGCTAAACTGCGTGGTAGAAATAAACGCGGGCGCAGGTGGCACCGAAAGCTGCGATTGGGCAGCTATGCTGATGCGCATGTATATTATGTGGGCAGAAAAGAACGGTTGCACCGTATCTGAAAACGACCATCAGGATGGGGATGCAGCGGGTATTAAATCTGTCTCTTTGCAAATAGAAGGGGCTTATGCCTACGGCTATTTAAAAGGAGAAAACGGGGTGCACCGCTTGGTGCGTATCTCTCCGTTTGATGCCAATGCCAAGCGCCACACCTCGTTTGCATCGGTGTATGTATATCCCATTATTGACGATACAATTGAAATAAACATCCCTCCGGCTGATATTGAAATAAGTACAGCCCGCTCTGGTGGTGCCGGCGGACAAAACGTGAACAAGGTAGAAACCAAAGTATTAATAAAACATTTGCCTACGGGCATACAGGTTATGTGTCAGATAGAGCGCTCTCAGCTGGGCAATAGA
This sequence comes from Bacteroidota bacterium, assembly GCA_003153315.1. Taxonomy (GTDB): domain Bacteria; phylum Bacteroidota; class Bacteroidia; order B-17B0; family Aurantibacillaceae; genus PALSA-968. Next base: position 176,452 of record PLYA01000076.1, read on the forward strand.
GAACGCGCCATGCAAATGTTGCGCTCGCAATTATACGAGATTGAAATGCGTAAGCGCAATGAAGCCCGACAAGCCGTAGAAGCAAACAAGAAAAAGATTGAGTGGGGCAGTCAGATACGGAACTATGTTTTTCACCCATACAAATTGGTAAAAGATTTACGTACCGATTATGAAACCAGCGATGTGCAAGGCGTAATGGATGGCGATTTGGAAGATTTTATTAAAGCGTATTTAATGGAGTATGGGGATAAACAGTAATAATTTTGTCATTGCGAGGGAGGTACGACCGAAGCAATCGCTATTACAATTTGAGATTGCCGCGCTTCGCTCGCAATGACAGTACTGTTTAAAAGGAGTTCTAATTTAATTAATGAGTTTAATTAATTTATATTTGTAGAAAATAGCAGCTGAGAGATTATGTTGATGCAACCTATTATAGATAAAGTAAGCCGTAAGTTTATCTTAAATGAACTTACCCCTGAACGATTTGTACGTAAGACCAACAATGGCAATAACGAGATATATGTAATTACCCATCATGATTCTCCTTACACCATGATGGAAATTGGTCGCCTACGCGAACTCACCTTTAGGTATGCAGGTGGTGGCACAGGCAAAAGTTTGGATATTGATGAGTATGATGTTTCCTCTCACCCATACAAACAATTGTTGGTTTGGAACCCCGAGCATAAAGAAATTGTGGGGGCTTATCGTTATATTAAATGCAGAGAAGCAGGTTATAAAAACGGACAAATAGATTTAGCTACTACCGAGTTGTTTAAATTCTCGCCAACCTTTTATAATAAATATTTGGATAAGACCATAGAGCTTGGGCGTTCTTTTGTGCAACCCAGTTACCAGCCCGGTGAGCAATTCAGGAAAGGGTTGTTTTCTTTAGATAACCTGTGGGATGGTTTGGGTGCTATTATTATTGATAACCCCGATTGTCATTATTTCTTTGGTAAGGTAACCATGTACACCCATTTTAATAAAGAAGCGCGCGATATGCTGCTTGCCTTTATGAAATACTATTTTCCGGACAAAGAAAAGATGGTAAAGCCTATCCGCTCTGTAAAAGGCAGAAGAGTAACCGCCTTTGTAAAAAGGGTAGTTTCTCCCAACAAAAGAAGCGCAAAAGTAGCCGCTTTTCTAAAGAGCATAGAAGGCTTACCCTATAAAGACGGACACATGATTTTAAACCAACACGTGCGCGAATTGGGAGAGCATATCCCGCCTTTGGTAAACGCCTACATGAACTTATCCCCTACCATGAAAACTTTTGGAACAGCTATTAACAAAGACTTTGGCGGTGTAGAAGAAACGGGTATTATGGTTTGCATTAATGACATTTATGAGTCGAAAAAACAAAGGCACGTAGATTCGTACAAGAAAGAATTAGAGAGCAGAAATCATGCAGGTTAATAGTGCAGATTTTGCCATAAGCAGTACCAACGTAGATAAATGTCCTAAAACACATTTCCCCGAATTTGCTTTTATAGGAAGAAGTAATGTAGGGAAGTCCTCGCTCATTAATATGCTGTGTAATAAGAAGATTGCGCACACATCTGTTAAGCCCGGTAAAACAAGGCTCATTAATCACTTCCTTATTAATAATGCCTGGTATGTAGTTGACTTACCCGGTTATGGCTATGCCAAGGTTTCTAAAACCGACCGAGTTGAGTTTGAAAAGTTTATCTCATTCTATATCCTCGAAAGAAAGAATTTAGTCTGTTTATTTGTATTGATTGATTCACGCTTGCCATTGCAAGCTATAGACGCGCAGTTTATGCAATGGCTGGCAGAAAACGAAATACCCTTTTGTATTATCTTTACTAAAACTGATAAGCTTTCTAAAACAGAGTTACAAAAGAACATAGCACACTTTGAAAAACAAATGTTACTTACCTGGGAGTTTATGCCGGGATATTTTATATCCTCTGCCGAAAAGAAAACGGGTAAAGAAGAGGTTTTAGATTACATACATGAGAATATAGTTGAATACAACAAGAGTTTGCAGAAGAAGTAAGGCATGAAAACCAAATCGCTTAAAAAAAATAAAGTAAATGTAGTAACCCTTGGTTGCAGCAAAAACATTGTAGATAGCGAAGTTTTAATGGGGCAATTACGTGCCAACAAATTTGATGTAGAACACGAAGGCGAAGATAACGACCATCAAATTGTAATTATTAACACCTGTGGTTTTGTAGATAATGCCAAGCAAGAAAGCATAGATACTATCCTTCAATATGTGAAAGCTAAAAAAGCCGGACAGGTAGAAAAGGTGTATGTTACCGGTTGTTTAAGTGAACGCTATAAAGACGATTTGGAAAAAGAAATCCCTGATGTGGATGCTTATTTCGGTACAAGAGATTTACCGAAACTACTAAAAACCTTAAAAGCAGATTACAAGCACGAGTTGGTTGGCGAACGTTTACTTACTACTCCGTCTCATTATGCTTACTTAAAAATATCCGAGGGTTGCGACAGACCTTGTTCTTTTTGCGCTATTCCTTTAATGCGTGGTGGGCATGTCTCTGTTCCAATAGAAGATTTGGTAAAGCGTGCCGAAACACTAGCTGCTAAAGGAACTAAAGAGTTACTACTAATTGCGCAGGACCTTACCTATTATGGGTTGGATATTTATAAGAAACGCGAACTCGCCAATTTATTAGATAAATTAAGTGATGTTAATGGTATCGAGTGGATACGTTTACATTACGCCTTTCCAAGTGGTTTTCCCATGGAAGTGTTTGATGTAATGAACCGCAAAAAGAATATATGCAATTATCTGGATATGCCCTTGCAACACATTAGTGATAATATGTTGAAGAGTATGCGCAGGGGAATTACCAAACAAAAAACTATTGATATTGTAAATCAGATTCGTGATAAAGTACCGGGTATTGCTTTGCGTACTACGCTAATTGCTGGTTACCCCAGTGAGACAGATAAAGACCACGAAGAAATGCTAGAGTGGGTTGCTAATACTCGTTTTGACAGATTAGGTATATTCACTTATTCACACGAAGAGAACACACATGCGCATCTTTTAAAAGATGATGTATCTCCCAAAGTAAAAAAGCAACGAGCTGATGCAGTGATGAAAGTCCAACAGGAAATATCGTTTGAGTTGAACCAACAAAAGGTTGATAAGGTGTTTAAAACCATTATAGACCGTAAAGAAGGCGAGTACTTTATTGGTCGTACTGAGTTTGACAGCGCCGATGTGGATAACGAAGTACTTATAAAAGCTGACAACAAAGCTTATTTATCTATAGGAAGTTTTGTTGATGTGAAAATTAACGAAGCCACTGATTTTGATTTATATGGAACTATGATTTAATAAACAGACATAGTCTGAAAATTATTTTAGAGAATTAATCCCATTTGACAAAAGCGTACTATTTTTAGTACGCTTTTATTTTGAACGAATTTTTTCAAAACATATTACAAACTATTGTTGCTTACCAGCAGGATAAACCCTTGTTATTTACCCAGTTGTTTTTCTGGTTATTCTTTTCAGTAGTTCTTTTCTTCTATTCGTTTTTATATAAATTCAGTAAAGCGCGTACCGTTTATTTATTTTTAGTGAGCTTGTTTTTCTATTACAAAACAAGCGGCGTGTTTATTGTGCTTTTACTCTTTACCATTTGCAGCGATTATTGCTGGGGATGGCTTATACACAAGGCGAAGAAAAATTATGCAAAAAGAATATTTGTTACCTGTAGTGTTTGTATTAATCTCTTTTTGCTCGGGTATTTTAAATACGCCTATTTCTTTACCGAGAGTTCCAATCAATTGTTTAGCACACACTATACATTCTTTAATCACTTCTCGCATTTCAGTAATTCATTTTTCAGTACTGGTTTTAGTGTAGATAAATTAATTCTTCCGGTAGGTATTTCTTTTTTCACTTTTCAATCACTGTCCTACATCATTGATTTATACAGAGAGAAAGTACAACCCGTAAAGAATATTTTTGAATACGGCTTTTTTGTTTGCTTTTTCCCACATCTGGTGGCAGGTCCTATAGTAAAGGCACACGAGTTTTTATATCAGATACACCAACCATACAATCTTTTAAAAACAGAATTTGGTTTAGCTGTGTTCTGGATATTAAACGGACTTGCCAAAAAAGTAATGGCAGATTATATAGGCGTAAACTTTGTCGATCGAATTTTTGAGAACCCTAATTATTATAGTGGTTTAGAAGTTCTCTTAGGTATATTTGGTTACTCATTACAGATATATGCCGATTTCTCAGGTTATACTGATATTGCTATAGGGGTTGCGTTGTTGTTAGGTTTTCGCTTAAAGACAAATTTTAAATCGCCATACAAAGCACAAAACACCAGCGAGTTTTGGCAACGTTGGCACATCTCGTTATCCAGTTGGTTAAAAGAATATTTATACATCCCGCTTGGCGGTAACCGAAAGGGAACCGTGGGTTCTTATATCTGCATTGTTATTTTGTGCAGCGTGTTTATTTTGCTTAGCGGCAAGGTTTGGTTGTTTCTTTTGCTTCCGGGCTTGGCATTGCTGTTCGGCGTGCTCATGTATTTCTTTGCAGGATTTAAAAAGGCATTAAATACAAACATTAATTTAATGATAACCATGTTGCTGGGTGGTTTGTGGCATGGCAGCAGCTGGATGTTTATGATTTGGGGCGGCTTAAACGGATTGGGGCTGGTGCTGCATAAACTATGGTTACGAATTTCTCCGTTCAAAAACTCTACCAACTTCTTTATAAAAGTTTTATGTGTATTATTAACACTGGTGTTTATAAGCTTTACGCGCATTTGGTTCCGAAGTGATGATTTAGAAACCGTAAACGATATGTTCGATAGGATACAAAATCATTTTGGATTTGATTTATTGCTACCCGTATTGGTTTCATACAGAACGGTGTTGTTGGTTATGCTTGCGGGTTATCTCATCCACTGGTTGCCCGAAAGATTTAAAACAGGATACCGAACTATTTTTAGCAATACCCCCATTTCGATAATGGGAGTAGGAGTTGTATTGGCAGTACTTTTATTATATCAGGCAATGAGTGCAGATATGCAGCCTTTTATTTACTTTCAGTTTTAAGTGTAAGATTAATTACTCTCGTAATCAGATTTTAGAAACTCTTTCCAATCACCAAGGTTAGCAATTACCTGTAGCTGACGGTATGTGGTATGAAACAAATTCTCATCCTCTTGCGCATTCAATAAATTAATACGATAGTTATCGTAGTTATGTAAAGCACGCTTTTCATCTTTAGACAATGTAATGCCAGAAAATTCTTTCTCGCGCAAATCATTAATACTGGCTTCTCCGCCAATGCTTTTCTTAGTAAAAAGTTCTGTAAGGTTCTTTATTTTAGAGTTCAATTCCACAATGCAAAGCTAAAATAATTTCGCATAGTTCAATGTGGTTTAGACAGGTTCTTTATAAACATGATTTTGTTAATAGAGCTAGTTCTGCAACTACACTAATCTAAAAAAGCTACTTCTTTAAAGTTAAACTTCAGGGTTTGGTTTTGTTGGTCGGTTAGTATAAGTAAGCCATTTTCCTCAATTTGGATAATTTTTGCGCTAAAGGTTTGGTTATTTACCTTATAATTTGCCCATTGGTTAAACTTATAAAGCTGCTGCAAATAGGTTTGGGTTATTTTAGTAACGTTGGCTTGTTTAAGAGTTAGATATATTGCTTCAAAATGTTTGCAAAACAGGTGCAACAATTCTTTTACATCAAACTCCTTTTTAAGCAAAACAGCTAATGAGGTGGTTTGTTTATTAATACCCGCAAAATTTAGCTGATTGATATTAATGCCTACGCCAATTACAGAGCTTTGGAGGTAGTTTCTTCTTAAAATATTCTCTATCAATATACCTGCTATCTTTTTCTTGTTAACCAAAATGTCATTAGGCCATTTAATTTTTATGTCATAAAGGCTTATATCTAAAAATTCTGTCAGCATGTTAAAAACGGCCAGTGAGGTTATTTTACTCAGATAAAATTGCTTATCGGCAGGTAAAAAACCCGGGTGCAAAACCACCGAAAAAGTAAGGTTTTTACCGCTTTCAGCATGCCACGTATTGCCTACCTGTCCCCGTCCTTTGGTTTGTTTATTGGTAAAAACAATCGTCCCATCTACAACAGGTATTTTTTTAAGTAAATTAGTGGCATAAGTATTGGTAGACTCTGTTTCATCTAAATTAATCATGTTCTGTCCCACAAAAAGCGTATCCATACCATCGGCAAAAATAATGTTATCTTTGCATGATGTGCCTTTGGGTAAAAAAATAAAGTGATTTACTAAATATTATATGGCAAAAACCACCAAGAAAGCAGTTGTAAAAAAAGTTACTAAAAAATCGTCAGTTAAAAAAATTGCAGTTAAAAAGTCTTCAAGCAAAAAAGCTGCTGTTAAAAAGGTTGTAGTTAAAAAGGCTCTTGCTAAAAAAGCAGCGACAAAGAAAATTGCGCATAAAGGAGAGCCCAAAGCAAAACTTACAAACCCTTTGTTAGTTAGTATTATAGACGGTTTGGAAGAAAGGAAAGCAAAAAATATTGCCGTTTTAGACCTTAGTAATATTCCTAATCGTTCTTTCGATTATTTTGTGATTGCCGATGCAGAGTCTTCTACTCATGTGGATTCTATCGCATCTTCAGTTGAAGAAACAGTTAAAAAACAATTAAACGAACGCCCCTTTCATACCGAAGGTTGGGAAAACTCTGAATGGATTTTATTAGACTACGTAAACATCATGGTGCATGTGTTTCAGCAACAAACACGTGATTTTTACCGTTTAGAAGAATTATGGGCAGATGCTGAAATAACCAGATTTTAATTAAAATATTGATATAATACCATGAGCGAAAACATTAAAGAAGAACCTAAAACGGTTGAACCTGTAGAAAAAGCTGCGGAAAAACCTCAATCGGGTCCTCCTCAAAAAAGCAACGAAGATTTAAAAGACCAGTTTGAGAAGATGCGCCAGCGTTTGCGCAAAACAGGTACACCTTCCAGCAAAGGTGGTGGCGGTTTTAATTTCTACTGGATATATGCCATCATTATCGTTATTCTGATATTGATTACATACTACGATGGAGCAGCCTTTGGCGGTGGTACACGCAAGGTGAACGAAACCTTTTTTGAACAAACCATGCTGGCTAAAGGTGATGTGGTTTCTATAACTATAGTAAATGAAAAAAATGCCGAAATTCGTGTAAATCCAGATAGTTTAGCCCTGTTCAGGTATTACCAAAACAACAAACCGATCTTTACTAATCCAAAAGCTTCTCAAGGGTCGCAGTTTGTAGTCTCTATTCCTGATGTGAAATTCTTTTTAGAAAGAGTTCGTCAGGTACAAGAGAAAGCGGGTATTTCTGATGATAAAATAGTTAATCCAACCCGTGAAGACCGTACCGAATGGGGCGAATACCTAAGCTGGATTTGGCCTTTGTTGCTAATGATTATCGTTTGGATGTTTATTATGCGCCGAATGAATGGTGGTGCTGGTGGTGCCGGTGGACAAATCTTTAATATTGGCAGAAGCAAGGCTGTATTGTTTGATAAAGACATTAACGTAAACATAACCTTTGCCGATGTGGCTGGTTTGGAAGAAGCCAAAGTGGAGATAAAAGAGATTGTTGACTTCTTGAAAACACCAAAAAAATATACCGACTTAGGTGCTAAAATACCTAAGGGCGCTTTGCTGGTAGGCCCTCCTGGTACCGGTAAAACCTTATTGGCAAAGGCTGTTGCAGGCGAAGCAAAAGTTCCCTTCTTCTCCTTATCAGGTTCGGATTTTGTAGAAATGTTTGTTGGTGTAGGTGCTTCTCGTGTTAGGGATTTGTTCCGTCAAGCAAAAGAAAAATCGCCGTGCATTATTTTTATAGATGAGATTGATGCTATTGGTAGGGCCCGTGGCAAGAATGCTTCTTTTGGAGGAAATGACGAGAGAGAAAATACACTTAACCAACTCTTAACCGAAATGGATGGATTTGGCTCTAACAGCGGTGTAATTATTTTAGCCGCAACCAACCGTGCCGACATCTTAGATAAAGCGTTAATGCGTGCAGGTCGTTTTGATAGACAAATACATGTTGATTTACCTGATTTGAATGAACGTAAAGCCATTTTTTTAGTTCACCTAAAACCTTTGAAACTGGATAAAGATTTAGATGTTGAGTTTTTAGCCAAACAAACTCCGGGTTTTAGTGGTGCTGATATTGCTAATATTTGTAATGAGGCTGCTTTAATTGCTGCCCGTAATGATAAAAAGTTTGTAGAGAAGCAGGATTTTTTGGATGCTGTTGACCGAATTATTGCGGGCTTGGAGAAGAAGAATAAAATCATTACTCCGCAGGAAAAACGTGTTATTGCATTTCATGAGGCAGGACATGCCACCGTTAGCTGGATGTTGGAACACGCTTCTCCTTTGGTAAAAGTAACCATTGTGCCTCGCGGTCGTTCATTAGGCGCGGCTTGGTATCTGCCAGAAGAAAGACAGCTAAACACAATGGATCAGATTTTTGATGAAATGTGTGCAGCGCTTGGAGGACGTGCAGCAGAAGAAATTATGTTTGGACGTGTAAGTACAGGTGCTTTAAGCGATTTGGAAAAAATTACCAAGCAGGCTTTTGCAAGTGTTGTGTATTATGGTTTGAATGATAAGATTGGTAACGTAAGTTATTATGATAGTAGCGGACAACAGGAATACCAGTTTGGTAAACCTTATAGTGAGCATACAGCTCAAACTATTGACGAAGAAATCAAGAAAATGATTGATAAGGCATACATTAAAACTAAAGAGCTTTTAACGGAACATAAAGCTAAGCTTACTGTTCTTGCCGAAAAACTGTTAGAAAAAGAGGTTATCTTTCGCGATGATTTAGAAACTATTTTTGGTAAGCGTCCCTTTGATAAAGAAGAAGTGGCGATAGCATTAAACAGCACTCCTACTGAAGCTTAATGGCTTTTGATGTTAAAACATTTTACACACGCGCCACAACTGCATTAGTATTTGTGGCGTTGTTGTTAGGGTGTGTTTGGTATAGTTATTTATCTTTCATATTGTTTTTTGCCGTTATAGGTTTTATTGGACTATATGAGTTTTATAGACTCGTGCAAAAAATGAATGTAAAGCCGATTAAAATAGTAGGTTATTTATTACATGTTCTTGCCATAATAATTACTCTTTGGTATCCTTTTTTAAGGACGCCTATCTATTTCAAAGCTTTGCCACATATATTTATTGCATTATGCTTTTCTTTATTTATTATAGAGTTGTTTAGCGGGTCTTCTTCTTTACATAATATAGGGTATATATTATTATCATTACTGTACGTTACTATACCCTGCTGTATTCTTATTTCAATGAGCTCTTCTTTCGATTTCATCTTAGCTACATTTTCATTTCATCCGCAAAAAGTATTGGGTATGATTTTCTTTGTTTGGATTAATGATACAGGTGCTTATTTAGTAGGTAGTTTCTTTGGTAAGCATAAACTTTATGAAAAAATATCTCCCAACAAAACCTGGGAGGGTACTCTTGGGGGTATTGCTTTATGTATTACTTTATCTTTTGTAGTGGCTAATATACTTCCGCAACTAGCGTTAAAACACTGGATAGCTATTTCGGTTATTGTTGCTGTGTTTGGTACCCTTGGCGATTTAAAAGAATCTATGCTTAAACGTATGGCGGGCGTTAAAGACAGCGGCAGTATAATGCCCGGGCATGGTGGAGTATTAGATAGGTTCGACAGCCTGTTTTTTGCCACCCCTTTTGTGTTCTGTTATCTGGCTTTAATGGGTTTGTTGTAACAAATACCAACAAATAAAACCACTTAGCCCTAAAAATTTCCGCATTTACCAAACTATGTAATTATATAAAGCTTGTTTTTACTTTTGTAATAATTTACAAACCTCATGAAATCAAAGTTTCTTTTTCTTTTAGTTTTTATAAGTATAAGTGTTTTTTCTCAAAGCTGGAGTTTACAGCAATGTATTGATTATGCCCTAAAGAACAACCTTACCTTAAAGCAAAACGAACTTAATATAGAGATGAGCCAGGTAAGCTACCAACAAAGTAAAGCTACCATATTACCATCTCTTAATGCAGGAGCTAATAATACCTGGAATAACGGGCAAAAAATAGACCCTTATACCAATAAATTTGCTTCAAGTACCATTTTATCTGAGAACTTTTACGGACAAGCGCAGGTAACTTTATGGAGTGGCATGCAACAATACAATAACGTAAAGAAAAATCAATATGCCCTCATGGCAAATAAAGAAACCTATGAGCAGCAAAAAAATGATTTAGCACTTAATGTAGCCTCTTCCTTTTTGCAGGTAATATATAATCAGGAATTATTGAAAGTTTCCCGACAACAAGTAAACATAAGCAAGCAACAATTGGAGCGTACACAAAAATTAGCTGATGCGGGTTCTGCTGCCTTAAGTTCGGTGTATGATATTAAAGCGCAATTAGCTACTGATGAATATAGTTATGTAACCTCAGAAAACAACTTTAATCTTTCCTTATTAGCTCTCAAACAATTGTTGTATTTAGATTCTTTAAATAATTTTTCAATTGAAAAACCTGATTTTGAATTATCAGTTTCAGATTTAGCTGCTTATCAGCCAAAAGATATTTATCAGGCTGCTTTAAAAAATCAGCACAAAATAAAAAGTGCTGAATATAATTTAATAAGCGCTGAAAAGAGTCTTTCTTATTCCCAAGGAAAGAATAGCCCTACTTTATCTTTTAGCGGAACTTTAGGAAGTGGTTATTCGGGCCTTGATAAAACAATAGTGAGTTCAAATATCACGGGTATTCAATCAACTGGATATTATACCGCAAGTGGCGAATCTGTTGTAGCACCAACTTTTAATGAGGTTACCAAAACAACCTCATGGAACACTCAATTGAGTAACAATCTTAATAAAAGTATAGCTTTTACCTTAAGTGTCCCCATATTTAATGGACTTTCTAATTATGCGGGAATTAAAAACGCCAAACTGCAAGTACTTAGTAATAAATATGGTTATGATATTGCCCGCCAGCAACTTTATAAAACAATTGTTCAAGCCTATACAGATGCACAAGGAGCTTTAAATAAATACATGTCTGCTAAATCGGCTTATGAAACATCGCAGGTATCATTTACTTATGCTGAACAAAAGTTTAATGCGGGTGTGCTTAACTCTTTTGATTTTAATAATAGTAAAAACAGAGTATTAAGAANNATTAAGAACGGAAACTGATATGCTGAATGCTAAATATGACTTTATCTTTAAACTAAAGGTTTTAGATTATTATCAAGGGAAACCATTGGCATTTTAAGGCGTTAAAAACGCAAAAATACCGTATTGTTTGGGGTGGGTATGAAGTAGCTTTAGGCTAAATTATATTCCCCATTCGTCTAAAAACCTCAAAAATAGTACAAAAGTTTATCGAAAGAGGGCAAACGTTGTAAAAAAGAGGGCATTTGTATAACGAAAGGGAGCGTTTGTTATATAAAAGAGGGCATTTATCTAACGAAAGATAGTATTTGTTATTCGAAAGAGGGAAAACGTTTAACAAAAGGGGGCATTTGTATATCAAAAGAGGGCATCGATAGTACGAAAGAGGACAAATAATATTAATATGAGCACATATTATTGATTTTTGCCCTCTTTGAATATTTTTTAGTTTTAAGGAGATGAAAAGGCTTACGGTTATATTGGTAAATTTACATCATGTATCGTAAAGATTTTATAGAGCGCGAGTTTGAGAAGTTAGCCCTGTTGTTGGGGTATATTTTAAATTTAAAGAAAGAGAAAAAACCTTTATTAGAAATGGTGCAGGCTGCCAACGTAGGATTAAAGGATTTGTTTGGCGAAGATTTTGACATGGAAACGGTAGAGCATGATACGGATGTAAATAAACTTACTCCGCAAAAACAACAAGCCCTTGCCGATATACTTTTTGAATTAGGCATAACGGCACATCAGCAACATAAACCCGAAGCATCGGCAAAATTCTTGCAACAGTATTTATATATGTTGGAGTTAATAGAAAAAAACACTACTACGTTTTCTTTTCAAAACATAGCAAATAAGGGCATTGCACAGAAGCTTTTAATGGAGTTGTAAAATTAAAATAGGGCTTTATCTAAATCTACTTAATCATATTTATTACACCTGCAAATCAATTCCGCATTTATTTTTTAAAATTTTTCATCTGCCTTTATAAGGCTTGCTAATAAAGGGATGTGTGAGTTTATCAACAATTTTTTAAAAGATATAAATGTTTAAAACTGCCAACAAAATGTTAATTGAATTTTTTGCAGTACCATTTTTTTTAAACGTTTTTTGTAAAACAGAAAGCAAATAAAAAGTGAGTGCGATTTAAGTGGTAAATTAAAGTTCTTTAAAAGTAAAAATAACACAGCAAAGATGAATGGCAAAACGCTGTTCATTTTTTGTCTAACAATATATATAGTATAAAAGTATCTATGGCGAACGAACCCTTATTGACAGAAAACAAAGACCGATTTGTTTTATTCCCTATCAAGCACAACGACATCTGGCAAATGTATAAACAGGCAGAAGCCAGTTTTTGGACGGCCGAAGAAATTGACCTTGCCTCTGACCTTACAGATTGGGAAACAAAATTAAATGCCGATGAGAAACATTTTATTAAACATGTATTGGCGTTTTTTGCCGCAAGTGATGGTATTGTAAACGAAAACTTAGCCATTAACTTTTTAAATGAAGTACAATATCCTGAAGCCCGTTGCTTTTATGGTTTTCAGATAATGATGGAGAATATCCACTCAGAAACATACTCGCTTTTAATTGACACCTATATTAAAGATGTAACAGAAAAAGACAGCCTGCTTCATGCCATTGATACCGTTCCGTGCGTAAAGAAAAAAGCAGAGTGGGCTTTGCGTTGGATATCTAAAGGTTCTTTTGCCGAACGCTTAATTGCCTTTGCAGCAGTTGAAGGGATTTTCTTCTCAGGGTCTTTTTGCTCTATCTTTTGGTTGAAAAAACGTGGTTTAATGCCAGGTTTAAGCTTCAGCAACGAGTTAATCTCTCGTGATGAAGGCTTGCATTGCGATTTTGCCTGCTTATTATACAACCAGTTAGAAAACAAGCTACCTATTGAGCGTGTTACCGAGGTAATTACCAATGCGGTGGCTATTGAAAAGGAATTTGTGTCGGATGCCCTACCGGTAAGACTTATAGGCATGAATGCCGATATGATGTGCCAATACATTGAGTTTTGTGCCGACAGATTGTTGGTAGCCCTTAATTGTCCTAAGTTTTACAATGCAAGCAACCCGTTCCCTTTCATGGAAATGCAGTCGTTGCAGGGTAAAACCAATTTCTTTGAAAAACGCGTGGCCGAATATCAAAAGGCAGGCGTTATGAATAAGAACAGCGAGTCGAATAACGTCTTTAAATTAGACGAAGACTTTTAACCCTTAATCGTAAAAGAAACTAAAATAAACGAGGATATCAGCCTCGTCGGGGTGTATAGCCTCATAAACGTAAGAAAAAAGTAATTAAAAAAGTATTGTTAATAGAATAAAAAAATTTAACACCAAAAGGGATATTGCAGCAGTAATTTGCATTAGAGAATTTAAGTAACCAACAACAAAATTAAATAAAGATATATGTTCGTAATAAAAAGAGATGGAACCCGCGAGTCAGTTAAGTTTGACAAAATCACCGCACGCGTACAAAAACTTTGCTATGGCTTAGAACCAACACATGTTGAGTCTATAAAAGTAGCCATGAAGGTTATTGAAGGATTATTTGATGGGGTTACCACAACCGAGTTAGATAACTTAGCTGCAGAAACAGCTGCGTCATTAACTACCAACCATCCTGATTACGCCATTTTAGCATCACGTATTGCGGTTTCTAACTTACATAAAAATACTACCAAGTCGTTTTCAAAAACAATGCACGATTTGTACTTATATGTAGACCCTAAAACAGGGCAACGTGCACAGCTTATCGCAGACGATGTGTATGAAATCATTCAGGCAAATGCTCAAACATTAGATTCATCTATTATATATGACAGAGATTTTGGTTACGATTATTTTGGTTTTAAAACCTTAGAGCGTTCATACTTATTAAAGATGAACGGTAAAATTGCTGAGCGTCCTCAACACATGATTATGCGCGTAGCAATAGGTATTCATAAAGAAGATATTGCTTCGGCTATTGAAACGTATAACCTGATGAGCGAACGTTGGTTTACACACGCTACCCCTACTCTATTTAACGCAGGTACACCAAAACCACAAATGAGTTCTTGCTTCTTGTTACAAATGCAAGATGATAGCATTGATGGAATTTATAATACCTTAAAACAATGTGCCAAAATTTCTCAAAGTGCAGGTGGTATTGGTATCAACATTCACAACGTACGTGCAACAGGTTCTTATATCAGAGGCACCAACGGTACATCAAACGGAATTATTCCAATGCTAAAAGTGTTTAACGAAACAGCTCGTTACGTTGATCAAGGTGGTGGAAAACGAAAAGGTTCTATTGCAGTTTATTTAGAGCCATGGCATGCAGATATTTATCATTTCTTAGATATCCGTAAAAACCACGGTAAAGAAGAAATGCGCGCACGCGATTTGTTTACTGCACTTTGGATTCCTGATTTATTTATGAAACGTGTAGAAGCAGAAGGTGTTTGGAGTTTAATGTGCCCTAACGAATGCCCGGGCCTAAGCGATTGCCATAGCGAAGCATTTGAAACACTTTACACCAAATACGAATCAGAAGGGAAATTCCGCACACAAATACCAGCGCGTGAATTATGGGCTGCTATTATCGAATCTCAAATTGAAACCGGAAATCCGTACATGTTGTATAAAGATGCAGCTAACTCAAAATCAAACCAACAAAATTTAGGCACTATTAAATCGTCTAACTTATGTACGGAGATTATTGAGTACACAGCTGCTGACGAAGTTGCGGTTTGTAATTTAGCATCTATTGCATTACCTCGTTTTGTTGATTTAGAAAAAGGAGAATTTGATCATCAAAAATTATTTGAAGTAACTTATGTTGCTACCAAAAACTTAAATAAAGTAATTGACAGAAATTATTATCCGGTACCGGAAGCACGTAACAGCAACATGCGTCACCGTCCTGTTGGATTAGGTGTACAAGGTTTAGCAGACGCATTCATCTTAATGCGTTACTCGTTTGAAAGCGAAGAAGCGCGTAAATTAAATTCAGAGATATTTGAAACTATTTACTACGCAGCTTTAACAGCAAGTAAAGACTTAGCAAAAATTGACGGGCATTACGAAACATACCCCGGTTCTCCAATAAGCAAAGGCATTTTCCAACAAGATATGTGGAACGTAACTCCAAGTCCGCGTTGGGAGTGGGATATCTTACGCGAAGAAATTAAAAAATACGGCGTACGTAACTCCTTATTAATGGCTCCAATGCCAACAGCATCTACGTCTCAAATATTGGGTAACAACGAGTGCTTCGAGCCATATACTTCAAACATTTATTCTCGCCGTGTATTAAGTGGAGAGTTTGTGGTAGTAAATAAGCACTTACTGAAAGATTTAGTAAAACTTGGGTTGTGGAATGAGAACTTAAAGAACAAAATTATTGCAGCAAATGGTTCGGTACAAAACATACCTGAAGTTCCTGAAAACATTAAAGACATATACAAAACGGTTTGGGAAATTAAACAACGTACTATTATAGATATGGCCGCAGATCGTGGTGCGTATATCGACCAATCTCAATCGTTGAATTTATTTATACAAGATGCCAACTTCGCAAAACTTTCTTCGGCACATTTCTATGCATGGAAAAAAGGTTTGAAAACAGGTATGTACTACTTACGTACTAAAGCTGCTGCTGACGCTATTAAGTTTACCGTTGACCAAGCCGCCTTATTAGAAAAAGTAGCGGTATTAGGTAACGAAGACCAACTATTAGTAGAGCGCGGACAAGCACATCTTTTATCTGAAGAAGAGAAATTAGCACAGTTAACCTGCTCTTTAGATAACCCAGATGCATGCGAAGCTTGTGGGTCTTAATTAGTAAAAGCTAAATAAAAAATAAAAACCACTCTTAAAGAGTGGTTTTTATTTTCTGTCTGTGTGAATCTGTAAAACTAAGGGGTATTAATTACATAAAATTTCCTTCGTATATAGGAGTTGCCCGCCTGCATAACCATAATATAAACTCCGGAAGAAAAATTGACGGTGCTTATTTTAAATTCATTAATACCGGAGTCGAAAGAAAAATATTCTTCAAACATTTTTTGCCCAATGGCATTATATACCTGTGTTAAATAATTATCGGGAGTATAAGCATTAAAAAAAGCATCTATATACCCACTAGTGGAAACAGGGTTAGGCACAATAGTTAAAATAGAATTAGAGAAATCTAAATCAGGTGGGGGCTTAGGTGCAGGGGTTTTTATAGAGTGTGAAATTTTTATACTATCGCTGCTACTCGCAGCACCACAAACAGAATTAATGGCAAATAAGGTTACATTATACGCTGCGGTAGAGTCTTTATATACATGAAAGGTGTCCTCCCCTGTTGAATAGGTTCCATCTGCCCAGGTCCAGTTAAAAGAATTATTAGGGGAAGAATCAATCCCATGCACAAACGCCGTATCATGAGAAACAGTATAGGTAAAAGCAGGGTTTACAAATCCAACGGAAGGAATATGAATTTGCCGTTTAAGTGTATCTGATTTAATGCCATTATAGCCTATTAACGTTACATGATAATATCCCGTATCAGCATATTTATGTATCGGCGAGACAGCATTAGAAGTAAGCCCGTCACCAAAATCCCAATAAAAAGATGATATACAGGTTGATTGATTAATAAAAACATCTCTGCAATTAAAGTAATAAAAAGATAAAGTCATCAACGAATCAATATGAATCGACTGCGTAAGAGAATCCAAATGATTATCATAACAAGTTAAGGTAATAGAAAAAGTACCTACTCCATTAAAATGAAAGCAATTTACAGAATCGTTAACTGTCTTTTTTAGCACCTTAGGATGAGGAAACCCAAATAACCCAATCGTGTCTATAAATACCGTCCAAGTATATGTGGGACATAAGATAGATTGGTTATAAAAACAAATCGTATCTCCGGAACAATCATTAATCCATGAGAAATGGGCTTGAGGCGGTGGATTCTCTATAGGTGGAGGTGTTGGAACTCTTTTATTCTGCGAAACAATACCGGTTGCATTAAAAAGCAGAGTTATAAAAACTATGTGTTTAAATAGCTTCATAATTTAGTTAACTAAAGTTGGTTTTTCATGAAACTCAAACAACTTGCTTAACGAAACACTAAAAGCATACTTAGCTGCTAATTGTATCCCATCATAGTATTGATAGATAGGGAAATCTCCGTAAAGAGAAAACATTAACTCATGTCCTAAATTCATAGTTATTCCGGGTGTTGCGAATAATCGTGTTGAAGAACTTGAGGATAACAGAACTTTATTTACAATGTCGGAAGCCTTGTTTTCGTTTCTTAGCATCACAATCAAAGATATGTCCCTATATAATTTAAAAACGGTAGAAATCGAGTTTATATTCTCCACACCATATTGATAACCTTGAGGGTTAACGCCATTATAATTAACTCGTGAGTTAAACATAATACTTTGTTTCCTATTTTTAAATGGCTTTAACATGATGTACAAAATAGATGCACCTGAATACGCGCCGGAACCGGGTTGCACATCTCTTGTTAATTCAACCTTATCAACGGCAAGTTTATAGGGACCGGTAGGGAGTTTTCCACCTAAGGCTAACGTAAGAGAAAGCACATCGTTGTTGGAATGATAAATATTATACTTGCCAAAAATCTCTATATCGGCTAAGCCATTAGTCTGTAATTGCTGCTGACCTATGATTGGTATATTAAAGTTTTCTGTTTTATCTACATAATAACCTATGCTGCCCTGAACAGTAAATTTTGGAGTAATACCGTAAGACAGAGTTACAGCACCATAGTCTGCATAATCATTAGTCAGATAATTAAAATTAGTACGCTTGTCTCCCCTAAAGTAAGTATCAGAATAATCTCGTTTAAAAAAGGAAAAGAACAACAAGTCTCCTTTATCTAATACACCAAAATTTGCCGTACCCGGCGCACAACAACCAGAAGTACATTGTGAGAAAACAGCTGTATTAAACCCTAAAACAAATAGTAATACTGCTAAACACCTCATACCTTTATTAAAGGACTAATTTGTAATAGTTATTGGCACGGTAATAGTTGCAGTATGTGTACCGTCTGAAACTACACAGGTTATGGTATATGTTCCTACACAGGAGTCGCTGTAATAGATAGCGGAACCACTTCCGAATAATTCCCCGTGTGAGGTTGACCATGTATAGGTTAAATTGTTTCCGGTAGCTACAGCAACAACCTGAGCTGATGTGCCCTTTATAATAGTACCGGGTTTTACAATTATCTTTGTAAAAGAAAAAGCACCTCCTGCATTCGTAGGACTACTTGATAAATTAGAGTAGTTTACCGAGGTACCGGTAGGTATTACATCATCACTTTTTTTGCATCCGCTTAACATTAAGTAAAAAGCAAAAAGCAAACAAACCGACTTCCTCATAGGGCTTTATTTCCCTCAAATTTAAGAAAAAAATAGATGTAGAATTGTTAAAATAACATGTTATATGACGAAGATTAATACATTTGCCTCATGCAAAAGGCAAAAAAACATATAGCAGTTTTCTTACTACTTGTTTTTTCTTTTGTGGCATTACCACCTTCTTTGCTGCACAAAGCCTTCGCCAACCACACAGATACGGCAGATAACTACTGCGATTATTACCATAAAGATTTAGGTACTCACATAGAAGGTTCGCACACCAGTTGCGATATTTTTAAAACAAATACCCCAGTTTATGATGCGTTAAAAGTTTTAAATACACTTTCTGCTTTTCGTGTTGTTATATCTCACTATAAAATAGCTGAAGTTTCTACAACTTCATACACTTCCAAAATAAGCCTTCCTGCAAGGGCTCCCCCAATAGCTTAATATTCTCGTTTCTATTTTGCAAGGTGTAAGTTCTTTACGCTTGCTATGTGTAATTTAAAATTAAGCAAATGAAAAATATTTTATTCATCATAACACTATGTGTTATGTATAACATAAACGCACAAAACACCTTAAAAGGTATTGTGCGTGATAAGGAAAGCAACGAAGCTTTACCCGGGGCAATTATTTACTTTCCTGATTTAAAAAATGGAACTGCCTCAAAACCAGATGGTTCTTATGAAATGAGTAACCTGCCCAAAACAAAAACCATTATGCAGGTTAAATTAATAGGCTATAAAACCTTTATTAAATTAATTGATTTATCTACTACTTCAGACTTACCTATTTTATTAGAACAATCTGTATTAGAATCTAATGAGGTAATAGTAACCGGTGTATCTAAAGCAACCGAAATAAAAAGAAGTCCTATACCGATTGTATCTATTGATAATAAATACCTGACAGAAAATACCGCTACCAATGTTATTGATGCCATAGCAAAAACACCGGGTGTAAACGCGCTAACTACAGGTCCCAATGTATCTAAACCTTTTATACGCGGTTTAGGTTATAACAGGATACTTACTTTGTTTGATGGGGTTAGACAAGAAGGACAACAGTGGGGAGACGAACACGGTATAGAAATGGATCAGTTTTTAATTGACCGGGTAGAGGTTGTTAAAGGTCCTGCCAGTTTGATTTATGGAAGCGATGCCCTTGCAGGCGTGGTAAACCTGATACCCGCTAACCCTTTGCCACAGGGAGTTATCAAAGGAGATATACAAACCAATTACCAAACCAACAATGGCTTGTATGGCGGCTCGGCAAACATTGCAGGTAATTCAAACGGGTTGATATGGGGTGCGCGTGTTTCGCATAAAGATGCCACCAACTACCAGAATAAATATGACGGAAGAGTTTATAATACAGGTTTTGAAGAAACCGATGCCAATGTAAACCTAGGTATAAACCGCAAGTGGGGTTACTCGCACTTAAATGTTAGTGCTTACGATAACTTACAAGAGATACCCGATGGCAGTCGTGATAGCACCACACGCAAGTTTACCAAACAAATAACCGAAGCAGATACCTTTCGTCCTATTGTTTCTGCGGCTGAATTGAAGTCGTATAAAATAACTCCCCTGCACCAACATGTACAACACTACCGTGCATTTTTAAATAATAGTTTTATCATCGGGCAAAGCAAACTGGTTGTTAACCTTGGCTACCAACAAAGCATACGCAGAGAGTACGCCCACCCGCAGGCAACCGATGTGGCAGGTTTATATTTACAATTGCACACGGCAACTTATGATATAAAATATTATCTGCCCGAACGAAAAGGCTTTGAAGGCATTGTAGGCGTTAACGGTATGTACCAAACCAATAATACAGATGCCGCTACCGAGTTTGTTATTCCCAATTTTAGTTTGTTTGACGCAGGGCCTTTTGCCTTTATTAAAAAGAACATCAGTAAGTGGGATATTGCAGCAGGAGCACGTTATGATATGCGCAGCTTTAAAAACCAGAGCATGTATGTGGGCACAAATGCTTCAACGGGTTTTGATAAGGTGGTAACGGGCAGTGATACGGTTGGAGCTACTCATCAGTTTAGCGATTACAAACATATCTTCTCCGGGTTTAGCGGAAGCATTGGCGCTACTTATAATATATCCGAAAAGCTTTTGTTTAAAGCAAATATTGCACGCGGGTTTAGAGCACCCAACATTTCGGAGATATCTGCAAATGGCATACATCCCGGCACAGGCTTCGACCAGTTGGGCAATCCCAATTTTAAACCAGAGTTTTCTTTGCAGGAAGATGTAGGCATTTTTTATGACGATAGTCACTTTTCTACCAGCATAGAGGCATTTAATAACAACATCAGCAATTATATTTTTAACGAGAAGTTGCAAAGTGCACATGGCGGAGATTCTACCATTAAACAAGCCGGCGCTCCGTTTCCTGTGTTTAAGTTTCAGCAAACCAATGCGCAACTGTATGGTGGCGAAGCCCGTTTGGATATACACCCGCACCCTTTAGACTGGCTGCATTTCGAAAACACCTTCTCTATGGTATATGCGCTTAACCTAGGGGGCAATGGCGTAAAGATTAACGACAGCACCAAATACCTGCCCTACATACCGCCCATACACACCAGCTCTGAACTGCGTGCCGAGTTTAAAAAGAAAATTGGCTGCTTTGCCAATGTGTATATAAAGTTTGGCGTGCAATGGTATGCCACCCAAAACCGCTGCTTTTTGGCTTATGGTACCGAAACCCGTACACCCGGCTATACCCTGCTTAATGCGGGCATTGGCTCTAACATAAAAAACAAAGCAGGCAGAACGGTTTTTACCATTGGTATTTTTGGCACCAACTTAGCCGATGTAGCTTACCAAAGCAATATGAGCCGCCTGAAATATTTTGATAACTACCCCACCAACTACACAGGCCGCAGCGGCATATACAGCATGGGGCGCAACATTAGCTTTAAACTAAGCATACCTTTAGATTTTAAGAAAGGATAACGAAACACACCTGATAAGAATGCTCCGTTACGATGGGGCATTCTTAATTCTTAGATGTTTGCTATATTAAATGAATTACGTTTTCTCATAAATTCATTTCCATAGTCCTTAAGGTCTGTAAGTGGCTTAAAAAATAATATGTCGTCACGATATTCAGGAGTCACAATTTGTTTTAAGTAGCATTCTCTACGACCAAATTCGAATTCCATATTTCCTTCGTATCGGAAAAGTAGTCTGCCATAGTCCTTTTGTTCAAGTATTAATTCACCTTTCCAAATTCTTCCGTCAATTTGTTTTAATGTTATGATAAAGTGATACCTATCTATTACATATAGATTAGCGGTCGACCCATTCCCATTGTTTTCAGGAAGTCGACCATTTTGTGGTTGCATATTAAAGCATGTATAGTCAAAGTTGTTTTCTAGGTCGCTCTGAAACAAAAGATAGCTTATGTCCTTCAATAACTCATCCTTCTTTTCACGAGCTTCTATCAATGGCCATTCATGTTTTGTAAATTTAGAATGACATGGCTTACACATAAGCAATAAATTAGGGTCTTCATGATTGGTTCTATCTTCATCTATATGATGAATCTCAAAATGCCCAACATCTTCGCTTGAACAAAAGGGACAACGCGACCCGATTTCTTTCTGAAGTTCAGCACGCCGCCTGCTTTCTTGTGGAATTGCAGTTCTGTTCGGTTTTTTAAGTTTTGTCATTGGAGGTGTTCTTATTATTTAATCCCTAGGTAAAACAAACTTACAAAAAATCCTCCCTCTTTCAAAGCCCGTTTTGGCTAATCTGCCACAAAGCTTTGCGTTTTAGAGGCAATAAGTTAAATTTTGCGAAGAAATGAACATTTGTGTGAGAGA
>PLYA01000099.1 GCA_003153315.1 Bacteroidota bacterium
ATGTACCTACTTTAGAGTTTAAAGTACATACCTTAGAACTTAAAGTACATACCTTAGGATTTAAAGTACATACTTTAGAGTTTAAAGTACATACGTTAGAGTTTAATGTACCTACTTTAGAAATTAAAGTACATACCTTAGAGTTCAATGTACATACCTAAAAGCATCATATAGGGTGGTAATTGCCTTGCAAAGGCAGAAGAAACGCTATATAATGCCTGTTAATGCTTAATTGAGGGCGTTATTTAGCCCGTAGCCGGAGGTGTGGTACCCATAGTGGTAGTTTCACATTTCGACAGGCTCAATGTTCAGCTTGTAAGGCGGGTGAACGCCCAAATAAGTAGAAACGGGCTAATATCATTCGGGTTAGTGACGAAGGTCATAGAGTTGCGCCTTGTGTTACCCTAATTTTGGCAGGCTATTAACAACCAAAAAACTTAAAAAAATGGAAACAAATACAAATGCAAACCCTTTAGAAGGTGGAGCAAAAGCAGCCGAAAAATGGTTTAACGACTCTAGCGCTGCCATGATGGAAATTTATAACAAACAGTTAAACGTGGCTACCAATTTCTACAAAAACCTGTCGGGTATGGGTATGGCTAACAACAACGTTTGGAACCCAAGTCAAAACTTTACCAACACCTTATTTGGTAATAATGATTTGACCAAATGGATGTTTAACCCTTTTACCAGCACCGGCAATAGTGCCCTAAACCCATTTGCAGGCACCTTTGAAAAAGCCTATAGCCAATTGACGGAGTATAACCGCAATTTGTTTTCGATGTTCAACAACAAAGATGCATCTGATATGCAGGCTAACTTAACTGAATTTGGCAAAAAGTATCAGGAGTCGGTTTCTAAACAAATGGAAACATCCAAACAAATGATGAATTCGTTTATGGAAGCTTTTAACAAGCAAGTGGAAGTAGCTACCGAAAGCGATAAAAAACTGATGGAAGAACTTAACAGTCGTTTTACGGCTGCCGTTAAACAAACACAGGAGTTTTGGGCAGATATGTTAAACTCATACACAGCACCGGCAGAAAAGGAACAAAGATCTTATAAAGAAGATGGCGCAGCTACCGCAAAAAAACCAACTAAAGCAATAGCAGTTGCCTAACCAGTAATAAAGTTATAAATTATGAATACTATATTAAAAACAAGTAATAACGGGGTACGTGGCTTTGCGTATCAGAATCCGGCTAAGGTAAAAAGCGTTGCACCTAAATCAAAAAGCAACAGTATTGATTTTGTGGATGTTTATGATGAACAGGCTTGGCTAAGTAATGAGTTTATGCAAACCATGGCAAACAGTATTAATGATATAGAATTTGCTTACCCCGGTGATGCCAGAAAACTAAAACAAATGATACATACCTATTTTGAATCTTCTTTAAAGATACTGAAAGCCAGATTGGATAAGGTTAATGATACTAAGAAGGTGGTTGTAGAAACCGAAAAAAAGAATCCTTATTCGCACTGGACAGAAAGCTGGATTGAACAAACGCAGCATAACCATAAAAGAAAAGCGCACACTTTTTTTAACGGGCATGCACTTGAAAAGAAGCATACAAGCTGGGAAGGTGAGTGGACAAACCAAACCATTCCTGAATCAGAAGTTATATTCTCTTTGTAAGGAGTAGTTATATGTATGCCGGGCTTACAGGATTTTAATATAGTTGAAGCAGCTGATGGAATCAGAAGGGCATACCTGAAATTTGTACATAATTACTTCAGTAATATTTCGGGTTATCATCACGATGTACGTGATATAAACCTTACGTTTTTAGATTTATATACCAAAGCCATTGTAAACCCGGGCGAGATGGTAAAAGTATATGGCTTTTACCTCGATTTCCTTAATAAACAACAACAAGCTTGGTATCAGGTTTTTGTGGATAGTCAGTCTATGCCACCTGTTGAACCTCAAAAGGGAGATAAACGTTTCCTGTCGGAAGAATGGAACATTAAGCCTTATTTCAATTTTATAAAACAAAACTATTTACTGGCCGAGAAGTTTGCCCAGCAAATAGTGGATGAAGTTGAGATAGATGAAAAAATAAGAAAGAAGCTCGACTTTTATGTGGGGCAATATATGGATGCTCTCTCTCCGGCTAACTTTCTTTTTACCAACCCCGAAGCCATTAAATTAGCCCTTGAAACCAAAGGAGAAAGTTTATGGAAAGGCTTTAGCAATTTAGTGGGAGATATTGAAAAAGGTAAGATAACCCAAACAGATGAATCTGCCTTTGAGGTGGGAAAAAACTTAGGTATAACACCGGGCACTGTGGTGTATGAAAATGAATTGATACAATTAATTCAATATACACCCAGCACAAAAAATGTATCTGAAATTCCCTTATTGATAATTGCCCCTTGGATAAACAAATTCTACATACTGGATATTCTGCCAAAGAACTCATTGATAAAATTTTTAATTGATCAGGGCATTACTGTTTTTATTATTTCTTGGCGCAACCCACAACCGGGCATTAACCACACTACTTTTGATGATTACGTGGAAGAAGGCGCCATCAAAGCCATTGATGTAGTTAAAAACATTACTAATACAAAAAAGATAAATACACTGGGCTATTGTTTGGGTGGTAGTCTATTAAGTGTTGCCTGTTCTATACTTGCACAAAGAGAAAAAGAAAACCCGGTTAATACAGCTACTTTTTTAGCGTCTATGGTTGACTTCTCTTACATAGGGCCTATGGGAGATGTGATTGATGGCGCGCTGATGAAAAAACTTGAACGTGGGGAGCTATTAAAGAATGGCATCCTGCATGGGCATGATATGGAAACTGCCTTTAACCTTATCCGTTCAAACGATTTGATATGGAGCTATGTGGTAAATAATTACCTGAAAGGAATTACCCCTACCGCTTTTGAAGTTATTTACTGGACAAACGATAATACCAATTTGCCCGCCAACATGTACCTGTTTTATATGAAGGAAATGATTGTAGGAAATAAGTTGAGTCGCAGGAATGCATTACGAATTTGTAATACACCTATTGATATAAGCAAGATAGATTTCCCTGTATATGTAATAGGATTGAAAGAAGATTATATATCACCTGCAAAAACATGCTTTACTACTACCAAACTGGTAAGCGGCTCTGTTGAATTTATTTTAGGAGGATCTGGCCATGTAATGGGCGCTATAAACCCGCCTTATAAAAAGAAGTATGGGTATTATATGGATGGTAAATTAGGCTATGAGTTTGAAGATTGGGTAAACACCGCGCATTTTTATGAAGGAAGCTGGTGGACACCCTGGAGTGAAAAACTAAAAAAGAATTCGGGTAAAGAAATTCCTGCACCTGCCAAGCCAGGGAATTCAACCTACAAAGCCATTGAGCCTGCACCCGGTAGCTATGTAAAAGAAAAATGTGGGGGATTAAGTCGGTAGATTGTAATACTGATAAAATCAGTATCATTTTAAAATAAGATATCACAATCGTGTCTGTGGCGGTTTCTTAACAGTAAAAGCGAAAAAGCTTTTCGGATTAATATTTACAAAGGAAATAAATATTTTAATTTAGCTGTAACTTTTAGATGTAGTTATACGTCTTACTTAAAATAATGACCGTAAACGAGTACAATACCACTGTTGATTTGTATAGTGATAATTTATATCGCTTTATTCTGAAACATATTAAAGACAAGGATATTGCGAATGATATTGTACAGGATACCTACGAAAAATTATGGTTAAAGGTAAACGATACCGAGAGTACAAATGCTAAATCATATATGTACACTACTGCTTACAGAACCCTGATAGATTATACCCGCAGGGCTAAAAAGCAGGAAGGTTTTGATACAGATAAGCATCCGGAAGGTTTTGAGACGGGAGAAAGCAATCATGATTTAAAAGCCATATTAAACAGGGCTTTGGATACTTTGCCCGAAATACAAAAGGCGGTTATTTTACTGAGAGATTATGAAGGTTATGAATATAAAGAAATTGCAGAAATAACGGATTTATCGGAGAGTCAGGTAAAGGTATACATTTTCAGGGCCAGGCAATCATTAAAAAATTACATAGGTACTATTGAAGCCGTATTATAATGAAGATTGATAAACATAACTACGAGGCATACTTTTTAGATTATACTGAAGGGAATTTATCTGATGCGGATAAGCAAGAATTATTCTTGTTTTTAGAACAGAACCCCGACCTTAAGAAAGAACTGGAAGAATATGAGGCTATTGCTTTGCATATACCCGACTCTGTTTTTGAAGGTAAAGAGTATTTAAAGAAATTGATTTATACAGATGATAGCTTAGTGGCTTATCTGGAGAATGATTTGGAAAAGAAAGAAAGGTTTGAAATAGAAAAAGCCGCAGCTGAGAATACATATTTAAAGAAAGAAATTGATTTATATAAAAAAACGATTTTGATTCCGGATGCCGATATTATTTATGCGAATAAAGAGAAACTAAAAAAGAGAGGGCTTGTTATTTTTTGGAATAATCCGATAAATTATTTTAGAGCGGCTGCAGCAATATTATTGCTTACGGGTTTGATTGTTTTAATTACCAAGCAGCTAAATAAAGAATCTGAATCTGTTTTAGTGAAAAATAAAGAAGTTACTTTACCTGAAAACAAAACTGTTCCAAACAATGGAAGCCCCGCTCCTACTCTATATCCGCAAAGTAATTTGATAGCTATAAAAGAACAACAAACTGCTGCTGCAAACAGTTCTGCAAAGAAACAAGAGCCTTTAAATAAGTTGGTTAATACAAATAAAACAACACTTATTGCAAACGATTCATTAGAAAAGAATAATACACAAAAAAATAAGTTGGCTCAAAACAACACAAAACAGGATACGTTAAATAACCAACCATTTTTTGCTGCACAGGAAAACAGCGACCAATCTTATTTTAATCACTCTTTGGATGCAGATGAAAATGCCACTGGCTTACAAGCTAAAACAATTACTTCCGCTCAAAGTAAAAAGCCCTTCTTTAAATTTTTATCTTTTGCCGCTAAGGGTGCCAAACAACTTGGTGCTAAACATATAGATATAAAAGAAGGCGTTAATGAAAATGTTATTACCATGGGTGGTTTGGCCTTATCTGAAACTACATCAAATTAAATTAAAATTATCTGTAACTTTTTTATACCCTCAATCGTTATATTATTAAAACGAACCAAATGAAAACAAAAATTTTAATAGGCGTGTGTATGTTCAGTGCTTACACCTATGCACAGGAAAAAAAAATCTTGGCAAACTTTACCAAGCTGCAAGCTAACTCTGCGCTTACTGTTTATCTGCAGAAATCGGATACACCTTATATAGTTGCTGATATGGCCGGAATTAAGGCAGACGTAAACAACAACACCCTGGTGTTAGGTTTAAATAAAGAAGGGGATGTTAATTCTACAAAAGTAACGGTAGGTTATACGCAGCTAAATCAAATAACGGTTGAGGATGCTTCCACCATAAAAACCAAAGACACTTTGCGTACCGATAATTTGCAGATAAATGCCAACGGTGCTTCTTCCTGCAAATTAATGCTGGTATGTAAGGAGGTTTCCTGTATAGCAGGTGACGCCTCCGGAATAACCTTAAGAGGCAGGGTTAACCGACTTAAGGCAGAGATTGGTGAGGCCTCTTCCTTAAAAGCAACAGACTTATTGGCCAATGAGGTAGATATAAGCACCTCGGGTGCTTCTTCGGCAAAAGTATATGCAAGCAAAAAGCTTAAGGCTAATACATCGGGCTCCAGCACTTTAAAATATAGCGGAAACCCAACGGTTACTCAATTAAACGAAACTGACAACAGTTCTATTAAATTATATACCGGCGGAACAACTGCAAGCGTTAAGATTACGGCAGACAGTATAGATGTTTCTGAAACCAAACACGACAGTACCAAGCATTATAAACTTTCGGGAGGGAGGTACGAATTTGTTATTCACAACCGCAAAAAGTCCGATTCAGGCAACTGCGATGAAACAGCTAACAACACCCATAACTGGAGCGGAATTGAGCTTGCCCAGAATGGTTTTTTAACAGGCGGAAACAATATTTCTATGCCTGCCAATACAGATTATATGAGTTTAAATTACGGCCTGCGCAATTTATCTTGGAACTTAAACCTGTTTGAAAAAGATTTTAGGTTTGCCCATGATCATTTGCAAATTGTTACCGGACTTGGTTTTTCGTTTAATGGGTTTAACATGAAAAATAAAAGCACCCTGAATGCAGACTCTTCTTATACCTCTAATTTAAACACCATCAATAACAGCTCGGTTACGCTTATTAAAAATAAATTGCGGGAGAGTTTTATTACGGTTCCTCTTTTGCTGGAATTAAATACCTCCCGTATTAGAAGCAAAAACTTTCATATTGCAGTGGGTGTTATTGGAGGTTTAAAACTGGGTTCCAGCACCAAGCAAGTGTTTACAGAAGATAATAAAACCTTTCGTGATATAAGAAGAGATGATTATAACCTCTATCCCTTTAAGCTAGATGCTACCGTTAGAATTGGTTATAGCTTTTTTACTGTGTTTGCCACCTACTCGCTTACACCATTGTTTCAAACAAACAAAGGACCCGAACTATATCCTTTTAATATAGGTATACGCATAATCCCTTGGTAATAGTTTACCGGCTATTGGCAATGCTGCAATCCAATTAAATCCTCATACCAATAATCAGCCTTATCAATGCCGTCATTTTAATTGACGGGGTTTTCACTTTAAATATATAAGATTTAATACTTAGTTAGGGTACTGAATCTTATGCTTTTGTGTTTTTATTTTAATAAATTAAGCTACTGATACTTAGTTATATTGTATGCTAATCTTTTTTGGAGTATCAATAACCTTGCCATCCATCATAGCGGGTTGCCATTTTTTAACAGACTTAATCAGATTAATTACATCTTGAGAGCAAACGCTGCAATTAGGTATGGGTTTGGTAACTTCAATTTTTTCTGCAGTTCCATTTTTAGTAATCATAAATGATACGGTTATTATACCCGATTTATCAGGCGATGATATTTTCAAGTTCTGTTTAGCATAGTCGGCAAAGGTTGAGTCTCCACTTATAAAGGTAGGAGCTCTATAGTTTTTTGCCCGACTATCTTTATCTGTTTCATACGCATAATAGCCGGCTTTTTTCAGGCTCTCCTCTCTAACTGTTTTTTCCTCAACAGGGGTATTAACCGTAGTAGATGAGTTATCTGCCTGAGAAAGTCCGGCAATAACCTGACTTGGTTGTTGGGTACTTTTGGCATTATTTTTCTTTGCTTTTGTTTTTTCGCCCTCAGTAAATCCACCCGTTGTTGCTATGTTGTTACCGGTAGTTTCTGTTTCATTAGCTACAATGCTTTGCTCTGCTTGTTTATTAGGGGGCGGCCCTTGGTTTGCAGCCGCACCTGTAGTAGTAACCACATCACCTTTACCAAGGGGCTTAGTTTCATCAGATATATTATTCTCCGCATCCTTTACATCTTTAGCCGCTTTTGCACTGGCAACCGGTGCTTCATGATATTGTGCATCTTCCTGTTTTTCAGCTTTCCCTTTAGAAACCACAGTTGTTTTGTTTTTTTCTTCCTCCTTATATTCAGGTTCTTTATCTTCCTTCACAGGTTGTGTTTCTGTTTGTGGAGGAGCCGAAGGATTGTTTACACTTTCTTCTTTGGGTTTTTCAACTAAGGCTAAAGGCTTTTCGTTTTTATTTGTAAATGAATTCTTAAACAAGAAAATTAAACCAATAAGTAAAAGTAAAGAGGCTGCCGCACTAAAATAATAAACGGTTTTTTTCTTTCTCTTCTCTTCTTCAACAATGGTATCTACCTCATTATTCAGCTTATCTAAAACATCTCCGTTCTTTACTAATTTCAATCCTTCCAGTGCTTCACGGTCAAACTCATCCATATCGGCAGGCGCATCTTTCCCTTCCTTAATAAGCTTAAGAAGTTCTTCTTTGCTGTATAATTTATGCTTGTCCTTTTCCTGCATGGTTTTCTTCGAACCTTATTTTTAAATTTCGTTTGCCGTTTTGTATATAACTCTTCACCTGATTTAAATCATAATTTGTCATTTCCACTATTTGTATGTAGCTTTTATCTTTTAAATAAAACAGCTCCACACAAATACGTTGCCCCTCATCCAAATCTGCCAATGCTTTTTCAAGCAAAGCATATTTTTCTTCGCGCTTATTAGCTTGTTGATGTATGTCTTCATTGTTTTCCATAAAAACCTTCACATCTTTTTCATATTCAATGGCACGTTTTAAATTACTCTTTGCCGAACGAAGCTGCATCAAACAAACATTTTTACTATAGGTAAAAAGCCAGCTTTTAAAATATTCTACCCGGTGTTTTTTTAAATCATCAAACAGCTTGGTAAAAATATTTATGCTGGTATCATAAGCCTGATCCTGGTCTTTATAATATTTCATACACAAACCAAATACCAGATGAGAGTATCGCTTATATAACACACCCACAAAATACTTGTTGCCGGTTTGCCTGTAATTATCAAGTAACTCGGTATCGCTTAGTTCTTTATGAAGATTGGCTTTCAAAATAGTTTGATAAATGTAGAAATTATTTATGGAATTTGCTTTTTACCTGCATCTCAATAGAAAACAATTAAAAAACATATCGTATGAAAACTCAGCTGATAATACCCGTAATGATTTGTCTGTTCTTAAATGCTAAAGCAACCGAAACCGAAAAGACAGTAAAAACAAAACCTGAAAAAGTAATTGTGTATAAGAACGGTGCACAAATTTTCAGACAAACACAAACCAACTTAGTAGCCGGAGAAAACAAACTGGTGTTCGAATGGCTTGAAGAAGGAGTTAGTGCTAACAGCATTCAGGTGGGGGGCAATGGTAATTTTATTATAACAGAAACAGAATATACTGATAGGTTGCCTGATTTAGATAAGTTTAAAAATGCTGCCGATTTTAAATATGTTAAGCTAATTAAACAACTAAAAGATTCTTTGACTTTGATTGATTACAAAACCGAAGAAATAAATTACAAAAAGGAAGTTCTAAATACCGAGAAAACGGTATTGCTTGGCTATCGTTTATTTAAAGGAGAAGCAAAGAAGGACTCGTTATCTTTTTTAAAAGACGGGATAAACTATTTGCAGGAAAAACTATCGGCTATCTATGCAGATTTACATATTCTTAAAAAAGAAGCCGAGCAGTTAAGTCTTATTAAACAAAATATACAAAAGAGAATGAATGGTATTAAAGATGATTTGGGAGAAGAAAATCTTTCGTCTGTTTACAAAACAAATCATCAGATTACAATAAGCGTTTTATCTGATGTAGCTACTATGGCAAGTATTAACGTAAACTATTTTGTAAATACTGCCGGCTGGGAACCTATGTATGATTTACGAACCGAGGGCGTTGAATCGCTTGTAAGATTAACCTACAAGGGTATTGTTTACCAGCATACGAATGTGGATTGGAATGGAGTGAAACTTATTTTATCTACCGGAACACCGCAATGCAATTTAAGTGCGCCCGAACTTTATGCCTGGTACTTAGATGCTATAAAACCTAATTATTATCATGAGAAATATAAAACACTTTCAAAATCTGCTCCCGCACAGGGATATGGTGGATTAAGTGATAACTCATCTGCAACAAGAGGGGCTGCTTTTGAACAAAAAGAAGAAAAGGACATGGAAGCTGAGAATGCTTATAATTATGTTACCACAAACGACCAGCAGGTGCAGGCAACTTTCGAAATTAAATTACCGTACAATATTGCATCTGATAATAAAAAACATACCGTAGCTGTTTTACAAAAAGATTTGGATACCAAGTATCTGTATAAAACAGTTCCTAAAGTTGATGTTACGGCTTATTTAATGGCTCATGTTACCGGTTGGGAAGACCTGAATTTATTGCCAGGCAAAGCAAGCATATTTTATGCAGGTACTTACGTTGGACAAACCTATATAAACCCTGCTACCACTAATGATACACTTGATTTAACTTTAGGCAAGGATGATAATGTGGTAGTAAAACGCATCAAGCAAAAAGATAAAACCAAAGAGAAATTTTTAAACGATGATAAGATCTATTCTTTCGCGTATGAAATAACCATGAAAAATGGCAACACCAAAAGCATAGAGATAGAAGTTAAAGACCAAATGCCTATTACGCATGGTAAAGAAGTGGTAATTACAAAAGATAATATAGGCAATGCAGCGTATGAAGAATCAACCGGTATATTAACGTGGAGGCAAACCATTAAGGCAAAAGACAGCAAGCACATTAATTTTGCTTATACCATAAAAGCCCCTAAAGATGTGCCTGTTGCTGTTAGATAGAAAAAATACGGGTTAATTACATCAAGAAAACACTAACTAAAGTTAGTGTTTTCTATTATAAACTTTATGAGTTACTTTCTATAGGTAAAATACCTCTTTTTCACATGGTAATAAAGGGTACAAATAGGTATTTTTCTATTGCCTATGTCGTTTTATTTACAATATGGGGCGGCTCCCATGTTAACTTATTGTTAAGCTAAAAAACACCCGTTTATAAAAATCCGGATTTTTTTATTCAAATTTTTATTTCGCATGTATAATTTTAAGGTAATCATTTGTTAAATTGTATTACTTTTAAATCAAAATTACCCCCTATGTTTTTAACCCGTATTAAATGGATGGCTGTTGGCGCAGCTGTGGTGGTGCTTGGCACCTGGCTTTTTAACTCTAAAGATGTGCTGAAAAAGCTTACAGGCAGCAGCAAATATGGTATAGAGCAAAACAAAATAAACCCCGAGTTTGCCCAGTATATATCGGCTTTCACCACAGGATATATTTCTTCGGGCTCTACAGTGAAAATAAAATTTGCATCGGAGTTGCAACAAACAGTTGAGCTTAACACACCCGTTGCAGAAAAATTATTTTCTTTCGAACCCGAAATTGCAGGCGATGCCTATTGGGTAGACGGGCAAACCATTGAGTTCAGGCCCAAAGAGCGTATGCCGGCAGGACAACTGTACAAAGCATCTTTTCATTTAAAAAAACTGCTGGAAGTAAAAGATGATTTAAAGAAATTCGATTTTCTTTTTCAGATAGTAAAACAATCTGCCCGCTTAGAGGTTACAAACATCAAGTGTTATAACAATTCCGATTTTAGTTATTACCGTGTAAGCGGCGTAATTTCTACAGCCGATTATGTAGAAGCTGATAAGCTTGAAAAGATACTGAATGTAAAATACGGCTCTAAAGTAAGCAATGTAAAATGGATTCATAACGAAAAGCAAACCGTACATAAATTTTATATTGATAGTATTGAGCGCGGCACCTTGATGTCTTCCAAGCTAAATATCAGTTGGGATGCAAAACCCATTGGTGCTGAATATACTGGCAGTCTTGATTTTGATATTCCTGCCAAAAAGAAATTTACCTTACTGGATGTGAAGGTGGTAAATGACAACGAACAGCATGTGCAAATAACATTCTCTAATCCACTGGAGTCTTCACAATCTATGGAAAGCTTCATTCGTTTGGGGAATTTAAAAGATATGAAATTCATTATAGATAATAATCAGGTGTTGCTGTATCCTAACAACATCAAAGAGGGTTCGTATAAACTAACTATTGATGAATGGATAAAAGATGGCAAAGGACAAAGCCTTGGCAATACCTCCGAACACAACGTTGTGTTTGATGCTATTAAACCTGCGGTAAGACTGGTAGGCAAAGGCGTTATACTTCCGTCATCAAGTAACTTAACCATGCCTTTTGAAGCTGTTAACTTACGCTCGGTTGATGTGCGCATTACAAGAATTTATGAAAACAACATCTTGCAATTTCTTCAAACAAACGATTTGAATGGAGAAGGTGAGTTAGCACGTGTAGGTAAAAAAGTAATTGATAAAACTATCAACCTGGGTATTACCAATCCCGCCGATTATAGTTGCTGGAAAAAATTCTCCCTTGATTTAAATAGTTTAATCAAGACAGAACCAGGCGCTATTTATCACATTACCTTAAGCTTTAAAAAAGCTTACTCTACCTATCCATGTGCCGGCAATTCAAATGATGATAAGGCTGAGATGGAGCAACTGAAAGAACAACAGGAAGAAACCAACGAGTTTTCTTACAGCTACTATTACAACGATTATTATGACTACAGCGAAGAAGGAGAAGATAATTACGATTGGAAAGAACGCGAAAATCCCTGCAACTCTGCCTACTACAGAAATTCGTATGAAAGAAGTGTATCGCGCAACTTACTTGCGTCCGATTTGGGACTGACTGTTAAGAAAGGCAATGATGGAAGTTTTTTTGTTGCCGCTACTAATTTAGTTAGTACCGACCCAATGGGCAGTACAAGCATAGAGATGTATGATTACCAACAGCAACTCATTACGTCTGCACAAACCAATTCAGACGGACAAACCTTTATTACTCCTACGCGCAAGCCTTATTTTATTATTGCCAAAAATAAAGATCACCGTGCTTATGTGAAGTTAGATGAAGGCTCTACGCTTTCACTTAGTATGTATGATGTGGCAGGCGATGCCGTGCAAAAAGGTTTGAAAGGATTTATTTACGGAGAGCGTGGTGTATGGCGCCCGGGCGATACCATGTTCCTTACATTTATATTGGAAGACAAACTAAAATCACTGCCCATCAACCATCCTGTTATGTTTGAGTTGTATAACCCACAAGGACAATTATTCCGCAAGCAATTATCTGCTAAAGGCGTTGAGGGCTTCTACAACTTTACAACTATAACCGATAAGAATGCACCAACCGGTAACTGGAATGCGCAGGTTAAAGTTGGCTCGGTTGTGTTTAATAAAAACATACGTATAGAAACCATAATGCCTAACCGCTTAAAAATAAATGTAAGCGTAGGAGATAATCAACTCATTAAAGGCGATGAAAATATTACGTTGCATGCGGCTTGGCTCACAGGTGCCATTGCGCATAACCTGCCTGCAACAGTAGCGGTGGCGCTTTCTGCTACACAAACACAATTTGCCAAATACAAGGATTATAATTTTGATGATCCTACTGTTCGTTTTGAATCAGAGAGTATAAACTTATTCGATGGAAAGATTAATGATAACGGTGATGCAAATTTCCCTTGCGCCATAAAAACAAAAACTAATGCAGCAGGTATGCTTAAAGCAAACTTTGCTACGCGTGTGTATGAGCAGGGCGGCGCTTTTAGTGTAGATAGATTTTCCATTAATTATTCTCCGTACGACTTTTATACCGGTATTCGTTTGCCAAGTGGAGAGGCCAACACAGGCATATTGTATACCAATAAAGATAATGTGATTAGTGTGGCAACGGTTGATTATAAAGGCAATCCGGTTTCGCGCAGTAAGATGCGTATGGAAGTGTATAAATTAGAGTGGCGCTGGTGGTGGGAACAATATCATGACGAGTTGGCTAACTACAGCATGGATGATTACCACAAGCCGGTTAAGGTAGAAGAGTTTTCTACCAGTGGCGGCACGGCAAAACTTACTCTGAATATTAAGGAAGAAGATTGGGGCAGGTATTTAATCCGTATTATAGATGTGGATGGCGGACACTCAACTTCTGCCACAACTTATTTCGATTGGTCTAACTGGATGGAGCGCCAGGGTGGCGATAATAAAGTAATTGCCAGCATGCTGCACTTCACAACCGATAAACCTTCTTACAAAACAGATGAAGAAGTAAAAGTTACCATTCCTTCTCCGCAAGGCGGAAGAGCTTTGGTAACCATTGAAACCGGAAGTCGTGTATTGCAGGCACATTGGTTAGAAACCGAAAAAGGAAATACGGTGTTTAAGTTTAAAGTAACGCCTGAGATGGCTCCTAACATTTATGTTCATGTATCTTTAATTCAGCCACACGCGCAAACCAAGAATGATTTACCCATTCGCTTGTATGGTGTGGTTCCCGTAATTATTGATGACCCCGAAACGCATTTGCGTCCTACCATAAACATGCCTGCAACGCTTGTACCTGAAGGTGTGGCAAGTATTACCGTTGGAGAAGAGAATGACAAGGAAATGGTGTATACATTGGCGGTAGTAGATGAAGGTTTATTGGATATCACCCGTTTTAAAACCCCTGACCCTTGGTCTAACTTTTATGCACGCGAAGCCTTAGGTGTAAAAACCTGGGATGTGTTTGATTATGTAATTGGTGCCTACGGCGGAGAGCTGGAAAGAATTTTAAGTATAGGTGGAGATGGCAGCGAGCTTAGCAAAGATGGCGCAAAAGCCAATCGATTTAAACCTATGGTTAGGTTCTTCGGTCCTTATCATATTAAAAAGGGAGAAAAGAAAACAACCACTTTTAAAATGCCTATGTATGTAGGTTCTGTAAGAACTATGGTCATTGCAGGTTATAACGCCGCTTATGGTGCAGCAGAAAAAACCACGCCTGTAAAAGCCCCGTTAATGATACTGGGAACCTTACCACGTGTGTTAAGTACCGATGAAGAAGTGAAACTCCCGGTTTCTGTTTTTGGCGGAGATAAGAACATAGGTGCTGTAACCGTTAAGGTTGAAAGCAACAGCTACGTGCAGGTTGTGGGCGAAACGGCTAAAACAACTTCCATAAATAAAAACGATGAAAAACTGGTAAGCTTCGACTTAAAAGTAAAACGTCAGATAGGAATTGCTAAAGTAAAGATAACTGCTTCGGGCGGTGGCGTACAAACATCCTATGAGATGGAACTGGATGTTCGAAACCCTAATCCATTCCAAACTGATGCGAAGGATTTTTATGTAGAGGCAGGAAAAGAATTACAAAATAATTATACGGCTCTTGGTATTACCGGAACCAACAGTGGCGTGATAGAACTATCTACCATCCCACCTGTTAATCTGGATGAACGCTTGCATTACCTGATTGCGTATCCGCATGGTTGTGTAGAGCAAACTACATCTGCCGCATTTGCGCAATTATACCTGGATGAAATTATTTCTTTGCCCGAAAGTAAAAAGGCAGCTACAGAAACCAACATTAAAGCAGGTATCAGCATGCTGCGTAAGTTTCAGTTAAATACAGGCGGACTTTCTTATTGGCCAGGTGCTAATGATGTGAATGATTGGGGAACAACCTATGCAGGTCATTTTATGATAGCTGCCGAGAAGAAAGGTTATACACTGCCCGCAGGCTTTAAACAACAATGGATCAAGTATCAGCAGAATGCAGCCTTTAACTGGGAACCTGCACGAGCCAATTATTTTAACGATGATATTATACAAGCTTATCGTTTATATACTTTGGCGTTGGCTAACCAACCTGCCATGAGTGCCATGAACCGTTTGCGTGAGTTTAAAAACTTATCGGTGCAGGCACGGTGGCGCTTAGCGGCTGCTTATGCCATTGCCGGACAAGAAGATGAAGCAGAGAAGTTGATTAATAACACTAGCTACCAAATTGCTCCTTACCAGATAAACTACTACACCTTTGGTTCAGCCGAGCGCGATGAGGCTATGATACTGGAAACGGTTTGTTTGCTCAACAAAAAACAAATTGCATTTAATTCCATTAAAGAAGTGGCAAGTTCTTTATCATCCAAAGCATGGATGAGTACACAATCTACCGCCTACTCATTAATAGCGGTATCTGCCTTTATTAAAAAATTTGGCGGGGCATCTGCCATGCAGGCCGAGTGTTTAGTTAACGGAAAGAAAGCCGATATAAAAGGCAACAGCGCACTCACACAAATTCCGTTAGATTTCAAATCATCATCCGGAAACTTTAGCATTAAGAATAATGGCAAGGGTGTGTTATATGTGCGGGTTATCAATCGCGGTAAACCTGCCATAGGCGAAGAAACCGAGTCTTCGCAAAACCTAAGTGCTACCGTTACATATAGGAATTTAGCCGGAGCAGAAATAAACCCAAGCGAGTTGCAACAAGGTACCGATTTTATGATGGAAGTGGTGGTTAAGAACCCGGGTATGCAGGGCAATTATAAGAACATGGCGCTCATCTCTTACATACCTTCGGGTTGGGAAATTCATAACACCCGTTTGGATGAGAACGAATCTACTTTAAAGAATTCTGCTTATACTTATCAGGATATCAGAGATGACCGTGTGTTTACCTATTTTGATTTGAATGCTAACGAGAGTAAGAAGTTTACCCTGCTGCTTAACTCAAGTTATGCGGGTAAGTATTACCTGCCGGGTGCCAATATAGAAGCCATGTATGATAACAGTGTGTATGCCCGCAAAAAAGGACAATGGATAAAAGTGGTGAAACAAACTGAGCAAAACGTTGTAGGGAAATAAGGGAAGCCAATTTGTATAAGGGCGTTCCGGCAGATTACTAATCAGCCTTTCTGCTCTCTAGATATAAAGTATCGGGGCAAATATCTAAACCGTTTTGCCAAGCAACGGTTCCTAATTCTGCTTTGGCAGTTTTAAATAGATTAAGGTCTTTCAATTCGCTAAACAGTCCAAAATTAAGATAAGGCTTTACATCAAAGTACTTCTTCTCGTTATTGCTAAAAACAATTTCTAGTAAATAATCCTGAGTTGGATGTACCGATTGCACTCTTGGGTTCATGGTTTATTTTAATGGGTCTATACTAAATATTTTTTGTCCGCTTACTGCAAGTTGCCAGTCTGCCATTAGTTCATCTTTATGCAGTTCTATCCATGCTTCCACCAACTTACTTTTACCACTTGGCAGGCTACCTTCTAATAAAACACCATCCGGAATCCTGAATATTCCTTCCTCATCCTGATATCTTATATGAATATGAGGAAAGTTATGTTGTTTATTATCCAAATAGTACATAGATACTATTAAGCCATAAAACATTGATATAACAGGCATCCTTTATTTAATTTATAATGCAAATATACAAAATATAAAATTACTCTTTTGGGCGTTCCGGCGGTTTACCGCCGGCGGGCTTTACGCGCTGCATGGCAGCTTGCTGCAATCCCTAACGCGAACTTAATATTTAAACTCATTAATTAACTTATTGTATATTGAAAAGTGGTCTAAAGTATCTGTTTTAGTATCAGTCAAGGCATCAAAGCATTCTGAATAACTCATTTGTGAACCTTTCTTATCAAAAACATTGTATCTTATTCTCCTTGCTAAAGCAGTATTTACATATGTTGTTGCAGTAACTTCTAAACCTAAGGGTCTTTTAAATTCATATATGAATCTTTTTACTGCCGATTCAATATTAGTCATATGTCCATTACATGCAGAAGTAGCACAAACCAAATTGTTTTTTTTCTGAGCTTTTTCTGATGGCAGCATCCTAAATGCAATAAGATGACACCAATGCCATTGAATTTTAGAAACAATCTTTGTATCTATTTTTAATATTCCATTATCTATCAGTCGTTGAGCATGATTATTTGCACTTTCTCCCATAACTTGATTTTGCGATAAATGTCGTTTTCTGTCATTTATATCATAAAGATTTAAGTCTTTTATTCCAATGGTATTTTGCTTTACTATTGCCCTTTCATTTAAAAAGTTATTATCAATTATTTGAATATTGAATTTTGGAGGAATGTTTGAGGAATAAATAATTGTTCCTTCATTTCCAAGCTCATATTTAGATGGAAAGAAAGGTTTTCCATTTACAGAGATATGTGTTGGAGTAGAAAATGCAAGTTCTTCAGAAACTATAATATTATCCGTATCTATATTACAACCTTTTGTTTCTACTATCTGTTTCTTTTGTAAATCATAAAGGATATTGATTTTTGAATAGCGTTTTAGTCCATATAAATTAAATGGATTTATTGCTGTCATAATTATTTACATTCTTCTTTTATTGCATCATAAGCCTTTTCATATCCCAATTCTCCCGCTTTAGACCAATCTAAACAAGCACCTTGTTTATCTCCTAAATCTAATTTAGCTACCCCCTCGATTATAATAATACCCTGCTTCTTTAGGATTAATTTCAATAGATTTTGTGTGGTCTAAAATAGCGCCCTTATAATCTTTTAAAGCATCTTTTGCATTTCCTCTAGAATTATATGCCATATCATCTTTAGGGTTTAATTCGATCGCCTTTGAACAATCCTTTATGGCTCCATAATAATCCCCTAATAATTTCTTACTGACCCCCCTATTGCAATAGAC
Source organism: Bacteroidota bacterium (assembly GCA_003153315.1). Lineage (GTDB taxonomy): Bacteria > Bacteroidota > Bacteroidia > B-17B0 > Aurantibacillaceae > PALSA-968. The sequence goes on from PLYA01000099.1 coordinate 18,104, forward strand.
TTCATCCAAAGGTGTATAACCTAATTCAATTGCTTTAGTAAAATCTTGTATAGAACCTTTATAATCTCCATTGGCTGATTTATTATAACCCGACTTAAAATATTCACTTGCTGTTTGCGCATATGCATTCAAATAAAAAACTAAAGCTAAAAGAGTAATAATTTTTTTCATATTGCTATTTTAATGTTCATCAAATCTAATAAAAAAGCCTCGCATCTTTACAAAAGCACCTCCCTATTTCCGGCACAAATAATTGCTATTTATTAAGATGAAGGCATCTTTTAAGAAAATACAGGCATTATTTAACGTTTTACTTGTATTGGTAAGAGAATAACATCTGCATGTAAGAACTTAACATAGGTATGTAAGAACCTGACATAGGTATGTGAGAACTTAACATATGCATGTAAAAACCTAACATAGGCATGTGAGAACCAGACATAGGTATGTAAGAATCTAACATCTGCATGTGAGAATTTAACATAGGTATGTGAAAACCCAACATAGGCATGTGAGAACCTAACATAGGTATGTAAGAACCTAACATAGCGTGTTTTTACTTAAAATAGGCCGTTTTGCGTTATGGGATTGTAACGGAAATCCTTTGCAGTAATCGGCAAAGATTGAAGTGAAAAGCCCGACGGCGTAATCGCCGGAACGCCCTTAAAGCAAAAGAAAAGCATATCTTTCACAACCCAAAATTATTTCTAAGGTGAATAGAATCATCTCTTTTGCAAAAAGAAGGAAATATGTCTTAATACTTATTGTGGTTTTGCTGCTTTTGTATGTAGCATGGCTGCCCAAGAAGTTATTTACCGATACCTACAGCACCGTCATCTACGATGAGCATAATGAATTATTAGGCGCGCACATAGCCAAAGACGGGCAATGGCGTTTTCCATACAGTGATAGCATCCCTGATAAATTTAAAACCTGCATTACTTATTTTGAGGATGAATATTTCTACCGTCACTTGGGGGTAAATCCTTTCTCGCTTTCAAAGGCATTTATTAAGAACAGTAAATCGGACAAAGTAAAAAGCGGGGGAAGTACCATCACCATGCAGTTAGCCAGACTGATGCGAAAAAACAAAGCCCGAACCTATTGGGAAAAATTTGTAGAGATACTCTTGGCTTTTCGCATAGAGTTATCGTATAAAAAAACATCTATCTTAAATCAATATGCCTGTCATGCGCCTTTTGGCAGCAATGTGGTTGGTTTGCATGCAGCATCCTGGCGTTACTTTGGGCGTAGCCCTGATAAATTATCATGGGCAGAGTGCGCGGTGCTGGCTGTATTGCCCAATGCACCTTCTTTAATTTATCCGGGTAAAAATCACAAGGCTTTATTAAATAAGCGCAACCGCTTGCTTAAAAAGTTATATGATAATAAAGTACTGGATGAATCTACCTACAAACTTTCTTTGCAGGAAGAGTTACCCGAGAAGGCTTTTGCTATTCCGCAATATGCCCCGCATCTTTTAGCCAGGGCGGCAAGTGAGCATGGTTCGGGTAAGATATATTACTCTACACTTAATAAGAATCTTCAACAACAAATAAGCGCAGCATTAAATAATCATATACAAAATCTTACTTCCAATAATATTTATAATGCAGGTGCTATTGTGCTGGAAACTGAAACAGGCAAAATGCTTGCCTATGTGGGCAACAGTTATTCTCAAAAAAACGAACATGATAATTACGTAGACATTATTTCGTCTCCACGCAGCACGGGCAGCATACTTAAACCTTTTTTGTTTGCATCTATGCTGAATGATTCTAAGATTTTACCCAATATGTTGTTGGATGACATACCCATGCAACTGGGTTCTTACGCACCCAAAAACTTTAACCTTACTTATGACGGATTAGTGCCTGCCAGTATAGCTTTAGCCCGTTCGTTAAATGTACCTGCCGTAAAAATGTTGCAGGACTATGGTACGCCGCGCTTTCAATATCAGTTACAAAAACTGGGCTTTAAAAACTTTAACAAACCGGCAACACATTATGGTTTATCATTAATATTGGGTGGAGGAGAAGCTACCCTGTGGGACTTATCTTCTGCTTATTCATCTATGGGCAGAACCTTAATGCATTACACAAGCTATACAGGTAAGTATGATGCGAATGATTATCATGATGCGGTTTATTTGCAATCAAAGGTTGAAACTAAAAAGTCTATTCAAAAAACAAGTTTAATCAGTGCAGGGAGTATATGGTGCACCTTTAATGCCATGACGGAATTAGCCCGTCCGGAAGATTATGTAGGTTCTTATCGTTTTCTCTCTTCACACCGTATTGCGTGGAAAACCGGAACCAGCTTTGGTTTTAGAGATGCCTGGGCAGTGGGTGTAAATGCAAAATATACGGTAGCAGTGTGGGTGGGTAATGCCAATGGCGAAGGTCGCCCCGGATTAACAGGTATAGTAGCTGCTGCCCCACTTATGTTTGCTGTCTTTAATCTGTTACCTGCACATGCCTGGTTCAATGCACCTTATCAGGATATGATGAATGTTTTGGTATGCAGGCAAAGCGGCTATAAAGCTTCGGATGTTTGTCCCGATAAGATTGTAGAGAGTGTTCCTAAAAGCGCTTCCAAAACAAGCTTATGCCCTTTTCATAAAATGATTCATTTAGATGCCACGGGAAAATATCGTGTAAACAGTACTTGTTATCCGGTGGCACAAATGCAGCATAAAGCATGGTTTATAACCTCACCCGTGCAAGAGTATTATTTTAAGCAACATAGTTCCTTCTATCAACCCTTACCCCCTTATTTACCTCAATGCGAGAATGAGATAAGCACTCATCAGATAGATATTGTTTATCCGCGCCCGGGCTTTAAGATATATATACCCTACGGAGAGAATGAAGAAAAGGAACGTTTGATTTTAAAAGCCACGCATAAAAATAATAACGCTACGCTCTTCTGGCATTTAGATGGGAGGTATGTGGGTTCTACCCAAAAGTTTCATCAGCTGTCTGTATTGCCCGCTAAAGGAAAACATACATTGGAAGTAATAGATGAACAGGGAGAAAGCGTGAACTGCAGCTTTGAAATAGTGGATAAGGAAAAACCTATAGATAAATAGATTAGGATTTGATTTATATAAAATGAAAAACGCCGACAAATGCCGGCGTTTTGTTTGTATTGGGAAATGCTTTAAAACTTATGCAAGTTTTACATTAACAGCATTTAAGCCTTTTTTTCCTTCTTGTACATCAAAAACCACTTTATCGTTTTCGCGAATTTCGTCTTGGATACCTGATACATGAACAAAGATTTCTTCTCCTGTTCCTTCTGTTTTAATAAATCCGAAACCTTTGGTTTCATTAAAGAATTTTACTACTCCGTTTTTCATTTTTTGTTTTGTTATTTTAATTATTTGTATTTGTTTAATTTAACCGAAAGAACACGCAAATACTAAATATGCTCCTTCGTTTACCTAATAAGAAAATGTAAAATTTATCGAATTGCAATTGGTGTTACAAACAGATTGAGATACAATCTTCTTAAAGAAGTACGCAAAGATACACAATTTATTAATACCGCAATGTTTTATTTTTATTTAAGAACGGTAACCGTACCATGATAATCATGTGATTTATTAAAAATATCTTTAAAACTTACTTTCCATATATACACATCCTCCTGAACTATTACCCCATGTAAACGTCCAACCCAACTGGTTTCTAAATCTGTAGAATGAAATATCATCAGTCCCCAACGGTCAAAAATCCACATATTATACGTAGCGTTATCAATTCCTATTCCTATACCCTTAAATCCATCATTTGCACCGTCATTATTAGGAGAAAAAGCATTGGGAATATAAAAAGTAAATGCGTTAAGAATTATTACAGTTTCAGTTATCGAATCCTTACAACCATAAATATTCTCAACAACCTGTGTTACTTCATAATTATATGGTACCAAATCGCTATAGGTACGTGTAGGATTTGAAATATTAGAGTAGTTAAGCGAATCTACTGTTTCATATATATCACCAAAATTCCAGTTGTAAGCATTAAGACCAGATGCACCTATTGATTGATCATGAAAATTAATAATAGGATCAAGAACATTAGCGTCTGTTGGTCCCCAATTAAATCCAGCAAGAGGTTTAGGATAAACTGTTATATAGTTATTTTTTGTTATTTTACTCACACAACCACTATCAGTAACAACACTTAAGGATACTGAATAGTTCTTGATTTGCGTATGTGAACCATTGGTAAATGTTTGTGTAGCTATAGTTTGTGTGGTATAAGTTGCTGTATCCCCATTTCCAAAATTCCAATTCCATATTACTACGGGCATAGAAACAACGTCAAAAAAAGTAGTTACAAGTGGGGTACAACTCACGGTATCTGCAAAAAAACTTATAGCAGCACTTGGATTAACATAAACTACCTCCGTTGTATCATTTTTACAACCAAAATTAGTAGTAACCTCTAAATTTACAGTATGATTTCCAGTACTATTTAACTGATAGCTTGGGTTCTGCTGGGCAGAAGAAGCATCCCCAAAATTCCAGTTCCATTGATTGATAAAGCCGCTATTCGTGGTAGATTCATCGGTAAAATTTGTGGGAGTTCCACTACAGGCAGGTGAATGAGTAAATTTTGCAACAGGATTCGCATTAATGGTAATATAAAAAGTAGAGCTTGGTCCTGCACAGCCTCCATAATTATCCTGTAGTGTAATGATATTACTTTGAGCCGTTGTAACCCCTAAAATCGCTGTAAAAGCTGGAATAGAGGTTCCGCCATTCGTTGCAGATAATCCTATATTGGGAATAGCCGTTGTACTCCATGTTATATTGGGCGTGGCGGCAGCCGGAGTGGCTGTTAAGGTAATTGCAGGTATTAAATCTCCGGGGCAATAATTCAAATTTGGATGTGTAACAATTGCCGTTGGTACTATGGTAACTGTATAACTTGCTGGTGGACCGGTACATCCATTTAAAAAAGGTGTTATAGATATTACGCCATCTATGTTATTAGTAGTGGTATTTAGTCCTGATACAAAATTCGGAGGAGTACCTATTCCATTAGTAGTTAATCCAATTGCAGCATTGGTATTCATCCATGAATAAGTAATATTAGGATTATTAGGGATATTAACCAATGTAGGTGCCGGAACTAATATATTCCAGCAAACAATTGGCGATGGAGAAGTAACCGAAACGGTAGGTATAGGATTAATAGTAACTACGTTAGTATTGGTTGAAACACACCCGTCAGTTGGAGTTATGGTAAGTGTTACTGTATAAGTTCCTGCTGAAGGATAAATATAGGTAGGAGTTTGAATGTTTGAAGTATCATTTGTTGTAGTTCCGTCACCAAAACTCCAACTATAAGAAACATTTGTAGTTGGTGTTGAAAAATTATTAAAAGAAGTAGCTGCACCCATGCAAGCAGGCGGGGCAGAAAAAGAAACCGTAGGAAACACATTTACCAAAACAGTATTTGTTGAGGTGGCAGAACAACTAAAACTATTTACAGCCGTTAAAGATGCTGTATAAATACCTGCGCTAGCATAAGTATAAGTAGGATTCTGATTGGTTGACGTACCTATCCCATCACCAAAATGCCAATTATAAGAAATTCCGCCGGTTGTTGTATTAGTAAAACTAGTAATAGAACCTTTGCAAACAGGGGCAGCAGAAAAAGAAGGTGCAGGCAAAGGGTTAACCGTAACCATGGAAGTATAGGTTGCTGTACAATTAACAGAACTGGTTATGGTATAACTTACCGGATAAGAACCTGCTGCGGTATATGTATGAGCTGGGTTGTGTAAAGTAGATGTTCCGCCATCACCAAAATTCCAATTCCAGGCATCAATAGTTCCTTGATTAGGCAATAAAGTTGATGAATCGGTAAATTGTGTGTTATTATTTAAGCAAGGTGTTGTAGCAGAAAATGATGCTATTGGCGATATAGTAGAGTTAGCAATATTAGTTGTTAATGTAAGCGGGCAACCAACATCTCCAGTATTAGCAAAGGTTGTCATGTTAACCGTATATGTACCTCCAACATTAACAGTTGCTGTTTCAACTGCATTAGAGCCTACAATACTAGGCCCTGTCCAACTATATGTTGCCAACCCAGCTGGTGCGGTTAAGGTAGTATTGCCTCCTATACAAGGTTGAGGTGGGGCTACAACAAGTTGTAAAGGCGCGCAATCAACTGCGATATAAGCATACCCAAAGTGGCCTCCAAGTGCACAATCAGATGTTTCAAATGTTATTGTTACATTTTGCCCCACATAAGAAAGTAAAGGAATTAAAATAGGAGTCCAGTTCTTATAAAAAAATAGATAACTTCCTGTAGGATCAACTAAACTATCAAATCCCCCTACGGAAGCTGCCTGAGAACAATCTACATCATAACGGGCACAAGTTATCTCATTATTATTTTGGTCATACATCCTTATTTTAAAATAAGGTTGCTCGCTTGGCGGATGAGGACTGGTAATTCCCTGATCTAGAACAACAGCATACCAGTATGTAATCGTCTGGCTGGCAGCCGTAACATTGAAAGTATTAGATATAGTTTGATGATTATATGGATTCTGGGTATTGGCAAGCCCACTGTTAAAGTTAACATAAGGGCTATCTGCTCCAAGTCTTAAAGAATAAGTATGCCCCGGAGGAACCCTGTTAATGGGTACTAAAGGATCTGTACCCCCATTACAAAGTTCATGCACATACCCCATAGAATTAAATCCACCTGAAGAATTAAATCCGTTTACAGTTAAACCACCATAGCCAAAAGGAGTACCACTATTTACATTGAATGAAGATGTATCTCCGGAAGTACCCTGATCATTCCATTTCCCTATCCAATTAGCCAAAGTACCTGCCGAAAAATCTAAATTATTGCAACCACCACTCATGGGTTGGTTAATAGAACCGTTTCTATTTGCTACCTCTTGCTTCTTGGCTTTTGCCTCTTCTTCCACTTTTTCTTTTTCAAGAGCAGGTAAGTAGGTGTAGGTATACAAACTCTCTAAATAAGGTAGTTTATCCACCCAGTATTGTTGCGCATTGGCTTTAGTAATAGCGCCTTCTTTTACTAAGCACAGGTAATCTTCCATCTTTAAGTAACGCCATTTAGCGGCGTACCTAAAAAAGTCTTTGCTTTGTTTGGTGGTAATATTTAAGTGTTTGCTAAAAGTAGCTTCTATTACTTGCCAGTTATATAAGGCGGGAGTAGCTTCATCCGTGCATGAATGAGACTTAGGTTGTATTTGCTTCTGAGCCTGCATAAAAACAGACAGCATAAAACAAATGAAAATAAACCTGTTTTTCACAATCAGTTAAATCATTAAAAGAAAAACAAATATAATACAAAAGAGGGTTGATTTACAAGTAATTAACATTTTTTTGGTAACAGGCTTCTTTCTCACAGATATCAAACATAAATCTAAGCCTTATGAGAGGTGTAAGGTAAAGGCAACAGTTGTAATTAGATAAATCTTAAATTGAAACAGCGCATAGCCCGACAAAACGCGGAGCAGTTTAGCCTGTGTGTAGCAGATTGTTTTGTCTTGACTTTTTGTCTCTTTTTCGTCAAGGAAAAAGAAAGTATAAATCTACCTATGAGATTACGTCGTCGTTCCTCCATGACGAGTAATTTGATAATCTGCTATTTGCTAATTGCTACCTGTTCTTTAGGTACTCTTAACAAGAGTAAGAACCCTGCAATAAAAATAATAATTAAAGATAGTACCGAGTTTCTGATACCACCCGTTACATCTTCTATCAACCCAAAAGTAGTAGTACCGATGGCTAAGCCTATTTTTTCGCTTACATCATAAAAGCTAAAATAACTGGCATGGTCTTTTGTTTCGGGCAGCATTTTAGAGTAGGTGCTGCGCGATAGCGCTTGTATGCCACCCATTACCAAACCTATACTGCCTGCCACAATATAAAACTCCATAGGGGTATCAACAGCCCTGTACGCATAAATGCAAATAAATATCCAGATAAAAATAACCAAACCCAGTGCTTTAATGTTGCCAATAATACCCGATAACCTCGACATGATAAATGCACCAGCAACCCCCAAAAACTGAATCAATAAAATTGATACAATTAAGCTTTGTTGTTGCTGTTTTTCATTCTCCCACAAAATAGCTTTAGCGGCAAAAGGCACAGCCATAATCATTACCGTTTGTACACCCATGTTATACATAAAATAACTGGCCAAAAATCTGCGCAATTGCAAACGATGTTTTAAATCATCCCATACATTTTTAAGCTCCTTGTATCCACTACTAAATATATGTTTTCTTTCTTTTGAACTTACACCCGAGGGAGATAACCTCCTGAAAGTAATTTGCGCAAATGCCATCCACCAAATACCTACTAAAGCAAAAGTGTATTGTATTTTAGGAATGGTTTTAGTAAAAACAGCTAATACTAAAATAATAATTAGCAATAAAGAACTACCTATATATCCCATAGAAAACCCTCGTGCACTTATTTTATCATGTTGGTCATTATCCGCAATCTCGGGCAGATAAGCATTATAAAAAACCAAACTCCCCCAATAACCCACACTGGCAAACATAAGAGCCAACATACTTAGTATAATATGATCCGTACTAAAAAAACTTAGCGCTATGCAACTACAAGATCCCAAGTAGCAAAAAAGTTGAAGAAACCTTTTTTTGCTATCAGAATAGTCTGCCATACCTGATAACAAAGGAGATGAAAAGGCAACGATAAGATAAGAAAACGCAACCACATAGCCATAAAAAGCTGTATTTATAAACTCTCCTCCGCAAAAATTAATAACACCACCTAAATGGTCTTTAGTTACTTTTTCATAAAATATAGGAAATATTGCTGATGAAATTACTAATGGATACACCGAATTTGCCCAGTCGTAAAAAGTCCAGGCACGAATAGTTTTCTTATCATTTTTTAAAATCATAGCAGCCCAAAGAAATCAAAGATTTCTCACTCTGCCAAAAAGATTAAAAACTATTGTATAACAATCTTTTTAGAGATGTGCTGGCCGTCAACAAGCATGCTTACTAAATAAACCCCTGCATTTAACCCGGATACATCCATTACGCAATTTGAAGATGTTGCAATTTGACTATAAACTTCTCTGCCCAACATATCGCTAAGGGTAATTTCTGTTGTTTTATTTACGATTAAACCTTCAATCGTTAAAATATCTTTTGCAGGATTAGGATAAATATTTACTTTCTCGCCTATACTTGTTATTTGTTTAATTCCGTATGTTGTCGGGGTTGCCGAGGCATCTATAATATTTATATCATCTATATATAAGTTATTACCCGGTGAAGATGGGTCTGCTAAAAACTCCCAACGAAACATTACATTATAATCACTTGCCACAGAATTTATAGCAACCGTATAGGTAGTAAACTCAGCAGGCGTTGGTACATAGGGGCTATTTCCTGTGCCACCTGCCAAAGAAGCTAACGTAGTACTCAAAATCACCCTTTTTGATATCCAAGTTGCACCGCAATCATTAGAAACAGCTATTTGCAACTTATCGGCATTTGTAGTAGATTTTTGTTGGTAAGCCGCTTTAAAGGTAAGTGCAGGCGATGTAAAAGTAGTCATGTCATAAGAAGAAGTAGTTTGTATGATACTGTTATTACCAGCCCCATTAGTCATATTATCTATCATACATGATTTTATTCCTGTAGCTGCTGCACTATACGTAACGGCAAAATCCACCCCACCTGTGGTAGAAGTATGAAATACATTCCATGCAATATTAGGAAGTAAAGTAGCAGTTTCAAAACCTTCTATAACCGGCAAAGTTGCACCGGAAGTAATATTAAAGTTAACCATATAGAAGTCGTTTGAAGTATTTTGATCCGTACTGTCGTTCGGATAGCTACTATAACAAGTAAGCGTATGTGCTCCATATCCTAAAGTAATGCTTGGTAAATTTATAATAGCATTTTGGTAAGAAGACAAAGAACCATTCCAGTTTTGAGTTTGAACAGCGCCACCATCTATTTGATAATTAATAACGCAAGACGTAAGCGTAGTACTACCATAGTTTTGCAATGTAATTGAAGGTATAAATGTATCTGTACCGCAATAATAACCCACAGGCTGACTTATTTGAGGTATACCCGCATCCAAAGTTGTGGTAGTCATTGGCACAATACCCAAAACTGCCTCATGATCTGCAGAAGGATCAAACCCCGGAGTAGTTAAAGAATCAACCTGAAAAAAACCATCGCTATATCCACCCCACCCCCAGTTCATGTGTAAATAATTGTTCTGATCATATCCATCACAAACCCAAGTATGCCCTCCTTCAGATGGATCATCCCCAACGTATTGTACAGGTCTTCCTAAATTCAAATCATTTTCTATAAGCGTAAGCCAGGCAGATTCTGTATGGCCGCTACGACGTAAACCACTTATAGTGCTTGGATTATATTTAAAATAAGTAACATAAGAATGCTGTGCGCAAATAGGGGCATCTGCCGTTATTACCTCTGCCCCGCTTCCACTAGGGTCATAATCCATTTCCACGCTTACTCCGCAATGATACATCAACGTTGCTATGGCAGGACTAGAAGATGTAGGATTAAAAGGCATAGCCGACCAACTATAAGTAGTGGCCCCATAATTAGCAGATAAAGTTCCGTAGTTATCAGAATACCCATTGGCTGTACAATCGCAATAAGAGCTCGAACCTGTTCCCATAGCGGGATAACTCCAGTATCGCATTATTTGAGCCATGGCCGTTGCCACACAACCCGTAACAGCTTTATTATTCGAAGGGCCGGGGCACATCGTGTTATACACAGAAGATTGATTCCATACTGTTTGGCAAAGTGGCCCAACCACAGGAGTAAAACTTGCAATTGCATTATTTCCGGTCAACCTCGCAGCAGTAATTAAATTAGGTTTGTTGCTTATATATTTTTCCCATTCCAAAGCAGCTTCAGCGGTTGGAAGTCTCCCTTTTGTTCTCATAGTGTTTATACCTGTTGCACAAGATTTAAGCCAATAACCAACATTGGTATTTTCAGTTAATTTAGGCATTACAAAATGATTAACAGTTGAATAACCAATAATAGGGTGTACCGCATCTTCGGCAGCTATAATCACAAAACCATCATTACTGTTAATATCAAACACATAAAAAACAGGTAAGCCGCCGGCAGAAACCTCCGTATAAACCAAAGTACTCGAAACTAATTCCGTTTTAGAATTCTGCTTATAAAAATTTTCGGCTACTTTTTGGGCAGTATTAAGTTTTACCGGCTTTGCATTTGCCGTACCTATTCCTAAAACAAAAGCAGAAAATACATAAATTAGTTTTTTCATGGGTTTCTTATTTAAAATAATTCATCCAAATGTATAGTAAAAAACACTTAAAACAAACTATTAGCTAAAGTTTATTAAAATAGCACAAACAATATATTAACAGAAAGAATATACCATTACCTTCGTTCTATAAAAAACAAACAAAATGAAATCAATTCTCACATCTCTGTTATCTATTTCTTTAATTAGCTTATGGGCTGCAAATGGAGATAACGAACAACGCATTAAAGCTCCGGTTGAATCAGCTGTAGTTTATTTAGACGGTGCAGAGGTTACCCATAACAAAACCATCACCCTCGAAGCAGGCAGAAACTCTATTATTTTCACAGGTATTTCATCTCACTTGATATCTAAAAGCATACAAATTAATGCAGGCAGCGATGCCTCCATACTATCCATCTCCGATAAAATAAATTACCTCACCGCCAACATAGAAACTCCTAAAACAAAACAATTAAAAGACTCGCTCAAATTACTTAGAGAAACGATTGAACAACTTAACTACGAAAAAGAAGCATACAATACAGAAAAGAAAATGCTAATAGAAAATGAAGCTATGGGAGGCAAAGAAAAAGCCGTAGCTATTGCAGAACTTAAACTCGCTGCCGATTTCTACCGCAGCCGCATAAAAGAAATAAATATGGAGTTATTTAAACTCGATAAAAAACTAAACCCCTGTTATGAAATAATAGCTCGTTTAGAAAAAGAAATTACCGAATCCAACGGAAAACCAGCCACACCAACTGCCGAGATAACCGTATTACTAACTGCAACAACCAAACTCACCGTAAAAATAGAACTAAAGTACCTGGTAAGCGGTGCAGGCTGGGCGCCCAGTTACGATTTAATTGCCGAAGACATAAACAAACCCATCGAACTTAAATACCGCGCCAAAGTGTTTAACAATACGGATGTAGATTGGAACAACGTAAAACTAAAACTATCCACCTCCGACCCCTCTCTAAATGCATCCAAGCCACAATTAGCTGCCTGGTATCTAAATTTTCAAAGTGAATACGATAATAATTACTACAATAACAACGGAAACGCTTCCTATCAACAACAATTGCAATCGCAAGAAAAAAATATCGAAGGTGTAATTGGAATGGCTTCTGGAGTTATAGCTACTGATAAAGATATTCGTGGAGCCAGAGGAGAGGCAAGTAAAACATATATTGACGGACTTAAAAAATCACCCATCACCTTCGAAGAAGTGCAGGTATCAGAGCTTAGCGCCGAGTTCGATATTAAAAATACCTACACCATCCCCGCCGATGCCAAACCCTATATTGTAGAAGTAACCAATTATAACCTGCCTGCTACCTTCAAACACTACAGCATACCCAAAACCGAAAAAGAAGCCTTTTTACTGGCGCGTATTAGCGGTTGGGAGCAGTTAGATTTAGTAGAAGGCCCTGCCAACGTCTATTTTGGAGGTAGCTATGTAGGGCAATCCTATATTTATACCCGCAGTTTAGACGACACACTCGATTTATCATTCGGAAGAGATAAAAAAGTAATGGTATCACGCACCAAACTCAAAAACTTCAACAGCAAATCATTTACCGGTACCAATAAAAAAGAAACACAATCCTATGAAATTGTGGTAAAAAACAACCGAAAACTGCCCATTTCCATTGATATAGAAGACCAATTGCCCGTATCGCAAAACTCCGAAATTGTAGTAGAAGTTGCCGAGTTAAGCAACGCCAAAAAAGACGAGGCAACCGGCAAACTACTATGGAATTATACCATTGCACCCGGCGAACAACAAAAAATAACCCTTACCTACTCCATTAAATACCCCAAAAATAAGGCCGTAAATACACGTAAATATTCAAAAAAACAAAGAGCCAGCTTTTAACTCCCTGTCATCCTCAGCGTAGTCTAAGAATTTAGTATAATACAAGCTACGGCAACCATAAAACTACCTCCTGCAAGTTCAGAATGAACTACTGCAAGTATAAAACTTCCTACTTTAAGTATAGTTTTTGCTACTTCAAGTTCAATATTTGCTACTTTAAGTATAAAACTCCCTACTGCAAGTATAATATGAGCTACTGTATGTATAAAACTTGCTACTTTAAGTATAGTTTTCACTACTGTAGCTATAATAAAAGCTACTGCAAGTTCAATATACGCTACTGCAAGTATAGAACTCCTTCCTGCAAGTTCAATATTAGCTTCGGCAAGTATAGAATTCCCTTTAGCAAGTATAAAACTACCTTCTGCAATCTCAATACACATGTCTCACTACTCACATCTACCTTGTAAAAACAAAAAAGCCCCATACAACTGTATGGGGCTTTCAAGTATAACTTAGTTATCTATTCCTTAGTTCTTAATAAACCTGATTACCTTAACCTGATTATCAGAAGAATTTACTTTTACCAAATAAACTCCATCCGCAAGACTTGAAATGTCTATGCTATTGGTTTGCTGCGCAGTAACTTTTTGGTCAGCAATAACCGTTTGCCCGATAATATCCGTAACAGATATAGTTGTAGTATTCTCATCCGTATTTATAAACAAATTACTATGTGCCGGATTTGGATACACAATAACACCTGCCTTGCTGCTTAATGAAGCACCTATACCGGTAGTATTAACCGCTGTAATATTAATATTATCCACATAAATCCAATTTCCCCAATCTGAAATATTTTCAAAAGCAAACATCACATTATTTTGTCCCAAAATACTATTCAAATTAGTAGTTTCAGTACGCCATTGAGAAGATGTTGGTGCAACACAGTTAGTTGTAGTTCTAATAGTAAAAGATGGGGCAGTAGAAAGCGCTACTCCTCCTTTGTAGTAAATTCTGTGCCAAGTTGTTCCGCAATCTGTAGAATAATGAACCGCAAGAGAATCTGTATAGAGTTTAGGGGTAGCAGAATCATATGCCGGTACATAACCTACATCAAAAGCTAAACTTGCTGAACTTGCCGAAGAAAAATCATAAGTAGGCGTATAAAGCCACTCTTTAAATCCTGTCATATCTGTTCCTGCATCTCCATCACAATCGTTAAACCCAATACAATTACTACCGGTATGTGCAACAGTAGTAACTACTTGCCAAGGCACATCATTAGCTGCATTAGATGTAGACCAATTAGCTGGAAGAGATGCACTACCTTCAAAACCTTCTACCAAAGGAAGTGTTGCACCAACTATATTATAAGCAAATGCGGTATAAGATTGGTCATTAGCGGCATTAGCATCTGTACCATGATTAGGGCTACTGGTATATACCGTAAGTGTATGCGAACCTATAGTAGTTGTAATGACAGGAAGAGATACATTAGCTGTTAAATTGGTACCTAAAGAACCGGTCCAGGTGTAACTTTGTACAACTCCACCATCCATTTGATAGTTAATAGTAGAAACAGTTAATGTGTTAGCCCCAAAATTCTTAATAGTAACTACAGGAGTAAAAGTTGATGTACACAAAATACCCGTAGGCTTAATTACAGTAGCTATACCAGCATCAATAGGAGGAGGAGGTTGGATACCAACTAATATTTGATGATAGGTTGAAGGATTATAACCAGTATTTAAATTATTAATAGAAAAATATCCATTACTTGAACCACCCCAACCCCAATTCATATGAAAATTGTTATTTACATCATACCCATCGCAAACCCAAGTGTGTCCTCCTTGTGTAGGGTCTTGTCCAGCATATTCAACAGGTCTGCCTGCAGCAATATCAGTTTCAATTAAGGCTATCCAAGCAGCATCACTATAACCACTGTTAGGGTTAGAATTAAGCGTTCTTTCATATCCCTGAATGGTACTTGAATTATATCCAAAATTTTGAACGTATGCGTTTTGTGCACATTTACCTTCAGAATTAGCATCTACAGCAAGTACCTGAGCACCACTTCCACTAGGGCTATAATCCATATCCACACTCACTCCGCAATCCCACATAAGGTTTGCAACAGAAGTGCTGGATGCACCATAAGCCATTGCACTCCAATTATAAGTAGTTGCTGCAAAATTTGCTGTTAATGTTCCGTTTTGAACAGTAAATCCTTGAGCAGTACAATCGCAATAAGAGTTAGAACCTATACCTTTTGCAGGGTAGCTCCAAAATCTCATTATCTGAGCCATTGCTGTTGCAACGCAGCCTGTTACTGAACTACTTGGACACATCGCATTATAATTTGGAGACTGATCCCATGTTGTTTGAACCAAAGGAGCTACACTTGTGTTAGTGGAAGATCTTAAAGCTTTCTGGTTTGTTTGATATGCTGTCCATTCTTCAGCAATTTCAGCACTAGCTGTAATATTATTATTTCTGATATAGACAATTTCATTTTTTCGCTTAACCAGCCAATTCGAAATATTTGATCTATTTAATGGCTGCACAAATTGCTTTTTAGTCGAGTAACCAATTATGGCATGGCAGGCATCTTCCGGTGAAACAATGACAAAACCGTCATTTGCATTAATATTAAATACAAAATAAACAGGTAACCCATTATCAGAGGTTTCAGTAAACGCCAGGTTTATTGATGAAACAATGTTTTTGGAATTTTGTTTGTAAAAATTCTCTGCAACTCCTTTAGCAGCATTCAAAGTGATTTGGTTTGCGATAACAATGTTTGTTCCTAGAACAAAAACAATTAGAAAGTTGTAGAGTTTTTTCATAGTGCTTTTTTTAGTATTGTTTAGTCGAAGATAATTTTTAAAAAAATAAAAAACAAATTTCTAACACTAATTCTACTAACAAAAAATTGTTGACAAAAAACATTTGATTTTTCTTGAAACGTAAAAACTGCTCGCATTAATGGTTTTAAAGAGAGGGATTTTTAATAAAACTCTACTTCTATCTAATAATTTATTGATGATAAATTATTTAAATGATTTTAAAACACAAAACAGGCTCTTATAAAACATTTTTTTTGAGTCCCATAAAAGTCCTATTTATTAAACTACTATACAAAAATTATGTAAACATTTGATTGTGAGTAAAAAGGCTGCTGATATTGTGATACCAACAGCCTTAGTTCATAGGTTTAATTCTACCAAAACCAAAACACTATGAACCTACTCACAAGTTCTAAAATTAAAGTTTTTTTTCCAAGACATACATTGCCTTGTGTAAAAAATTTCATTTTATTGATGACCTGTATCTTACAAAGCAGAACAGTGTGTTTGTATAAGTGTAGAGACAAGGCTTCAGAAGGAAAGAGAGGAAAAAAAATAAATATTACTTCTGGTTATATTCGATTGATACGATTTTTTAAAATGAAGCATATAGAAGATTTTATTGCCGGAATAAGTTCGCTCATGGTTTCGATAACAGAATTAGATATGCAGTATTTAATTGTTGATCGGACTAATTGGAAACGGGGAGCAAAAAATTTTAATTTATTGACAATTGGCAATTTGATGGATAGTGTTTTTATGCCCCTCTATTGGATACAGCTAAACAGGCGAGGAAACAGTAATACACAGGATCGCAAGGTATTGATAGAAGGCTTGAGCAACGTAATAAAGAAGGCTGGTAAAACAATTAAGGGGAGCATTCTATTGGCTGATAGAGAATTTATTGGTCAACTGTGGTTCGAATATCTGTTAAGCAAAGACCTCTCCTTCGTTATTCGCCTGAGAGAGAAGATGTACTTTGAATTGCAAACCTGTACAGGAAAAAAAAACTTCATTAAAGTCATTTCGTAAACACATAGAGCATTATGGAATATATGCAATACCAATGAATTTAGGCAATACGACCTATACTTTTGTAATGATTAAAAATCCAAAGCATGATCCTAAAGAGCCCTATATTTATTTTATCTCCGATATGAAGGATGCCAAAGCGATTGCAAATCATTACCTCAAAAGGTGGAAAATAGAATGTTGCTTTAAACATTTAAAAAGCAATGGATTTAACATTGAAGACATAAATTTAAAGATAGATGACAAAATAGAATTAATGATGGGAGTGCTTGCAATAGTTTATATAATTGCTGTTAGAGAAGGTTTGCTGAGCCATAAGCTAAAACCAATCCCTTTGAAAAAATATAATAATGGAAAAATATATTTAAGCATATCAATTTTTAGGATGGGGTTGGCTATTATCCAAACTCTTTTTACGAAAATCAATAAACTGATTGAGCATATTGAAAATCAACTAAAAGCCAACATCCAATGGGAGTATGGAAACTCTCGAAATTTTATTTTAACAAAAAATGTATAGTAGTTTAGAAGCAGTTAATAAATAACAATAAATTTTATTGGTATATATTTCTGAAACCGTTATCCAAACATCCACACCGTTCGCATGTTTAACCGCGGCAATCTTTTCCCATGAATCCAGCAAAACAGTGTCATTTTTCAGTATAACATCTCCTAAGCCGCCTTGTAAATTCATATTCACAATTGAATATTGAAAACCCGTATATGGAGAGGGGTTTACACGTGTTGTAAAAACATAATAAATAGAATCGTTTAAGGGCTGTGCAACAATCAGAACCCTGCCATTAGTTCCACCATTTAACGATATTCCATTTGGCATAACCTGATTATTTTTATTCCACACATTTGTTCCATCGGTATAAAACAGGAGGTTGCCTGAAGCATTTGAAATAGAGGAACACGAAAACTCTGAAGCTGATTGACCGCCTGTAATTGCTATTGGCGCACCTGCGCTAAAATCTAATCCTGCACCCACCCCAAAATACCAATTCCAGGTTCGTTTTATTTCGGGGTTATTTATTGGTTGGGCAAAAGAAACAACAGTTACAAGTTGAAAGTTAAAAGTTAAAAGTAAGAGTAGCAGTTTTTTCATTTGGCTAATGTATTGCAATTAATTTTTTGACGCAAAATTACTTTTCAACTGTTATTACATGCTTGAGCTTTATAAAGGGTAGGCTTATGCGAAACAATTTCGCGCTTATTGGTGTGAAATTTCACGGCCCAATAATTGTCCCTTTATTTGAATACTAAATTATAGGAGAGGACAAGCAGTAAAATCAAACTTTTTAGATATGCTCAATTATTTACAGGGGGATTATTTGATAATTTTTCCTTAAATCGAAAGTAAGAGTAAAAGTATTAGAAGCTGAAGCTTTATTATGCGGTTTTATTTTAGGATAATCTAATTTGTGCAGTGTTCCATTCTTGAGGTCAGGTAACATTAATTCAGTTGCTTCTTTTGCATTCTTTTTACACTCCAAAATAGTTTCACCTTGAGTATGAACACACTGCCAATCAAGACACTTTACCGAATAGCCTTTAGATTCAGGGTATAACTTATAAGTTAACGTGATTATTTTTTTATTTGTTATCATCTTGTTTTTGGGAGTCCAAAGATAAATAAAAAACTGCTCTTTATATTCTGATTCCAATTACACAAACATCATCTATCTGTTGGGTGTTCCCTTTCCAGTTTTCAAAAAAGTGATTCAGATATTCTTTTTGTTCGCTCATTGGATGAAGGTGAATTTTAAGTAATTCTTCTTTAAATGTTTTCTTCATCAGTTTTTTATTGTTTGTGCCAAACTGATCGGCAAAGCCATCAGTAGAGGTATAAATAATATCATCTTTTTGCAGTTCTATTGTTTGCAGGGTAAAAGGGTGCATATCTTCGATGTATTTGCCTACGGGCATTTTATCGGCTTTGTATTCTATCAACTCTCCATTTCTCACTAACCATAAAGGGTTATTTGCTGAAGCAAAATGCAAAAGCATTTTGTCAAAATCATAAACGCAAAGTATGCAATCCATTCCATCCTTAGAAACCTCAGTACTTCCTGAAGGGTTAAGAGCTTTTATAATTTCAGTGCGTTGCGCATCAAGGATATTGTGTGGTAAGGATATACCACGCTCTATCACATTTTCGTTAAGGTATGAAATGTTTAACATACTCATAAAAGCACCCGGTACACCATGTCCGGTACAATCGGCAGTAGCGATATAAAAAAGTCCCTTCCCCTTTTCTCCCGAAGGAGGAGTGCGCAACGCCCAATAAAAATCACCACTTACAATATCTTTAGGCTTAAACAAAATAAAATGCTCCGCCGGTAAATTATTTTTTATGTATTCATCGCTCGTAAGCAAAGCCCTTTGTATGCGTCTGGCGTAAGTAATAGAATCTACAATCTCTTTTTGCTTTTCCTCAACAATGTGTTTTTGTTTTTCGGAAATTTCACGCAGTTCCTCAGCTATGATACGCTGACTGTCTGCAATATCTTTTTGCTTAGAAACTTCATTTTTTTGTAACTCAATTATATTTTTTTGTTTGCGCGTGATGCGAAGGGAGCGAAAAATAAAACCCGCAAACACCACCACTAATAATAAACCAAAGGCAACTGACCATATAATAATTTTTTGCTTGCGACTTTTTTCTTCTGCAATGGCTTGCTGTTTTTCATTCTCCGCTTTGGTAATAGCTTCTTTTTTATCAAACTCAAATTTCATTTCTTTGCGTACCAATTGTTTTTTGTTTTCCTGACTGAAAAGAGTATCCTTAAGCGCTATTGCTTTTTTGTAATGAATAAGTGCCTCTTTAAACCGTCCAGTAGTATCATAGAGTTGAGAAAGAGATTCTTCAACATTCAATAATCCATTCAATGTACCAATACTTTCATTCGTAGTAATGGCTCTTTTTAGATATTGTTCTGCTGCTTTAAATTTTCCTGTTGTAATATAAAGCGTACCTATGTTGCTAAGATTAGTTGCCTGCAATTGTTTATAGCCCATCTCTTCCGCCATCTTCAATGACTTAGAATAATAGTCAAGGGCTTGAGGGAGATTTTTTTTTAATTGATAAATACCTCCGATACTGGTGAGTTCTTCTGCAATACCTTCTTTATTTTTAAGTTCTTCATCTATTTTCAATGCCTTATGGGTATATTCCAGAGCTTTGAGATAATCTCCTTTTTTCAAATAGACAATTCCAATGTTGCCAAGTTCTGTTGCTGTACTTTCTTTGTTTTTATCTATTTCCAATGCCTTGAAATCATATTCCAATGCTTTGAGATAATCTCCTTGAATATAATAAACAGACCCAATGTTGCTAAGATTACCTGCCTGCAATTTTTTATATCCAATATCTTCCGCCATCTTCAATGCCTTGAAATAGTATTCCAATGCTTTGGAATAATCTCCCTGTTCGTTATAGACAATTCCGATGTTGCCGAGATGGGTTGCCATTCCTTTTTTATTTTTTTGTTCTTCATCTATCTTTAATGCCTGCAACCAATCTTCTATTGTTTTGGAATAGTTGCCTTGATAATAATAAACTATTCCGATATTGCTGTAAGAATCGGCAATTCCTTTTTTAAAATTTAATTGTTGTGCAAGCTGTAATGCACAATTGCCATATTGTATAGCAGTATCATAAAGTCCAATGTTTTCAAATTCCGAGCATAATTTGAACAAATGGGTTACTTTGTTCGTGTCGGGTTTGTCTGTTTTAAGGAGGTTTAGAAGGGAGTCAATTTTTGAAGTAGGCTTTTGGCAAAAGGCAGCAGGCAAAAGAAAAATAAATAATGGGAAGAAAAAAAGTTTTTTCATAAGTCTAAGGTACAATTATATTTTTACCCCAATAACGCAGACATCATCAACCTACTCTGAATTGCCTTTCCAGTTTTCAAAACATTGGTTTAGATAATCTTTTTGTTCGCTCATCGGTTTCGGATGAATTTTAAGCAATTCTTCTTTAAA
>PLYA01000079.1:0-60553 GCA_003153315.1 Bacteroidota bacterium
TCTGTTAGTGTAAATCTAGTGAAGAAGGAATTTAAATCAAGAGTAAAAAGTAATAGAGGAGATTAATTACCTCTTCATTAACTTAGTACGATAATATTTATCGTTGGTAGTAAAAGTAACCAAATAAATGCCGCTTGCTTTATCGCCTAAATCTAATTGTGTTTTATTATTTCCTGTAACACAAGTTATTTCTTTAGATAATTGCAATGTACCATTACCGTCATATAAGTTAAGTATGCCTGTTGTAGCTGAGGCACAAGAATAGTTAATGTTTACTATACCACTTGTAGGGTTTGGTACTACAGTAAACATGCCGTCATTAGCTGTATTATTTACTGATGCAATAGTTAATGGATTAGTAACTCCATAAAAATCGGTTTGGCTTAACCTGTAATAAGACGTACCTGACAATGGCATATAATCAATAGCAGAATAATTTCGTTTTTCAGTGCTATTACCGGCACCTTTTACCTGTGTTAATTCTTCAAAATTCTTACCATCTGAACTTCTTTCAACAGTAAAGTACTTATTATCTGTTTCAGAGGCCGTACTCCAGTTTAAATCAACCTGATTGCCATTTAACGTTGCAGTAAAATTTAATAACGATATAGATAATACCACAGGCAATGTACAACCTAAAACTGCCGTACCCCCAAAAGTAAAGTTATAACTACCCGAAGATGGCGTATAACCATTTACATAAAATATATACACATCTCCTGTTGCTACATTAAGCGTACTATTCCATGTAGAGGCTGCATCATAATTCCACGAATTCGTAAAATTACTACAACCATCGCAACTGGTGGCAAGAGCTGGGGCACCAGAAGGAGCACCATCATTGGCACACGTACTTACACCCCTGCTACAAGGAGACCCTGTAACACCACCGGTACAATTAGCCGTATTTATGCCGGTTATACCGGGCCATGCGGAATAATTGCAGGAAATAGGCTGTCCCAATGTGCAAGTAGCACCCTTATACATAGCATAATCATAATCATCTGTACCATCAACGGCTTGCAGGGTAAAAGTTAAGGTACCACCTGTTAAAATATTTATCACATACCAGGAAGAATTTATTTCCTCATTTAAATTACAACACTGCGGACTTGCATAAACCCCGTTATAATTAAGCTCTTGCGTACCCCATAAGTTGGCTGCTCCGGCATAAGTACCGCCCGCACATAAAACTTGAGCGGTTTTACAATCTGTACCCGGAGGGTCAGGATCCACGGGGTTATTCACATTTACAGAATACGTACCC
Organism: Bacteroidota bacterium; assembly: GCA_003153315.1. Classification (GTDB taxonomy): domain Bacteria; phylum Bacteroidota; class Bacteroidia; order B-17B0; family Aurantibacillaceae; genus PALSA-968. The sequence continues at coordinate 1,268 of PLYA01000079.1, forward strand.
GTACAACCAAAACTGGTATTAGAGGTTACGCTAAACCAATACGTTTGCCCTATTGTTAAAGTAAAATACCCAGGAGCTGCATATGTGCTAACATTATTCAACAAGCTCATAGTGTTCGTTGGGTAACCCCATGGATCACAAGCTTGAGAGGTGGCAACCCCAATTGTAGTACCGGCACCCCCACAAGGGTTGTTGCTAAATAAAGTAATTTCAGGATTCATGCAGGCATTGGCACTGGTAACGCTAATTTCTATATTTGGACCCTGTGCCACAAAACTAAACCAGTCATTTCTGTTATAACAGCAATAACCATAACTATCATGGCTACCGTCAGAAGAAGCACCTACGTTGGTAAATCCTGTATTCCAAGTCCCATCGAGGTTAGCCGTGGGTATGGCATAAGCAGAAGCACAGGGGTTATTATTAAGAACACAGCCGGCAGTAGCCGTTGCCAATATACTAAAAGAACCCGTAGTTCCCGCATCATCCCATACCATAATATGATAGGTTCCGGCAGGTAAACAATTTGTTATAACACTTGGGTTGCCTCCTACTGTGTTAGGTGAAGAACAAGCTATTTCTGCCAAAGAACCGCAGGCTCCGGTATAAACAGAAACGGCAGCATAGGTCATGGTGCCATCTGTAACGGTAACGGTAAGAGTACTTGCGGCAGCTAAGGTGATGGTGTACCAAACCGTATTATAATCTCCAAACACTGCACATGCAGGATTAGGGTCTGATGCGGCAGTTGTAGCACACGCATTGGTTTGACCAGCCAATAAAACGCCGCTTGTTAAAACAGTAGGAGTAGCGCAGTTATCATTTGCAGCACCTCCGCCAACACCGGTAAGAATAACTTCATCTACCCCTATAGGATAAAGTCCGTAATTAGACACGGCTACAAACGCTAATAAAGCGCCGTTTACCAGGCAACTGGCAGGCACGGCAATTACCTCATGTACCCAGGCATTACCAACTGTAACTAATGTGGCTGCAAAAACCCAAGAACTTCCGTTCCAAAACTCAACATCTAATGCCTGCCCATCACGGTTATAATAATAAAAAGATAAACTTGCCGAGCAATAAGTAGATAAATTTAGAGCCGGAGATTGCATTACACCATAACTACCGGCCGGGGCATCGTAGTTATCAAAAAAAGCAGCATGGGCGGTGCCGTTAGCCCCACAGGTAGGGGGTTGATAGGCACCACCGCATATATCATTGGCTGTAGCCCAAGCCCCTTGGTAATCACTTCTGTGCCATAAATCATTAGTACCGCTAAACGCGCCACCTACATAGCCTTCCCAAACCTGCCCACCGGCAGGCACATTGGCAGGCGCTCCATCTGTTAAAGTAGTATTAGCACCACCGGTTGTTCCAATTACATAAGCGGTAGGTGTCCAAGCATTGCCTTCAAAGTTTTGGCTTATTATCTGTGCTTTTGTACGATTGCAAAAAGAAAGCACCAAAAGCAATACAAAAAGATATGTATATTTAGTCTTCATTTTACAGTTTCTTTATCTTTACTTATTTTTTTCTTTTATACGTTTGGTTTCTTCTATTCGCACACTTTCATCTTTAGTAAGCGTATATGTTTTTGAAGGGCCCGCATGAATAGCAGGCGGTGTAACTTTATCGGTATTTCTTTGTGCCGAATTAGTATTGGTATTTTCTCTTTTTCTTTCTGTTTTGTTTTGTTCAATTTTTGCAGCATTATTATTTGCAGCAGAATTAGGCTTATCGGGCTTTTGGTCAAGATTTGCCTCTTCTCTCATTTTATCGGTAATAACAACCATTTTATGTTTTTCTTTATTTTTATTTTGTGCATTAGCACATAAGCTACAAAATACAAATAATATGAAACAGACAAAACGCATATTATTAATATGAGTTATTAAAAAAAGTTTGTTAGTTTTCATTACTAAATTTAACGCTAAGGTAACAATTAAATAACATTGAATGGCATAAAATGTAAAAAAAATTTATTAACTGGCACTTTTAAAATTATTAACCTGAAAATGAGAAGGATAAAAAATAATTTGAAATAAAATATACTATTTATAATTCAAGTTGCGTTAAGCAAAAAATAACGTGCTACTATTTATATTAAAAACCAAAAACGCATGATTATACTACTAACCGTTTAAGTATTTGTCTTAACTCTTAAAATAAAGAATAAAAGACTAACAAGCCTTAAACACCCTCTGAAACCAATACCCTTAAGTTTACTTAAGATAAAGCAAGCTTAAAAGTTTTTCCTTAGCGGCTCTTTTCACTAAAGCATAGTTGAACCGCAAAAATCAAATCAATTATAATTTATTTAAATAAATAAGGCCATGAAAAAAACAACTGGATATTTCCACCTGGTGCTTCATCTAGCTAAAATGAGCATTTCAGATTTAGTAAATTTAGCTTTAGGTTTGGTATATGATACCGACCCCGATTATACCGCACACCCATACACCCAAGCCCAACTGGCGGTATTGGCAAATAAGGTGCGTACAGATTTAGGTACCCGAATTACTGCACCTAACCCAACACTTACCCATCAGGAACAGTTGGATGTAGATGCCCTCTCTCGTGCTGTTTTGGCTATAAGCAGCGGAGTAACGGTAGCCGCTAATAATAAAGCCCAGGGAAACCGCACACTATTTACTATTGTTGCTAACCGCATTGGTTTTCATGCTGCGGGTGCAAAAGCTGCCCATGTGCGTATTTTTGAAGCTAAGTCGGTAGCAAAAGGTATGCTTGAGTTTATTGGCCCGGTAGAAACCGGCTTGGGGCATCCTACTTATACCTTTGAATACGGCATTACTACTGCCTTTGGTGTATTGCCAACCGTATGGCAACCTCAAATATCATTAAGCAGTGCCGACCTTTATATTAGCGGGTTGCCTAGTGGGGCTATCATTGCGGTGCGTTATGCAGTTACCATTGTTCCTCCGCATAAAAAAACCACTAGCCCTACTTCTGGTGGCTTTGCTACCGCAAGAACAGTTACTCAAACAGCTGCATTAAATAAAATGACTACAATTCTTCCTGTTAATGCTAAAGGAAAAGTTCAGTTAGTGCATGGTACTGTTTATTACCAGTTTAGCGATGCGATTTATCAGGTAGTTTCTTAGGACAAAAACCATCAAAAAGCTATGTCAGTCAATTGGATTGCTATCGCAATGGCTGCGATAGTAATCCAACCTGATTGCATAACCATCCAACCGACTGCGATAGCTATCAAACCCGTCGCGATAACTATCGAACCCGTTGTGATAGTTATCTAACCTTTTGTTATAGCAATCAAACCCGGTGCAATAACTATCCCACCCGGTGCGATGATAATTTAACCGACTGCGATAGCTGTCAGAGTCATCGCGATAGTTATATAACCCACTGCGATAACAATCGAACCTATTGCCCCAGCTATGGGATGCATTTATACCTAAAAAAACACCCCTGCTGTTTAGCAAGGGCATTTTATTATAAAAACATTATTTAGATAATTTATCCCGTAATAACAGAGCCGGCGGATATATCAACACGTCTTATTCCTGCAATATCTACTAATCCGGTAATGGTACCAATACCATCAGCGTTGCCTACCATCAAACGCCCACCGCCATTAATACCTACACTTCCATTAACAACGCCGGTTTTAACCACCTTTAAACTTCCGCCCGAATTGATGGTAACATTGCCCACTACCTGCGCACCACCTCTGGCAACAAGCATTCCATCTGCAGTAACATTTACCGGTCCGTTTATCTGAGCATTTTGCTCAACAATTACTTTACCTCCGTTAATTACAACAGAACCCGAAACAACCCCTGCCTTACTTGATATAGTATAAACATCATCTTCATTGGCAGTTATAGATCCGCTTGGCCCGCTAACAGTTACATAGTTTAATGGAGGCGCGGCTATTAAATTTGATGCATAAGTGCCAATTATTTTATTCTCTACAACTTGGGTACTAATTTGAAACTTACACGAATTATTTGGGGCCGTAGTGGTTAGTCCCAAACCGGTTAGATCTTGCCCGGTAAAGTTAAAAACATCGTTTGTTTCATCTTGCTGAACTTGTCCGCTCATTCCATCACTATTGATGACTGTTACAATTCCTCTTGCCATAATTTTAAGTTTTAATTGGTTTGCTCAAATATATACAGCACAATTTTAAAAAGCAAATTATGTGTTATGTTTAGCTATGTCCTTAATTTAAAGTTTTATTTAGTTTTGTAAATATTATATATATGTTAGGGTTTTAAAAGGAGAGTTATGCGGTGGTTAAAATGTATATGTTTTATTTTAGTTCTTAATGCCTTTCCCGGGTTCTCTAAGGATAAAAAGCTGGATAGCCTGATTTCTTTATATACCAAAGCCGAATCGGATACCGATCGAATAAATAAGTATGCGGATATAGGTGCCTATATAGCATCTAAAGGCAACCGGAAGGAAGCTATTACTTATTACCAAAAAATTATAAATACATTCTCTAAATCCTATCCACAAAAAGGTATTGATGCCAAAAATAAAATAGCTCTGAATTATGTTTTTATAGAAGAATATGATAAAGCAGATAGCTTGGCAAAACAAGTTATTGAAGAGAGCACGAAACTAAATTATCAAAAAGGAATAGGCTTTGCACATCGGAACTTGGGTTTGGCAAATACCTATAAAGGTAAGTATAAGGAAGCGGTTGTCTATCACTTAAAAGCCCTGAAAATATGGGAGGATACCAAAAACATAAAGATGATTTGTATGAGCAATTCAGATTTAGGTATTGTTTTTTATTATCAGGTAAATAATGAAAAAGCGGCATTTTATTGGGAAAATTCAATAAAAAATAATCCCGATAAAGAAAGTGATGATTATATCAGTAATTGCGCCAATTTGGGGCAAGCTTATGTTGGCTTAGGAGCCTATGATAAAGCAAGTGAGAGTTTTAAGAAAGTACTCCGTCATTATGCAGGCGATAAAAACTCATCTAGTTATACGAATGCTCTTGGCGGATTGGCAAACATTGAATATTTGAGAAAAAATTACCAACAAGCATTGGCTTACTATGATGAAATTATTAAATTAAGAGAAGAAGGCAAAGGGCGTAATAATGATTTGGCTATTACTTATCTAAATGTTTGTAGCATATACATTGCATTAGGAAATCACAAAGAAGCTTTAGCATACGGGTTAAAAGGCTATGCGAAAACCCTTGAGTCTGAGGATAAACACCAATTGCTCCAAGCATACACTAACCTAAAAACCGCCTATGCCCAAAGCGGTAATTATGAGAAGGCTCTTGAGTTTTCTCAATTATACACCAATCTTCAAGATACGTTAACCAACATTGAAAGTAAAAAACAGATTAATGAACTGGATAAGCAGTACCAAACAGAAAAAAAGGACAAGGAAAATCAGCTTTTGAATAAACAACTGGAGATACAGCAAATACAGGGCAGGCAACAAAAAATGTTTCTTATTATTTCCAGTGTGGTATTGGTACTAATCTGTATGCTATCAATTGTATTGTTTAATCAGAACAAGCAAAAGCGCCGAGCCAATGTTAAACTGGAAGTAAAAAACAAAATTATAGAAGAACAACACAAAGATATTATAGATAGTATTAATTATGCCAAACGTATACAACAGGCGGTACTTAAGGAGGAAGAGCATGTTAGCAAACACCTGCCACCACATTTTATTTTGTTTAAACCCAAAGATATTGTGAGCGGAGATTTTTATTGGGCCTTAGAAAAAGGCGATTACCTGTATGTAACTGCTGCCGATTGTACAGGGCATGGAGTTCCAGGCGCTTTTTTAACCATGCTTGGTATTTCTTATTTAAATGAAATAAATGCCCGTGAAGAAATTCTTACACCGGCAGAAATACTTGATCAGCTTCGTAATAAAATAGTACAGGAATTAAGTAAGCATGGAACCACTAAAGATGGCATGGATATATCTTTAATGCGTATGCATTTAAGGTCCAAAGAAATTATGTGGGCAGGGGCTTTTAATCCTCTGTGGTATATTGAGAGTGGAATTTTAAAAGAAATAAAAGCCGATAAACAACCTATTGGTTATGTGGAACAACCTAAGCCCTTTACCAACCATACTTTATATTTAAATACGAACGATACTGTTTATTTGTTTACAGATGGTTTTGCCGACCAATTTGGCGGTATAAAAGGCAAAAAATACAAATATAAGCAACTGGAAGAAAACCTTTTAGCCAACTGCCATAAGCCTTTTGAAGAGCAGAAAGAAATTTTAAACAAGTCTTTTGATGTCTGGAAAGGGAATTTAGAGCAGGTAGATGATGTTACTATCATTGGCATTGCAGTTATTTAATTCCATAGTTTACTAAATAATAACCATACCTCCTAAAAAACAGAGAGGTTTTATGCCAATAACTTAGCTGTTTAATTACTAAAATCGACAAAAAATAGCTAAAATTGCTGTCTTTTTATCAATGATAGACTTTATTAAAGGCAAAATTACTGAAAGAACCCCCACCTACATTGTTTTAGAAACGGGTAATATCGGTTATGCCCTTACGGTATCGCTAAACACATACTCTAAACTGGCAGATGCTCCCGAGGCTAAGCTATTTGTAGAGCAGGTTTTTGTAAGAGATGATAACCCCAAGCACTATGGTTTTTATGATGCCGATGAGCGTGATATTTTCAGGAAAGTAATATCTGTATCGGGTGTTGGCGGAAGCAGCGCCATGCTAATGTTATCTTCGTTATCGGCAGCTGAAATTGCCGGAGCGGTAAATACAGCCAATGTAGCCCTATTAAAAAGCATAAAAGGTATTGGAGAAAAGACCGCCCAGCGTATTGTTGTTGACCTGAAGGGTAAGCTGGGCAAGCATGAGGGAGGAATTTCACAAATTTTAACCGTTTCATACAATAAAAACCGAGATGAAGCGTTGTTGGCTCTTGTGGCATTGGGTTTTGTTCGCAACGTTGCTGAAAAAGCCCTTGAAAAAGCTACAAAACAACAGGGTATAACAACTGATAACGTGGAAATATTAATTAAAGCAGCCTTAAAGAATTTGTAGAAATCAATACGTGTGTATGCTGTGCTAAAAAATACACTTGTTGCCGCTTCGGCAGCAGGATTGTTTTCTATTGTTACTCTCTCAGGTAGCAAAACTGATACTCTTTTGCCCGAAAAACCGAATCAGGAAGCCATCAATCCGTTTATTAGCACTACCGCAAAAGATACTCCGCCGGAAGAACCAATAACAAACGACGATTTACATTACCCCATTAAGGAAAATGATTATGGCGAGCCTATATACAACCCAAAGGCTCCTATGCAGCTTAATAACCCATCAAATGTAAAAACTACTACCAGCTATAACCCCCAGGATAGCAACTACACATTTACCCAAAAAATGGGTACGCTTGATTACAGGCCTCCCATTTCTATGAGCGACCAAGATTATCAGGATTATAAGTTTAAAGAAGATGTAAAGAAGTATTGGAAATCCCGAGTTCATGCCGATTCTAAAAGCGATCCTAAAAAAACACAGCTTATACCAAAACTTACGGTAGGCGGAGAGTTATTTGACCGCTTGTTTGGAGGAAACACGGTGGATATTCGTCCTACCGGAAGTGCAGAACTTATGTTTGGCGTAATTACCAACCGAAACCAAAACCCTGCTATACCGGTTAAGCAACGTAAAATATCGAACTTTGATTTTAATATGAAAATTCAATTAAATATTGTTGGAAAGATCGGGGAGAAATTAAAACTTACTACCAACTATAATACAGAAGCCTCGTTTGATTTTGAAAACCAGGTGAAGATACAATATGCAGGTACTGAAGATGAAATTTTAAAGAAAGTAGAAGCGGGGAATGTAACCCTACCTCTTAATAGTTCTTTTATTACAGGTAGTCAGACTTTATTTGGTGTTAAAGCTCAAATGCAATTTGGTAAATTAATGGTTACCTCTATACTTGCCCAAGAGAAAGGCAAAAAAACAGAGTTAAATGTGCAGAATGGGGCGCAAACAATGACCTATACTGTGCAGGCAGATAATTATGAAGCAAACAGACACTACTTCCTATCGCATTATTTTAGAGACAACTATAATAATTGGATATCAAACCCACCTATAGTTTCATCTCCTATCCAAATTACAAAAATAGAAGTGTATGTTACCAACCGTACCAGTAATTATGATCAAGCACGCAATATTGCCGCTTTTGCTGATTTGGGTGAGGATACAAGCCATATTTATAAACTAAACACGCATAATCTTAATCCATATAATATTAAGGATAGTTCATCTACTAATACCTATCCACGTAATACAGCGACCAACTTATACTATAATCTGGTAGATTCAAGTAGTACGCATGTTGGATTGATACAACCACGGCAATATAGTACAGTAACAGCTACCCTTACTGCTCAGATGAATCCTGCAACCGGAACACCTATTTTTAATGCTGGCAGAGAATTTGAAGTATTAACCCGAGCTCGTAGGCTAAATCCTGCTACTGATTATTACTTAAATCCGCGTTTGGGCTATATCTCATTAAATACTTCTTTAAACTATGACGAGGTATTATCCGTGTCCTACCAATATACTTTAGGAGGAAAAGTTTATCAGGTAGGTGAATTTTCTGATCAGTTTCCTTCTACCAATCAGTTAATAGTAACCAAGCTGTTAAAAAGTACCATACTTAATACACATATACCCATGTGGGATTTGATGATGAAAAACGTTTATACCCTTGGTGCATACTCATTAAGTCAAACAAATTTTGCATTAAATGTTTTTTACAACAACATTAAAACAGGCGTTGATATACCCTATATTCCCTATACACCGGATAATAATATAAATGGGCAACTGCTGATACAGAAGATGGGTTTAGACCGCATTAACCAAAATTTAGACCCCAATCCGGATGGTTATTATGATTTTATACCTAACGTAACTGTAAATCCTCAAAACGGAAGAGTTTATTTTACTCATGTAGAGCCTTTTGGTAATGATTTGAAAGGCATTTTTAGTCAGGATGAAATACAAAATCATTGGCCCGAAATACAGAATTATATTTTTCAGGAATTATATGACTCTACTAAAATATCTGCGCAACAATTGCCCAATAAAGATAGATACAAAATAAAAGGTTCTTATCAATCTGCTACCAGTAATGAATTTTCTTTAAATGCAATGAATGTCCCACAAGGTTCTGTGCGTGTAACAGCTGGCGGTGTGGCTCTTACTGAAAACGTAGATTACACCGTAGATTATACAATGGGTAAGGTTAAAATTATAAACGAAAGTGTTTTAAATTCCGGGCAAGCCATAAAAATTACAGCAGAAAACAATTCACTCTTTAATGTGCAACAAAAAAGTATGTGGGGCAGCAGGTTCGATTACAAATATAGCAAGGACTTAACCTTAGGAGGAACTATTTTGCATTATGGTGAACGTCCGCTTACACAAAAAGTAAACATTGGTGACGAGCCGGTTTCTAATACTATGTTAGGTGTAGATTATACATATCGTACAAATGCGCCATGGCTTACTCGTGTGGTGGATAAATTACCTCTTATTCAAACAAAAGAACCATCATCTATACAATTAACAGGGGAAGGTGCGGATTTAATTCCTGGTCATGCTAAAGCTATTGCTAATAATAATGGAACATCATATATTGATGATTTTGAAGGAAGTGTTTCTACTATTGATTTGCGTAACGCAGGATCTTGGTTCCACTCTTCAATTCCAGGTGGGCAACCTAGTTTATTTCCGGAAACAGTAGCTGGAAGTAATGATAGTGTGAAAGCTGGGGTTAACCGTGCTAAAATAGCTTGGTACACTGTTGACCAATCTGTTTTTTACCAGCAAAGCGCCGGACTTACACCTCCTCAAACAACTAAAACAGAACAAAGCAACCATTTTATGGAAGCATATTATCAAAGTGATTTGTTTCCAAAAATAACACCACCTAACGGACAGCCGCAGTTACTTCCTATGTTGGATGTTGCTTTTTATCCTAATGAGCGCGGGCCATATAACTTTGACAGTAAAGCAACCGCTCATTCGGCGGGGATTAATATTGCCGCATCCAATGCTGCAGGGCATGTTGTTTTAAACAGGCCGGAAACCCGCTGGGGTGGTATTATGCGAAGCCTTTCCACAAATGATTTTCAAGCTTCAAATATTGAGTATATCCAGTTTTGGATGATGGATCCTTTTAATGAAGATTACAACAATCACACACAAACACAGTATAATACATTTGGCGTAGCGCCGCCAACAACCGGGAATCTATATTTTAATTTAGGAAGTGTTTCGGAAGATATTTTACCGGATGGAAATATGTCTTATGAAAATGGTATTCCATCAACTAATCCATCAACGTATATTATAGATCATTCCCCATGGGGTCAATACCCCACTTCTCCACCTTTTGTTAACGCATTTGATAATAATGCTACTGCAAGGCCTTTTCAGGATGTGGGGTATGATTGTTTACCTGATAACAGTACTAATAATGCTATATCTGGTGGTGATAACGAAGCTAGTCACTATGCTTGGTATTTAAATTCGCTACGTTCTTTAGGGGTAACCACTTCTGATGCTTTTAGCGATCCATCGGGAGATAATTATCATTTTTATAGAGGGGATGATTATGATAAACTTACCACATCCGGTAGTACCTATGCTAATATGCTTTATCGTTACAAAGAATATAATAACATAGAAGGAAATTCACCTACTCAAACCCAATACCAAAGCCAAAATAGTGGTGGTTATTCAACAGTATCTTCCACATTACCAAACATAGAAGATATTAATAAAGATAATACACTTAACCAATCAGAGGCTTATTATCAGTATAAAGTAAAAATTACCCCACAAGATATTAATCCTAGCAACGTTGGTAATAACCATATTGTAAATGTTATTCCTGTAAGCAAACAAGGCCCGGATGGGGTACAACGCACAGTAAATTTTTATCAATTTAAAATACCTGTTGCAAATTATGATTTAGCAGTAGGGTCTATTAATGGCTTCAATTCTATACGTTTTATGCGTATGTTTGTAAAAGGGTTTACCGAACCCGTAGTAATGCGTTTTGCACGCTTAGAATTGGTACGTAGCGATTGGCGTATTTATCAACAAGACCTATCTCAGCCAACAGGCTTAATTCTAACAAACAATAATACTGAATTTGATGTGTCTGCAGTAAGTTATCAGGAAAACGGAACGCGCTCACCTATTAATTACATATTGCCTCCAGGTATTAACCAACAACAAAATGTACAGACTACCAATTTGGTTTTATTAAACGAACAATCTCTTTCAATGGGTGTAACAAACCTTAAAGATGGCGATTCACGCGCTGTTTATAAAACTATAAGCAATTTAGATGCTCGTTCTTATAAAAAAATAAGAATGTTTGTTCATGCCGAAAAACAAGATAATCTACCTTTAAATAATGGCGATATGCATTTGTTTATGCGTATAGGAAGCGATTTTACAAATAATTATTATATATATGACATACCTTTATTACTTACTCCGCCAAGTTCTTCTTATGACAATGGCAGTGATGCTGATAAAGCCAAAGTTTGGCCTGCAGATAATGAAATAGTTATAGATTTAGAGGAAATCACGGGGCTAAAACTAAAACGTATTGCACCAAAAGATAGTTCAACAGCAACAGGTCCTTATATGGCTAATGCTGCATTTGGCGCCGGACACGTTATAGGTGTAGTAGGAGAACCTAATATTGGTGCTATTACCAATATTATGATAGGGGTAGAAAACCCGCTTACTCCAAAAGACCCTATAGCACATAGTGTGCAAGTTTGGGTAGATGAACTTCGGGTAACGGATTTTAACCAACATGGTGGACAGGCTGTTAGAAGCATGGTAACAGCCAAGTTAGCCGATTTTGGGCAAGTATCCTTATCGGGACAATACTCTACGCCATTTTTTGGAAGTATAGACTCTAAGCCAAGTGCCAGAAGCAGGTTGACGACAGAGCAATATGCTTTTACCGGAACATTTCAGATGGGGAAGTTTTTACCTAAAGACTGGAAAATAAACCTGCCCATGTATATAACACATGCAGTAATTGAAAACATTCCTCAATACGATCCGGGAAATGGTGACGTTCTATTAAGTTCGGTAACAACTAAAAATAATTTTACAGAAGAACAGGTAAAAGCAATTAATAATAGGGCTATTGATTATACCCGGCAGCGGGGTATAAACTTTACCAATGTAAGCAAGCAACGCAGTAAAAATCAAACAAAAATGCACCCTTGGGATATAGAAAATTTTTCTGCAACCTATGCTTTTAATGAACAGTTAAAACATGATATAAACACAGCTTGGAATATTAAACGTTCATACAACGGATTACTTAACTACAATTACCAATCACAGTTAAAAAGTATAGAGCCTTTTAAAAAATCTACATGGCCTTTACTTCAGAGTCCATGGTTAACTCTTGTTAAGGATATTAACCTTAAACCATTACCGGATCAGTTTAATGTTAGCACAAGTATTGTTCGTAGTTATATAGAATCGCATGCGAGGGATATCACAGATCCGCCGGGCGCGATAGATTATACCCGAACACAGTATAATAAAACATTTAATGTATTGCGTAATTATTCGACAAAATGGAGCTTAACCAAAAATATTAAGTTAGATTTAACAGCTGTCAATCAAGGACGTATTTTAGAAGACCCGCTTAATCCTGGAACTAATATATCAAGCGAGGATAAAAAGTTAATTATAAATCATATTGGCGGTACAAATACCATTTATAATCAAACGGCAAACGCTATGATAACATTGCCGCTAAATAAAATACCGGCACTTGATTTTATAACAACAGCAACGGCAAAATATTCGGGTAATTATACTTGGACACGCAGTCCTTTTGCTTTAGATACTATTGGGAATACTATTCAAAATGCGCAAACACAAGCTTATACCAGTCAATTTAACGTGGTAAAATTGTATGAAAAAAGTGCTTACCTCAAACGGGTAGGTCAATATCTGCCAAGGCCTAAGAAGGAGCTAAATAAGAAAAAGAAAAAAAAGGATGATAAGAGTGCAGCCCCCTCCAATCCAAATGGGTCTCAAACAAATCAACAACCCGGCAATAAAAACAACAAACCAGATAGCCTAACTGTAAAAGAAAACCCCTTTGCGGATTTATTTGAACACCTTTCCCGCTTGATGATGACTGTAAAAACAATATCGGGTACTTATAACATAACGCAAGGAACAACCTTACCAGGTTTTCAGCCATACTCAACTATTTTAGGGAACTCTACTGCTAACAATAGTTTTGGGGCGCCAGGTTTGGGCTTTGTATTTGGTGGTAATCAGGGGAAAATGCCTACATCTGTTTCGGATGTTTTAGCACCCAATGGTGGTATAGTAAGTGATGCACAAAAAAATAATTGGTTAGTGCACCGGCAAAACTTTTCTACGCAATATTTACATACAAAAAATCAAACATTAAACTATTCTGCTAATATAGAACCTGTAAGGCATTTAAAAATTACTTTAAACGGTAATATGACCCACGGGCAAAACGAAAGTTATTTTATAGGACATCATGACTCACTAAATCATCACTATGATCCGGGTTATGATCATTTTACACCTGTGTATGGCGGAATGTATAACGTATCTACCATAACTATTTTTACTGCGTTTAAAAAGGATGATAAAAACACTCATGATAATGCTGTGTTTGAAAATTATGTAGCTTTAAGGTCACAATATTCGTACTTACTTAAACAGGATAACCCAAATGCACATAATTCTGGCTATGATTTAAACCAGCAAGATGTGGTAATTGGTTCTTTTGTTTCAGCATATACAGGTAAGGTACACAACCCAAAAGCATCTTTAAAAACAGTAAATAACCCTTTCTCTAAAGTACCTTTACCTGGCTGGAATATAACTTATGATGGACTTGGCAAAATGGATGCCATAAAGAAGATATTCAAATCGGTAGTACTTACACATGGTTATCGTTCATCGCTTAGCTATGGTTCATTTACCAATAACCAAGCTTATGCTGAAGATTCTAGGGGTCATGCTACTGCACGCGTAAGTCAGGATTCGGTTTTAGGACCTACTTCTAATTTTGTTTCGAAATATGTAATGAATACGGTAAGTATCTCCGAATCCTTCTCGCCTTTAATTAAAGCCAATTTTATGTTTAAGGATAAGGGAAAAATAAAAGGACTTGGAGCTAATTTTGAAATTAAAAAAGACAGGTCTATTTCTCTTTCATCAAACGTGCCACAAATTATGGAAATGCATGGGCAGGAATATAATATTGGCACCACTTATACATATCCGGGTATAGAATTTAAACGCATAAAAATACGTGGCAAACCACTAAAAAGCGATTTATTATCTAGTATTACTTTATCTTTCAGAAACACACAAACTCTTTTACGACACGTAGTAACTACTCCGGATGATGCTGTTGGTACCGGATCCAGTAATGTAAGTAATGGACAAAATATTATAACCATTAAAACATCCTTCACCTATTCTATTTCACAAAACATTAACCTTCGTATTTATTACGACAGAACTATCAACAAGCCTGTTATATCAACTTCTTTCCCTACACAAACAACCAATGCTGGTATAAGCATCAGGTTTGTTATACAATAAAAAAATAAATACATTTGCGCTCATAAAATTTTAACTATGAATTTTCCGGATAATTTAAAATACACCAAAGACCATGAGTGGGTTAGAGTAGAAGGTAACGAAGCTTATATTGGCATAACCGATTTTGCACAAAAAGAATTAGGCGATATTGTTTATATAGACATAACAACACTTAGCGAAACAGTGGAGAAGGAAGTTGTGTTTGGTACTGTTGAAGCAGTAAAAACGGTATCGGATTTATTTATGCCTATTACCGGAAAAGTACTTGAAATAAATGGAAAAATTGACGCCAACCCTGAACTTGTAAATAACGACCCTTATGGTGATGGTTGGATGATTAAATGCACTGTTGATAAAGCAGATGAATTGAATAATTTATTAAGTATTGCTGATTACAAAAAACTAATAGGAGCTTAACTATATACGCTCTTTATCTGTTTTATTAAGTAAATTTTAATTCTCTTCTTTGCTATAATCGTGTTTTTTTACGCCGCGATAAGCACCCGAAAAAAATAATTCTACCCTAATGCCTGTTAAAACTTGTATAGTATTAACATCTAAAACAGCAGTAACCCCGATACCATAATCAAACTTTATCTTATAAAAATATTGTAAGGCTAGATAAGCACCCGCCGTTTGAAATGAAAAAGCTCTGGCAGTATCATTTATTGTTTGCAGGTAATACCCGCCCGTATATGATAATCCGCCATAAGCAGCCAACATATAATTGGCACGTTCATGACGATAGCCCCAGCAGGCATGAATTTGCAGGCAATTATTAATGCCTAAATTTGGGCCAGCCAATAAACCGCCTACTTGAAAGTACTTTTTCCCTATGTGGAAATTAAAATCTAAGGCGGGGCAAAACTCCCAGTTTTTCCAACCACCGTTGTAACATTTGCCGGCACCCCCACTAACATAATTATTGTAAATGCGGTATTTCTTGTTTTTAAAAATTACTTCGCGCTTTCTGTCAAATGGCTCTTTATATAATTCTTTGAGCTCCGCATTCTGGATCTGATATATAGTTTTTGGCGGGCCCACTTCTTGTGCCTTTAAAGAAAAAATAAACATAAAAAGGAGAATGCTATAAAGTTGCCGTTTTATCATTGAGGAAACGAAAGTAAAGAAAAATTTAAGAGTAAGGTTTAGCCCTAATCCTTAATCTTTTAGAGCTTAAATAATCATTTCGAGAGCTTCCACATCCAATATTAATTTACCGGCGGTTGCATTTTTAATTTCATCTATACTAATACCTGGTGCACGTTCTAATAAACGAAAACCGCCTTGTTGCGCAATTTCATAAACACCCAACTCGGTAACAATCTTTTTTACACATCTCACTCCAGTTAAAGGCAAGCTACATTTAGGCAAAAGTTTAGATTCTCCTGCTTTGTTTACCTGCTGCATGGCTACAATGATATTGTTTGCCGAAGCCACTAAATCCATAGCGCCACCCATGCCTTTTACCATTTTGCCCGGAATTTTCCAGTTGGCAATATCACCTTTTTCTGAAACTTCCATTGCCCCTAGGATAGTAAGATCAACTTTCCGTGAGCGAATCATTCCAAAACTCATTGCCGAATCAAAAAAGGCAGAACCCGGAACAGTTGTAATAGTTTGTTTTCCTGCATTTATTAAATCAGGATTCTCTTCCCCTTCAAAAGGAAAAGGACCCATACCTAAAAGACCGTTTTCCGATTGCAAAACAACACTCATATTCTTTGGAATATAATTGGCTACCAGTGTTGGAATTCCTATTCCCAAGTTCACGTAATAGCCTTCTTTTATTTCTCTTGCGATACGTTTCGCGATTCCTACTTTATCTAACATAATTCAATTTGAAAATTTATTAATGTGCTAATTTGAAAATGCACTAAATTTATTTTTTAGATGATGAAATAATTTTTGATAAGATTTTTAAAATATCTGCTATCGTATTTTGCAAGTCTTGGCAATCTGGGTAAGATTTGGAAAGTTGACATAATAGCAACCAATATTCAGTTTCTTCAGCCTCCTTAGCTGCAATTTTCATTTTGTGAATGAAATCTGTTTTACTTTCCGCATTTTGTGCTTCTCTAACATTCGCTCCAATTGATGTTCCTGATTTCAATAATTGATTTGCAATTACATATTTCCTTTTCGACTCCAACAACTCAGCATACTCAATAATTAAAATCGCAAATTCAAGAGTTTTTTCTACAATAATATTCGGTTTGTCATTTTGCATTTTTCTTCATTTTCAAATTAACAAATTAGTACATTTTCAAATTGTTTTCTTTCTTACCGTTCTTTGCTCAATTCGTTTTTCATAATCTACACCTTGAAAAATACGATGCACGTATATCCCCGGAGTATGAATGTGGTCGGGGTTCAACTCTCCGGCCGGCACCAACTCCTCTACTTCTGCAATGGTAATTTTTCCGGCCATCGCCATCATTGGATTAAAGTTGCGCGCTGTTTCTTTAAAAATCAAATTGCCATGCGTATCGCCTTTCCAGGCTTTAACAAGAGCGAAATCAGCATCAAACGCATATTCCATTAAAAATTCTTTTTCTTCCCCTTCTACAATAAACTTCCGTATTTCTTTTCCAATAGCTACTTCGGTGCCAACACCTGCGGGAGTGAAAATAGCTGGCATACCATATCCTGCGGCGAGACAACGTGTTGCTAATGTTCCCTGAGGAATTAATTCTACCTCTAACTCCCCACTTAATAATTGCCTTTCAAATTCTGCATTTTCACCAACATAAGAGGATATCATTTTTTTTACCTGATGTTTTTTTAACAATAAGCCGATACCGAAATCATCTACTCCTGCGTTATTTGCAATACACGTCAAGCCGGTTACTCCTTTTTTTACTAGTGCGGCAATACAATTTTCCGGGATACCGCACAGGCCAAAGCCTCCAAGCANNGCGCCACCCATGCCTTTTACCATCTTCCCGGGTATTTTCCAATTAGCAATATCACCATGTTCGCTTACTTCCATTGCACCCAAAATAGTAAGATTAACTTTTTGTGCGCGTATCATTCCAAAACTCATGGCACTATCAAATATGCTGGCACCTTTGAGTAAGGTAACGGTTTGCTTGCCAGCATTAATTAAATCAGCATCTTCTTCGCCCTCGAAAGGAAAGGGGCCCATTCCTAAAATACCGTTTTCGCTTTGCATTTCTACGTTTAAACCCATTGGTATATAATTGGCAACTAAGGTAGGGATACCTATGCCAAGGTTTACAAACATTCCGTCTTGTACTTCACGGGCAATACGTTTGGCAATTCCATTTTTATCAAGCATGGTAAAATGATTAAAATTATATGCGGTAAAAATAACAAAGCTTATGGCTTTTTTAAAAATTTAATTTTGGGCTGTATGTTGTTTTCATCTCCTTAAATCTACAAATAATCTTAATAAGGGGCGGGAGTTAAACATTGCCATTTTTAATTAGATATTATTGCTCACAAATTTTTTATTAAATAGCATAACAATCTTATTAGTGCTCGGCTTTATGTTAGAGCCATGCGGCTTTAAGTCAGAGCCGCATGGCCTAAAATTCCGGCCGCGAGACCTTAAATTAGAAACACGCAGCTTTTATATAGTGCCTCGCGGCCTTAGCTCAGAATTATACGGCCTTACATTAAGGCCGTGCGGCTTCGCCTACAAAACGTATTCAGGTTTTGTTTGGCAGCACTATCTTAAAGAAGATTAACTTAGATTAAAACCTCATACGCATAAAGCCCATGCTGAGTGATATGTTGGGGCCGTGTTGGGTAAAGAAAGTAATTACATCGCGCGAGGCTATGCCGGCTTCGTAAGCACCACCCTTTCCTATAAACATTATACCTATAGGTATCTGGTTGCCATAGTTGCCCCCATGCACAAAACCTGCCTGAAATTTGAACCACTTAACGGGCATTAAATCTCCACCCAAACTTATAACCGGGTTTTGTATGCTGCCGGGTACACTGTTGCTGGTAACGGGCATAACAAAATCTACACCTACTTCGGCTATCTTGCCTAGTAGTATACTTGCCCCTGCACGCAACATGCCGGGCAGTTGAGTGGTTATGTTTTGTGCAGGTTTTAGGTTAATTAAGCTGCCCACACCCGAGCCAAACATATTGCTAAGCTGCGAAATGATGTTATAGTTTTGCAAACCTGCATTGGTGGTTTTAACTATAAAAGTGTCTTTCATAGTGTATGTATTTCCTTTCCATATAATAGACCCCACATTATTAAGAGCAACTCCTATTTTAAGTTTCTTTTTGATGATGGTGTTTAAACCGAAATCGAAACCATAGCCATTACCAACTGTTTTGGGCAGGCCGCCCGATTGTGTAACCTGATTTGCCTCGGCAGCAGCAGCGCCGTAGTTAATGCCAAAAGCAGGACTTACAGAACTATAACCACTTAGCTGGTTGTTGTTTGATTGCACATCGATAAGTGCCAAGCCTTGAACGTACTTTATACCAATACCTCCGTATAAAGCAAAAATGCTATCGCTGCCAATTATTTTTCGTCCGTAAGAGAAGTTGTATTCGCGAGTCCATGTCAATTTCATTTCAGAGCCATTCAACACTTTTGAAAGCAATTGAGGTGCATTGCTGTAACCCTGTGTTACCATCTTGGCACTATCCGGACTAAGGTTGGGATGGTTGCCAATATTTTGCGTAGTGCCTGCCGAGGTAACAATGGTAAGCGAATCGAAGATACTGGATGTTTTTCCTAAGAAAAAAAGATTGGCTGCGTTTGAACCAAACTGGGTATAAAGTTGCATGTGGTCATTTATACGAAAAGCAAAGCCACCTGCTTTTTTGGTAGTAAGCGCGGCACCAAAAACACTGGCGTCAATATTCATGGTAGTGCCTGCCTGCGTAAAACTGCTTGCCGCATTTACTTTATCCTGATAGGAAAGATTTTTACTGTTGCCTTGTATAACACTAAAAATAGTATTTCTTAATTGGTCTTTGCTAAGTGCATCTGATGAAACAGAAACTCCAAACTCTGCAAAGCCCATGGTAAATTTTTTGCCCTCATACTTTGATGCCCAACCAAGGTTAGCCGGGTTTATGCCAAGGGCTTCATAATCGGTAGCAAAGGTGGTAGCGCAACCACGACCCGCATTGGTAAAAGAACTGTTTTCTGATTGCGAAAAGCTGAACAAAGCGCTTAAAACAAAAGCAATCGTATAATAGTTTTTCATATAATATTTTATGAGGGAAAATTAATAAAAAAAATTAAATCACTTTTAAATACCTTTGCAGGGATGACTAAGCTGAGTGTAAACATTAATAAAATAGCCACCCTGCGCAACTCTCGTGGAGGTAATACCCCCAACTTAATTCAAATAGCTAAAGATTGTGAGCGTTTTGGAGCACAGGGTATAACCGTGCATCCACGGCCTGATGAAAGACATATACGTTATGCAGATGTACATGAATTAAAAAAGGTTGTAACTACTGAATTTAATATAGAAGGCAACCCACACGAACAAAAGTTTGTTGATTTGATTTTAGCCGTAAAGCCCACACAGGTAACCTTAGTGCCAGATTCAGATGGACAATTAACATCCGACCATGGATGGGATACGGTGAAACATAAAGCATATCTTAAAGAAACTATTGCTGTATTTAAATCACATGGCATACGAACTTCTGTTTTTGTAGATGCTGATTTAAAGATGGTTGAAGGAGCCAAAGAGATTGGCACTGATAGGATAGAGTTTTATACAGAATCTTACGCAAAGGATTATTCTATCAATAAAGAAAAAGCTATCAAACCTTTTGCAGAGGCGGCAAAACTAGCTGCGCAACTTAACATTGGGCTAAACGCAGGGCATGATTTGAGTTTGAATAACCTTAAATTCTTTAAAGAGTATGTGCCAAACCTGCTTGAAGTATCTATCGGGCATGCACTAATATCTGATGCTTTATACTTTGGTTTAGAGAATACCATTATGATGTATAGGAGGCAATTGCAGTAAAAATCCTAATTCATCACATCTAAACTTCCTAAGCCTTCACGAATAACAACGGGTTCTTCTTCGGTACAATCTATAATGGTAGTAGTATAAATATTACCGAAACCTCCGTCTATGATAGCATCTGCAATATCTTGATACTGGTTATAAATCATATCAGGGTCGGTAAAGTAATCGGTTATCTCATCATCCTCATTATGCAAAGAGGTTGATACCAAAGGCTCTCCCAGTTGATTAATAATCTCTCTGCAAATGTTATTATCAGGCACACGAATACCGATTGTCTTTTTGTTCTGTTTTAAAAACATTCTTGGAATGTTATTAGCAGCCTGTAAAATAAAGGTATAAGGCCCGGGCAATGCTTTCTTCATTAAACGGAAAGTATTATTAGGCAAAGGTTTTGCGTACTCACTAAGTTGACTTAAATCGGCACAAACTAAGGAAAGATTAATTTTTTCGGGAGTAGTTCTTTTTATCCGGCAAATCTTTTCAATTGCCTTAGGACTATTAGAGCTGCACCCCATAGCATAAACAGAATCTGTTGGATAGATTATAACCCCATCGTTCTTTAGAATACTTACAGCTTGTAAAACAGTTTCGATAACTATTTTATCGGGGTTAATTCTCAACAACATATTCTAAAAAGGATCCTCAATATCGTGATTAGGATTTTCCTTTATAATATCACTGCTATCATCAGCTTTATCCCACCCTTTAGATTGAACTGTTTTTGTTCCTTCCAAAAACTCACTATTAGGTTCCAATGGAGTTGTTTGATTATACATGTCCCTAGCACCTTCCACATAATCAACATCAGCAAACTTGGCAAACTGGCCAACAAACTTAACACGCGGTTGTGCAATAGAACCATGACGGTTTTTGGCAATGTATATCTCTGCCATGCCACGCGATGGTTCGTTGTCTTCAAAAACATCCAAGCCATAATATTCAGGACGGTATATAAAAGCAACCATATCAGCATCCTGTTCAATAGCACCCGACTCACGTAAATCGGATAACTGAGGGCGTTTGCTACCTGTGGCACGTTTCTCTACATCACGACTAAGCTGTGATAAAGCTATAATAGGCACATCCAATTCTTTTGCCAAACCTTTTAATGAACGAGATATATAACTTATCTCCTGCTCACGATTGCCACCGCTTCTGCCGGTATCCCCACCCGCAGTCATTAATTGTAAATAATCAATAATGATCATCTGAATATCGCTATTCTCTTTTAAACGACGGGCTTTTGCACGCAATTCAAAAATAGAAAGCGCAGGCGTATCATCAATAAATAAAGGGGCAGAGGCTAGTTTCTTAATACGCTCGTTTAGTTGTACAAATTCATCATCGCGCAATTGTCCTTTTCGAATTTTATCTTGTTCTAATTCTGCTTCGGCAGATATTAAACGATTAACCAATTGCAAAGAAGACATCTCAAGTGAGAAGAAGACAACCGGTTTATTAAACTCTACTGCCGCATTGCGAGCTAACGTAAGTACCAAGGCTGTTTTACCCATAGCAGGACGAGCGGCAATAATAACCAAATCTGATTTTTGCCAACCGCCTGTAATTCGGTCTAAGCTTGTAAAGCCACTGGGCACACCTGTTACACCGCTTGTTTGCTGAGAGGCTTCTTCAATTTGTGTAATAGCTTTAGCAAGTAGTTTACTAATGCTATCCTGCTGTTTACGCACGTTAGTATCAACCAATTGGAAAATGCTTTCTGTAGCTTTATCTAATAAATCAAAAACATCCGTGCTGTCTTCATACGAACGATTAATAATATCTGTGCTGATACGAATCAAATCTCGTTGTAAGTATTTTTGAAGAATGATACGTGAGTGATGTTCTGCATTGGCAGATGATGCCACTCGATTTGTGAGTTGAGAAATATAGTAAGCACCTCCAGCAATATCAAGCTCGCCGTTCTTTCTAAGCTGAGCCGTTACAGTTAATAAATCAACCGGTTCGGAATTATTGAATAAATCAATAATAGCGCGGTATATACTTTGGTGGGCAGGTTTATAAAAAGCTTCGGGTTTTAATATATCAATTACGTTACTTAAGGCTTCCTTTTCAAGCATCATGGCGCCCAACACAGCTTCTTCAAGGTCGGTGGCCTGAGGCTGCAATTTGCCATCTAAAGTTGGTGGCAGGTAGTTTTGCAGTTTTAATTTCGGTTTATTTGTACTGATTGTATTCATAGGGGGTGCAAAAGAGCATCATTGTTTTCAATCGTCAAAATACAAAAAATATTTCATGTTTTTTAAACAAGTTATGAAACCCTTACAAATGCCATTTTTTTACTAATTTCGGGAAAAATCAGCCAAAACAGATGAATTTAGTTTTTAAAAACGCTCTCTTATTGTTCATATTTTTTTTGATAAGCTGCAAAAAGGATAAAAAGGATACACAGCCTCCAATTATATCATTTAATATACCTGTCAGTGGGCAAACCTATAAGATGTTTGATACAATTCCTGTAAATGCACATATTAGTGATAACGAACATATCTCATCAGTAAGTATAACACTTACAGACATAAACCACGTTCCGCAACAAAGTAGTATTAACGCTTCAATACCTTCTGCGAATTTTATTCTGACAATGAATTATATTCTAAACCAATTTCATTTGTCAAGCGGCAATTATTATCTTCAAATTGCAGCTGATGATGGTTTTAATACTACGGTGGCATACCAATCTATTTATATAATAGAATCGCCCACCCTACTATGGGGTTATTGCGCAGTATTTAAAAGCAATAATAAATTGATTTCGTATTATGATACAGTTAGAAATAATCTGTTTTCATTTCCCGCATTAAGTCAACCTTTTAATGGTATGAAGTATGGGGGATATAACGAACAATTGTATATAAACGGCAACACCACGCAAGATTTTCAGGCATATACTATGCAGAATAGATCGGGTTCACCAAATTATATCGAAAATGCTTCTACCAGTCAGCAGAATTATACTTCTATTTATACGGATGGGTATAAACCTTATGTTGGGTTTTATAACAGTGATATTTACTCGTATCAAAATACAGGCTCTACCAGCACATCTTATCGGTTGAATGACAATAATTTTTACTCTTATTGTTTTGCCACAAGTAGTAATTATGGTGTAGCAGCTTTTAAAAGCAAAAATACTTCTGTTAGTAATAAACTGGTTGCTTTTTATGGCAATAGTGGGGCAGTTTTTCAAAGCGCACTTTTAGCATCGCCAAACTGCACTATAGCTAATGTAGTAGCCATGTTTGAAAAAGCGCAGGATACAGTATATGTATTAGGCAATGATGCAAGTAATAATGCTACCGCATATTTGTTTTATCCGCCAAGTATTGGTTTTATGCCAATAAGCGGTATGCCATCAGGTAAAATGCTATCAGCGGTCAAAGTAAATAATAACAGTATCATTTTTTCAACAGCAACCGGTGTTTATGCTTGTAATGGATTAATAGTAAACCCTGTATCGTTATTATCTAACGGAGCACAAAAGCTATACTATCAACCAAAATTAAATATGCTTACTGTGGCAACCAGTACCACTATATGTACTTATACGGTTGGATCTACTGCACTATCATCAATACCACGTTGGACTTTACCTTTTGCCGCCGATAGCCTTATTGATTTTGAAGTGATAACAAATAAATAATAAATTTACATCGTTAAAAAACCACTATGAAGAAAACCTTATTTGTAATAGCATTATTTGTACTAGTAAAAATTAGTGCACAAACAGCTGACTTTAAGAAGAATTACGAGGATGGTAACATGCTCTTTAAAGCTAAAAGTTATAGTAAAGCCATTTTGTCTTATGATAAAGCTATCGCTATAGTGCAAACGGATGCTGATAATGTTCTTAAAACGAAAACGCCGTTAAGTGATGATAAAAAATATATTTCCGATGCTTATGCAAGGCGTGCATCTTGTTATTACAATACAGGCAACTATGGTGCCATGAAAACTGATGCTGAGAAAGTATTGGTTTTAGATCCTAATAATGCAGATGGATTAGCACTTATGGCATACACAAAATATAAAGGAGGAGATAAAAAAGGAGGTTGTTCTATAGCAAGGGAACAAATAGGCAAAGGAAGTGAGGTTGCTAAAAAAGTTTTTGAAGATTGTTTTTGTTGGAGTGAAGGGATTGCTCTTTATAAAGAGGGTACCACACAAGCCAATTTAAAAAGATATGATACTGCATTGGTAAAATTAAATAAGGCTTTGGCTATACTTCCTGATTCCGGCTCTATCTATGCGGAACGAGCCAAAGTATATTTGGGAAAAAATGAGCCCGAAAAAGCATTAGCAGATTTATATGCTGCCATTGCAAAAAAAACGAACAACTACAAAGTTTATTATTTACGTGCAGAGGTATATATAAAGACTGATAAATTAGATTCTGCGTTTGAAGATTTAAATAAATGTCTTGAACTTAAAAAGGATTATTATGATGGATATATGTTGCGAGCAGAAGTAGATGAAAAACAAGAAAAATGGAACAATGCTATTTTTGATTATAATCAATTGATAAAAATACGCCCCGATTTTGGAATGAATTATTACAAAATAGCTTTAATAAAACATAATAATTTAAATGACCTATTGGGCGCTTGCGATATGTTTAAGGCTGCTGCAGATCGTGGAGTGGAGGAAGCAAAAGAGATGGCAGCTAATTGCGCCAATCCAAAGTACATGAAAAAGAATCTGCAAAAAGCAGAAAAATAATCAGCTTTCATGCAGATTTTCTTTGCTTCTATCTTTAAAGAGAACATCATTCTTTTATCGGCTGAAGAATCTAAACATTGCATACGGGTTCTACGGCATAAAAGCGGAGACATCATTCATGTTATAGACGGCAAAGGAAATCTATTTGAAGCAGAAATTACAGAGGGTAATCCGCAAGGATGTATTTTAAAAATTATAAGTAAAAAGCAAATCGCTTCTCCTAAAAAGTACTATTTGCATGTTGCCATTTCTCCCACAAAAAATGCAGACAGAATTGAATGGATGCTTGAAAAATGTACAGAACTTGGGGTTGACGAGTTCTCTTTTATCATATGTAAACGAACTGAAAAAACAGGGGTTAAAACAGACAGGTTAAAAAAAATAGCTGAGAGTGCTGTGAAGCAATCTATTCAAACAATACTACCCGTAATTAATGAAGCCATATCTTTTAAAGATTTTATGGCAAAACATAAAGACACTTCTTCAAAATATATTGCACATTGTCTGGAAGAAAATAAAACCGAATTAAAAACTATTTTACAAAACCTCAATAATCTTATACTTATTGGTCCCGAAGGAGATTTTACAGAAGAAGAAATTACATTGGCTGTTGAAAACAAATTTCAGCCTTTATCTTTAGGCAATAGTCGTTTGCGTACTGAAACAGCGGGTTTGTATGTTGCGGCAGCTTATAAAAGTCATTATGGCATATGATTTAGGTATTTGACCAATTTCTTAATTTATGTTAAGCTTTGCTAATTAGTACTTTTTAATGCTGTTTTAAGGTAAAGCCTTTTTACTTTTGCCATCCAATAAATGAAAAATCAGGATTCTATTGTAGAAGAGCAAAAAATAGCTTATGAAGTACATCATTCTTCTTTTAATGAGCACGAAGTATTACATGAGTTAAAACATTTTTTGCCTGCCCAAGCTCCTCTTAAAGATTTTATTCATCATAATACGCTTCATGCCTTTCAAAATTTAAAGTTTGAGAAAGCTACTCATCAGGCATCAGAAATTTTTGGGTATAAGGTCTCCCTTTCACTAGAAGAATTTCGTTCACTTTATAATTCTAAGAAAATAAGAAAAGATATTCTTGAAAAAATTATATCGGAAAAGAAAGGTGAAAAACAAGTTGCTGAATGGATGGAGAAAGTAATTTCAAAACCATACGATATCACCAATCATCCTAGAATAGGCTTATTGAGATTAAATTGGAAAAAGGAATATCATATAGATTTAGACTTAACGATACAACCCCTTCTTTTCAGAATTCTTTGCAGTTATTTAGACCAGGGAATTTCTATGTGGAATTTTCCGGTGGAATACAAAGGTTTTCTTTCTTCTATAAAAGAATTAGAAAAAAACAGCTTTACCAGTTTCTTTAAAACAGAAAGAGCCAGAAATATACTATTACATAGAGATTGTGAGATAAGTAGTTTATTAAAGATTATTGTAGGCGATGAATCTCTTTACAAACAATATTTATTCGACCAGCAATTTGCACATCAGGGATGGGCTGGCCTAGTTTCAACAGTTGAAGACCTACCTCAAAGTCTGCTGGATACCAAAAAAATATCCTTACATGATGTAATTGTTTTTGAACTTTTACTGGAGATTGATACGCTTGATAACAAGTTCGGAAAAATTTGGGCACCGCTTGCTTCCAGAATAGAGAAGAAACCGATTGATATTTTTGCTGACGTTCCCGAAACAGAACTTAGTTTGGTTATGGCTATTTGGCAAAGTGCTTATGAATGGACTTATTATAACGAAGTACTTGCCGGCATTAAAATAGCAGGCAATAGTAATGCAAGTAGTTTTACTAAAAGTTTTCAGGCAATGTTTTGCATTGACGACAGGGAATGCTCTATAAGACGTCATCTTGAAAAGCTTGACTCTACTTGTGAAACTTTTGGTACACCCGGGTTCTTTACTGTAGAATTTTTCTTTCAACCTGAAAACGGGAAATTCTATACCAAACTTTGCCCTGCTCCCGTTACCCCAAAATATTTAATTAAAGAACTAGGACACAAAGCAAAAATGGGAACAGATGTGCACTTTGCCAAAGGCACACAGGGTCTTTTGCGCGGTTGGCTAATCTCCCAAACATTAGGTTTCTGGAGTGCATTTAGATTATTGCTCACCATTTTCAGGCCAAAGGAAAGTCCTACTATGGTTTCTTCTTTCGAACACATGGATCCTATTTCAACCCTTACCATAGAAAATAAAAATACATCTGATATTGAGAATGGTTTGCAGATAGGTTTTACTATTGAAGAGATGGCTAATCGTGTTGAAGCTTTGCTTAAAAGTATTGGCTTGGTAAAAGATTTTGCACCTCTTGTTTATGTAGTTGGGCATGGGGCCAGCAGTGTAAATAATACCTACTATGCAGGATATGATTGCGGAGCCTGCAGCGGCAGACCCGGTTCTGTTAATGCAAGAGTAATGGCCTTTATGGCAAATCATACAGAGGTTAGAAAAGTGTTAAGCACCCGCGGGTTGACTATTCCAACCGAGACACAATTTTTAGGTGGTTTGCATGATACTACACGAGATGAAATTGCCCTTTATGATGAGAATACTCTTTCTGTTAAAAATACAGAAAGCCATCAGAAAAACATGGAAGTGTTTAAAAAAGCATTGGACTTAAACGCCAAAGAAAGAAGCAGAAGATTTGAATCTATTAACACCAGACAAAAACCAGCTGCTATTCATAAAGAAATTAAAACCAGGTCGGTTTCTTTGTTTGAGCCCCGTCCGGAATACAACCATGCTACCAATACACTTTGTATTATAGGAAGAAGGGCGCTTACCAAAAGTTTGTTCTTAGACCGTCGTGCGTTTATGAACTCCTATGATTATACCATAGATCCCGAAGGAAAGATTCTTTTTGGCATTATGAAACCTATAGGACCCGTTTGCGGTGGTATTAATTTAGAATATTTTTTCTCCAGAACCGATAATCAAAAATTAGGTGCCGGAACAAAACTACCCCACAACGTTATGGGTTTATTTGGCGTAGCTAATGGTACAGATGGTGATTTAAGGCCAGGACTACCCAGCCAAATGATAGAGATACATGACCCTATTCGTTTGTTGGTTATAGTAGAACATTTCCCTGAAATAGTATTGCAAACCATACAAAAACTACCCGAAATGTACGAGTGGTTTGTAAATGATTGGGTGCATTTGGTGGCGATGAATCCTGAAACCAAAGAGTTTTTCCTGATTAAAGACGGTAAGTTCTCCATCTATGAACCATTAACTGAAAAGATTGATAAAGTGACAGATACCATGCCACTTACAGAAACAACACAGGAAAATTTACCCGTTTATGCTATTAGTTAATTGATAATGAGAGAGAAGTTAGAAATATACGATGTAGAAAGTTTACCGCATAGTGCAAGTAGTTTACCACGCGGTATAAAAAATTTACCGCACGGTATAGAAAGTTTACCATATGGTATTAAGAGCTCACCACATGGTATAAAAAGTTTACCGTGCTGTATTAAGAGTTTACCACACGGTTTAGAAAGTTTACCGGGTGGTGCAAAGAGTTTACCATGCGGTTTTGGAAGTTTACCGCGGGGTTTTAGTATAGAAATACAACTCCAAAAAATCCAACCTTTAGCATTTAAAAATTAAGATAAGGTTATGACCTCTCTGCTACACCTCTTTGTACTTCTTCCCTTGGCAGGGTTTATAATTAGTCTGCTTATTCCTAAAAAAGAAGAGTCTCTTATTTCCTGGTCGGTTTTTGGCATTGTAGGGCTTCACTTTATAGGTTTTATTGTATTCTTTATTAATTGGCTGCTTATAGGGCATCCCACACTTAATTTAAAAGATATTGCGCTGTATCAAACAGATAATTATGTTTTTTTAATTGATTTTTGTTTTGATAAGATTACCGCAGTATATCTTTTTGTTGGAGCTTTCTTAACCTTTTTGGTAACTATTTATAGCAGGCGCTATCTGCATAGAGAGCCCGGCTACAAAAGATTTTTCAATACCATTCTGTTATTTTATTTCGGATACAACATCACTATTCTTTCAGGCAATTTTGAAACGCTGTTTGTTGGATGGGAAATTTTAGGCATCTGTTCTTTTCTACTGATTGCTTTTTACCGCGACCGTTACCTGCCCGTTAAAAATGCTTACAAAGTTTTTTCGGTATATAGAATTGGTGATGTTGGGTTGATACTTGCCATGTGGGCAAGCCATCATTTGTGGCATGAAAACGTTACCTTTTTAAAACTAAGTAATGAAGAGTTGGTACACGAACATCTATCCACTCATAGCCTTATTGGAGTTTTTATATCCTTAATGATATTAATTGCTGCAGCGGCAAAGTCGGCACAATTACCCTTTTCTTCCTGGTTGCCCAGGGCTATGGAAGGCCCAACCCCATCAAGTGCTATTTTTTATGGTTCTCTTTCGGTGCATATAGGTGTTTTTCTTTTACTAAGAACATTTCCTTTTTGGGAAAATCAAATTTCTGTACGCATACTTATTGTTTTATTAGGATTATTAACCAGTATTGTGGCAACTCTAACCGCACGGGTTCAATCAACCATCAAGAGTCAGATTGCATATTCTTCTGTGGCACAAATAGGTATCATTTTTATTGAAGTTGCTATTGGATTTGAAAAACTGGCGCTGTTTCACTTTGCCGGAAACGCCTTTTTAAGAACCTATCAGTTATTGGTTTCTCCATCATCAGTTAGTTATTTAATCCGTGAGCAGTTTTACAATTTTGTTCCGCGTAAACAAACCATTGAAAATTCTTTTCCAAGAAAATTACAAAACTCCATTTATATGTTATCGGTTAAAGAATGGAATTTAGATTCTTTTATGAATCGTATTTTATGGACTCCTTTAAACAAAGCAGGCAAGAGATTGGATTTTCTTACCATTAAAAGGTTGCTTATTTTCTTTATCCCTACTTATCTTATTGGCTTATTGGCTTTATACAAAAACCTGCCAATGCCTAGTGAATTGCACGAATATTTACCCACTATTTTTTCTTTTATAGGTTTAGTTACCGTACTGAAAGCTTTTTCTGAAAGAAAGAATGTGATAATGAGTTGGATAATGATTGTGATGAATCATTTTTGGATTGCATTAGCCATTTCGTTTAATGAAAAGTTTACCTACACACAACCCCATCTTTATTTAAGCGGTGTAGTTGCCGCCGGAATAGTTGGCTACCTCTGCATTCGCAGATTAAAAACATTAGAAGGTGCTATTGACTTAAATCAATTCTACGGTCATTCTTATGAGCATCCAAAGATTGCCTTTATGTTTCTGCTTGCTTGTTTGGGCTTAACAGGCTTTCCTATCACTCCGACATTTATTGGAGAGGATGTTATTTTCACTCATATTAAAGAAGACCAAGCGGTATTAGCCTTCTTTACTTCTTTAAGTTTTATCATTACCGGAATTGCTCTTATAAGAATTTATGCCCGTGTTTTTTTAGGTCCTCATATCAAAACATATCATGAAACACCTTATCGCTCATCTTAATAAACGCTAATTATGGAAACAACCGAAGTAATAACAGATAAAAAAACAAAAGTGGTAAAAACAAAAAGAGAAATTCCGTTGGATGGTATAGCCGGAATGAAACAAAATATTGGCTCAGATTTTATGTCTGGATTGTTAGTCTCTTTACTAGCTTTACCCTTAAGTTTAGGCATTGCCAAAGCCAGTGATTTTCCAGCTATTTATGGTTTGGTTACGGCAATTATAGGTGGCCTTGTGGTTGCTTTCTTTGCGGGTTCGCGCTTAACTATTAAAGGCCCTGCCGCAGGGTTAATTGTTATTGCATCAGGTGCAGTAGCCGCTTTTGGCGGGGGTGATATGGGGTGGCATATGGCTCTTGGAGCCATAGTAGTTGCAGGGTTACTACAAATATTATTCGGAATATTTAAAATAGGTAGCCTTAGTGATTTTTTTCCGGGTGCAGCTATACATGGTATGCTGGCAGCAATTGGCTTAATTATCATAAGCAAGCAAATACATAATTTATTGGGAATTAACCCTTCCGAGTTAAAAGGTAAATCACCCATTGAATTATATAAAATGGTACCGGAGAGTTTAATGCATGAAAATGCGCATATTACTGAAATTGGAATTGCCTGCTTAGTTATTTTAATTGCCTTTACGTATGTAAAGAACAAGGCCATAAAAAAAATACCCGCTCCCCTTATCGTTCTTATCGTGGCTATTCCTTTTGGAATAATGATGGATATAAAACATGATGGTGCCGTTCAAAATTTTGCCATGGTAAAAGTGGGGAGCATTCTTGATGCTATTAGAGGAACTGAAATTAAAGACGGGCAAAAAGTATTTAATACACATGCTATAAATGTAAGTTTTGATGGGATTAAAGAACATATGCCTGATTTTATTCAATATGTAATCTTATTTGCTTTAATAGGAAGTATAGAAAGCTTACTTACGGCAAAAGCTATTGACAATTTAGATCCTTATAAAAGAAAATCAAATTTCAATAAAGATTTAACTGCTGTTGGCATAGGTAATACTTTATCAGGTATTCTTGGTGGCTTACCAATGATTAGTGAAGTAGCGCGTAGTTCGGCAAACGTAAGTAACGGAGCAAAAACACGTTGGGCAAACTTCTTTCATGGTGTTGTTTTATTAGTAGCCTTGCTGCTGGGCGTTTCAGTTATAGAAATGATACCAAATACCGCTTTAGCTGCCATGCTTGTTTTTGTAGGATTCAGGTTAGCCCATCCCCGCGAGTTCATGCATATGTGGCATGTAGGTAAAGAACAGTTTTTAATTTTTATCGTAACGGCCATTATGTGTGTAGCAACAGATTTATTGATTGGTGTAGGAAGTGGTATTTTGCTTGAGTTTATTTTTAACCTGATAAATGGGGCTAGTATAGCTAACCTGTTTAAATCCCGAGCAGAGATAAATGCAAACGGAAATACTGTAACTGTAAAAGTTAGCGGAGATGCTTTATTTTCTAACTTTCTGGGGTTAAAGAAAAAAATTTACACTATAGATAAAGGAAATCAAGTAACTGTTGATTTATCAGCTTGTAAGGTAATTGACCATACTTCTTTGCAATCTCTTAAAGATTTTAAAATTCAGTACGAGAATGATGGCGGTAGCGTTGTCTTAACCGGATATGAATTACATTCCCCTAAAGGACATGATGACACCTCAACCCGTGTAAAAAAATAAACTAAGGATAATCTGTGCGCATCCGTGTGAGATTCGTTTTTTCGTTGTTGTTTGTTAACGGACTTGCATAGGTAGCACAGACCCAATTAAAAATAAATAATAAATAAAACCCATAAATAGAAAATGAAAAACATAAAATCTATAGCATTAGGCATACTTGTATCTTCATCTGCCTTTGCACAAGCACAAGAAACACCTTTAACGCTACAATCTCTTTCTGAGAGAGTGCATGAAAGGTTTTCTAAAGAAGGATTAAAAATTTATTTATCCCAAGACAGCTCAAAGTGGTTAAAAGCCACCTGTGTTATGCAAGCACAAGCACGTAATGATTGGAACAACCCCGGTAGTACCGTGGCTGGCTATTCTCAGTCTCAAACGGCTGATGTAGGTTTGCGCAGGTTGCGCTTTCAATTATTTGGCTATGTTACTAAGCATGTGTTTGTATATACTCAGTTTGGTATGAATAATTTTAATTACTTAGCTCCACGCAAGCAGGATGTATTTTTTCATGATGCAGTTGCCGAATATAAATTCTGGGAAAACAAAAAGTATTTATCTTTTGGTGCAGGGTTAACAAGTATGGGTGGCCCTTTGCGTTACTCAGCTCCTGCGGTGGGCAGTATTTTAATGGCTGATGCTCCAGTCTATCAACAGACAACCAATGATCAAAATGATCAATTTGGACGTAAATTGGGTGTATATTTAAAAGGACAAATAGGTAAGTTCGACTATCGTGTAGCTGTAAGTAAACCTTTTCCGGTGCAAACAATGGTACCTACTTTGGGTACTCCGGGTGCATCTACTTTTGATACAACTTATGCTACCAATGCTAAGTTTGCTCCTACTACTCCAAACTTACAATACCAGGCGTATTTAAAATGGCATTTCTTTGATATAGAAAGCAATGATTTGGCTTATAATGCCGGAACTTATTTAGGAAAAAAACGTATGCTTACTTTGGGTATAGGAATTCAATACCAGCAAAATGCTATGCGTTATTGGGATTCTACTTCTGCTTCTGCCCCTGCTGCAGCTCCTTCAGGTACAACATCTCAAATTGCTGCTGAAAATGCCGTGATCAACAAACACGATGTTTATCATAACCTGTTAATTGTGGGCGCAGATTTATTTTATGATTCATATATCAATAAAGAAAAAGGAAATGCCATTAGTGCATACGGTGCTTGGTCTTATGCTGATTATGGTCAGAACTATCTCCGTTATAATGGCGTGATGAATATGGCAAGCGGAAATAATAATACTTCGTCAAATATAACTAACGCTATGGTAAATAATAAAAACAGTTATGGCAATGCTTTCCCGATGATGGGTACAGGTAATACAGAATTTGTACAGCTCGCTTATAAATTTAAAAATGAGTTGTTAAAAAAACGCGGGACTTTACAACCCTACGTTGGCGTGCAAGTAAGTCAATTCCAGGCATTGGGTTACACTAGTATGGTTGTAGGAGATGCAGGTATTAACTGGTTACTTTCCGGGTATCATAGAATAAGCCTTAACTACCAAAGCCGACCTGTTTATCAACAAAACGTAACAACTAAAAATTACACCGATATCGAATCAGCACGCCGTGGTCTCCTATACTTACAATACCAAATTTCATTCTAATTCGGTTTAATTATTTTCATAATAAATCCCTGCAGAGTAATTTGCGGGGATTTTTATTTATACTACTAACAAGTAAAACTATTAAATTTGTTTTGCTTTAACCAATAAACTAAAATATCATGTCACATATCTCTCATTTGTTTCATATACATCACACACCTACTTCGCACCCCGATGTAATTTTAATTGGCGCGGGTATTATGAGTGCCACCTTAGGCGTAATACTTAAAGAATTGCATCCTTCTTTAAAGATTGAAATATATGAACGTCTGGATATGATTGCTGCCGAGAGTTCTGACGCATGGAACAACGCCGGTACAGGGCATTCTGCTTTTTGCGAATTGAATTATACACCTCAGCATGATGATGGAACGGTTGATGCCAGCAAAGCATTTAAGATTGCCGAGCAGTTTGAATTATCTAAACAGTTTTGGTCTTATCTGATAGAAAAGAAATATATAAAAGACCCTCGCTCATTTATTAATTCCATCCCTCACATGAGTTTTGTTTGGGGTGATGATGTAGATTACCTGAAAAAGCGTTTTGATTTATTGAAAGACCACCCGTTGTTTAAAGGAATGGTTTACTCTGAAGATAAAGAGCAGCTTACTAAATGGATGCCACTTATCATGCAAGAAAGAGATAAAAACCAAAAGGTGGCCGCCACTCGTATGGAGTTGGGTACGGATATGAACTTTGGTGAACTGACCCGTGCCTTATTTACTCATTTAGAAAGTTTGCCGGATGTAAATCTATACCTTAATAATGAAGTAACTTTTATTGATAAAAGAAAAGACGGGCATTGGGAGTTGGATGTAAAAAATGTAAAAACACATGCAAAGAAAACCATCGAGACAAAATTCCTGTTTATTGGTGCAGGTGGGGGCTCTCTTCCTTTGTTAGAAAAAACGGAAATACTCGAAGCTAATGGGTATGGTGGTTTTCCTGTAGGTGGACAATGGCTTGTTTGCCAAAATGAAGAAGTAATAGAAAAACATGCCGCTAAAGTTTATGGTAAAGCCGAAGTAAGTGCACCGCCCATGTCGGTACCGCATTTGGATACCCGCATTATTAATGGTAAAAAGGCTTTACTCTTTGGTCCTTTTGCCGGCTTCTCTACTAAGTTTTTAAAGCATGGTTCTCTAATGGATTTACCGCACTCTTTGCAGGTAGATAATCTTATACCAATCATGTCGGTGGGTTTGCATAACATACCGCTTACCAAATATTTAATAGAACAGGTTCGCCAATCACCAGAAGACAGACTAAATGCCTTAAAGAAATTTGTGCCCACTGCAAAGTTAGCAGACTGGAAACTGGAAGAAGCCGGGCAACGCGTGCAAGTAATAAAAAAAGATCACGACCACGGTGGTGTTTTAGAGTTTGGTACCGAAATTGTAAACGCCGCGGATGGTTCTATTGCAGCTTTGTTAGGAGCTTCACCCGGGGCATCTACGGCAGTGGCTATTATGCTTGATTTATTAAAACGCTGTTTTAAAGACCAAGTAAATACACCCGAGTGGCAAGCAAAACTTAAAGCCATGATTCCTTCTTACGGGCAATCTTTGGCAGCTAATGCTGAATTAATTGATGCAGTGAGAGCACAAAGCAGCAGTGCCCTGCAACTGAAAACAGCTAAGTATGTTGATTTGGAAGTGAAGTAATTTTTTGGCATTTCGAACACGGAAAATAAGCAATGCCTGTTTGAGCGAGAATGTGCATTGTGAGTCTTGTAAGAAATGACAAAATTAGTAAATAACCATCGTGCTAACCTACGTAAAAAGTATGCTGTATTTAACTATTTTTGCAGTTTGTGTTTAATACACTAGAATCATATCCCATAATAATATATTGGAACAACTGACACAAAACTTAAAGAGTGGAGAAATGAAAATTCTCGAAGTGCCTTATCCTATGCTAAGCAAAGGATGTGTGCTGGTAAGAAATCATTACTCTATTATAAGCGCAGGTACCGAAGGGAAGACTGTTAAGGATGCCCGTCTTAGTTATTTGGGCAAAGCCATGGCACGCAAAGAGGAGGTTAAAAAGGTAATTAATACCGCAAAAACAATTGGATTGGTAGACACCTATAAGCTAATGATGAATAAGCTGGATGCCCCTTCTGCTTTGGGATATAGTTGCGCAGGTGAAGTAATTGCTGTAGCCGATGATATTACAGAATTTAAAATTGGAGATAAGGTAGCTTGTGCAGGTGCAGGTGCTGTGCATGCCGAAGTAGTGGCTATACCAAAGAACCTTTGTGTGAAATTAGCTGATAATATATTATTAAATGAAGCTGCTTTTACTACACTAGGTGCCATTGCTTTGCAAGGAATCAGACAAGCTGACTTACAATTAGGTGAGAGTTGTGCAGTTATTGGATTAGGGTTGTTAGGGCAACTTACCATACAAATGTTGAACGCGGCAGGTGTGCAAAGCATAGGTATTGATATTGATAAAAAAATGGTAGCACTTGCTCAGGAACTTGGTGCAAGCTATACTATAAGTAGAAATACAGAAGGTATTGAAAACAGTATACGTGAACTGACTATAGGGTATGGTGTGGATGCTGTAATTATTACTGCCGCTACAAGCAGTACCGACCCTATTGATTTTGCCGGGGAACTCTGTCGCCCTAAAGGAAAGGTTATTATTGTAGGAAGTGTGCCAACGGGTTTTAAACGAGCCGCTTATTATAAGAAAGAACTGGAACTTAAAATGTCTTGCTCTTATGGCCCAGGCAGATATGATAGAGATTATGAAGAAGCCGGTATAGATTATCCCTATGGTTATGTGCGTTGGACGGAGAACCGAAACATGCAAGCTTTTGCATATCTGTTGCATCATAAAAAAATAAATGTTGCTAAGTTAATCTCGCATACGTTTGATTTTAAAGAAGCACCCAAAGCCTACCAAATGATTGTAGATAAAACAGAAACCTTTACGGGTATTTTGTTGAAATACGATACAGAGAAAAAGCTAAGCAATACTGTTCAGTTAAAAAACACACAAGCTATTGCAGGTAAACCAAGTATTGGTTTTATAGGTGCTGGCTCTTTTGCCAACAATGTATTATTACCTGCACTTAAAGATGATGGTAACTTAATTGGCATTGCAACCAGCAAGCCCAACAATGCCCGCAACATTGCAGATAAATATGGCTTTAGTTATTGCACAGGAGATGCAAATGAATTGATGGCTGATAAAAATATCAATACTATATTTATTGCAACCCGTCATGATTCTCATGCTAAGTATGTGATGCAGGCTTTGCAGAACAATAAAAATGTATTTACCGAAAAGCCCTTGTGTTTAAATGAAACGGAGTTAGAAGAAATAAAAGAGCTGTATCAAAAATCAAATTCGGTTCTCATGCTGGGCTTTAACCGAAGATTCTCTCCGCATATTATAAAGGCAAAAGAGTTCTTTGATAAACTAAACACTCCTCTTTCTATAAACTACCGAATTAATGCAGGCACTATTGCTGCCGACCATTGGGTGCATGATAAAAACGTGGGCGGCGGAAGAATTGTAGGAGAGGTTTGTCATTTTTTAGATTTGCTTACCTTCCTTACCCATTCAAAAATAAAAACCCTATCGGCAAATGCTATGAAAGATGCTGCTCACTTAAGCGATACACTAAGCATTAACGTTCAGTTTGAGAATGGAAGTATAGGCAACATCTCTTATTTCTCTAACGGGAATAAAAACTTAGATAAAGAATACATAGAGATATTTGGTGCCGGACAGGTTATTGCTATACACGATTTTAAAGAGATGGAAATATACGGCAACAGCAAAAAGACAGATAGCCTTAGTAAACAAGATAAAGGACACAAACAGGAAGTAAATGCCTTTTTAACTGCCCTTGCACAAGGAAATGAATGCCCTATTCCTTTCGATGAAATATACCACTCTATGCTTTGCACTTTTAAAACGGAAGAATCTATTACTTTGGGCGGAAAACAGGTTTTGATTAATAACTAAGTCTTTTTTAGGGTTCCGGTGCATTTGCCATTTTGAATAAATGTGAGAAATCCATGCATACCGCCAAACCTCCCTATCTTCGGTTACACCAAAAAAAGCTATTTATTCTCTATACAATTGCCGTTTATCAAAAATAAACTAAAAATCGGCTTGCTTCTATTAAATTTGACACGTTTTATTTTAAAACAGCATGTTACCGATAAAAAACCATCGTCTGCCTACTATGAGTTACCTTACACCTATTTGTTGTTGCGACGTATCTTTTGTTCGGGCTATTTTTGCGCAAAATATTATTATAGAAATTTAGTTTATGAAAAAACACATTGTACTCTTTATAGTTTTGGTTCTTTTTGCTTTAAGCATTCAGGCTCAGTTTCCAGGCGGAGGGGGGGGGGCACCAGGTGGAAAAATGCCAAGCATAGGTCACCTGTATGGTAAAGTACTTGATGCACAAACCAAAGAACCTGTTGAGTTTGCCTCGGTTGCTTTGCTTTGGTATGATAAAGATAGTGCTGTTGCCGGATGTTTAGTTAAAACCAACGGCGATTTCTCTTTAGACAATCTGGCTTTTGGCGCCTTTAGGCTGCGTATTTCTTTTATCGGTTATAAAACCATTGAACAAAAGATGTTTATTAATATGCAGAATATTGATAAGGATTTGGGTGATATTAAGCTGTCTCCCGATCAGGAATTACTGAAAGAAGTTACTGTTACTGAAGAAAAAAATGCCGTACAAATGAGTATTGATCGCAAGGTGTATGATGTAGGTAAAGATATTTCTACGCGAGGTGGTACGGGTTTAGATGCCGTAAAGAATATACCCAGTGTAACGGTTGATGCGGATGGAAATGTGTCTTTACGTAATAATTCAGTAGCCATATATGTGGATGGAAAACCTACTACGCTTACGCTTCAACAAATACCATCAGACCAAATAGATCGTGTAGAAATTATTACCAACCCTTCGGTTAAGTTTGATGCTTCTACTACAGGCGGTATATTAAATGTTATTATGAAACGCAATTCCACGCCGGGTTATAACGGAATGATTATGGGCGGTATTGGTACCAATAACCGATATAATGGTATGGCTTCTTTAAACGTGAAACAAGGGAAGTTTAATTTTTTTGGTATGTATAACTACAACACGCAAACCAATAGTAATGATGGATTTACCAACAGAAACAACATATTACTTCCTCCGCCAAACCCTTATACTGGTCAGGTAGAAAAATATTATAATCAGACCGATACTAATGTTATGAAAAACACGTTTCAGTTTGCGCGTGCAGGTTTCGATTATTATTTAAACAACAGAAATACCCTTACAATTTCAGGAGTTTATGTGCATGGCTCTTTTAACTCAAACGATTTTCAGCACTACTCGTATAGTGACATTAATGATGTGCTTATTACAAAAGGAGACCGTATAAACTCAACGCGAACAGCATTTGATAACTATACAGGTAAGGTAGATTTTCAGCATACTTATCCTAAGCAAGGAAAAGAGCTAACCAGCAGTTTTACGTTAAATGGCGGGCAAATGACAACCAATTATACTTACACCACATATCAGGCTGTTCCATTGCCACATATCATTCAGGAAGCTACCGGTGGTACTCCCAGCTGGATGTATACCTATCAGGCAGATTATGTAAACCCTATTAACGACCATTCTAAGATTGAAACCGGAGTAAGAAGTTATATGCAGCGTTCTTTCAGTACCCAAAATACCAAAAATGACTCATCAGGCATTCCTAACGAATTTACTTCTTATGCCGCTCTTACCAATAACTATAACATTACTAACTTAACTAATGCAGCTTATATAAATTACAGTAGTAAAATTTGGGGTTTAAATTATATGGCAGGCTTGCGTTTTGAAGAGACTTATTATAAGGGCAATATTACCAATAAAGATATTTCTTTCTCTTATTATTATCCCGATGCTAAGCTAAATAAGTTGCAATACTGTTGGTTTCCGGCAGTTTACATCTCCAAAAAGTTACCTCATAATCAGGAGATTCAAATTAACTTTTCACGCAAAATTAACCGTCCCAACTTCTTTCAGTTAATGCCTTTTGTATTTGCATCAGATAATGCCAATATACAAATTGGTAATCCTGGTTTGCAGCCCGAGTTTGTAAATATTGGTGAAGTGAACTACAATATCGTTTGGTGGAAATTAAACTTCCTTACCTCCTTTTATCTCCGCTATACCCAAAACCCTATTACCAATGTATCATACCCCGAAGCGAGTAATCCTAACATATTAGTTAACACCTATCAAAATGGTACAAACAAAGTAGTAGAAGGTTTTGATAACACCCTGAAGTTAACGCCTGTTAAAGGTTTAGACCTTATGGCAAATGCAAATATCTTTTATACCACCATCAGTTATTCAAATCCTACAGGAACGTTAATTACCAACAATGGTTATAGCTGGACGGGCAAAGCAAGCATTAGTTATAAATTTCCTGCCAACTTTACCATGCAGGTAAACGGAAACTATCAGGCACCGCAAATTATCCCTCAGGGTACAACCCGAATTGTACAGTATATGGATGTTACCATTTCTAAAAATATTAAACAAAAACTGACCTTTACTCTGTTGCTTAGTGATGTATTTAATACCAAACGTAATGGCACTAATTATAATACTTCGGAATACACACAGGAATTATCCCGTCGTAGAGAAACACGTTATCTTAAATTTACATTAATGTATATGTTTGGTAAAATGGATTCGAGTCTCTTCAAAAAACTAAAACAACAGAAGAAAGAAGGCGGCGATGA
Source organism: Bacteroidota bacterium (assembly GCA_003153315.1). Taxonomy (GTDB): domain Bacteria; phylum Bacteroidota; class Bacteroidia; order B-17B0; family Aurantibacillaceae; genus PALSA-968. The sequence continues at coordinate 42,332 of PLYA01000079.1, forward strand.
CCAAGGAATGGGTGGCGGATTCTAAAGGTAAACTAAAATTGAAAAAATGATAGTTTAGCCATTCTTAACTTGCACATAAGAAAAAACAGTACTACTATTGTTATAATAAAAGGGTTACATGAAAAATCTAAATGCATTAATGCAAAATATTATTGAACTAACTACGGTTATTGAAACTAAATACCCAGAGTTATACAAATACTTAGACGAAACTCCACTTATTATTGGCAAGCATCCCGAAAAAGAAATAAATACTACTGATTTAAAGGATTATCTATCAACATTAAAAAACCAATTGGAAGAATATATTAAAACACACAAGGAAAAGTAATTTTACTCTTTTCGTTTTAAGTATCTATTACTTTTTATTCTTTATCTTAAATATTTGATTGAATTTAAATTCAATCCCCTCATCAGGTTTACTTGCCGGAGATTGCAGTAAATACCCATCAGGACTAATTAAATAATACACAGGCAGACTTTTAATATTATATTGCTCTACCAGTTTCTTATTTTTTCCTCCATAAAGCATAGTCCATTTATAGGCAGGGTTTTGTTTCACAAAATTTTTAAAAGTCAATGTATCATCATCTGTGCAAACGGAAACAAACATTACTTTATCTCCATACTTTTTATAAAGTTGTTCTTGCTTTTTTAGTTCCTGTAAACAATCAGTACACCAGGTAGCAAAAAAGTTGAGATAGACATAGCGTGCCTTAAAGTTGTTCAAGGTAACGGTATCATGTTTTATATTAGGCAAGGCAAAAGCGGAAGCCAATTGCCCGGTACGCATATTGTTTATATCGCGCAACACATCGAAGACAATTTTTTTATGTTCGATAATGGTAGTAGAAGCCTGTAACTGTTCGAGTATCTGTTTTATTTTATCTTTCCTAAAGTGGGGGACATAATATAAATCATATAAAGATTTAAGAATAACTAGCTCACGCAGGGTATCGTTTTTAAGTGTGGCGTCATTCTTTAATAATTCGTTCAAATGCTTATACTCACCCTGCTCATTAATAGCATCTAAAATAAGATTACCATCTTTAGTGGCACTCTGCTTTTGTATGTATTGCTTAAAATACTGGTTAAAGAAAGTCATATACTCGTAGTTGGTATAATTTATCGGCTTATCAAGTAAATAGCGTTTAGCTAAATATGTATGATGCCTTCCTGTACTTTCATTAAAGGAGGCAAAGGTGTAATCTATATAAGTTTTGAAATAAGAAAGTTTTACTTTTTCATAACGATTGTTTATTTGTAGTTGAAATGAATCTAACTTTTGATGTATTTGCTTTGATACAAAGGATTTGTAATTCTTCTCCCAGAATGCATCAAAACAATTATTAAAATCTATGATGCGGGCATTAAGCTCAGTGCTATCGCCATTAATAATAATATTTACATTTTGTTCTGTTCCTCCGGCAACAAAGCGCATACTATCCTTCTCAGGAAAGATAATGCCGTATATAAAGTTAGGTTGTATATACAGAGTGCCTGTTAGGTTACCTGCTTTAACAAGTGCTATTTGAGGGTACTTGGTAGAAAGTGTCAATTCAAAATTACCTCTTGCATCAACCGTATCAGAAGATTGAAGCGATTGTGATTGGGTAATCAAATCATCGTATAGGTAAACAGAAATCTCTTTGCCTTTGTGCGTAGGAGCAATTCCTTTAATGGTAACGTTTTGTGCAAACGAGATACAAGAAGCAAGAAGCAAGAGAAGCGATACAATTTTAAAGGATACTTTCATTATACAGCCTAACGCTCAATTTAAAATAAAAGTATACATATTTAGTTAACCTTGCTTTTCAAAATAAGCAATGGCGTTATCTAATCGCTTTAAAGAATCTTCTTTGCCAAATAGTTCCAACATTTCAAATAAGGCAGGACCACCCCCCACACCAGTGATAGCAACTCTAAATAATTGCATAACTTGTCCGGTCGGTATAGTTAGTTTTTCAGAAACAGCTTTAAAGGCTTGTTCCGTTTCTAGAGCTGTAAAGTTTTGTATTGCGTTAAAAGCAGTTTTTACTTCTTTTACATAAGAAAGTGTTTGTGGATTCAAACGTTTCTTTAATACTTCATTATCATAAGTAGTTGGTGCAATAAAAAAGAAAGAACCTAAATTCCAGAACTCATTTACAAAATGTGCTTTCTCTTTTATTAGCTTGCAAAAACCAATAGCAAATTTTTTATCTACTGTAATATTATGTTCTTTAAGAACAGGCATAAACAACTCTGCCAACTCTTCATCCGACTTTTTACGTAGATATTGCTGGTTGAACCACTTTGTTTTTTCGGGATCGAATTTAGCGCCTGCTTTGTTTACACGTTCAAAGGAAAAGAGGTTAATCAACTCTTCTTTAGAATAAATTTCCTGATTATTACCGGCGTTCCAGCCCAACATGGCAAGCATATTTATAAATGCTTCCGGAAAGAAACCGTGTTCGCGGTAACCTACGTAACTCTCATTAGTTCTTTCATCAAACCAGTTCAGGGGAAACATAGGGATTCCTGATTTATCACGTTTACTCAGTTTACCGTTGCCATCTGGTTTTAATATTAATGGAAGATGTGCCAGCTTGGGCATTTGTTCTTCTAAACCCAGATAACGATAAATTAAAATATGTGCAGGCGCAGATGGCAACCATTCTTCACCACGAACAGCATGAGATATTTTCATTTCAATATCATCTACAATATGTGCCAAATGATAGGTTGGCATACCATCACTCTTTAATAAAACTTTATCATCTACCTGCGATGAGTTTACAACCACCCAACCGCGTATAATATCATGAAAACGTATTTCTTCATTACGTGGTACTTTTAAACGCACTACATAGGGTGTTCCTTCTGCTAATAATTTCTTCACCTCATCTTCACTCAATGTTGTCGCGTTGCGCATATTTTGACGGGACACGGCGTTGTATTGGGGAGCTACCACTTTAGCTGCTTCCAGGCGTTTGCGCATTTCGTCCAATTCTTCGGCAGTATCAAAGGCATAATAGGCGTGCCCGCTTTCAATTAATTTATCGGCATACTTTTTATAAATACCCAGCTCTTTACGTTCGCTTTGTCTGTAAGGTGCATAGGGTCCATCTCCAAAACCAACACCTTCATTAGGCTCTATACCGCACCATTTAAGCGAGTTGATAATATATTCTTCGGCACCTTTTACATAGCGGGTTTGGTCGGTATCTTCAATACGTAAAACAAAATCTCCTCCGTGCTTTTTGGCAAAGAGATAACTGAATAAAGCGGTACGCACACCGCCCATGTGTAAACCACCGGTTGGGCTTGGTGCAAAACGTAATCGAACGCGAGGATTGCTCATAAATAAATTTTTGCAAATATAAGCTAAATGGCTAATTTAAAGTCTTAAATAACCCTGTCAATATATAGGTTTGAAAGATTTTTTATCAGATATCGCCTCGCTTATATACCCCCGCGTTTGTGTAGCTTGCGATGGTAGTTTATTTAAACACGAGCAGCACATTTGCAATACCTGTTATGTTACACTACCAAAAACAAATTACCATTTACAAAAAGATAATCCACTTCAAAGAGTATTCTATGGCAGGGTTGATGTTACTTTAGCAAGTAGTTTTCTATTCTTTCATAAGAAAGGGATGGTGCAAAAAATGCTTCATGCTTTAAAATATAAAGGCAAGCCGGAGGTAGCCCAGCTTTTAGGGAAATGGTATGGCGAGGATTTAAAACAAAACAATACGCTGCCTGCATTTGATTACATCATCCCCGTTCCGTTGCATAAAAAACGACAGCAAAAAAGAGGTTATAACCAGAGTGAGTATTTTGCCAATGGATTGAATGAAGTTTTGGACATTCCTGTTATTACACATGTGCTTACCAAAAAACACTTTACCGAAACACAAACGCACAAAACAAGAGAAGAACGTGCAGAGAATATCTTACAATCTTTTGCTGTTGAGCATGCAGAAGTAATATATAATAAAAATGTTCTGCTGGTTGATGATGTTATTACCACAGGTGCTACGCTGGAGGCTTGCATGATACAACTACAAAAAAGCGCCAAAGTAAATGTATCGGTAGCATCTATTGCTTATGCACAATAAATTAGTTCGCGCCTATCCCTTTAAAGACAGTTTTTTAGGTCTTTTTAGCACCTAACGCTTTATTGAGTTTTTACGCTATGCGAACATAGCGTTATAATCCATAACACAAAACATATTTTTTTTAGTTTTTTCACCTGTTATAAACATTTCGTTTATAATTTTCACTCATCTGACTATATACATCGGATAAAATTCTGTTTTTAGTTACTTTTGATGTATGCCTGTTGAAGATTACAACGATAAAAAAGTATTAGCGTTTATCAATGAAAAAATTACCTTGTATGGTAGTAGCCACGCAGGTAAACACGTTTCTTTGTTGCTTGACATTATAAAACAAACAGAAGAAACAACTGTAAAAAATTACCATCTTACTTTTTACAAACATAAAAAAGAGTTACTTGAAACATTAAAAGACATATCTGAAAATGAAATGTTGGAGATGCTTAGTTATTACCCTAAGCTACTTAACGGCATCTATATTGATATTATAAACGATGATGCAATCGGGAATTTTTTAAAGATTCAGTTTGGTTACTTTATTAAGAACACAATAGAAAATATAAGCCAAATTGAAGGTATAAACTTGGATGAGTATTTTAAAATACTTTCGTTTGTTGATAGGAACACTAAGCGTTTTGAAAAAGAAAATGAAGATTACTTGACTGAAATTTATCAAATACTTGATGCTGACACTAAGTCAAATGACAAAGACTTGCTTATTTGGAATAACGATAAAGCATTATTAAAAACGCTATCTAAAAAACTATATAACAATAAACATACGGCTAAACCAATGGATTTTTTTAAAGCTATTGATAAGGCTGAAAAGATAAATTGGTTGAGAGAACCCGAAACATTAGCGTATTTAGTTAAACAGTTATATGTAACAGGTATTATTTCATGCTCAGCAGGGAAAGGATATATAAAGGTTTCTAATATTATTTTTTGCGATTATTCGCAAAAAATCGCAGTCAAATTCGACCTAAAAAAACATCTTGACAAGATTACAAGAAGCAAGTCAAAATACAGTAAACAAAAGGCTTTCGTTGATTCTTTAATCAAGTTTCTGAAAAGCTAAACTGCGCTCATACTGCGCTTATTCCATTCTATTTAGCTTAGGCTTACAGCACTATATACATTCGTTAAATTAAAAACGCCCATCGTGAAGGATGAGCGTTTAAAAATTTGGGGAGTGCAAGAGGAATGATGTTCAGGTTTGACCACCGTGTTCATAGGGTTCAATTCCCTCACTCTCCACCTTTGGTTTTACTACCGTTGTAGGGATATGTAAAACTAAAATTTGCTATCGTAGTTGGTTGATTAACGTCGCTTGTAAAGATGAAATCAACCAACTGCAAGGCAAATGTATTAACTAAAAACTAAAAAACCAAATGAACTTAATAGAATTACAAAACAAATATAACACGCATGATAAATGTATAGCGCATCTTGAAGAAGTAAGGTGGCATGGAGAACCACAATGTCCGCATTGCGAAAGTTCGGGGGTAACGGCAAGGGCAAGGATGAAAAAAAGCAAAAGGGGTCGTAAGCGTAAACACGCAGAGAAGGCAACTAAAACACCTAAATATCATTGCAACTCCTGTAATAAAGATTTTACGGTGCTTTACGGCACTATTTTCGAGGGTTCAAAAATGCCACTCCCGAAATGGTTTATGTTAATCGCTATCATGCTAAATGCCCGCAAGGGAGTGAGCGCGATGAATATAATGAGAGACTTAGGTATAACATATAAAACAGCGTGGTATAGTGCCATGCGTATAAGGTGTGCTATGTTAGACCAAGCGGATATGTTAGAGGGTGTTGTAGAAATGGATGAAAGCTACTTTGGCGGAAAGCCCCGTAAGAGAAACCCTAAGATGCCTGACAATGTAGCGAGCCTGAGTAATGTAGAAAAAGATGAGTGGTTAGCAGGTAATAAAGTAGATAGAAGAAAATTTAACAGAGGTAGGGGCAGCGATAAAGTAAAAGTGGTCGGCATAGTAGAGCGTGGAGAAAAAGGCAGAGTAGCTTTAAAGGTTCAGGATAGCTTAACGAGCAAGGATTTATTGAAGATGCTAAAGCGTTATGTAAATACCGATGATGTAGAGGCGGTAATGACGGATGACTTTAAGAGCTACAAGGCATTTGACAAAGTAGTTGACCACTTCTCGGTAAACCATAGCGAAAAACAATATGTAAAATACATAGAAGGTATTAATCATTCGATACATACCAATACTATCGAAGGGGTGTGGTCAATCATTAAGAACGGAATTAGAGGGCAATACCATGTACTTAGTAAAAAATACCTGCCGTTTTATTTAGCCGAAGCTGCCTATAAATACAACCGCAGGGATGCAGAAGGTAAACGCAACGCCTTTAACGAAACAATTACCAACGCCGTCAATGATGAAAAATGTGCGGTCAACTACAAACCGAAGGCTTATCCTAAATTCCTTGCGACAAGACGTAAAAAAAAGAAAGCCAAGAAGTGATAGGAACAGAGAGGTGTTTGGGTTTTGATATTAAACAGCAGGCTCACAAATTTCTTTCACTCTCTGCATACAATTATAGCATAGGTCTGAAACATCTGTGGTAAAACTGTAATCTACATATCTTGCGTTCCAACAATTATCCTTTAATGTTTGGTACTCATCAGATAATTCGGGTATATAATCATCAACTAAATTCTGACGAACCTTATGTTTATTTTCAGTTCTATCAGTCCTTAAATAATAACTTTCAAAGTTATGAAACATTCGAGGTCTCCCATTAGTAGGGTCTTCATATTGTTTAGGAAATAACTCGTGGTCTATAAAATGGATGGCTGAATAAAAAGCGGTAGTTATAACCCAATCATTAAATTGTCCCGTATCTTTTAAATGTTTGCAGGTATTTTCATTATGCCTTGCGTGCCTTAATCTCATATCTAAAAATAAAACCGTCTGATTCTAAGTTATCGTAATTTATATTTTCGTTACTTGGCATAAATGAAAAATTAATAGCAAATAATTTTTCAGTTTTCTTCTTTTTAATTTCTCTTGCTTTTGAAAAGGCTTCTTTTCTTTCATCAGACAAGTAATTCTTAGCATCTACAACAAACAAAACATCAAAACTTGATATATTATTAGCTTTTAGAAACACATCATTTATTTTAAATTTTGAAGATGATATTTTAGAACAAAGAGTTTCGGAAACCGAAAACGCTTTTTTCATATTATCTTCAAAAGATTTCATTAAAACTTGTTCCGTTGCAGTCATACCTTTATCAATTCCTTCGTGATAAGCATGAATTATATCGTCAGGTTGGCTTTTAGTGTTTTTTTTCACTTCTTCCTTTGCATTTTTCCACTTCTCAGAAGGTATTTTTGCATAAGGTAAAAGGCTTATATCGAAATTTGGTTGAAGCATACTATAAAATTAACTATTTATGATAGCTAATCAGGTGCTAATGTATAAAAATAATAAACACCATATTGTTAAAATTAGTACCCCCTTCTCTACCGTAATTTATCATTTTCCTTAAACCTTCTCATAACTTCTTGATAATGTTCTGTTTTTTTGAACTCATCTAATACATCCTTTGGAATAATATCGAAGGTTATCTGCTTTCTTAGAAGCCACCTGTAAATATCTACGGAATCTTGAAAATTTAGAGGAGTGGTCATTTTTTTAACATCTTCCTGAATCTCAGGTGCGGCTAAAGCAAAACTCTTTTCGGATTGCTTTCGTAATCTTTCAGACTGCGCTATTGCCTGTTCTAAGGTAACAGGTTTCTGTTTATCTATTTGCTCCATAGATAACCTCGCGTGTTCCTGCAATGTAGTTTTAACAGTCATTTTTAACTCCCTTTTATTAACTTCTTCAATCCTTCTCACTATCCCTTCATATACATCTGTTTCTTTTAATTCAACGAATACATCTTTCGGAATCATCTCGATAGTTATTTGCTTTCTAAACAGCCACACGCAAATACGTCTTGCATCTTCAATACTTAAAGGAGTAGTAATTTTCTTTAGTTCTTCCTGAACTCTTGGAGCATCTAAAGCAAAACTTTTTTCGGCTCGTTTTTTACTTTTATCAAACTGCGCCTTCATATCTTCTAAGGTAGCAGGTTTTTGTTTGGCTAATGCTTCTTCCCCTAACTTAGCCATTTCCTGAAATGATATATTAGGCTTCACTTTCTTCTTTTTCTTTCCCATATTTCTATTATTAATCTAAGTGTACAGCTATTCTACCATCTATCCAAGCGTTATAAAATTTTTCGTAATCGTGGTAGTGTAGGCAAATAGCATCTTTAGGTTCTTCTTTATATACAGGGCAACTAAAACACCCTTCTTGTTTTAACCATGCTTGTTGTTGGTCTTGAGGTAATGAGCCAAATATAATATACCTACCACCGTCTTTAGTCTTTTTAGCACGAACCTTTTTACTTTTACCTCCTACAACAATCCTTTTATCTTCTTTTATTAAATGAGCTTTTCCAATTTTCTTTAAATAATCCGTATAGTATTTTCTTGGTCGGGGTATTACCTTATCTTTTCCATAATATGATTCCATGTGAAAGCACACATCCCAATCCTTACCCCAATAAATATCTCCCAATTCATCACGTATTTTCATCTTCTTAAACTTACTGATGTCTAAAAACTTTGATAAGCTACCACAAAGCATAGGCTTAAAATCTGTATCAAATACTTTACCATTACTAAACTCAAAACGATATATGTAATCCTTTACATAAGTAGCTTTAATTAACTTGGTGTTTTTTGGAGGTTTCATTATTTATTTTCGTTTCGCTTATTATTTACATTAAGATGAACAGAACTCACACCCGTTATCATCATATTTATCTGTTTCATTTTTCTTCTTTTGATATTCCGCTTCAATTTGTTCTTTAGTCCAATCAGGGTGCGCTATTTTTATCATAGCTTTTATATAAGCTCCTTCATTCTGATTACTTTGATTTTCGTTTTTAGCTTGTTCCATTTTTTTAGTTTTCTTTTAAAATTCTACTCCCTGTATTCCTCTATTAATTTCAATAAGTTTTTTTTTCATATCCGTTTCCTGTTCTTTTTTTTGTCTATCAGACAACAACTCACTTTCCCTAAGTGTCTTAAACGGATTACTGTTTCTGCCGAGAGGGTATGCTTTTGCTACACCGCAATAGTAAGCGTAACTACGTTCATACTCATCCATTAATTCCGCAACCCTGTCATAATCCGAATCGGTTAAATCCTCTCCTAATCCGTCTAATTCATTACTTGAATTTACAACCTGCTTTGCATATTCAAGTAACGATTTTTCAGAATATGTGCTTTCACCTGTGTTGTAATGCCTGCAATTATATCCGTGCTTCTCTAATAGTTCTTCGTAGTTCATTGTCGTCTGATTAAAATTCTACTCCTTTAATTCCGTTTTCTATTTCTTTCATCTTATTAGGGTAATAATCCCTTTCTATTGCTTCTTTTAACATACTCATTGAACGATGAGAAGCTGCGTTACGCTCTAATCTGACTACTACCTCCTTTACTCTTTCAAAATCATCTATTGTCAAATCATTACCCAAGTTGTCAATTTCTTTACACGCATCCTGCATTGCCTTATAAAATTCAATCATTCGTTCATCTGAATACCTACTAAATCTAATCGTAGTTATCATACCGCCATACCCACCTGCATCTAATACCTCTTTGTAATTCATAGCCTGTTATTTAAACTCCGAGTAAAACAAATCTTTGAACTGATAAAGTGCTTCTTTTATTTCTGTTTCTTTTACATCAATCACTTTACCTAAAACATAAGAGCATACATAGGGCTGATAACTAAACTTATCAAAGCCATTTATAGTTTGAATTTGGTAATTACCATTAGTGTCATTCGATATAAAGTACCCAAATGCTTCTTTTCCGCTTTGTAACTTTATGTAATAGCAAATGTTGAACGTGTTACCCGAAACAACACCAACCACCTTATGCTTTTTACTTAGTAAGTATGTTCGAGTATATACCTTGCTGATATTATAAATGTCATTCGGGGTAGTAATGCCACGCTTTATATATTCCCTACCAACTACAAAAGTAGGTACTCCCCTTATTACTTCAACGGGTTTCATTCGCTAATTTTTTAAACACATTACCATATTGCTCAATAATTTCATTCGCCATTTTTACTGTACGCTCTTTCTTATCCTTTTTAGTTATTCGCTTTTTTACTTTTTTATTCTTCATTTGTTACAAAGTGTTTTCTTTTATCAGGGTCTTTTCCTATACCTAAAAGTAGTTTACCGTCCTTTACTATTTGAGCTAAATAAAAATCGTCATGGAAATAATACTTGCGGTTATTTTCAACATTTCCACTATTAAAAAAAGAACAAGGACATGCTAACTCAAACAAAGCATCTTTCCTTTCTATTCCCCACTTTGAAAACTTTGTATATTCAAGTATTTTATACGTTTCCAATTCTTCTGCTGTCCAAAATGATTTTAGAATTAACTTGCTTTTAGCCCTTCTATAATAAGTTTCCTCATCAGTCATTAGCATATACTTAACGTCTTTATTTAGTTTGAGTAACTTTCCAATAAGTTTAGCCTTTGAAACCCTGTTTACAAAAAACATTCGTAAGTCAGAAGGTGTCTTACAGTTTAAAAACATTTCATCCGTAAGCAATCCATCTTGCTCTTTCAGAAACCTCTTAATCTGTTTAACTGAAAATTCAACTTGAAATAAATAAACCAAATCATCAAACGAATATTCGCTGAGATATTGGCGGAAATCCAATTCGCCCATAGCTTACTAAATAAAAAAATGACAATAAATACTTGACCAAAAGCTAAATTACTGCCTTTAAGTACGAGATAAACTATGTTTAATTGTAGTGAACTAAAAATACACATTTTAACCGTATATTTGTGTACTTAAAATACACAAAATGTATATACATATCGGAGAAATAATAAAGGAAACCTTGCGCCAAAAGAAAATGGACGTTACCGAGTTTGCTACAAAGATTAACTACACCCGCAGAAACATATACAAGATATTCAACAAGCCAAGTATTGAAACTGAGGTGCTTGTCAAAATAAGTGAGGTGCTTGGTGAGAACCTATTTATAAACTTCCTTACCAATAAAGAAATAGCAGCTTACGGGCATACAAAACAAAAAACAGTTGAACTATGGCACGCCTTAGAAGAATATCGGGCAGTTTTGCGTGTAAATTATGAAGAAAGGAAGAAGGAAGAAATGAAGAAGCAAAAAAGAAGGGAGCTTAAAGCAAAAAATAAGCTAAAGAAGAAAAAAGCTGCATAGTTTTTTATTCCATTTTAAAATCTATTTTTGTTTGTCAATTAAACCTTAATTAAATAAGGTTAAAAAGTTATTATGTCTTCAAAAGAAAAGCATATAAAGGATATTGAAAGATTAATCAATAAGGTAAACTCCAACCCTGATTTATTAAACCTAAATGAAGCTGATACAGAAAGTCAATTAATAGAACCATTAATGAAGGCTTTAGGTTGGAATTTTCAAGAAGGAAATATTTTTAAAAAGGAAAATTTAGCTAATGAATTTCCTGATTATACTTTTAAAATTAATGGAATAAAAAAATTCATATTAGAAGCTAAAGGAGTTAGAGAAAGCCTTTATGGTAGTTATAAGAAAAAAAATTTTGTAGAACAAGCCATTAACTATGCTGAAAATGCCGACTGCACTTGGGCTGTATTAACTAATTTTAAATGGTTTCGATTATATTGTACGGATAAGAATGATAATGATGGTCTTGTATTTGAATTGCATTATACTAAATTTTTAACGAGCGACCTTGATAGACTTTTATATTTTACGAAAGAAAATATTACTAATTCAAAAATTGATATAGAATTAGAGGCATTAGGTATTAAGACTAAAAGAATTAAAATTGATAAAGTTTTACTTGATGATTTAATCCATTTTAGGGAAATACTATCAAAGGATATATATAAGCATAATGACTATTTAAAAGCAGATATTGTTTTAGCTGATGAAATTGTACAGAAGTTATTAGATAGGTTTATTTTCATTAGAAACTGTGAGGATAGAGGTATTGAAAGTGATAAATTAAAATCATACGCTCAAACAAAAAATATAATAAAAAAACTTAGAGAGGCTTTTTCTGATAACAAAAGATATGGTTATTATAACTCAGCTATTTTTGCTCATAATGAATGTGATAAACCTCGCGTACATATAAGTGATGAAGTTTTATCTGAAATAATAAATGGTCTTTATGAAAATAAAAATGGTATCAAGTATAATTTTTCAGAAATAGAATCTGATATACTTGGTAGTATATACGAACAGTATTTAAGCCATTTATCAAACAGAAGAAAAAAGGGTGGTCTTGGGGAAAACCTGCATAAGAAGAAAAATCAAGGAATATATTATACTCCTCCTTATATAGTTGATTACATAATCAAACACACTCTTGGTAAAAGCCTTAGTGATAAGACAAAATCACAGATTGATAAAATTAAGTGTTTAGATATGGCTTGTGGTTCAGGTTCTTTCTTAATAAAGTGTTTTGATGTTTATACAAAAGCATTTTTAGGAGAGCTTAATGATAAAGAATTAGACAAACCATATACAGACCAATTAGCACTAACAATTCATACTGAAAAAGCTAAAGATTTATCTCCCATAAAAAGAAGTGAAATAATTGAAAGAAATATTTTTGGTGTTGATTTAGATAAACAGGCAGTAGAAATAGCTCAATTAAACTTACTATTAAAAGTTAGGCATAAAATTAAGTTGCCATTTACCAATATAACCTGTGGTAATTCATTATTAGATGAAGATAAAAATGAAATTAATATCGGTTTGTTTGAAGAATTAAATGATACAGGTAAAAACAAATTTGATGTTATTGTTGGTAATCCCCCCTATGTAGATATTAAAGAATTAGATAACAAAACGGTTAAACAGCTATTCAATTTATTTTCTACCGTTGAAAACAGAATGAATTTATATTCTGTATTTATTGAAAGAGCATTATCACTTCTAAAAGATGGTGGATATTTTGGTTTTATAATACCAAATTCTATCCTTTTAAATTCTTCTTACTCAAAAATACGTGAGTTACTATTTAATAAAGTTACGTTATTAGAAATTATAAGATTGCCTGATGGTGTTTTTGAAGATGCAGACGTGGAAACCATCATTATTATATTTAAAAAAAATCCTGCAAAAAGGACAGATAAATGTAAAGTAGTTATATATGATAGCGATGATAAATTAACTTCAATAACCGAAGATAAAGCTAAATCAATAGCGTTTCATAGTCAATATGAGTGGAAAAAGAGAGGAGTTATTAATATAAATGTAGTAAATAATGAATTACTTGATTCTATTGAAGAAAACACAAATGAACTGCAATATTATTGTGATGTTTGTTTAGGTTTAACTCCATACGATAAAGCAAAAGGACAATCACAATATGATATTGAAAATAAAGTATATCATAGCGATACTCCAAAAACAAAATACCACAAACCATTATTAAACGGAGAAGATATAACGAGGTATGGTGTAAATTGGGGTGGAAATAATTACATTAAATATGGAAATTGGTTAGGCGCACCAAGAGAGCAAAGGAATTTTATTAACCCAAGAGTTTTAGTTCGTCAAATAATTAGCGGTAAACCGCTTAGGATATATGCAGGATACACAAACAAAGAATTATATAATACTCAGATAGCATTTAATATACTTGTTAAGGATTTATATAAAAAGGATATTGATTTGAAATATCTTTTAGCTATAATTAACTCAAACCTGATGTCTTATTATCATAGAAACAGGTTTCTTGACCCTACAAAAAAAACATTTCAAAAAATTCTTGTGCAGGATGCTAAAACATTTCCAATAAAATTAACGACTGCCGCGAAACAAAACGATATTAAGGTTCTTGTAGATGAGATAATTTCATTGACAAAAAAATATTCTGATTTAGGAGATGTAACAAGTGATACTAAAAAAAGCGTTTTAGAAAAAATTAAATCCTTAGATAAAAAGATAAACAACAAGATATATGACATTTATAATATAGCAAGCAAGCACAGGCAAGTTATAGATTCTGATTTTCCCTAAATGAAAATCCTTCACACCGACATCTACCACATCAAAGCAACCTGCCTGATAGATGGTAGAGATAAACCATACAGGATAATAGCGATTGAGAAGTATAAGAACCTGACAAACTTAGCTGAGGCGATATTAAGTAGTTTTGGATTTGGTTGCGACCATTGCTTTGGTTTTTATGATGATATAAAGCATTGGATGAAATCTAAAGTGTGCTATGAGCGTTTTGTAGATGTAGAACAGGAGTATTTTGCTATGGATGATGCCGAAAGCCCGAATAAAACAAACATTGATAAGGTATTTACAGGCAGTACACCGATGCTGTTTTTATTTGATTACGGAGATGAATGGCATTTTAAGGTAGAATTGGTGAACAAGTCTGAAATAACACCTAATAAAGCCTATCCTTATGTAATAGAGGAACACGGTAAAGCACCTAAGCAGTATTAAGTGGAGTAATAGCTAATAATTAAGTCATTCAATTTATCAAATGTTCCATTAGGCAATTTGTATTTATCTTGTAAATCCTTGTTAAACCAAAGCATAACGGGCTTTTTACTTATTATAATATAATCACTTAACTTTAAATTGTTTTCTTTAAAGAAGCCTTTGTTTTCATTTTCAATAGCTTGTAATTCGCTGATTAAGTTTTTCATATTATATACCTGAAATGAAATTATATAAAGTTTCAGATAAAACAAAATGGAAGCCCTAACTTCCCTTTTTTAATTCTATATTTTTACTTTTTATTTATGCTCACTTGTTTTAATTGGCGTTCCTTCTACGTGGTATTTAGTTGTAGAATATAAAATAAAGTAATAATAATGTGAATATACTACACCGTCAACAAGCGCATCATATCCTGCACCTGCGCTTTCTATTGCATTGTCAATAGCTCCTTTAATTGTGCTTGCCTTTTTACCCACAACACGGGGAGTATCTTTTTTAACATTTAAAGATACATTCTTTGTGCTGATTACTGTAAAATCAACCATTCGTGATTTACAGGATGAAAATAACATAATAATTGCCAACGCTGCTGCTACTACATAGATTGACTTTGTTTTTGCTTTTGTTTCCATTTTTTAAGTGTTTAATTGTTTTTAGATGTTTTTTATTTAATACCAAGTCCAAATAAGTGTAACTCCTGTACAGGTGGTAGATGACATAGATATATTTGCTGTACCTGTGGTTTTTAATATACTACCTGAACCATCAAGATAATTTTGATAAAGGCTGACAGAACCCGTTTTGTTTTTTCCTAATTCCTGTGTAACGGTTAAAGCACCTGATGTACCGCAACTTGGCAAAGAACTAAAAACTTGTCCCGATACAGGAAGCGCACCCATATATGTACTATTCACATAAACAGCTACACTTGATACTCCATGAGCAACAGCACTATCATGGAATGACTGATTCCAACAGAACACTAATTGCCCTTTAAAAGTGCAACTACCATCATCTTTCTTACAATCGCTGCAAAAATTTTCAGCAGAACTATCCGTACAACCCTTTTTACCGCAGTTTGTCAATGTTAATACCGAGCCAATAGCAAGGCATACTAATAATACTTTTCTTTTCATTTTTTTGAAGTTTTAATTGTTTTTAGAATTACTTGACCGTTGGCGAAACTAAATACAATTTTCATAGTGTGCAAATATATTTCTCATAATGAGAAGTAATAACGCACATACTTATAACAGTTTATAATACCATTTTAGCGAATTTTCGCCCATGTCTATACACATTGGAGAAATTATAAAGAACCTTGTAAAGAGTAAGGGTATAAGCGTAACAGAGTTTGCTGATAAGATAAATTACTCACGAAGAAATGTCTATGAAATATTCGACAAGAAAACCATAGATACAGGCTTGCTTATTAAAATAGGTAGCGTTCTTGGCAAGAACCTGTTTTTACTTTATGTATCTGATATGGAGATTGCCGAACATAAAGCAGACAAGAAATCCACTAACGATGAGTTAGTAGAAACAGTTGCACAGCTAAAAAACATAGTAACCTCTTTAGAGAAAGTTGATAGCGTTAAGTTTAAAAAAGTGGCTACTGATAAATCAGAAGGACAAAAAAAGAAAACGGCAGCTAAGAAAAAGTAATTTTGTGTTATGCCTTACATCAAGAACCTTAATAAAACAAAAGATAAAGAGTGTGAATGTGATAGTTGGATAACCCATTGGGAAAAACATAGAGGCATGGCAGCAGAAAAATGTAGTATATATAATTGTAAAGAAACTAATTTAGTTGGTGCGCATATTAAGAAAGTAAAAGATGATGGTAAGCATTACATATTACCATTATGCAGAGGACATAATAACAGTAATAAAGAAATGGNNTACAATATTCACTTACTATTTATCAATGGTATCAGCTAATGTACAGCAGACTTGTGGTAAGTGATAATTTTTTCATATTTATCTTGTGTAACAACAGTTAGTAAACCTTCTCTATCATCAAGAGTTAAATTATCTTTAAAACATTCTTCTTTAAATAATTCAAACCTACTATCTCTTTTATCTATTATATCTCTTTTACTATCAATCCACTCCATTATTTGAGATAAGTTCTCGAAATTTGTTTCTTCATTAAAACTTCTAACGGTATCTATTAAGTCTTTATCACCGCCCAATAACGCTATTGTACCACAAACAAAATTTAAACTTATTTTTTCCATGATTTTATTGTTTTTATTTTTTATGTTTACATGGCGCAACCCTTATAAAACGCTATTTTTAACCGATTTTAGGCTCAAAAACTGTCTTTAAAGGGATAGGCGCGAATTAGTTTATAAAAGATGGATATAAGAGAAGCCCTTATTAAAGAACACTCCAAAGCACAGAAAGATAAAATTGTGGCTTATGTGGGTAATGATAAAACAAGGTTTGCCGAATTGATAACCCTGATGCTTACTGCCGAATATCGAGTAGCTCAACGAGCGGCCTATCCTGTAAGCTACTGTGTAGAAAAACACCCCGAATTAGTAAAACCCTGGTTTGGCAAAATGATAAAGAAGCTAAACGAACCCAACATACACGATGCTATAAAACGTAATACGCTTAGGATATTGGAGAACATAGATATACCCGATACCTATTGCGGTGCTTTGTATGATATAAGTTATACGTATTTGCATAGCCTGAAAGAGCCTATTGCCATTAGGGTATTTGCCTTAAGTGTAATGGCTAATATTGCTAAAAAGTATATTGAACTAAAGACTGAAGTAAAACATGATGCCGAAAGCCTTTTGCATTGCGGCATACCTGCCCTTGAAAGCAGAAGCCGGAAAGTGCTAAAGCAACTGGCTAATCTTTAACGACCTATTGCCAAGCGGTTATTTTTTATGTGAAGCATTGTATTGGTTAATGATGGAAATCTCATCTTTTTTAGAGTACTCTTTAGAATTTACATAAGCAGCAAGCTTAGCATCATCCTGCACCATAGTGGCCAAATTGCTTTTTGTCAACTCTATCATTTCTCCATCAATAGTTTTAGAAATATAAAAGGATTCCGGGTTCACATTAACCATACTTCTATTAGTAACTTTTTTAATATTACCTTCTTTGTCTTCTTCTTTAGTAGCTAAATTATCGCCATATAAACAGATTGCAGCGTCTTTTAAAACTCTAAAAGGTTTTTTCTCCTTGGATGAAGGTTGGCTATATATGCGGTAAGTATCACCATCTACCTTAAAACCCCATAACGTTGTGATTTGATTTTTGTCTTTCTTACTGTACCAGGTTTCACCGGTATTCATTATTATTGCATACGGTTTTGATTCTCTTTTACATTCAATAAAAAAGTGTAGTGAGGCTGTCCATTTTAAGGCTGTGCAAGGGTCTTTATCTGCAAACTTACCTTGTTTGTAGTCTTCAGCTGTAGTGTATTTACCAGATTTTTGTTGTGCATAAGCCATGTTTATCAAAAACAAAGCTGCAATTGCAATTGCTGTTTTTTTCATATTGATTTACTTAACTATTACTATTCTTTTA
>PLYA01000079.1:60573-63131 GCA_003153315.1 Bacteroidota bacterium
TTGTTGGGGTTGGGGTAAATGTTTACATCGTTACTGTTTGTAAGCTGCTTTATACCTGTACTGCAATTAGTAACGGCTACTGTTGATATAGCTGTGCCAGTAGAAGCGTTACTAACATTTAATGCCGTAAAAGTAGTAGTCCCCGTTACTGTATAGGTAGTTGTTATAATTGGGGTAACACTAATTGAAGTAGTAGTTGCGCTGGTACTCCAACTATAAGTAGTAGCACCGCTTGCCGTTAAAGTATCTGTTGTTCCTGCACATAGTGTAGATGAGTTTACCGTAACCGTTAATGCTTTACTTACGCTACGTATGCGCTGATTAGCTGCATCAGAAATGTACAAATTTCCGGTGGCATCAAAAGTAACGCCCCATGGGCCATTCAATTCTGCTGCAGTAGCAGGCNNCTATGTATAAATTACCTGTAGCATCAAAGCTTACACTAGCCGGATTATTTAATTTTGCAGCTGTGGCAGCACCTCCATCTCCACTATACCCTTGTAATCCTCCAGCTATAGTAGTTATAATACCCGACGTATTTACCTTGCGTATGCGACAGTTTCCGTAATCAGCTATATACAAATTTCCGACGGCATCAAAGGTTACTCCTGTCGGAGAATTTAATTTGGCAGCCGTGGCAGGTCCGCCATCTCCACTATTACCCATTATACTATCTCCTGCAAAAGTGCTTATAATACCCGCCGTATTTACTTTTCGAATGCGCATACCGCTTTCATCTGCAATATACAAATTCCCAGCTGCATCAATGGTTAACCCGGTTGGATTATATAATTTGGCTGTCGTGGCTGCAGTTCCATCTCCGCTATAACCAGGCGTTCCGTTTCCAGCTATAGTTGTAATAATTCCCAACGTATTTACGATGCGTATTCGGTTATTTCCCCAATCAGCAATATACATATTACCCGCAATATCAAAGGTTACCCCATAAGGGTGGGCTAATCCTGCAGCTATTGCTGCACCTCCGTCTCCGCCAAAAGCATTATAGCCGAGTCCGGCTATAGTTGTTATAATACCTGCCGTACTTACCTTGCGTATGCAGCCATTGTCATAATCCGCACAATACAAATTTCCAGCGGCATCAACTGCAACTCCATAAGGATAAGCTACTTTGGCAGACGTGGCTTGCGCCCCGTCTCCGCTATAACCTAATGTTCCGTTGCCAGCTACAGTATTTATTATTTGCGCCTCCCCATTTAAACAAAACGCTAAGGCTAAGAGGAGTAATAATTTCTTCATGCTGTTTATTTTAAGCTATAACAAACATACAAAAAATCTAACCTTGTTCCGCATTTGCTTTTTGTTTCAAAAAGGCGTAAATTTCATTTAAATTATCATAGCCTTTATGTAAAACATAAAAAACAACAACAGCATGAATACCGAATTAGCTTATGAACTCATTCGTATTTTTGGAGAAAAGAAAATAGCACAAGCATACAAAGTGCTGGGTAGCACCACCATTTCTTTTGCCATGTTGTTTAAAGCGCTGCACAAGCGCAAGGTGTTTATAAAACTAAAGTCGGGTAAATTTAAAACAGTGAGTGCCTTTGCCAAAAAGCATGGCATATCAAAGCGCACTGTGTATCGTGCTTTAAATGAGCTGTACAAAAAATAGTGCCACAAATTAAGAAATTGGCACAAATTACTTCGTGCCTTTGTAGCCGTTAAATTAATTAATAACCCTCAAAAAACAAACGTAATGACTATTTCGAATTTAGGTAAAATACACGTGATGCGTGTAAGTGTGAAAACACCAACAAAAACACTGATAAACGACGGCTTACTTATTAAAACCGCCGGAGACCCTAATGTTACCGCACCTCCGGTTACCGATGCGGTTTTTCAGCCACAGGTAGCCAGGTTGCAATTGATGCTTACGGGCTCTAAGTTAAGTCCGCCTACCTATACTACTACCCAACTAAACGTACAAAAGGGTATTGTAGTAACTTCGTATAACAAAATTGCTGCCAATGTAGAAGGCGTGGCACAAGATGTTGCTAATACCGCGGGCGATATAAACGCAGGTATTACGGTAGTTACCCGTGTGGGTTGCAAACTGGGCAAAAAAGGAAGTAGCAAAAGGACTGATTTTGGCGTAGTGGGTTCCAGCCCTAACTTTATACAGGTACACGTAAAAAAATCGGTTAAAGGCAACGAAGCGCATAAATGGCGTATAGCCCTAGTGCCTGCCTTGGAAACACCTCCGGCAAAAGGTGCCTGGGTAGAATTTACCAGCACCGAGTGCGATATAATTTTAGAAGGCATACCGGCAGGCAGTTTTGTGGCTATAAACCATACCCCTATAGTACCGGTGGCTCATCATAAAACAGGCACAACCACAGGCATTGCACCACCGCTTACCGGCAAAACAGTTAAGCCTATTGCGGCAAGCAAAGCCAATCATCCGGTGTTTAACTGGCTTAACCCCGACCCATATACCTGGAGCGGCTGGATATACTGGACTGCACAGTAGTTCAGTAATCAGGTATCAAGTATCATTTAGCATCTATCAGCAAGCGTTTACTCATGGCAAACGTGTT
>PLYA01000005.1 GCA_003153315.1 Bacteroidota bacterium
ATGCTGCAGCTAAGAAAAAAGCTGACGAAGACGCGAAAGCCAAAGTCGCCGCCGATGCAGCCGCCAAAGTTAAAGCAGATGCGGATGCCAAAGCAAAGTCCGATGCTGACGCTATAGCTAAGAAAAAAGAGGATGAGGAAAAAGGAAAAGCCAAAAATACCATACGTCAGCAGTTGGGAGGAAGTGAGTTACAATATAAGGCTGCCAAAGACCGTGGCGATAATGCCATGAGGTTTAAACAATATCAGGATGCTGTTAGTGCTTATACAGAGGCACTTACCTATAAACCCAATGATGCTTATGCAACGGGTAAATTAGCTTTGGCTCAAAAGAATTTGACGGGAATTACAGCATCTGTCGCACCTACAAATACAGTAGCTCCTAAAAAAGATGCGAACCCTTTACTAGCAAAATATAAGGAAGGTGTAACAGAAGAAATAATACCAGGCAAAGGTTATGTTGAAATCAGAAGAACGGTGGTAAAAGGAAATGAAGTTTGGGTATACAAAAAGAAGCAGTTTGATTTTGGTCAGGTTGTTTTCTATAAGGATGACGATCAGATTACACAAAGCGTTTGGGATAATGAAACTAAACCGTAATTTCCGGTTGTGAAAAAGCAGTTACAAATTTTCTTGTTTTTATTTATTAGTGCATCTTTGTTTTCACAAAAGAGTGCCGAAGAACAATTAGCCGATCAGTTTTTTCAAAGCAAAGATTATGCCAAGGCAATTGTTTATTATGAGAATTTATATGATAAGAATCCAGCTACTTTTTATACGCCTTATTTTAAATGCCTGCTTGCGGTAAAAGATTTAAAAAAAGCCGAGAAAATAGCCAAACGCCAAATAAAAGTATCTCCTGATAATTTAACGTATTATGTTGATTTAGGCCAGGTTTATAAAGCAGATAGCAATATCAGCAAGGCAAACGATCAATATGTAAAAGCTATTAAAGAGTTAAGCCAAGATATATCTCAAACCTTAGAATTGGGCAAAGCATTTATGGTTGTTAAGGAATATGGTTATGCTATTGAAACCTATAAAAAAGGCAGAAAATATAATATACATGTATATCCCTTTTTTAATGAATTGGCTGAGGTATATAAAACACTAGGTGATATAAGAAGTATGATTAATGAGTATCTGGATGAGATAGGTTATAAAGAAACCAACCTGCAAGATGTAGTTATGCAATTACAAAACAGTTTGGGTTATGACGATGAAAAAGGTGGGTTAAATAATCCCATATTAAAACAAGAAATACAAAGAAGAATACAACAGCATCCTGATAAAACAGTTTATTACCAATTTTTAATTGATATACTAATTCAGCAAAAAGACTTTGAAGGCGCTTTTATTCACTCTAAAGCACTTGATAAACGAGAGAAACAAGAGGGCGATCTTATTATGAGATTAGGTAAGATTTGTGTACTGAACGAGGATTTTGAAACCGCACAAAAATGTTTTGATTATGTAATTTCTTTAGGAAAAGATAATTTTAACTATGTACTGGCTTGTGTAGAATCTGCTAATGCGCAATTTGAAAAAATAACCAAACAAAAAAATTATACACAGGCAGATTTAACTGATGTAGAACAAAGGCTAAAAAATACCATTAAACAGTTTGGATATAATCAGCTCAGCGTAAGCATGGTACATAAACTGGCTGTGTTGCAGGGTTTTTATTTAAATAAAGTGCAAGAGGCTATTGATATGTTGAATGAAGTAATTAATACATCCGGTATTGATAAAGCTTCTATAGCTGAACTGAAACTTGATTTGGGAGATTTGCTTCTGATTAATAACGAAATTTGGGATGCTTCTCTTCTATATTCTCAGGTTGAAAAGGCTTATAAATATGAGCCTATAGGACAGGAGGCGAAGTTCCGCAATGCCAAAGTAGCTTTTTATACCGGAGATTTTAAATGGGCAAAGGCGCAGTTGGATGTGCTTAAAGGTGCTACCTCTAAGCTGATTGCCAACGATGCCATGGATTTATCACTGGTAATTTCTGATGCCATTGGAATTGATACAAATGATGTTCCGTTGAAAATGTTTGCCTCGGCGGATTTGTTGTTGTTGCAACATAAAACTACTGAGGGCTTGCAGCGTATGGATTCTATCAATATATTGTTTGATAACCACAGTTTGGCAGATGATATTTATTATAAAAAAGCAGGTGTATTTGCACAACAGGGCAAATATAAAGAAGCTTTGGAAGCATACCAGCGGGTGGTTGATGCCTATGGTGAGGATATTTACGGAGATGATGCCTTGTTTAAAATGGCTGAGATATACCAATATAACTTAAAGGATACAGAAAAAGCTAAAACCCTGTATCAGGAAGTGATAACTAAATATCCGGGTAGTATTTATACAGTAGAAGCCCGCAAGCGTTTCCGCAAACTGCGTGGTGATGTGGTGAATTAAGTCTTCTTTTATCCCTCACAGGGAGAAGGTTACTTTAACTCTTTAATGCATGTTTAAGTTGCTTTAGTAATTCTTTAGCATCTGCTTCTTCTAATTGTACACCTAAACGATGTGTTTTTGTACCATAAGTAAAAGAAATACTCTCTGTACCTACTACCCAAAAAGAATCGTTCATAAACTGAAAAAAGTCTTTTTTGTTTTTTTCAATCAGTTGCAAATCTTTAATCAGGTCGGCTTCAAATTCTAATTTCTTGCCACGTCCTGCTATGTCTTTCCAGTAATTAAGCGTGCTGCCTCTTATCCATATTTTTTCTTTACCGAATTTCTTAAAGATAAATGCCCTTGCTGTTGTAAACTCAAAG
Source organism: Bacteroidota bacterium (assembly GCA_003153315.1). Lineage (GTDB taxonomy): Bacteria > Bacteroidota > Bacteroidia > B-17B0 > Aurantibacillaceae > PALSA-968. The sequence goes on from PLYA01000005.1 coordinate 2,792, forward strand.
TATGCCCAAAAACCAAGCCACACCAGCACAACCAGTTTAATGTTGGTATTGGTAAGAGTAAAATAATTAAATAGTACTACGCATCCGCTAAGTGTCCATAAAAAGAGCCAAGCAAAAAGTAAATTTAATTTCCAATTGGCAGCAGTGGGTATTATTACAAAGCTGGTAACTCCATCAGCTTTCAGTGTGCTGATTCTTTTTCCTATTACTTCTATATGATCACTCTGACTCACTTTCTTCAAAGGCTTTATGTGTGGCATAATTTCTCCACTTGTCTAACAAGTTCTTCATATCATCAGGCAAATCGCTTTCAAACTTCATTATTTTTTTGGTTGCAGGATGTTCTATCTCTAATAATTTGGCATGCAGTGCCTGGCGTTGACACAAAGCAAAGCAATTTTCGATAAACTTTTTATAGGTAGCTGTTTTAGTTCCTTTTAGTATTTGCTCTCCGCCATAATCCGCATCATTAAAAATACGATGCCCGATGGATTTCATGTGTACCCGTATCTGGTGTGTACGGCCTGTTTCGAGGGTGCATTCAACCAAGGTTACATAACCAAAACGCTCTAATACTTTATAATGTGTAACAGCATGTTTGCCCTGAGTTTCATCGGTAAACACATCCATAATCTTTCTGTTACGGATGTTTCTGCCAACGTTTCCTGTAATAGTTCCTGTATCGTTCAACACATTGCCCCAAACTAAGGCAACATACTTACGGGTAAGGTCATGATCGAAGAATTTTTTGGCAAGAAGCGTTAAGGCAATTTCATTTTTGGCAACAATTAAGATACCCGAAGTGTTTTTATCAATACGATGCACCAAACCCGGGCGAGGTGCATAAATATCCGTACCTACTTTACTTTGTGCATGAGGCAGGTTAGTAAAATGATATAACAAAGCATTTACCAAGGTACCATCATCATGCCCGAATGCTGGATGAACCACCATTCCGGCAGGTTTGTTCACAATCATAATATCCTCATCTTCATATAGGATATTTAGCGGAATGTTTTGCGGAATAAGTTCAAAGTTTTTTGGAGGGTGCGGAAGCAGAATAGTAATGACATCAAAGGGCTTTACCTTATAGCTAGATTTTACCGGCTTGCCATTTACCTGTATGTTACCCCCATCAGCAGCAGCTTGAATTTTAGTACGTGATGCGTGAGCCAGTTTGTGCAACAGGTATTTATCAATGCGTAAAAGGGCTTGTCCTTTATCGGCTGTTATGCGGTGGTGTTCAAAAAGTTCCTGCTCCTCGTCCAGTAAATTCTTCTCTTTTTCTATCATCGGGAGATAATCAGTTTCTTGATGTCAGTAAGCCCTTTATCTATAAAGGCTTTTATAAGGTAGGCACCGTTTTGCAGGGATGCTGTGTTAATGCTTTGTATGGCATCATGCTCTGTTAGTTGAATAACCAGATTACCGATTAGGTCTGTTACCACAATTTTTGTTATGGTATTAGCTGATTGTATAAAAACCTCATCTGCTGCAGGGTTTGGATATACCGTAATATTAGCCGAAACCGTATTGTTATATGTTTTAATAGCTAAGGCATCCAAAGAATCCCCGAACACCGGATGCATCATTAAAGCGCCTCGGTAGACAGGGTCTGCATCACCGGGAAAAACATACCAACCAGGATAATTGACATTATTAGCATTATAAAACATATTGTTATGATAATCGGTATTCATATCAAAACCGATGGGAATTGCCGGGTAATTATAAACCTGATTAATACCTATGTAAAAAACCTCTCCGGCATTAAGATAAACCGGTTTTAAAAGTTCGTATCGGTTAAACATGTTTTCTCTTTGAATGCCTGATATAGGATGATTAGGTGCAAAATAGGGGTATCGTAGAGTACCTCTGATAGTATCAGTATAAATAGGAGTTCCGGGCATACCTCCATTATCCGACCATACCATTAAGTTAAACGGAGAATTTTGCAAGATTCCAACATCTATAATAGGGTCGAAGAAAATATCTATAGAACGCAGGGTATCTTTTTTATTTAATGTAAACTTTGAAGCTATTTGATAATTGCCCGGACCATTGGTGCTTTCTATACCAAAAGCGCCTTCTGCACTGCCATCATCATATGAATAATAGTTACTGAATACCTGATGAAACGAAATCGTATCATTTTGAGGAAAACCATCTATAGTTGTAGAGTGAGTGGTGGGAGGGGAAACATAGAATTTTACTAAAAAAGAATCATTCATTGCTAAAGGGGTGTTATACGCAAAACCACCTAAAGAAGGGTGTGTAAGAGATGGATCATTACAATAACCAGCATTATAAAATGATGCTAAATTGTTAGCTCCGTTTAAGTGAGCTGTATCACCAGGCAATAAACCATGTTTGGATGCGTCTAAGAAATTATAGTAAGTACTTATAGATACTGAATATGAAGAGCCAGTGGGTGTATATTCATTACTTCTTAAAAAAGCACTGATATTTGTTTTCATATCACTAACACCGGTAAACTGGTTGTAGGGCATTTGGGTATAATTTTTTAAAGGGCTTTGCAAATCATACACAAAACTCACATCCTTTGTAATAGTATCCTTATAGGATCTTATGTTATTAAGATACACGTCATCTATATGCCAGTGATCATCATCTCCGCAACCGCAGGATGAGTTACGGAACCTGAACTTAAAACCGTTTCCAAAATAAGAAGGGTCGGTAATGGGTATCATTACCAAATGAAAAAGGCTATCCGGTGTATAATCTGTAACATTGCCTGTAATACTCCATACCTGATACCAGGCACTATCTATAGGGCTGTATAGATCCAAGTCAAGTTCATAATTTGATAAAGGAAATCCCCAAAAGCCCTCGCCCTGATAATAAAAACTCAAGTACACACTGTCCCCCGGCGTAAGGTTTTGATGCGCCAAAGAATCTAAACGGATGGGGTGGGAAGTAAGGGTATCCGAAGGGTGGGGAGAAATAATACCACCACCTGCAGATACAACGGAAGAATCGTAAGGGTAGCCATATTGGTTCAATCCGTCAAAAGTAGCAACGCCCAAAGTGGGCGGGGCTATGGCTTTGGTATGGTTTACAAAAACGTATTGGTCTAACCACAGGGAATCGTTTGGATAGGGGCCTGCATAGGAGAAATCATCGTAGAAAGGAAGGTATCTGCCATGCAGCAAACTATCGGTTGATGTACGTGGATTTTTGCCATTTATAACAGATGAATTGCTCACCGCATTTTGTTTACGATGCTGTATAATAGCCGCATTGCCATGCAGGGGGTATATTTTTTGCGCTGTGGCAGCAATTGCCATGCAAACAAAAACTAATAAAAGGGCAATTTTCTTAATCATTTAGATTTGTTTTAGCTCTTCTTGTAACGCAAGAAAGGGCTATTTAGTATTTAGCCTATAAAGATAAGGCAAATTTAGTTTGTAGCCTGTTTGCTCTTTAAATAAAAAACCGCCCCCTTTTTACAGAGAACGGCTTTTAGTATTCTTAGATTGTTAGGAGAAATCTATCTCACAATAACCAGCTTTTTATTAGCTACAGAATTATTACCTGTAATGTTTATATTATAAACACCATCAGGTAAGTTATTTGCATTTATGCTGGTATTACCATTTAGGGTTTGACTTAATACCATTTTGCCATTTACATCAAATACCTGCATCAATTGAGGCAAACTACTATTAGTACCTACAATAAAATTGCCCGTATTGGGGTTGGGGTAAATGTTTACTAAAGGTGTGGCATCCATTTTAATAGTATTAATAGATGTTGCTGTACCTTCTAAATAAGCACTATGTGGTATTATGTTTTGATTACTACTTATAACCACGCCTTCCGGGTTCTCCTCCGTTCTGCACGCAAGACCGCAAAGGGCAAGTGTTTGGCAGGTTTCTGTCCATGCACAGGCATTGCTCCATACTCCAAAACATATTTGATAATAATCTCCCCAGGTAAAATCGCCTACATTACTGCAGCTTCCTAAAGTACTGGTGCCATTATACCCGTTAAAAGTATTGTTGGTTGGATAAGTCCACCAGCAAGAAGGATTATTAACTTCCGTACCGGACACAACGGTTCCGCCCGGACCAGTTAATTGTGCAACATCCCACCAGTAACCAAAACCGGCAGAACCCGTAGGATTATCAGTAGGATATACAGCGGTAGCGGTATAAGTGCCTGGATTAATATGCGTACCTGACAAAGTAAAATTAGCATCGAGGGTAGTATATACCATTTGCTGTGTAGCATTTGCTGTATTTGCACAGTTGTTTACCGAAAAATTTATTAGGTAATATGTGTTGCAAGCTAAAGAAGAAGTACCTGGAAAAGTAAATACTCCACTTGGCGTACCATTTATGGTACCACTGCTCCAACTATATGGAGTGCCGCCGGTATAAGTACTACCATCTGAATTACATTGTAGTATTGACCAAGAATAACTACCCGGTACAAGGCTTGAGACATAATTTCCCTGTGCTGTAATGTTATTTCCATTAATAGCATGCATATTAGTAATACTTGCCGTTATACCAGTAGAAGTTATCATATCAAGTCCATCCGGTAGGTGATATAAATAAGCTCCAACACCAGGTATTCCTTTATTGGAATATATTGGCGTTGTATTTGAACTGGCTGCAATCGTATTACTTCCCACATTAATTTCATACAAATACCCACTTTTTAATCCCATAATGTTCCCGGTAGCCATTCGTTGCAATTGGGTATTGCCATAAGCTGTGCTGGAAGCTATATTAACGTATGTTGGCGATGAACCTGGGGTAAAATAGGTAATTCCATTTGTTGCAGCAACATACAGTCTGTTTGTTGTACTAGTGGGCTGTGCGTATTGCAAACCATAAATAAGCCCAAGACCTCCTACACCCGGAATTGTATAGGTATTGAATGAAGAATACCCATAAGAAGATGTTAGGACTACTTCACATACTTGATTATTATAGTAATTATAGCCACCGCCATTCCAAGCTAAACGGGTCTGATCTGGCGAAAGCTCTAATTGAAATACAAGGTCTGAAGCACCTGACGAGGTTATGGTAGTTGGACTACTTGGTATTCCTATGCTGGTACCAGAGTTCCATGCACCTATGGTATAGCGTAAGATACCCGCACCCGAAGCCGTAAATAAATACCTGATTTTACTGGAAGTTGTTTGTTTTGATACAGCTAAACCAGATCCGGCAGAGTTAGTCGTTAAAGGGAAATTTGATGGTGTATTTACAACAGGTGTTCCACTAGTGCAATCTACCATTACATAGGCGTATATGCTATAAGTTCCATTAACACCTGATATGCTTAATCCATAAATTACATACCACTGATTGCAATTACCGGGAACAGGCACTATTTCTATTTCATTGCTTGGGGCTTGCCATTCTATTACGCTCATTCCACTACCATATGTATACGTAGGTAAGTATCCGGCAGGGCTGCTGCTACTTGTAGTATAAACAGCTAAATCTTGTACATAAAATTTTAAATTTCCATTAACATCAAATGCACCATTTGACACACTATAGGGATTGCTGCTATTTACAGATGAACTGAAACCTGTATTAGTAGGTGGATCTACAGATGTATTAAAATTATTTGGGGGTGCAATCCAATTTTCACCCGGCCATGCCACTTGCGCATTTGCCATACTTCCCGCAAGGCATAATGCTACTAGTAATTTTACTTTTTTCATTTTATTTTTGTCGGACTTTATCGTGCTGACGCCGCACTTTTGGTTGCCTACTCACTTTACGGCTTTTGGGCATACTCCGTTTATTTCATTTATCAGGTATCATTTACAGGCAACATTATCTGCTATCTGTAAAATGTTACTTGTTATCTGTTTTTAAATAATAGCCTCGCTGGCTACAGTGCTATAGGCAATGGGTTTTAGGGTTACTTTATCAATGTAAACAGCTATGTAAAATTCTGTTTTACCTGCGTTAGCTGTTGTAAGCGGGCTTACAAATTTGCCATGCTTGGCGGTGCCAAGCCAGCCGCCGCCGTTGGCAATAAGTGCGGCAAGGTCGGCAGGTAGGGTGCCGCCTGTTTGCCCGTACACATCTATACGCAACACATTTTTTGGGTGCCCAATTTTGCCTGTAATGTTGTTGTGTATATGCAGGGTTTGCTGGTTGTGCAGGTTATCTATTTTAACAATAACGGGTGCGCTGGCAATTGTTTTTTCCATTACCCCCGTGCCTGTGGTGCTGCCGCCTGTTTGCCCTTTTATGCCAAACAGCAATAGGGCTGCATTGCTTTGGGCATTGGGCGTACCCGTAAGGGCGGTTTGTGCCTGCGGCATCCACTGGCTTACTATAATATCTTTAATAGTCACCTCTGCCTTGTTTATTTGCACGGTTAGCGCGTGTGCCTGCGCCAGCAATATAGAGCGTTGATGTATCAAGCCGGTGTTGGGGTCGGTAACGGCCACTATTTGCCCCTGCACGTTTGCCGCCGTGGGGTTTAAGCCCGGCACCAGCGTGGGGTTGGCTATTTGTGCTTTTACCATGTCGGTTTGTTTGCTTAGTTTCTCCTCTAAGGTTAATCCCGTAAAATCTGCTGTCAGGATTAGTTTTTTGCTTAATACCTTCTTTGCCATGTGTTTTTTGTTTTAGTTGTGATTATATTTTTGTTTGACTTTCACTATTTTATTCGTGCCGCACATGTTGGGCATCGTTCTCAACGAGATGGGCATCGTGCCGAACGAGATGGGCATCATGCCGAACGAGAAGGGCGCGATGCTAAACGAGGTAGTTTTGCAGTTGGCTGATATAAATGCAGTAGTAAACATACAGGGCAAAACTATGCTACTTTTATGCGCTGCGCAATAGGGGTTTCCACCTATATGGTATAACCTACTAGGTGGAAACCCCTATTGCATATGTTATTTTTTTTACAGATGGGCTGTTTTTTATACATTTAATGTTAAGCCAATGTTAAATTTTTAAAGCAATAAGGCTTTTACAGTTTTATATTTTAAAATAAGTGAAAAACAGAGAGGGTAGTATTAAATTTAACCATATAAGCCGCTAAAAAGCTACCTTTGCACCCTTATTTTTTAAAAAATGATTACAGTAAGTAATGTTACCCTCCAGTACGGAAAGCGTGTTTTGTTTGATGAGGTAAATCTGAAGTTTACCCCCGGCAATTGCTATGGTATTATTGGCGCCAATGGTGCGGGTAAATCTACCTTTATGAAGATTTTATCGGGAGAGATTGAGGCCAATAAAGGTACCATAGATATTCCCAAAGGGCAACGCATGAGTGTGCTGAGCCAGAACCACTTTGCTTTTGATGAATATACCGTGATGGATACGGTAATTATGGGCAATAAAAAGCTGCATGCCATTATAAAAGAGAAGGAACTTATTTATGCCAAGGCAGATTTTAGCGAAGCAGATGGCATTAAAGCATCTGAGCTGGAAGCTGAATTTGGAGAGATGAACGGTTGGAATGCAGAGAGTGATGCCGCCCAGTTGTTGGGCAGCTTGGGCATTGGTGAGTCTTTTCATCATCGTTTAATGAAAGATTTAACGGGTAAAGAAAAGGTGCGCGTGTTATTAGCGCAGGCTTTGTTTGGCAACCCCGATATCTTGCTGATGGATGAACCTACCAACGATTTGGATGCCGAAACCATCAATTGGCTGGAAGATTTTCTGGCAGATTTTCAGAATACGGTTATTGTTATAAGTCACGATAGGCACTTTTTAGATGCCGTTTGTACCAGTATTTGCGATATTGATTTCGGAAAAATTTCTACCTACAGCGGTAACTACAGTTTTTGGTACGAGATGAGTCAGCTTAAGTTAAAACAACGAAGCGATGCCAATAAGAAAACCGAAGATAAGCGAGCTGAATTGCAGGAGTTTATTGCCCGCTTCTCGGCCAATGCCTCTAAATCAAGTCAGGCAACCAGCAGAAAAAAACTGTTGGATAAGTTGGCGGTAGATGATATTCCGGCTTCTACCAGAAAATACCCTGCTATTATCTTTAAACAAGAGCGCGAAGCCGGCGACCAGATTTTGCATGTAGAGAATATCTGTAAATCAAACTCAGAAGGCGTTTTATTAAAGGATATTAATATTAATGTCCGCAAGGGAGATAAAATTGCATTTGTAAGTAAAAACCAACTGGCTATTACCACGCTGTTTCAAATATTAAACGAAGAAGAAAAGGCAGATAAAGGGACTTATTTGTTTGGTACTACTATTACCAAGGCATACTTACCCAATGAAAACGCCAAATACTTTAATGAAGACTATAACCTGATTGACTGGCTAAGGCAATATTCAGTTAATAAAGATGAAACGTATATAAGGGGCTTTTTGGGCAAGATGTTATTTACGGGCGAGGAGACTTTAAAGAGTTGCCGGGTTCTTTCAGGGGGAGAAAAGGTGCGTTGCATGTTATCACGCGCTATGCAGTTTGGTGCAAACCTTCTCATGTTGGATGAGCCTACCAACCATTTGGATTTGGAAGCTATTATAGCATTGAATAATGAGTTGAAAGATTTTAAAGGAACGCTTTTATTTACTTCGCATGACCATCAATTAGTTCAAACCATTGCTAATCGTGTGATAGAACTTACCCCAAAAGGTATGATTGATAAAGTTTGCAGCTATGATGAGTATTTAGCGAGTGAAGATGTAAAACGAATAAGGGCAGAACACTACGGAGAAAAGGTGAAAGTTTAAATAAGAATAAGTATCATGTTAATGAGCAAAAAGACCATGAATTTTAAGTGCGTTATCATTATAACGGCACTATTGTTTGCATCTTGCGCCAACAACACAAGGAAAGAACAAACAAAAGCAAATCAACCTGAAAAACCGGTAGCAAGCGATGATGATAAAGAATTACTGGAAAAAGCTCAGATGGCGTTTAAACCTTTACCCGATGTAGCCGATAAAAACATGGAGAATGTGATAACGGATGAAAGAGTGCACCTAGGGAAGTTGTTATTTTACGATACCAGACTTAGCAAAACCGGAAATAACAGCTGTAATTCTTGTCATAATCTGGCTACATTTGGAGTTGATAACCAACCCACTTCAGATGGGGACGCAGGGAAATTGGGTGACAGAAATTCACCTACGGTATTAAATGCAGCCTTGCATACCGCCCAGTTTTGGGATGGGCGTGCAAAAGATGTAGAGCAGCAGGCAGGTATGCCCATTTTAAACCCGGTAGAGATGGCAATACCTAACGAAGCTTTTTTAGTAAGCCGCTTAAAAGAAATAGATTTATATAAAAAGCTGTTTAAACAAGCTTTTCCTAATGATAAAGAGCCTATAACCTATAAAACATTAAGAAAGAGCATTGCCGCATTTGAGCGTACTTTAATGACTCCTTCCAGGTTTGATGATTACTTAAACGGAGATGTGTTTGCTTTAAGCAATAAAGAACGCGAAGGAATGGAAGTATTTATAGATGCGGGTTGTACGCAATGTCATTTGGGAGTTGGTGTGGGTGGCAGTACATTTCAAAAATTTGGCAAGTTTGGTGATTACAGAACTATGGTAAAAATTACTAAAGAGGATGAGGGAAAGAAAAATGTTACCAAAGATGAAGCAGATAAAGATGTATTTAAAGTACCCGGATTAAGGAATATTGAAAAAACATTCCCCTATTTTCATAATGGAAGTGTGCGTACCCTGCCCGAAGCGGTAAAAATAATGGGTAAGCTGCAATTAAATAAGGATTTAAGTGAAGAAGAGATTCAATCTATTGTAACTTTCTTAAAGAGTTTAACCGGTAAAGTGCCCGAAAATGTTAAAATAGACACCGAAATAATGGCACTAAATAAAAAATAAGAGACATTTTATATTTTTGGCACGATTTTGGTATATTTGCAAGTCTAAAAACTTTAAAAAATGAAAAGAATATTAGTAAGCTTCGGAATTGTTTCGTTAATGGCAATGAAAGGTTTCTCTCAAGACCTGCCAAAAACGGTAACTACTACTACTGCTGCCCCTGCATCTCAGGCAGACATTAAATTTAATAAAACCGTGCACGATTACGGCACCATGAAACAAGGTGGCGATGGCGGTTGTGAGTTTACATTTGTAAACACAGGCAAAGAGCCTTTGATTATCAGTAATTGCCAAGGCAGTTGCGGATGTACCGTTCCAAGTTGCCCAAAAGAACCCATTTTACCGGGTAAAACGGGTGTAATTAAAGTTCATTACGATACCAAACGTGTAGGGCCTATCTCTAAAACAGTAACTGTTCAATCAAACGCTTTATCAGGTACTCAAACCATACAAATAAAAGGTACCATTGAAGCAGCTCCTCAGGAAGAACAATTCCCTACAGGTGGAAATACCCCAAAAACAGGCACTCCGGTTGAAAAAGGAAATAATTAATTAATTTTTATAAAATAAACAAAATGAAAAAAGTATTTGCAGCAGCCCTATTATTTTTTGGATTGGCTTTTACAACTAAAGCGCAAGAAACAGCTACACCAAACATTGATCCAAATGCCCCTGAACTAAAATTTGAACAAGAAACCATTGATTATGGTACTATTGATTACGACGCGAATACCTTGCGTGAGTTTAAATTTAAAAACACGGGTAAGGCTCCATTAATCATAAACAATGTACAAGTATCTTGTGGTTGTACCAATGTGGATGGATGGTCTAAAGAACCTATTGCTCCCGGAAAAATATCTACATTTAAAGTTAAATACGATAGCAAACGAGTAGGTAAGTTTGATAAAAAAATTACGGTTACTTCCAACTCAAAAACACCAAGTACTATCTTAACTATTAAGGGGGAGGTTAAACCTGCTCCGATAGCACCAGCAACTTCTACAACTACCACAAAATAATAATAGGGTTGTATGAAAAACTAAATCGGGTTTCGGCCCGATTTTTTTATTTATTATTATTATGAGTAAGAGTACATTTACTTTACTATCTATTTGTTTATCATTTCAGCTATTTGCTCAGCCACAACTAAAATTTACCGATAGTAAAAAGAACTTTGGTTTTGTAAAAAAAGGAGAACAAGTAAAGATTTTGTACCCTTTTACAAATACCGGAAACCAACCCCTTATTATTTCAGATGCTAAAGTAGAGTGTAGTTGTACTAAAGTTATTTTTCCGAAGGAACCTGTACAAGCAGGTAAATATGGAACTATAGAAGTTTTGTTTGATACTACACCAACGTATGACAGGCAAGATAGAATGGTTGAGGTTATCAGTAATGACCCTAAATCTCCTCACAAATTAAGATACAAGGGAGTTGTGTTAAAATGAATTCATTTACTTTTTTGTAGTAAGAGTTGTGTACCAAAGTCTGAGTTTAATTGGATAACCTGTAGTAGTTTGTGCGGCACCACCAAATACCACCCTCTCTGCAAATAAGCCACCATTAAACACCGTTACATAAAACTTAGTGTTTAGGGTTTTTTGAGTTAGTATTTGGTCCACGGTATGTGGTATCTCAAATAAGTATTGATTATTGGTTATGTCATAGTAACCGCCAAATGTATATTCATTCTCAACTAATCCCTTAGGTCCTCCCAAAGTATCACCTTCTAAATATAATCTGCCAGGTAAAAAATATTTAGAAAGATTAAAAAAGTCTGAATTTGATTTATCAGGTTTTAAAACAAGCTCGGCTTTATTTATCACAATATTTTTATTTACCCATTGCAGTAAACTCGGGAATTTTAAAACAATTCCTACACCTCCTGCACCCTGAAGAAACACATTTTTTGTTTTTGGCGAAGAAGGGTTTGTATCGGCATAATTTGGACTTAGTGGACTTATTTGTTGCAGTATTTCAGGAGCAATACTATAATCATGCTTAAAGTAACCAAATCGGGCACAACTACTACCACCCGTGGATATTCGAATAGGAGGGGGGATAATTGTACTTCCTTTATTATGATAATAAAAATTAATGCTGGTATTACTATTCATTTGCACAAAAAATATACTGCCATATGCTGGCTGAAGCATAATAGAATGTTGGGTAGTAATATAAAACCCTTTGCACACCTGCTGAAATAATGTATTATTATTAAGATAGCCATTTTGAAGGGTATTAAAAAGTGCTTCACCCCAATCGTCCCTTAATCTTACTGCTAAGGCAGGGTTTCCATAAACATTGGTGTCTTTTTTTATTGGCGGGAACCACCATAAATGTGGATTAAAAACCAAACTATGCCCTCCGTGAACTAAATTTTTGGTAGCATCATATGGCATAGGACCATGTAGATAACCGCCTGTACCTGTGTAGTAATAATTGTTTCCTGTTGAATAATAATTGGTATCGGGAGATATATTATGTTTTAAAGGAAATATATCTAATGATAGTGGATCGGAAGTATCTCCTACGTATGTTGTTGATGAATTGGGTATATAATTGTATGCTAAAGCTAAAACTACAGAATCAAATACAGGTTCATTACCTACAGGTGCTAAACCACCTACACCAGTTGCAGAGTAATCTGTTTCAAAACTGCAATAAATAGAGGCATCTGTTCTTCCAAAAACAGGATCATTAATAGAGCCTAATAAATTTGAATTTGATAAATTAGATGTTAAAACAACAGAATCTGTCAAACGAAATTTAGTATAAGAAACATCAGGATATATTTCAGCATATTCTGCATTAATAAGGTCAGAAGCGGGTAATACACTTGCACCAATCGGACTATCGGTGTTTTTCTTGCAGGATAAAGCTAATAACGCAACAAATAATAATATACAGACTTTTTTTAGCATGAAGCGTGCAAAGGTAATAAATACTTACTAAAGTGCATTTTCAATACTATGCCATAACAGATTAGCGGTTTTATCCCAACTGAATTTACTTTTCCGTTCAAGTCCTTTACGGATTAAATTGTTTCTTATTTCGCTGTCTTCATACAATGTAAGCATAGCATGCTTTATTTCATTTTCATCAAAAGGATTTGCATAAATGGCAGCGTCGCCTGCTATCTCGGGTAAGCAACTTGTATTAGCAGCTAATATAGGTGTGCCACACTGCATGGCTTCTACAATAGGAATTCCAAAACCTTCAAAATAGGGAAGGTAAGTCAAAGCAAATGCCGATGCTATTAGATTTTTTAATTCCTCATTGGCAATTCTGCCTGTAAATACTATTTCATTTTCTATTTGCAGGCTTTTCATCAACTCATACATTTCATTTTCTCCCCAAAAAATAGCGCCCGCTAACACTAACTTAAAGTTTGATTTTGTTTCTGTTTTAAAAAGATGAAAAGCTTTTATTAATCGTAGAATGTTTTTGCGAGGATGTAAAGAACCCACAAATATAAAATAGTCAAAACCTTTGGTATATTTGGTTTTAGTGGCAATCTTAATATCATTACTTACCACATCAAAATAATCGTGAATGCCATTATAAACCACATCTATTTTTGAAGGAGAGATATGATAATTATCTGCAATATCTTTTTTACTAAACTCAGATACAGTAGCTATACGACTAGCCTCTTTAGCAAACTTAGGGAAGAAGTAATTGTAATAATGTCTGGTAAAAAAAGGCAGGTCTTTTGGGTAATGCAAAAAATTAATATCATGTATAACCGGTAATTGTTTGCACTTAGCTCCCAAAGCCAATAAGCCATCAGGAGATAAAAACAAATCAGGTTTTAATCTGTTTAATAAAGATTTTACAGAAAACTGCATCCAATAATAATATAAAAACGGATGCCTTGCAGGAGGTGATAAAACAAGTGGTGTAATGTTATCTGCAAAAACAAACTTTTCATTATAAGGTCTGTCAAACAGAAATATAAAATGCACATCGGGGTGCTGGCGAGTTATTCTTTTTAAGGATTGGTAGGCAAACCAACCTATACCATCCAATCTTCCATCAAGTAATAAGCGTGTGTTTACAACAATTTTCATGTAGTTGACAAAAGTAAAAGATTAAGCGCTTATAAACAGAGTTTCTTTTAAAAACCACTTTAACAAAGAAAAACACAGAATATTAACGTTTTTTATTAATTCACCCCTTATATTTATAATTTCAATAGAATCAATGCCTTCAGGGCTATATAAACAGGTCTCGTTAGTAAAAAAGCCTTAAAGGGCCGAAATTCTATTTGGATATATGATATAATAAGATAGTTTTGCAAATCTCTTTTTTATAAGAGCTAATGAAAAAGACTGTTTTACATACCACAATTCTTCTGGCATTTGTTTTGCCTATGCTTTCTTTTGCCTTTGTGGGAGATAAAAACAAGAAGCTTGGCGACGATAAAAAACGTAAAAGAGAAGATACTACCCAAACCATTAATACCTCTGCCATTGCTTATGACGATGTAGATTCTTTATTGATGTTTCCTTCGCATGACTTGTATGGTACCTGGGATACGGCTTCTTGTCACCCTGATTTGTTTGAACAGCAATTTGTAGGAGATTCTGCCACCATCTATTTAACCGATGATTGGAATTGCGGTTTTACTATGCCTTATAAAGGAATTCTTACTTCGGAGTTTGGGTGGCGCCATCGTCGTCCGCATTATGGTACAGATATTAGTCTGCATACCGGCGATACGGTTGTGGCGGCTTTTGACGGCAAAGTACGTATTGCCCGTTTTATGGGAGGATACGGTAATGTGGTGATTATTCGTCATAATAACGGGTTAGAGACTGTATATGCGCATCTTTCTAAAATACTGGTACAACCTGAAGAAGCCGTGGTAAGCGGCATGCAAATTGGTTTGGGAGGAAACACAGGGCATTCTTATGGAAGTCATTTACATTTTGAAGTAAGGTATTTGGGTAAAGCAATTGATACTGAAGACTTGGTTGATTATCAGAAAAATGAATTGAAGAATAACTCGTTTGTAATCTATAAATCTGATTTTGGTGCTAAGTATGATTTAAGAAGCATACATGCGCATCAGGTGGGTACCAAGAGTCATGCTGCACCTGCTTTAACTTATAAAACTCCTGCGGGTAAAGTTGTTATTGTAAAGAACGGAGATACTCTTGACAGAATTGCCAAACGCAACCATACTACCATTGCTGCCATTTGCAAGAAGAATGGCATTAGCCAGAAGAAAGTTTTAAGGCTGGGGCAGAAGCTGAAGGTTTAGATTATTATAACTTTCTTTTCCAAAGACGATAGTGTAAATTAATTCTTTTTATTCTTTCTTTTTCCTTGACGAAAAAGAAACAAAAAGTCAAGACCAAACGATCTGCTGCACACAGGCCAAACGGCTCCGCGTTCGGTTGGGCAGCGCGCTGTTTTTAAAGTAAATAAACCAAGTAAAAGGAATTTAAGAACCTAATTCTCGAAAGTTCTTGAATAGAATCTTTAAGTCGTTTTCTGTTTTATAGTTTTTAGCGTAAGCTAAGTTTAGCTTATTCAAATACTCTTTATCAGTAGTATTTATGTGCTGATGAGGTGATAGAACCGCCTTCTTAATGTTTGGTAAACGTGGGTCGGCATTGGCTTCGTAACCTACCCATGTTTTTAAGCCTAATAACACTAAAAACAGGTTAGCCATAAATTGCAAAGGTTTCTTCTGAAAGAGAATTGTAATGGGCAACAAAACAATCAGGAAAATAGAGACCACAAAATCAAGTATTCTTTTGTTGCGTTTGTTATGCGGTTTTGATACCGAATTAAAATCAATTACATATAAATCTCCGGCAGTATCAATGCTATTACTGCCAATGATAGAGATGCTTTCAGGTGGAGCAATTTTAAAATCAACCTCTGCACTTACTAATTGTAACATATAGTTTATAATCCGTTGAGATGAAATATTTTTAGAACAGAAAATTATTTCCTGTATTTGATGTACCTCAATAATCTCATTCAACTGACTGATATTTCCTAATTGATTGGCGACTTTTGTATTATCTTCTATCGTTATAAAGCCTGTAAAAGCAGGATTAACCGAAGTCTCTTTTAATAACCCTGTTACCCGTTCGTATTCAGCAGCGTCGCCCACAATAGCAATGCGTTTACTTAAATCTTCATTCAAAACGTAGCTTTTTATTTTAAGTAAGTGAAGAAGTAATCTTACCAAAAGTAAAGTAGCTAAAGTAGACAGCGAGCCTAATAAAATAATAGCACGAGAGAAACGGTATGTTTCGGGCAGAAGAGAATAGCCTATTAATATAACGGCCATGCCTATTACAACTCCCTGAACAATTTTTCTCAGTTTAATGGGTTTATCATATCCACCATTAAGAAAAACACTTAATACCCAAATAAGCGAGTAGGCTAAGAAAGCCCATTTTACAAGATGTTCTGCATAAGAACCTTCTCCACCTGAGAACTTGATTTGTTTTTCGTAAAACTCTTTAACGGCAAATAGGCCTACAAAGATTAAAGAGAAATCAAGGGCAGGCAATGCAATTTGTTTTGCCATGCGCCAGCTAATGGAAGCTGCTGCGCGGAGGTAAATAGCAAAATGTATTAGTATAGAAAATGTTTTGGCTCTGTTTTGAGAGAAGTGTTTGCGAGCAAAGATTGCCATGGCACGATAAAACACCAGCACATAATTCACGCTGCTTTTTTTAGTGCTCTCGCCTTTATAATGAATAATAGTAGTTTCAGGATAGTAGTAGTTTTTATAACCGCTTAAAATGATGCGATAGGAAAGGTCTATATCTTCGCCGTACATAAAATAATCCTCATCGAGTAGCCCACATTTAGCAAGGGTTTCTGCTCTTAATAACATAAATGCCCCGCTAAGTATATCTATACTATGCGTTTTGTTTTTGTCGAGATAGGTTAAATGATAACGCCCGAAGCGTTTTGATTTAGGAAAGAACTTTGACAAGCCGAATATCTTATAAAAAGCAACTTCGGGGGTTGGTAAACCACGCTTAGATTCTGGTAAGAAATTGCCCTTGCCATCAACCATTTTAACACCCAAGCCGCCCGTATCGGGGTGAGCATCCATAAAGGCAATGGTTTTGGCAAAGGTATCTTCCTGCACCACCGTATCGGGGTTTAGAAGCAATACGTACTGTCCTTTACTGAGGCGAATGGCCTGATTATTAGCTTTTGAGAAACCAGTGTTTATTTTGTTTTCAATCAGTATAACTTGCGGGAATTTTTCTTTAATAAGTGTAACCGAACCATCTACCGAGTTATTATCCACTACAAAAACTTCGGCATCAATATCCTTTAAGGCACGAAACACCGAGTGCAGGCATTGTTCGATAAAATGCTTAACGTTGTAGTTTACTATAATGACGGATAACTTCACGAAAACGGTGGCTAAATTTACAAGTAATATTTAACGTAGGCTTTGAAAAAAATTGCAGATATAAAACATGTGTTCTTTGATTTAGACAGAACCCTGTGGGATTTTGAAAAAAACTCTGAGGCAATTATAAAAGTGTTGCTTAAAGACTATAATATCGAAAATACTTATAAGACAACAGCAGATGATTTTATAAAAAAGTACCGAAAGATTAACCACAAGTTATGGCATTTATACAGTCATAAAAAAATAACAAAAGAAGAATTAAGGAGTACTCGTTTTAGCAAAACACTGGAGAAACTGGGTGCTAAAAACGAAGAACTTGGGGCTTTGTTAGAGAGAGATTACATAGCCAAAAGCCCTTACCAAACAAGACTTTTGGAGGGAGCTAATGAAATTTTAGATTACCTGAAACCCAAATACAAACTGCATATTTTAAGCAATGGCTTTAAAGAAGTGCAGCATATTAAACTGCATGAGAGTGGGATAAAAGATCATTTCAATAACATATTTATATCAGAAGAAATGGGTTTTCAAAAACCCGATAAAGCAATATTTCATGCCGCGCAAACTAAAACAGGAGTTAACCCAGAAGCCTGCATAATGATTGGTGATGATTTTGGCAATGATATAGAAGGCGCATTAAACGCAGGCTGGAAAGCTGTTTATTTGACTTCCAGAAAAAAGCGCATAAAGCAAACTGATATGTATCAGATAAATGGTCTGCTGGAATTGAAGGAGTTGTTATAAAAAAACTTCACTCATCAGTTTGCCATTTTCTTTTTGGGTATTTAGGACTTAATTAGTACTTATTGTGTTAAAGGTTATGCCCTTTGTGTCAGAGGTTATAATATTTGAGTTAAAGGTTATAACTTTAGGTGTTAAAGTCATACCTTTTAATATCTAAAAACTCTCTCCCGATCCCAAACTAAGCGTTTTGGTGTTTTTGCTAAAGCCCAAGTCTCCGCCCACATTTATGCGCTCGTGTTTAATAAACATGGCGCGCAAGCCAATACCGTAGGTATATTTTATATCCTGCCAGTTAAAAGCACCAAGGGTATGGGCAACCTCGCCAACAGCCCCAAAAAACACCATGCCAAACCATTTATAAACCGGTATGCGCAACTCAACCTGGGTTGCCATATAAAAATTATCGCGGTAAATGCCGGGGTAGTAGCCGCGCATCATCACATCGCCACCCATCATAGCCAGTTGCCTAAAGGGTACATTGCCCCAGTTATAATTAATAAGGGTTTGAAAACTTAGTACATCATTCTTATAGAACTTAATAAACTTGCGGAAATCTATAATCATGTTTTGAAACGGAAACTGACTACCAAATTGCTGTTGATAGAACATGGCAGATATATCTAAATAAGTACCTGTGCGGGTATAAATAACATGGTCTCGGCTATCGTACAAAAAAACAGGACCAAAGCCCACATTCCGGCTCCCACCTTTGCCGTATGCATTAGATTGGTCTAAGATGCCGCCTTTATTATATGTAAGATTAAAGGTTTCGTTAAACTGACCTTGTACACCGAGATAGGCGTGACTACCAATGATTCTTGTAAATTTCTGAATAGCATTAAAATAATCGAAGTTAATAAGGTCTCTGTTTTGTATATTAATGTTGTTGCCTAAGCCATAAAAGTATTCGTTAAACTTAGAGACGTAGGTAGTGCCACGCAAAAAATATTTCTCTTTATCAAGTAGAACGGTATTGTTTACCGTTTGATAAAATTGCTTTTTTTCGGTAACAGTGCCATAAGCCTCTATGTTTGATGCACGAGAATCTGTATCTCCTTTTAATCTAAACAACTGAAGGTAGTATATACCGGTATAAAAACCCGTGTTTGGAGAACGACCGGCTTCGGGTGCCAAAATAAACTTGCGTTTTGCCGTTGCCGCATCAATAACCTTCTTAACAAATGATTTTTTTACTTTAAGCGTATCTTTCTTTAAGGTATCCTGGCAAGCCTTTAACTGCCCCTTATATCCAATAAACAGCAGAAGAAATGTAAAAAAAATCTTCTTTATAAAATTAGGATGCAACAAAGTACGATCATTGATTTTAACATTTGCAAAACTAAGAAATACGAAGTGTAAACCTTGTTTTTTAATTTTTTGTACCTTCGCCACCTTAAAAATAGCAAATATGTCGACTGCAACTCAAACAAAAATAAGTGAGTTATTAGGTGCGCAAGCAGATAGCCTGCTTAACCACACCTGCAAAACTATTACTAAAGAGCATATACACCATCCTGGTGCCGATTTTGTAGACAGAGCTTTTGCACCTAGCAATCGCAATTCGCAGGTAATGCGTAGCCTGCAACAATTATATGGTACAGGTCGTTTGGCAAATACCGGTTATATGAGCATATTGCCTGTTGATCAAGGTATTGAACATAGCGCAGGTGCTTCTTTTGCCCCAAACCCTATTTATTTTGACGGAGAAAACATTGTAAAACTTGCCATTGAAGGCGGTTGCAATGCTGTAGCTTCTACTTATGGTGTTTTAGGTAGTGTGGCACGTAAATACGCACATAAAATTCCTTTTATTGTAAAGATTAACCATAACGAATTTTTAAGTTACCCCAATAAGTTCGATCAAATTATGTTTGGTACAGTGCAGGATGCTTGGAACATGGGTGCTGTGGCTATTGGTGCAACTATTTATTTTGGCTCACCTGAATCTGGCAGACAAATTGTTGAGGTGGCACAGGCATTTGAACATGCACATGAGTTAGGTATGGCAACCATACTTTGGTGTTATACACGCAACAGCGGCTTTAAAAAAGACGGAGTTGATTACAGCACAGCGGCCGATTTATCATCTCAGGCAAATCATTTAGGAGTAACTATACAGGCAGACATTATCAAACAAAAAATGTCTGATAAGAATGGTGGTTATACAGCTCTTAATTATGGTAAAACACATCCTAAAGTTTATAGTGAGTTAACAACCGACCATCCGATAGATTTGTGCCGTTATCAGGTGGCCAATTGCTACATGGGCAGAATTGGTTTAATTAACAGCGGCGGAGAAAGTAAAGGAGCAACCGATTTGGCAGAAGCAGTAACTACAGCAGTAATTAACAAGCGTGGTGGCGGGCAAGGTTTAATATCCGGCAGAAAAGCTTTCCAAAAACCAATGAAAGAAGGTGCTGCTTTGTTGCACACCATACAAGATGTTTATTTAGATAAATCAATTACAATAGCATAAGTGAGTAAGAATTCAATTTGAATTCGTAATCTTAATTAAAAGAAATGGGTTGGTTTAAAAGGCTAAAAGAGGGTATTACAACAAGCACCAAGGAGAAGAAAGAAACTCCCGAGGGACTTTGGCATAAGTGTTCTAAGTGCAAAAAAATAGCTACCATGCAAGAGCATACGGCAAACAGTTTTGTTTGTATAGAATGTGGGCATCACGAGCGTATTAGTTCTGCACAGTATTTCGAAGTTATTTTTGATGACGGAGCTTTTACCGAATTGCAGGAAGGATTAATTGGCGGAGACCCCCTTAACTTTACCGATACCAAACCCTATAAAGATAGACTTATTGAGAGTCGCAAAAAAACAGGACTGAATGATGCTATGCGTTCTGCTTTTGGCAAAGTGCATGGTAACGATTTAGTTGTTTGTTGCATGGATTTTAATTTCATTGGTGGTTCTATGGGGTCGGTAGTAGGAGAAAAAATATCCCGTTCTATTGATTTTTGTATAAAAACGAAAACACCTTTGCTTATCATTTCTAAATCGGGTGGTGCACGTATGATGGAAGCAGCCTACTCGCTTATGCAAATGGCTAAAACATCGGCTAAGCTTAGTTTATTAGCTAAAGAAAAATTAGCCTATATATCTCTATTAACTGACCCAACTACGGGGGGTGTAACGGCTTCTTTTGCTATGCTGGGCGATGTAAACATTGCTGAACCTCAATCGTTAATTGGCTTTGCAGGTCCGCGTGTAGTAAAAGAAACCATTGGTAAAGATTTACCTAAAGGATTTCAAACTGCAGAGTTCGTATTGGAGCATGGTTTCTTGGATAAGATTGTTCACCGGACAGAACTGAAAACCTTTTTAGCTAATTTCTTAACAGCACTTAAAAATTAATGTACGTTTAAGGTGGAAAAGATTTCCATCATAACGGTTACCTACAACAGCGCTCAAACGCTTGAACAAACTATTCAATCTGTCCTTTCTCAAGATTATCCAAATTTGGAATACATTATTGTGGATGGAAAATCAACGGATGATACACTAACCGTTATTGAAAAGTACAAAGATAAAATTGCACATTTTATTTCGGAGAAAGATGATGGTTTGTATCATGCTATTAATAAGGGAATTAACCTTGCTACCGGAGATATTGTTGGTATTCTGCATGCAGATGATTTTTATACCAAGAATGATGTGCTGACAGGCATTGCCCAAACATTTAAAATGAATGCTGCCGATGCCGTGTATGCAGATTTGTATTATGTGGATAAGAACAATACTGATAAAATAATTCGAACATGGAAATCGGGTTCTTTCTCTCCCAATAAGTTTCTATGGGGATGGATGCCTCCGCATCCTACCTTTTTTGTGAAGAAAGATATTTATAATAAGTATGGTGTGTTTAATACCACGCTTCGCTCTGCAGCCGATTATGAAATTATGCTGCGCTTATTGTACAAGCACAAGATTAAAGCAGCCTACCTACCTGAGTTTATTGTGAAAATGCGTGTGGGCGGACAAAGCAATGCTTCCCTACAAAATCGTGTGAAAGCAAATAACGAGGATAGAATGGCATGGAAACTGAATGAGATAAAACCTTATTTCTTTACACTTACCATAAAGCCTTTAAGAAAGTTAACTCAGTTCCTGAAGTTCTAAGAAGCTATTAAAAAATTCTTTATAGTTTTCTTTTTCCTTGACGAAAAAGAAACAAAAAGTCAAGACAAAACGATCTACTCGGCACAATGCCACTCTGCTCCGCGTTTTGTCAGGCTCGCGCTCGGTTTTCAGATTATGATGGTTACGTAAACCCGGGGCAGGTGTCCACGAACGGTGCGAACCGAAAGTTTTCTAAGCCGAACAGGGCAGGTTGTGCGCCAAGAAAAGCTTTAGGTTGGCGTTCGTGGTGGCTTTTTGCCATACTTTTTTGCGGCAGAAAAAAGTATGAATAAAAAAATTCATTAAATTTTTAAGCAACTTCTTAATTCTTCACAATCATCTTCTCTAAAGCAGCAACCCAATTATCATTGCTGTTCAGACTGGGTACCAAGTCTATCTTTTCTCCACTGTATTGTTTAAAAGCGTGGTTATATTCTTCGCTTATTTCATAAACGGTTTCGAGGCAATCGGCTACAAAGGCCGGAGAGAATGCCAGTATCTTTTTATCGCCTTTGGCGGCACGTTCTTTTAACACCTGATCGGTATAAGGCTTAATCCATTCAGTTCTTCCTAAACGGCTTTGAAAACAAATGGTATATTTCTCTTTAGGCAGGTTTAGTTTCTTAGCAATCAGTTGGGTTGTTTTATAACAGTTGGCACGGTAGCAATATTGATTCTTATCGGTAATGCTTTCGCAGCAGGTTCCCATAAAGCAGGAGTTATCTCCATAACAAGCAGAAGCTTTTTTTATTTGCCTTTCAGGCAAGCCATGGTAGCTGAAGAGCACATGGTCGTAATTACTCACATTAAACTTAGCGGCTTCTTCTGCATAACAATTCGTTACATCTTCGTTATCATAAAAGTTGCTGTAAAGTTTTAGTTCCGGTATTACTTCCCAGCCTTTAATTTCATCAAATACTTTTTCTAAGGTAGAACCCGTGCTGGATGAAGCATACTGCGGATAAAGCGGAACAACTACTATGCGCTGTGGTTTTTGTTTGCGTAAATTCTCTAAAGCATTTTTTATACTCGGGCTTTGGTAACGCATGGCAAATTCAACCACATAATCAGCACCCAATTTTGTTTGCAGTTTGTTTTTTAACTCTTTGGTATGATAGAGCAATGGAGAGCCTTTCTCACTACTCCATATCTGTTTGTACAGTTTAGATGATTTGGAAGAACGGAAAGGAACAATAAACATATTCACCAAAAAGAACCTTCCCATTTTTGAGATATCAATAACCCTTCTGTCGTTTAAGAATTCAGTTAAATATTTTCTTACGGCAGGAGTTGAGGGATTATCGGGTGTTCCAAGGTTTATAAGCAGTACGCCTGTTTTCATATCAATTAATATCCAAAGTTTTTAAGTCTCTTCTCGTTGGTGCGCCAGTCTTTATCAACCTTTACAAAGGTTTCTAAATGTATTTGTTTGCCAAAAAAGGTTTCGCAATCCTTACGGGCTTCTATACCTACTTTTTTTAGCGATTCGCCTTTATGGCCTATTATAATTCCTTTTTGCGATTCGCGCTCTACATAAATAACCGCTTCAATACGAATGATTTTTTCATCTTCTTTAAATGATTCTACAACAACCTCGGTGCTATAAGGAATTTCTTTATGGTAGTGCAGCAATATCTTTTCGCGGATAATTTCACTCACAAAAAAACGCTCGGGTTTATCGGTAATTTCTTCTTTATCAAAATATGCAGGATGCTCGGGTAACAAAGCCAGAATACGTTGCATAATTAAACCCAGGTTGGTTTTGTGCAGAGCCGATATAGGCAGTATCTCTGCCTTAGGCAATTTAATATGCCACTCATTAATTTTAGCCAACACTTTTTCATGGTCAACGGCATCCATTTTATTAACCAGTAATAATACAGGTTGTGTTACCTTGCTTAACTTCGTTATGTATGATTCTTCTAACTGCACATCTTCATATACATCGGTAATCAGTAAAAAAATATCGGCGTCTTCCATGGCATCGGCCACAAAGCGCATCATTTTTTCGTGCAGTTTGTAATTGGGTTTTAATATGCCGGGGGTATCGGAAAAAATAATCTGACAATCGGGGTTATTAACAATACCCATCATTCTATGACGGGTAGTTTGGGCTTTTGAGGTAATAATAGAAAGACGCTCGCCCACCAAAGCATTCATAAGGGTTGATTTGCCTACGTTGGGGCAACCAATAATGTTTACGAAACCTGCTTTGTGCATCCTGTTAATAATTAATTACTTTAATTGATTGCAAATGTATATATTTGCACCCTGAAAAAACGCAGTTATTTAAAACAAATATATTGCGGGATAGAGCAGGGGTAGNNTTGGGCTCATAACCCAAAGGTCGGGTGTTCGAATCACTCTCCCGCTACACTGGATGACGGCAACTCAAAAAAGGGTTGCCGTTTTTCGTTTACACTTTCTGCACCCCTTGCTAATTCAGCACTTAAAGCAAATACATGATTTACTTTTTTGGTTAGATATGCTCTTTTTTTCACATCAAGTAACACCCCCTCTGAAAACACTAATTCTTGAACTCTTCTTTTTGTATCGAGGCTGTCAGATGCCCGGTATTTATTGATTTTTACATTGTAGGCTTGGTCTTTTGTTTGTTAGTTCATTAAACTGTTGTTTTAGGTTTTGTGTTTATGGGGCAAAGGAAGGTCTGAATTGATTTTCTGAAATAAAAAAGGTTAAAAAAGGTATAAACAAGTATAAACGTGTTCACCCAATTCTTTACAACAAGATTATCGTGATTCGCTAATTCCTTAAATAATTTAATCTGCATTTTGTATAACCGATAAAAAATTCGTAAATTCACTTTAATTATAATTAAGCTATGGATAATTATAACAAACCAATACAATACCATAATAATGCCTTGGCTTATTCTATAAGTGGACGAGCTAAAGCCGAAGCAAATGATTATGAGGGAGCATTAATTGATTACAATAAATCAATAGCCTTAAATTCTGAGTCAGGAGCTACTTATAATGAAAGAGGAATTATAAAAGATCATCTGAAAGACTATATAGGAGCGATAAAAGATTTTGATATGGCCATCAAACTAAATCCTAATCAGAGTACAGCATACACAAATAAGGCACGCTCTAAAGTGAAATTAAATGACTTAGCCGGAGCGATACTTGATTATAATAAAGCAGTATCACTAACCCCTAATCATGAGCGCATTTATGTTGAAAGAGGAAATATAAAAAGTTCTCTGAAAGATTTTAAAGGTGCAATACAGGATTTTAATAAAGCAATTCAGTTAAGTCCAAATTATGCCTCTGCTTACATAGGAAGAGGTCGCGCTAAAGAGCAATTACATGATTTTGAGGGCGGAATGTGGGATTTTGACAAAGCAATCGAATTAAACCCGGATAATCATGATATCTATCTTGAAAAAGGGCATGCTTATATGCGAGTTAAAAATTATCACACAGCAGTAGAATTTTATAATAAAGCAATCGAATTAAGACCTGACCATAACTCCGGCTATTTATCCTTAGGGATTGCTAAAGATTATTTAAGGGACTTCATGGGGGCTATTGAATGTTTTAATAAGGCAATAGAATTAAATCCTGATTTCGGAAAGCCCTATTTTGAAAGAGGGCATTCAAAGGGAAAACTGAAGGATAATACAGGAGCCTTAAAAGATTTTGATAAAGCGATAGAATTAGGCTCTGAGGTTGCTACCGTATATGACAACAGAGGGTATCTAAGACATCATATGAAAGATTTTGATGGGGCTATGCTTGATTTTAATAAGGCGATAGAATTAACTCCTGATTTTTCTACTGCATATAATAATAGGGGGCTTCTTAAAAATCAACTAAAAGATAGTGCCGGAGCATTATCCGATTTTACTAAGGCAATAGAGTTAGACCCTAAATTTGCTAATGCTTATAATAACAGAGCCGGTACTAAAATAACTATAAAAGATTTTAAGGGGGCTTTGTTAGATTGTAACACCTCACTATTATTGAATCCAAAACTAGCCTCAGCCTTTGCTAACAGAGGAATCGCGAAGCAAAAATTACTGGATTATGCTGGTGCGAAAGAAGATTATAACAAAGCTATACTTTTAAATCCGAAACTAACTTCTGCTTATGAAGGCAGGGGGTATGTAAAAATGAAGCTAAAAGATTTTCGTAGTTCGATAGCTGATTATGACAAAGCAATAGAATTGAGTCCCTTCAATTCAGAGCTTTATAATGAAAGGGGAATTGTAAAAAAACAGTGGCGAGATTATAAAGGAGCCATAAGTGATTTTAACAAAGCAATAGAATTTAATCCACGACATTCCAAGTTATACATCAATAGAGGACATGCAAACTATTTGCTGAAGGATTACAATGCAGCTATTGATAATTATGACAAAGCATTAGAATTAAATCCACGTTTGGGTGTAGCCTACATAAACAGGGGGAATTCAAAAATAAAATTATATGATTATGATGGGGCAATGAAAGATTATGACATGGCATTACAAATTAGCCCTAGTGATTCAAATGGATATTACAGTAGGGGGATTGCTAAATTTTGGTTAGATGACAAAAAAGGAGCTAAACTTGATTTAATCAAATCACAGCAATTAGGACATCCGAAAGCTAAAGATGCTATAATAAAATATTGTCCCGAATAAGAAATAAAAAAAAATTCTCTTCTTTAATTTAACCCCATTTTGGCTGTTTACATAGCGGCAATTATTTCCAAGTTAAAGAGAAGGGCAAAGAAATAATTTTTTGATGTGTTCCTTACAGTTAGAACTCTAACCCTATAAAATGATAAATTTTATGAATACAGGATAACTAAAGATTATCTATTAATATTCATACAAAAAGAAGTAATTGCTTTTTTGCTAACGGAATGAAGAAGTTTTTTTTTAATTAAAATGAAAGTATAAGATAGATTAACAGTTTTTTTTAATCTTTTAAAAATATTTTTTCATGTTGAAAACCTGTTTATAAACCATTGATTTTATGAACAATACAGAAACTTTAAAAATCTTACATATGTAATATTATTTAAATTTTTGTACTAAAAATTTATCACTTCAAAATAACTTGCCCTCCTTAATTCTAAAGAAGTTAAATTAAGATGCTAATCTAAATCTCTAATTTTTTATTTGAAAATTTTCACATAAAATTTCATATTAAATTAACGCGACCAATATTAAATTTACGTTAAGTTTTCAGTATAATCTCAAAACACCCGCTTCTTTGCTTTAAGTATCCGTATGTTTATCTTAACCATGCGGATGTTTACTTTAAGTATGTGGGTGTTTATCTTAAACATACGGATGTTTTCTTTAAACATACGGATGTTTGCTTTAAGTATGTGTATGTTTATCTTAACCATGCGGATGTTTACTTTAAACATACCGATGTTTACTTTACCTATGCGGGTGTTTATCTTAAACATACGGATGTTTACTTTAAACATGCCTTTGTTTGCTTTAAGTATACGTATATTTATCTTAAATATAGGCTTATTTACTGGCATTACAGCGTATAAAACCTTAAAAATGGCAGTATTTTAAGGGTTTTTAACTGTCATAGTTTCAAAAACTGCCATTTTGCAGGTGTTTTTAGGTATTTGTACGATTTTTGATAGTGTTTATAAGTCTTACAGCCCATATGGGTAAGGCAGAAAGGAGGTGTTTGAAATGAAAGCAAAAGTGAGCTTAAAATTAGAAGAAAGGACAGCGGCAGAGAAAGTAGAGTTTGCCAAGAGCATAGTAATAGCTATGACGGGTAACGCTAACTTTACAACGCCAAATCCTTCTCTTGCTGCGGTAACTACGGGCGCTAACAACCTTGATAGTGCTATTACGGCTGCTGCAGACGGTGGGAAAAGCAAAACCCTTGCCATGAACACAAAAGAAACGGCATTGAATGATTTGCTTACCCAACTGGGTGCTTATGTAGAAAACATTGCCAATGGCAATGAAACTATCATAAGAAGTGCAGGCATGGATGCGAGAGTTGGCAAAAGCGCTCCGCAAATACCCGATGCACCTATAAATGTAAGTGCTACTACCGGTACCGAAGAAGGGGAGATTGAGCTGAAATGGAAAGGTGTGAAGAATGCAAGGGTGTATGTGATAGAGGTTAGTAACGATGTATCTGCTACAGCAGGTACTACTACCGGAACAACCGCTACTACAGTAGATACCCGTTCGTTCATTACCTGGACACAGGTTGATATAGTTACCAAAACCAAGTTTATGGTTAAGGGCTTAACTAGTGGTGTGCGTTATGCTTTTAGAATACGCTGCGTAGGCTGCGCAGGCAAAAGCAATTACTCTGTAAAAGTTATCGGCAAAGCACTATAACAGTGCGCTATAACTTTTAGTAAAACCTTGGTTCGCGACCGAGGTTTTTTGTTTTGGGGTATGAAGGAAGATTAACTTATGTTAGTGCGGCGATGGCGTCTATTATTGGATTGCTACGGCGAGATTGCCTGGAGGTTTCTACTGAATATGTGTAAATTTCTGTATACTGCAATCAATATCATTAGATACCTTAACGAAATATATTCCATCTGATAATGGCGCTACGTTAAGTTCAAGCGGCACTGATGAATCAACAACAAGTTCTTTTGTCATTAATTCCTCATACATTAAATTTAGTATGGTAACGGTAGTCTTTTTACCATTAATACTTTGAGGGAATTTCAAATTTATTTTTTCATGAGTTGGATTTGGATAAAGCAAAAAGGAATTGGAATTATTTTCTTTTTCTGAAATACCCGTAGTAAACATGGACGGAATTTGCAATACAAAAGCATCCCTGCGCGTTATACTTCCCCAGTTGCTGGTAAATACAGCAAACTTTCCATTACGACTAATATTTGCCCTGGGCATGCTCCAATAAGCATTACCGCTATTTGTTTGATGCAAAAAATCAGAGTGTGTGTGGCATAATCTTCTTACCGATTGGCTGCCATCTGTTTTAACCTGATAAAGCTCATCTAAAAAAACGCCGCTTGAGGGAAACGTGTCTGCTAAAAAAGTGCTGAATAATATCCATGATTCATCATCGGCCAACATAGAAGCATGGTCGCCTATTGACCAATCGTTATTATGATCTATAATTGAAAAAAATACATGCGGAGTGGCAAGATTACGGAATGTGTACCTGTTATTCCAGTTATCTTCTCCAATTACAAAACCACTTCCGTTATCAGAATGGCCGGGGGCAAAATCAGGGCCATTATCTGTAAGGTTATCTATAGCATGTGTTAGCAGATTCAGAATTTGTACCTTTATAACTCCTGCGCCCGCGTTGCCTGTTTTTATTACCAAATAAGCTCCGGTTTTATCCACTTGTACTTCATCCAACGTAGAAAGATTGGCGGTATCAGAAAGATTAGTTGAAGCCCGATAAGCCAAATAACCTACATTGGTATAATTTACATTTTCTTTATAGGTAAATCCAAACACACTATCATTTATAGAGCGGCTCATTTGCCACAAATAAATATTTGGATAAGCTCCCGAAAAATCATGAATAAGCGTGTATTGATTTGTTGTAACATTGTAGCTGTACAATTTATTCCCCGTGTGGCATAGCATCATGTTAGTATATATGCCACTCCAAATAGCATCTTCTCCGTTTGGCGGACCATCTCCAACAGGGTTGCTTTGAAAAAGTATACGTTTATTCGAAATCGAAAAGTTTAATGTATCAAAATCATACAGCATAGGCGTGCCACCTACACTTGAAATATACAGTAAAGTAGAATTTTTATTAAAGCTTGGCCAGTAGGAATAGGATTGATGATTATCTGCCCCATCAAGAGAATCGGTTACACGAAGCAGTGTTGTGCCAAATACAGGGTCTGTAAATGTACCTCCGGCGGCAGGTAAAATTGGCGGCGTAGGTTCGGGATACACACCAAAATCTGTTTTTATAGATTGTGCATTTAAAAATGATATGGAAAATGAAAAAATAAATACAAGGCTAATTCTTTTACTCATGTTTAAATATAACTTTTTGACTCGTCTTTTTCACACCCAAAGCCAAAAACAAATATAAAGAAAAGAACTCATTTTCTATTAAAAACACCCCTCCTTTACTTTAAATATAGTCGTGTTTAGTTTTCCGGGTCTTATAAATATTAACTCGATAGAGTCAAAATGTAATCCTCTGCTTTAAGCAGAGCAGACCTTAACCTATAATTATTTGAAGTTAAAAGCATGCACTTTCTTGAAGGAAACAAATCAAGTTTGCAATTCCAGTTTCCAATTCATAGTTATTAATAAGTAGCAAAGGCTCCTGATATAATTGCTCTAAAGGAATTTCTTTCGCTGATTTAACTTCATAAATGTATGTTTGCATTACTGGATATTCTTCTTATTCCTTAATGATTTTTTTATTTACTACGTCTCTACTCGTTATAGCTTGAATAAAATACTGACCAATCGAAAGGGATGAAATATCAATACCTACTCGCTCTGCATTAATCGCCTTTATCTCTAAAACTTTATTTCCTAATAAATCAAATACACTAATGTTATCAATTTTTTCAGAGTTAATGGTTTGAATCGTAAATACAGAATTAACAGGGTTAGGATAAACAGATACTTGTTCAGTATTACCTGATACTTGTTTTATACCAGCCCAACCCTGTGGCATCACTTCAAATTGTCCCATCATCCCATCGTCTTCATGCATCAGGATATGACAATGGTACATATAAGGGATGGTTGAATCTGTAAAGTCTGTAAACTTCATTATTATTCTAACTGTTTCATTAGGTTGTACTAATACAACATCTTTCCAGCCCTGTTCTTGCGGTGGAGGTGAATTCCCATCTCTATCCAAAACAAAAAACTGTACATCATGTACATGAAAAGGATGAGCTACCATCGTTGAATCGAAAAGCGTCCAAATTTCTGTTTGGCCTAAAGGCATTCTATAATCAATCCGCATCATATCAAACGATAAACCATTAAAATAAAAAGGCCCGTCCATTACCATCATACTGTCTGCGGTAAACGTAATATTTCTTGTAAGATTTGCCTGCGATTGAGGATATGGGGTAACAGGAATTAAGGTTGCGGGAATTGTTGTTACAGGATTTGAAGTTTGTGCAATCACATTTAATTTTAAAATATTAAAGTTAATCCCATCTAAAGGACTATTCATTGGCGGGCTTCCCGGAGGCATTGGCATTGTAGGGCCGCCTTGTACACCCATTAATAATTCAGAAGCGTAACTCATTAAATAAATAGTTTGTCCGTTCATGCCGGTAAGATTTATTAATACTTCGGCACGTTCTCCCGGAGATAACCTAATACGTGTAGTTAAAACAGGAGCATTTAATAAACCCCCATCATTGCCTATTACATAAAATGATTTGTTACCCGTAAAACCAAAATTAAAGGTGCGCTCGCCCGACCCATTTAATAAACGTAATCTAACAACCTGTGCAGGTAAATTAAACTGTGGGTTTGTAACTCCATTTACAAGCAAGGTGCTATCCTGCATTCCTTTGGGCAAAAACTGGTTATTGCTATCAAGCTGCAAACACTTTACAATTAACGGAATATCATCAATGCCATATTTTCTTGGAAGTGTTAGCGCAGCTTCAGCAGAATCACGAATAATAATTAAACCTGACGCACCTTTAATGGCTTGCTCGGCTGTTTTGCCCATAAAGTGCGGATGATACCAATACATACTTGCATGATTCATTATAGTGAAACTGGGATACCAACTCGCACCATTTAATATTTGGGTATGTGGTCCGCCATCATTTTTTGGAGCTACATGCAAACCATGCCAGTGTAAGGTGGTTGTATCTCCTATTTGATTGGTAACAGTAGCGTTTACCGTTTGCCATTTATTTAAAATAAGCGTAGGCCCTAAAAAATGAAATGCAGAATTGTACGCTAAGGTTTGCGAATATTTTCCAGGCAAAATACTCATACTATCTGTGTGCATAGTAAGTGAGATATTTATACCTGTAAGCGTATCAGGTATAGGAATGGTATTTTGTGCAAATACACAAGCAGAAAATAATGATAAGACAAACACCGATTTTTTCATTCTACTATCTTTAACTGAGAGGAAAAAATAAAGAACGGTTTTTCCCGCCCTTTACCAACTACTGTTTTAAAAACTTCTTGGTAATAACTTCATCTGAAGTACTTAGCTTAACAAAATATCCCCCTGTGTTCAGGTCAGCAATATCAATAATGGTGTTGGTTGTAAAATCAACATCAGATAATGATTTTACTTTTTTTCCAATCACATCATATATGTCTATTTGCCCTTTTACAGATTTAGAATTAGTAAGGTTAATAACCAACTTATAGCTTGCAGGATTTGGGAATAAATTAACTGAAACTGCATGTAAATTATTTTCTTTAATACCTGCCACACTTCCTGCAAAAGAAAGATTATCTACAAATAAATAACTGCCGCTAACAGGATTTACGAGATTACCTGAGGCTAAAATAATCTGAGCAGTATCAGGAGTTCCTCCATTCATATACATTAAGTTAAGATTAAAGCTTGTCCACGTCATAGCCATACCTCTTGTTTTTGACATAAGCATCGCAACTGTATCACGCATACCCATGGCTGTATTCCATTGGGTTAAATACACGGCAATCATAGCTGAATCGGTTGTCGAGCCTCCCATATATTGCCATTCGCCTTTTATGCTTTGCGGACGTTGGGTAAAAGGAAAACCTCCCGATACCATATAAGAACTCGTATTAAGTGTGCCTGTGGCTGCAATTCCTGGCATAACACCCATCATAGAAATGGTTTGAGAGGTTAATTTTAAGTAAGAAGAACCCACATAACCGGGCGTACCTTTTGTACAGGTATAAACACTACCCATAGCAGCAGTCATTGCGTTTAGCTGATCCCAATTATCAGGGTTAATGTATGAGCCCATACTTGTCCAATTCTCAAAACTGTTGTTAGGTATTTGTGCTAAAGCAGTTGCTGCTATACATATTGATGTTGTTATTGATAATATTATTTTTTTCATGTTTAGTTTTTTAAATTTTAAAGATTTTGTTGCTTTATTATTGGTAATAATATATTTTTAAATTTACAAAACCTACTGCTCTCACAGTAGGTTTTGAGATGATTAAATGCAAAGGCTTATTTGCCTTTTTCGCAACAAGAGCTTCCTTTTTTACAACAAGGACTTCCTTTATAGCAGCAATCGTTTGATTTTTTTGATGTGTTTGTTGTAGCAAACATAAATGCACCTGCAACTAATATAGTTGCAACAATGCTTAAAATTGTTTTTTTCATTTTGTTTAATTTTAATTTGATTTATTATTAGATAAAGAACACCTAAAGCCCGCAAAAAATGCAGGCAAAAAATCAAATCAAATACGGAAAACTCTGTTTAAGAGATAGGTATTACTGTAATCAATATCAGGTGGTTCGCCCTGATTAAGTTCAAAAAATAAAACAGATTTTACATTCAGTAAATCAGTTGCGGGGAAATAAAATATATCAAGTGTTTTTATGTTGTTTTTAAGTGAAAGAGACTTACTGCCGCTGTTTTGATTGTCATTTATTTTATAAGCAACAGATTTTTCTTTGCAGCAGTTCATCTTTTTTGTTTTCTTCATTTTAGGACCACAACAGTCCTTCTCATCGGTATGATGTAAAGAAACATTTACCAACTTACTGCCGCAATAATGAAGGTTTACTGCAATTCCTATTGAAGAGAGGAAATAAATGAAGCAGAATAATATGAGAAAAGTCTTTTTCAAAGTAGTACAAATATAATACAGAAAAAAGCTAAAGCAAGGAAAAAAGTATCTAGAATTTCCAACAATATTTTCTATTCTGGGCAGAGTTCGACTATTTTTTGACTATTATATTTGACAAGTTTAGACGAAGTCTTGGGTATAAAGGCTGCTTTTCTTACTTTGTTTTTGGTTTTAATGCAGTCCAAAAGAATACTGCTATACTTGCTCCTAATACTGGGGCAGTAAGATAAATCCATAGATGCTCTAAATGTCCCGAAACAATTGCTGGTGCCAATGACCTTATAGGATTCATGGATGCTCCACAAATTGGTCCTGCAAACATGGCTTCCAGTAAAACAACAAAGCCAATTGCCAAACCGGCAAACATGCCTTGTTCCTTGCTTCCTTTAGCCACATGAAGAATAACAAACATTAAGAGAAAGCTAAGGATGAATTCTAAAATAAAGGATTGCATAGGAGAACCAGAGGGTAAGGTAGAACCTAACGGGTCATTTGTAGGAAACAAATACTTTAGTGTTAAACTGGCTATAAAAGCACCAGTAGCTTGACTTATGACGTATGGTAGTATTTCTTTTAATGGAAACTCCTTTGCTACCCAAAACGCAATGGTAACGGCTGGGTTTAAGTGCGCCCCCGAAATATCACCAAGTGTATAAATCATAGCTGTTACAATCAAACCAAAAGTAATGGCTATACCCATATGCGTAATTGCCCCACCGCTTTGCTGGTTAATAATAATTGCTCCTGTACCACAAAACACTAAGGCAAATGTTCCGATTGCTTCGGCTAAATATTTTCTCATAATCATTCTTTCTCTTTTCTAAAATCTAAATGGCTAATCCAGGTAACTTGAAAATAGTATTGGTTAAACCAATTACTTACACCCGTATTCCAGGTAATGTATAATACACCGGCTTCTATTTTGTTATTTGCATTCAGCTTTCTACCAATGGCAGCATAAGCCCAGTTTTCAGCATATATAACGTTTGCATTTTTAAATGTATTGAAAAAGGCTTCTTCGTATGCAGTAAAATATGACTTTTCATTTATCGGAACTTCAATACCAATTAAGTACCTTATGCGATTAGTAAATGGTGTTTCATTTGTTACTCTGTTTTGAATGAACCGACCATCAAAACGTAAGCGGTGTGTTAATTTGATATTTTTAATAGCGTGTTTGTATTTGGCTTGTACATAGAACCTATTTTCATTTACATAGTTATCATATACGGCATTTGTACGCTGATAAACATAACTACCAGTTAATATAAACTTATCACTTGGTTTATATGAAAGTGATTGCTCAGAGTATAACAGTAGAAAGTTTGCATCTTTACTAATATTGGGCTTATTCAAATTGGCTAGTGGGAAAGCCCCGAAATAATACAAACCATAGCCCAGCTTATTATTAATATCCCCCGAATGGTCAATAGTGGGAAAAGCACCACCGTAATACTGACTTTGTGGTTTTGCTGTTAGCGATAGGAAAAGTAAAATGATAAATTTAAAACCGAGCTTCATGTTATTTTACTTTAGAAAATACATATAAAGTTTCTAAGGCAATCTGCTTACAACGCTCATCATACTTGGTGTCTTGCATGGGTGTATTATCAAAAGCCTTTGGGTCATCATAAGTAGTACCTATGCGTAATTCAACATTAGGAATAAACGGGCAGTTTTCCTCTGCATCGCTGCATGTCATTATAGCCGCAAATTCTTTATCTGGGTTCTTAGGGTTATCATATACCTTTGAAAAGCATATAATAGGGCTTTCCTTTAAATCATATTGTACATGATAAGTTGGGTTGGTTTCGTTGTTTATAGGCTTAATATCAAAGCCTATTCGTTTTAAGGCATTAATAGCATTTATATTAAATGCGGTTGCCTCAGTACCACCCGAAAAGGTATGTACATTCTTAATGTGAAAATAATCGCTGGCTACTTTTGCCCAAACTTGCCCAAAATGACTACGCCTTGAATTATGAGTGCATATATAAACCAGATTAACAGGTTTATCCAGTATGCTTTTCTTTGCTATGTATTGAGTGATTCTTTCTAAGATATCTTTACGCTCCAATGGGATTTTATCAAACTCTTTAACTAAGCTATCACAATATGTTTTAATAGATTCAAACATAAAAGTCAAGTTGAAGTTAACAGCATTTACTATTTGGTGCGCAACAAGCTTGTTTTTCGTTTTGCAATTCAGATAAACTTACTTTTATCTTTTCTGCTGGAATACCACATGAATCACTTGCCAAACAGGCCGTTTGCTTAGCTGTTAGTATAAAGTTCTTACCATTAAACTCTAATCCATATTTGCCAATGGTGCTACTTTGGTATTCAACTTCAATTTCAGCATCTTCAACACCCAATACCTTTTCAGAAAGGTTGATTATGCTCATTAGCTTGCTTGGCTCTAAACGGTGGTCAATATCACCAGCTTCCCATAACTGGAAACTTACTGTCTTTTCATTACGAACTGTACCACCGCAATCGATAAAGTGTTTGGTTACTTGCCCCACCTCTGTAACGTGGAAGTGCTGAGGAACGGTTGTTCCATTTGGTAATACAAAAGTTAATTCCTTTACATTAGGCAGTTGTTTTTTTAATTCTGATAGTTTCATGGTTTATTATTTTAGTTGTTATTATTTAATCGTTAAATACCGATATTTAAAAGCAAATTTTTTTAGCAGCACTTATTTTTAGCTGTATAAGATTCAAAGAATGAAATCAAATACATTTTCGCATTTTCCCATTCTTTTTCATCTATACAATAGCAAACTTTCACCCCGTCAATATCACCCTTTATTAATCCGGCCTCCTTTAATTCCTTTAAATGCTGTGATACCGTTGACTGTGATAGAGGAAGCTCATCTACAATATCACCGCAAATACATGATTGCTTCTTTATTAGTAATTGAAGAATAGCTATTCGTGCTGGGCTTGCCAATGCTTTAGCATACTTGGATAGCTTATTATCCTTAATAGTAAATTCTTCTGTTTTTGTAGTTCCCATAATTAATTATATCGCAAAATTACGATACGTATTTTGTTTATCCAAAAAAACTCCTGTTTTTACTATGGGATGTTAAACTATTCTGCACAGTATACATTTTGTAATTGTCTTTTTTATGTTACCTTATTATGTATACTTTTGCAAAATTATTAAATATTTAATAATGAAAATGAGGTCTATAGGCGACTTAAACATTATTTATAAAATTTCGTGTATTATATGGAGTTGGAAAATAAGAGCAGAGAGCAAGCCGAAATAAACTTTCAAACATTGTTTGAAGCAATACCCGGCCTTTTTTTAGTTCTTAAGCCCAATGCACCATACTTTACTATTTTAACTGCCAGTAATGCTTACCTAAAAGCTACTATGACAGAAAGAAACAAAATAACCGGACATGGTTTGTTTGAAGTATTTCCAGATAACCCGGATGATAGTACCGCTACAGGTACAAGTAATTTAAAAAAGTCTCTCGAAAACGTAATAAAAAATAAAATAGCGCATACTATGGCGCTTCAAAAATACGATATACAAAGACCTGATATAGATGGAGGAGGGTTTGAAGAACGTTATTGGAGCCCGCTTAATACCCCGGTACTAAATAAAAAAAATGAGGTAGAATATATTATACATCGGGTAGAAGATGTAACCGAGTTTGAACTTTTAAAGAAAAAAGGGCTTGAAGAATTAAATGTAGTTAATGCTGAATTGGAGGAAAAATCATTAGTTCTTGAAAGTAAGAGAAAAAGAATAAATAACATATTAACTGTACTTTTAGGATATACAACAATGGATTTCTCTCAGCAATTAAAAGTCGGCGATAAAGCTGATGAGATAGATGCCATTGCCAAAGGGATAAATAAACTGGGTGAGGAAATTCAAATTTTTACGCTTCGCTTAAAGGAAAATATCAACGAATTATCTGACTATAAATTTGCGTTGGATGAATCAGATATTGTAGCCATTACAAACACCAAAGGAATTATTACAAAAGTAAATAATAAATTCTGTGACATTTCAGGATATAGTATAGAAGAATTAATTGGGCAAGATCACCGTATTATTAATTCTGGCTATCATAGTAAAGAATTTATACGTGATTTATGGGTAACTATTGCAAATGGAAAAATATGGAAAGGTGATATAAAAAATAAAGCAAAGAATGGTACTTATTATTGGGTTGACACTACTATAGTTCCATTTTTGGATGAGCAAGGCAAGCCCTATCAGTATCTTGCTATTCGTGCAGATATTACGGAACGAAAGAGAACCGAAGAGCAATTGCAGGCAGTTAATAATGAGTTAGAAGCCTTCTCCTATTCTGTTTCTCATGATTTACGCGCCCCCTTGCGCGCCGTGGATGGTTATGCAGGTATCATGAAGGAAGATTATGGGAAAATGCTTGATGAAGAAGGAAACAGGTTGCTTAGAGCCATACAACATAATGCAAAAAAAATGGGCGACCTGATAGATGACCTCCTGGCTTTTTCAAGGCTTGGTAAAAAAGAGATTACCAAAACAAATATTAATATGAACGAGTTGATAAAGCGTGTGTTGATTGATATTAATAAATCAACTTTTCACAACACCAAAATAAATATTGCTACCTTGCACAAGGTAAAAGCAGATAATAGTTTGCTGCATCAGGTTATGTTTAATCTTATTTCAAATGCTATAAAATATTCTTCTAAAAAAGAGCAACCGGTGGTAGAAATATCATCTGAAGAAAAAGAAAATGAAATTTTTTTTACCATAAAAGATAACGGGGCAGGTTTTGATATGAGGTTTGTACATAAATTATTCGGCGTGTTTCAGCGCCTGCATTCGCAAGGAGAGTTTGATGGAACAGGGGTAGGTTTGGCCATAGTAAAAAGAATTATTGTTAGACACGGTGGCAAAATATGGGCTGAGGGGGAAGTAGATAAGGGGGCAATATTTAGATTTGCATTGCCGATAAATTAATGTAATAAATAAACCAATATGGAAAACGTAGAAATAGAAATTCTTTTGGTGGAAGATAACCCAAGCGATGCAGAGCTTACCCTTAGGGCTTTAAGAAATTATAACATGGCAAATAAAGTGATCCATGTAACGGATGGTGCCCAAGCGCTTGATTTTATTTTTGGGCAAGGAGAATATATAAACAGGAAAATAGAAAACACACCCAAATTAATTCTGCTCGATTTAAAAATGCCAAAGGTAAGTGGCACAGAAGTTTTGCGTGTATTAAAAACAGATGAACGCACAAAGTTAATTCCTATCGTTATTCTTACTTCGTCTAAAGAAGACCCGGATATACAGGAATGTTACCGACTTGGCGTAAACAGCTATGTGGTAAAACCGGTACATTTTAACGATTTTATGAAAGTTGTTACCGATTTAGGGTTATACTGGCTATTAATTAACCAGTCGCCTAAATAATTATACTAATTAAAACTATTTATCTATAAAGTAGTATAGAGTTTCTATGCCCTATTTATTGGAGTAAATGCCTTTTAAAATTTAGTAAGAAATAAATTACCAAACATCATTCCTATTAGATACAAAAAACATAAAATTCTTACATATGTAAGTTTGTATCGATTTATGTATTTTTTATGTTGTTTTTTTATTATATTTTTGATTTATTAAAAAAATAGCAGAGAGTAAAAAGTCCTAATTCTAATTAAGTAAAATTATTTTATGAAGAAACAGGAGTATAGAATTTTACATGTAGAAGATTCGCCGGTTGATGTTGATTTAGTTAAAAGAGTATTAAAAAAAGAGGGCTTAAACTGCCAGTATTTTATTGCTGAAACCAAAGAAAGTTTTATTCAAGGGCTAAAAGAATTTAATCCCGATATTATTCTTTGCGACCATTCCCTGCCTAAGTTTGACTCAGTACTGGCTTTTGAAATTTATAAAGAAATTAATCCGGAAATTGCATTTCTTCTTGTTACAGGCAGTGTATCAGAAGAATATGCGGTTGAGATGATGAAGAGAGGAATTGATGATTATCTTTTAAAAGATAATTTACAGCGCCTGCCTAATGCAATTGAAAACGCTTTTGCTAAAAGAGAAAAAGAAAGATTACGTAAACAAGCAGAAGCAAAATTGGCGCAAAGCGAAAAACTGTTAAATAAGGCACAGCAAATAGCCCATATTGGCAGTTTAGAGTATAATATAGAAACCCATAAGGAAATTTGGTCGAACGAAGTATTCAGAATTTTAGGTATTTCACCTGGTGATATAGAGCCTTCAAAAGAAGCGCTTTTATCTTTTATACATCCTAATGATCTCGAATTTGTAAAAACCAATATAAAACAGGCAAACATCGAGTTGCGTGATATGTCTTTTTATACCCGTATTATTAGAAAGGATGGTGCAATGAGATATGTTTACTTTGAAAGTAAATTTGAATTCAATAAACAGGAAAAGCCCATAATGATGCAGGGCATTTTACAGGATAAAACAGAGAAAGTAATAGCCGAACAAGAAAGAGAGTTTGAAAGTAAGAATCTCTCTGCTTTGATAAATAATACCAACGATTTGATGTGGAGTGTGGGCAGAGATTTTAACTTAATTACCTCTAATCAGGCTTTTGATGAAGTAGTTATACGCATGATAGGAAAACCTATTGCAAGAGGAGCCAATGTTTTTCCGCCAGAGTTTAGTAATGAACAATTAGCCCGCTTTAAAAGATACTATGACCGGGCATTTTCCGGACAAGCTTTTACAGAAATTGAAAATTCTGGCGAAACTTGGTCAGAGATTTCTTTTTTTCCCATTTGCAAAGAAAATAAGGTTGTTGGAACGGCCTGTTTCTCCAGAGATATTACAGAAAGAAAACAAGTTGAAATTAAATTATCAAAATTCAATACCGAGCTTATTGATATAAAAAACGAACTTGAACATAGTGAGTTACGATTGAAACAAGCGCAGGCAATTGCACACATCGGAAATTGGGAACTCGATTTCAAAAGTGGGATTGCTCTGTGGTCTGATGAAGCACGCAGGATATACGGTCTTCCGTTGGAAGAAAACAAACAATCTTATGAATCATGGTTCTCGTTTATTCATCCGGAAGACCGCGATTTTGTATTAAAAAAAATAAAAGAAGCTGAAGCTTCCCTTCAGGATTACTCATTTTATCATCGCATTGTGCGAAAAGACGGAACTGTAAAACATATCTACTCGCAAAGTCATTTTGAACTTAACGCAGAAGGTAAACCCACGGGCTTATATGGAGTGGCTCAAGACGTTACAGAGCAAAAGATGATAGAAAATGAAATCCTGCAAAAAAACGAACAGTTAAAAAACCTTACTTCTCATCTTCAACAGGTAAGAGAAGAGGAGCGAACAACTATATCACGCGAAATACACGATGAGCTTGGCCAGCAGCTTACCGCATTAAAAATGGATATTGATTGGGTTAAACATAAACAAAACA
This sequence comes from Bacteroidota bacterium, assembly GCA_003153315.1. Classification (GTDB taxonomy): domain Bacteria; phylum Bacteroidota; class Bacteroidia; order B-17B0; family Aurantibacillaceae; genus PALSA-968. The sequence goes on from PLYA01000005.1 coordinate 44,109, forward strand.
ATCCGGATGAAGCTGTAGTTTCAAAGTTACAGGAAATGCTTAAAATGAGCGATGGCATTATCAATACTATCAGAAGAATTTCATCTGACCTGAGGCCTGCTATCATAGATGATTTGGGGCTTATTGCAGCTTTAGAATGGAAGTGCAACGACTTTGAAGAAAAGATGGGAATTCCTTGTCAATTTATTTCAAATGTTAAAGAAAGAAAATTTGAAAATCATTTCGGCATTAATGCCTTTAGAATTTTACAGGAAAGCCTTACTAACGTTAGCAGGCATGCAGCAGCAAAATCGGTTACAGTATCGGTTAGTGAAAATGAAACAGAATTGCTTTTGGAAATTGCCGATGATGGAAAAGGAATTAGTAATGAAAGGATAGGTAACGGAAAAACCCTTGGTATTGTTGGCATGAAAGAAAGAGCTGCCTTATTGGGGGGAGAACTGATCATAGAAGGAGAAAAGAATAAAGGAACCAGAACCAAATTAATTTTACCCTTAAAAAAATGAATATACTAATAGCTGATGATCACGAATTAGTAAGAGGAGGGCTTGCCAGAATTGTTGCAGAAGAATTTCCCTTTGCAAAAATTCATGAAGCATCTAACGGAACACAGGCAGAAAAAATAGCAAGAACCGGAAAATGGGAAATTATTATTATGGATATGGCCATGCCCGATAAAACCGGCTTAGATGTTTTAAAACAGTTAAGGTCAGAATCTATTAAAATACCTGTGCTTATATTAAGTATCCATCCTGAAAATCAATATGCCTTACGGGTATTGAAAGCAGGTGGTAATGGATATATATCTAAAGATTGCCCGAGAGCAGATTTTGTAAATGCCGTAAGAACCATAATTAACGGAAAGAAATATATATCTGCCGAAGTAGCAGAAAGGCTTGCTTCGAGGTTTGATGACGATATGGGAAAAGAACAACATGAGCTTATTTCTGATAGGGAAATGCAGGTGTTAAAACTTATTTCATCCGGTAAAACCGTTTCTGAAATTGCTGATGAGTTATCTTTAAGCGTGGCTACTATTAGCACATATCGTAGCCGTCTTTTAGAAAAAATGAATTTAAAGAACAATGCCGAGCTTACGCACTACGCCATCAATAACAATCTGGTTTAATTCTATTCCCCTTTCTTTTTTTTCTTAGTCATTGTTTGTATGACGTGATTATCCGTTTTACAACTATTTAGTAGTGGGTATTGCCGGCATACCTTTGCTGTATGATAATTACACTAATCAACGGCAAAAAAATAAACAACCAATATATGAATGTTCTCATTATTGATGATTGCATAGCAATCGGGAAGAAACTGAACGAACTTATTTCTGAAAACAAATCTGTGCATGTATTAGGACAGGCACAAAGTATCAGACAGGGTTTTGAAATGCTTACCAAATTTAATCCGGATGTTGTTTTTCTGGATATAAGTCTTCCGGACGGCAGTGGGATGGAAGTTCTTATACATCTCAAAAAAACAAATCCTAAAGTTAAGGTCATCATTTTTTCGAATTCGGCAAATGATTTATATAAAAGAAAGTTTGCTGAAAAAGGCAGCGATTATTTTCTGGATAAATCAAAAGACTTTACACAGATACCTGAAATAATCTCATCATTAATTAACTAAATAAAATAAGCCATGAACCAAAAAAACAAATACGTATTTATTGTAGACAGTTCTATGATAAGTGCAAACCGGATTTTTAGCGCTTTGGGCCAAATAGCAGGTATTCTTAAAGTTGATCATGCAGCAACCGGTAAAGAAGCCTTGCATAAAATAAACAGTAATCCACCCAACGCTATTTTACTTGATATACAATTGCCCGATATGAGCGGAGCTAATATATTGCAGCAAATAAAGCTGGAACATCCCCATATGGCTGTAATTGTTTTAACAGAATATCCTACACCTTACTCTTTTAAAATATGTAAAAAACTGGGTGCAAACGGGTATTACAATAAAATAAACGAACTGGATATGGTTATGGAACATTTACAAAAACTAACTAACTAAATAAATGTTGAATTATTAAATCAAAGCATAATGGAAACACTACTTCTTGAAAAAACAGAAATTATTGAAGGGCAAAACCGCCTGTTGGAAGAAAAAAACAAGGCGATTACAGATAGCTTAAATTACGCCAAACTTATACAAAATGCCATTACGCATAAAGATGAAAGACTTTGCGAAGTATTGCCTCAGTCATTCTTACTTGAGATGCCTCTTGATATTGTAAGCGGAGATTTTGTGCGTGTGGATAAAAAAAACGACAAAATATCGCTGGCCCTGGCCGATTGCACCGGGCATGGCATACCGGGCGCCTTAATGAGTATGATTGGTTGTACTTTGCTTAACAGCATTGTTAATTGCGAAAACAAAGTGCATCCTTCGCTTATTTTAAGAACGCTTAATTATAAATTTAAAGAACTAACCAGCCAGGCAACCATTATTAACGATGGCATGGATATTGGTTTTTGCAGCATAGATATAAAGAACATGCAGCTTGACTTTGCCGGTGCGCACCGCCCCCTGTATCTTATCAGAAACGGTGAGCTTACAGAGATAAAAGGAGATAACCTCTCTATTGGGTATCATACCCCCAATGCAGTAGAGTTTAAAACACACAGCCTGCAACTTCAGGAAGGCGATACCTTATATCTATTTTCAGACGGGTATGCCGACCAATTTGGCGGTGAAAAGGGGAAAAAATTCTCAACCAAAAGATTGAAAGACACCCTGCTATCCATTCAGTATTTAAATATGGATGAACAAGGGGAGCATCTTAAAGAGGTTATAAACCAATGGAAAAAAGACCTTGCCCAGGTAGATGATATTTGTGTATTGGGCTTTCGGGTTTAAAAATCTAACCAAAATCCCACCTTGTTTTTCCCTATGTAGCCTAAATATCCCCTATGTAGTATAATTTTTCCTTATGTAGCGTAAATATTCCCTATGTAGCGTAAATTTCCTCTATGTAGCGTAAATATTCCCTATGTAGCATAAATATTCTCTATGTAGCATAAATATTCTCTATGTAGCGTAAATATTCCCTATGTAGCATAAATATTCTCTATGTAGCATAAATATTCTCTATGTAGCGTAATTTTCCCCTATGTAGCATAAATATTCCCTATGTAGTGTAAATTTCCTCTATGTAGTGTAAATATTCCCTATGTAGTGTTATTTCAAATTCAGCAGGATTTAAAAATCGATTTGACCGTTTTTTTGTTAAAAATGACCGTTAAAAAAGTTTTTTTGGGGTTTCGTCGAAAAGTGTAATTCTTAGTTTGCCAATTAGCTACCTTTAATAAAAAAAACGCATGAATATATCAAAAACAAACAAATGCCAATAAACGCAGGGCGTGCAATGGCATCGGCTTTTTAAAAGAGTCTTTTCAGTCGTTAGCAAAAAAGATGGTGTTATAATAATAAAGTATAAAATCATTTTTAAAATTTAAAAAAAATGAAAACCATTAGAGTAAGTCTGGGGCTGAGCAGGCTCACGCCCTCAAAAAGAATAAGTAAGTGGGGAATTATTAAAACCGATATGACGGGTAATAGTAATTTTTCTTCACCTAATCCTTTACCCAACCCGTCGTTGTCTTTTATAGATACGCAGGTAATTATTTTGGGTAATGACATAAGTGCTGCTGAAAGCGGCGACCATAGCAAGGTATCTGCCATGAACGCGCAGGTAGAAAAGGTAGATATGCTGCTTAACCAATTGGGTAACTATGTAGAACAAACTGCCAATGCTGCTGCACTATTGGGTGGCGATGCAGAGTCTATTATAAGAAGTGCAGGTATGGATGTGGAAGCTCCGCGCACAAAAGCGCCTGTGCCAAATGCACCAACCGATGTAAAAGGTGTATCTACTGTTGAGGGTGATATTGCACTAAGCTGGAAAAATGTGAAATATGCGCGTGCTTTTATTGTTGAGATAAGCAGCGACCTTTCTGCCACCGGCGGAGCTACAGGGAGTACAACTACCAATACTTCTACCGCACGGGTGTATGTTGATTGGGAAATAACCGATGTATGCCACAAACCAAAAATTACCTTAAGTGGTTTAGTTAGTGGTACTAAATACGCTGTGCGTATTATCTCTTCGGGCACTGCCGGCAAAAGCGCGCCATCGGCAACAGTGGTGGTTAAGGTGCTATAAGCCTTCCGTCATTGCGGGGAAGTGTGACGAAGCAATCTATGTCTGGCTAAGATTGCTGCGCTTCGTTTGCAAAAAAAGAGTCCGCCTGAAAAGCGGGCTTTTTTTATTTTACTCCTTTAAAAAAGGTGCTTTTTTATGTAATAAATAGTAAAAAATACATGCCGAGCATCCTTATATAATTCTTTTTCAGAACCTGTTTTACCCATCTTTTTTAGTTTAAAACCCTTATTACAAGGGCGTTTCAGACAATCGAATGCTGTTTGTCATAGTTTGTACTACATCATCCTATTTATTAGTACTACATCACTATCATCTTTCCAACTATTTAGTACGCGGGGTTCGTGACCTAATTTTGCTTTATAATTAATTCAATAACATAAAAAAATAAAACCATGAAAAACTTAAACAATAAAAAATCGAATTTCAACACTAAAATGAAATCTTTAAAACTGGCAGGTTTCTTCTGCCTGCTTATGACGTTAAATTGTGTAGCTCAGCCATCAAATAAATGTTTATCATTTAACGGCAGCAACAGTATCGTTACCGCCTTAAATAATGATTTGGGATTGAACTATGTAAATAATATTTCGGTAGCTGCCTGGGTTAACTGGAACGACAAAGCAAATGCAGGTGCTAACAGTATCATTGTAACATCAAGCGATACCGCTAATAGTAACGGGCAATTTTGGTTACAACATAATGCCAATAACAGTGCCTTTCAGTTTGTTATTCAAATGGACTCTATGTCTAAGTTTACGGTAACCGGTACTACAAACCCGGTAGCAGGCAATTGGTATAATGTGGTGGGAGTATTTGATGGTTCTAACGTAAACATATATGTAAACGGAATTTTGGAAGCAAGTACCCTGGTTACATCCGGCCAAAACATCAAAGCATTTGATACTACTTTTCATTACACCGCAGGCGCTAACTCACAAAATTCAGGCCATTTTAATGGAAATATTGATGAAGTTTCTGTTTGGGCTACACCACTAACCAGTTCTGCTATTCAAAGTATGATGTGTACAAAAGTAGACTCTACCATAAAAGGAATAGTTGCTTATTCTAACATGGATTCTTTAAATTACGATACTTTAATAGTTCAAGTAACATCAGATATTTATGGGGATATAGAGATTGGTGCAATTGAAATAAACTGTACGCTAGTAAATGTAGGTGCTCCAGTAGGCAATAACAGCACCTATCTTAGCGGTCCGGCTCCTTATGTATATGTAAACCCTGCAAATGGAGATTCTTTACTAATTGATAGTTTAGGTTCTGCTACAAATGGCATTTATATATATCAGGTTAATGCTGCTCCGGCTGACTCTTCATTACCCGCAGGCGTATCTAACTTATGCACTCCTTATTATTACGGAATTTTTATACCTGCTTACCAAGGAACTTATAGTGTTGTTTATTATTATGATACCACCAGTTGCAGTTCTGCAGGACACAGAACAAGCTCTTCTTCAACACCGGTTTTATTAGATAGAAATGCGCAAACTTCTTATAACTGGGGAATTAGTAATGCTACAGATGATGCATCAAATTCTAAATTCCGTTTGGTAGCACAGGGTGGTAAAAATGAATTTATCATGGCTAATAAAATTAATAATAGCACAGGAATTGCAAATAGTATCAATAACGCACTTCAGGTAAATACAATTAGCCCAAACCCTTTTTCAACCAATTTTAATCTTGCTATTACTTGTCCAAAAAATGCAAGCATAAAAGCATGTATCCTTAGTATGGATGGTAAACTTATATCAGAAAGCACATTGGTTTGCAATCAGGGTAAAAATCAGGTAAGTTTTGAAAACATGGGTGAAATGGCAAGCGGAATTTATTTCTTAAATCTTTCTGACGGAGAAGGACATGTTACTACTATGAAAATGATAAAAAATTAAAAGCAAATATTTAACTGAATTAGAAAAGAAAAAACTAGTAATTAATTAAAGTAAGCACTATGAAAACAAAAAAAGAAATACCCGCACAGAAACAAATAACTAAACTGGTTTTATTGGTAAGTTGTTTTATCCAACTAAGCATAGGTTCTTTAAAAGCAACTACACCCATGTTATTGAGGCTTGTAGCTGATGGACAATCTATGCACAACGAAACAGTAGTGTATTTTGATTCTAGTGCAACCTTTGCTTATAATGCTAATTATGATGCCCCTTCTTTAGGTGTTTCTCCGGGTTATCTTAATATTGTTACAACATTAGATAGCATAGATTTTCAGATAAAAGGCCTCCCATTTTTAAACCAAAACATGAGTATTCCTGTAAAAGTAGTAACAGGCACTAGCGGCTCTTATCAGATTTCTGCAAACAATATACAAAACCTGCCCGCAGGAGCATGCCTTATGTTGCATGATAATCTTACAAATAGCAATCAGGATTTAAGGCTGGGTGCTTATACTTGTACTATATCCGATACAGAAAGTGTTGCGCGCTTTGTATTAAATATTACCATTACCATGCTATCCGTTTCGGGCAATTTTACAAATCCCACCTGTCCTTCATCAGGTAATGGATATATAATTGCAAGTGGTATCGGTACAGCTCCGTGGAATTATTACTGGAAAGACTCACTGAATAATATTATAAAAACATCTTTACTGAAAAGCACACCCGATACATTAACAGGAGCTAACGCAGGAGCTTATAGGGTAGATATTAATACAAACGGAACCTGCAATAATGGAACACTTACATTTTATTTACAAGGCACGTTATCTCCAGCCGCCCTTTATACTCCTTCTTCCGACACAGTTTCTATGAATAATTTTGAAGGTGCATCATTTATAAATAGAAGCACAAATGCAAACAACTTCTGGTGGGATTTTGGTGATGGAACCGGAGTTAATGATGTAAATACAAATCATAATTATGCTACTCCGGGAACATATACGGTAACCCTTACCGCTTTTGGTTCGGTTTGTGCCGATACATCTGTCTATTCAGGAGCTATTACAATTACAGAGGAAGCAACTGCTATTAAACAAACAACAGGGGTAAATAACAACATCGTTATTAATAGAGATGCAACAGGAATTTATGTGCAATTTAATTATAATACAAAAACAGATGCTGTTGTTTCTGTTTCTGATATACTTGGACAAAAAAGCAACAGCAATATAAAAATGGAAGGTGTAATGAATGAAAAAATGTATGTGAATACTTCCGGTTACGAAAACCAGGCATTAATTATTTCAGTTGTTGCGACTTCCGGAGAGAAAATCTATAAAAAAATAATTAACTAAGTTTACTATTTAATCTCCCTTTTTACGCTTAGTTGTTTTGAATTATAATCTCGGTAAAAGCTTTTATCTTTTCAATATCTGAAGGATAGAATTGATTGCAATCTTCATCATTCTTAAACCAGGTAATTTGTCGTTTGGCATAATTTCGGGTATGTTGTTTAATAAGCTCAATAGCTTTAGCTAACGATGTTTTGTTTTCAAAATAATCAAATAGCTCTTTATAGCCCACTGTATTCAATGCATTTAAGTGCTTAAAGGGATAAAGACTTTCGGCTTCTTTTAAAAATCCTTTTACCATCATTTCATCTACCCGTTGGTTTATTTTTGCATAAAGACTTTCTCTTTCTTCATTAAGAAGAATTTTTATCACGCCAAAGCTTCTTTTAACAGCAATATTCTTTCTGAACGAAGAGTATGGTTTGCCAGTTGTTAAACAAACTTCCAAGGCGCGCATCAATCTTTGTGGGTTGTTTATATCAGCCTGAGTATAAAAATCAACATCATGTTTCTTTACCTGTTCTTGTAGCCAAATAAGCCCGTTAAGATGATATTGTTGTGCAATTTGTTTTTTTATTTCGGAGTTGCTTTCCATTCCTTCATCAAAACCTTTGCAAACAGCATCAATATACAAGCCTGTACCACCACACATAATAACTACATTATGTTGCGTAAATAATTCATCTAATTTTTTTATTACATTCTGTTCATAATCTCCGGCTGTATAGTGTTGATGAATAGAAACGCAATCAATAAAATGGTGGGGCACTCCCTGCATTTCTTGCTGGGTAGGTTTTGCAGTGCCTATATTCATTTCTTTATAAAGCTGCCTGCTGTCTGTCGAAATAATTTCTGTAGTAAAATATTTGGCAAGCTGCACACTCAGTACTGTTTTACCAACCGCCGTAGGACCACAAATAATAAGCAGGTGTTTTGCTTGCATTTAGTTTTCTGGAATTATCTTTTTAAGCATACTCAAAGCCATATCAGCTGCCATGTGTATATTGCGTTCTCGGTTATTACCAAAAATAAAACGTTCTGCCTTTATTTCATGTTTTGTGGCAATGGCAATGCAAACGGTGCCAATGGGTTTATCTGGTGTTTCGCCTGTGGGCCCGGCAATGCCTGTGGTGGCAATGGCATAATTGGTATTAAATACTTTTAAAATACCTTTTGCCATTTCTTCGGCGCATTCTAAAGAAACAGCACCAAAGGTTTTAATGGTATCGGGATTTACGTTTAGTTGGGCTATTTTAATTTCATTCTCGTAAGCAACTACACTTCCTTTATAATAGGCAGAACTTCCTGCAACGGATGTAATTAAATGAGATATATAGCCGCCTGTGCAACTCTCTGCAATGGCAAGGGTTTGTTTTTTGTCGGTAAGCATTTTACCTATTATACTCTGAAAGGTAGGGGCTTCTTTGCCTAATTCTTCTTCTCCGTAAATATATTCTGAAGCAAGGTTATAAAGCGCTTTTACCTCCTCATCTACAATCTTTTTTATCTGTTCTTTGTTCTCACCCTTTATAGATAAACGCAGTTTAACCATGCCGGGCGAGGGGAGGTAAGCAAGTTTAATTCCTTTTTCGGGAAGATTGTTTTCCCAATCTTTTATTTTATCGGCCAAAAAACTCTCGCCAATGCCTTGTGTTAAAATAGTACGGTGATAGATAAAGGGCAGGATAAAAGTTTGTTTTAATTTATTTAAACCAATATCAGCCATAATACCTTTCATTTCAAAAGGTACACCGGGCATACTGATAAATACTTTCCCATTATAGGCAAACCACATCCCTGACGCTGTACCATAATTATTAAATAATACTTCGCAATTGGCAGGTACTTCAGCTTGTTTTGTATTTACTTCCAGCATGGGGCGATTACGTTTTTTAAAGAAGCCTTCTACGTGTTTAAGCACTTCATCATTCATAATCAAATGCGTATTAAAATATTGACATAAAGTATGTTTAGTTATATCATCTTTGGTAGGGCCAAGCCCCCCGGTAATAATAATAATATCAGCCCTTTTTTCTGCTAAAGCAAGGGCTTCTAAAATATGTTGTTTATCATCGCTAACAGACGTAATTTGTTTTACCGAGATACCAATGTTACTAAGTTCTGTGCCAAGCCAGGCAGAATTTGTATCAATAATCTGCCCAATTAAAATCTCATCGCCAATGGTAATTATCTCTGCTAACATATGATATTTTTCTTCAAAGTTGATAATATATTTTAAGATGCGCTATTGTATTTAATTTTTATTTTTACTTTGTAAAAGATGATTCGTTTTCTGATATTATTTTTATTTTCTGTATGTGGTTTTTCCCAGTCGCTGGTTGAATTAAAAGCCTTTGATTACAGGCGGGCAGATAGCATTGCCTTAAATTTCCCTAAAAAAAAATATAAAACGGTAACAGAAATAGCCTCTTCTTTAACGCAGGATTTAAAGACAGAACATGAAAAGTTTAGAGCTATTTTCAGATGGATTACTGATAATATAGAGTATAATAAAAGTGCGCAAAATGTTATTGAAACAGATAAGGTTGTCCGTAAGAACAAAGCAGTTTGTCAGGGATTTTCAAATCTTTTAAAGGAGATGTGCAATACCATAAAAATTCCTTGTGAAGTAATTACGGGCTATACAAAAACCGAAGTGAAGGATATAAATAAATCTTTAAATAAAACAGATCATGCCTGGAATTGTGTTCAATTATATGATACTTGGTATTTGGTAGATGTTACCTGGGCGACGAGTAAATATAATGTGGTATCTAGAAAATATGTGAAAGAGTTTGACGAACATTATTTTCTTACCCCCCCTCAAAAGTTTATTTTAGATCACTACCCTAAAGATAAGAAGTTTCAATTCTTAAATAAATCTGTGAAGAAATCATTATTTACTAAGTGGCCTGTTTATTATACAGATTATTTTCATTTTAATATTGAAAATATTTCTCTACAGAAAGGGGTATTCAAATGGCATCAAAAAGATACTTTAAAAGTAAATATAACAAGTGGCGCAGTTCTTAAAAATGCTGCAGTACTTATTAATGCAGATAAATTTCTAACACCTGTAAACTTAGTATATGATGAAGTAAAAAAGCAGTATTATTTTAAATATGTTTTTCCTGCCGCCGTAAAATCTGATTTTACTATTTATTTAAATAATGAATGTATTGCCGAGTATTTAATTAATGTGAGATAATATCTCTTATTTCATATCCTTTATTACATTACTTGCTTCGTCCAAATAAAAGTCCTTCCTTAAGTTAAGCGCCCATTTCTTTTCACGGTTAAGCTTGGTCGTGTCAGCAGAAAGTCTTTGTATATCTATATTCATGAGAGATATATCAACCCCCGGAATGTCTTTTTTAAATTCATCGTATTTCTTACTATCATCTTTGTATTTTTTAGCTTCTGCCATAAACTTGTCTAAGTTTATACTGTATTTAGTATCATCTTTCTTTTCTTTAAATTCTTTAGCCTCTTCACTTACTAATTTAAATTCTTTATTCTTATCAACTCTAGTTAAGCTTTCCTTTTTTAACTTATCGTATTTTATGGAATTAAATACTGCGTAATCAGCTTTAGGCATTTCATCCCAAGGCATCGGATTATCAAGTTCTTTCTCTCCAGAGTCAATATAAAAGTAAGGATCGACTAAATTTATATCAGGTGTAACCCCACGTAATTGAGTAGTTCCCCCATTTATGCGGTAGAATTTTTGCATCGTAACCTTTAATGACCCAAGTGGTTTTAATGAATCAAATTGTTGCAACAAATAATTATCTAAATCTAAAAATGATTGTACAGTACCTTTTCCAAAGCTTTGAGTACCTATTAGTACAGCCCTTTTATAATCTTGCATGGCAGCAGCCATAATTTCTGAAGCCGATGCACTATTTCTGTTTATCATAATTACAAGAGGCCCCTCATATATTTGATTTGGATCTTTATCAATTAATTGTTCCATTTCCCCTCCCTTTTTACGGACTTGTACAATTGGACCTTGTTTAATAAATAATCCTGCCATATCAACTACCTCGGGTAAAGAACCTCCGCCATTATCTCGTAAATCTAAAATTATACCATTTACATTTTCACTTTTTAATTTTAATACTTCATTTTTTACATCTTGAGCACAATAGTGTGCTCCATTTCTTGCAAAACCGCCGCTATAAAAGGAAGGAAGTCTGATATAACCCACTTTATTTTTTTCTTTTTGTATAATAGCAGAGTGTGCAAAAGTTTCGTCTAATGGAATAATATCCCTAATTAGGGAAATTATTTTCAATGAACCATCAGGTTTTTTAATGGTTAGTCGTACTTCTGTACCTTTCTTTCCTTTTATTAAATCAATGGCATCATCAATATCCATTCCTACAATATCAACAGCCTCGTTGCTACCTTGCGCTACTTTCATAATTATATCGCCTGCTTTTAAATCACCTTGTTTGTATGCGGGCCCACCAGCAACAAGCTCACTAACTTTAATGTAATCGTCTTTTTGTTGAAGTCTGGCACCAATACCTTCTAATTGCCCGCTCATACTTTGATCAAACATCTTTTTTTCCTTTGGAGGAAAGAATTCAGTATGTGGGTCATACATTGCAGTTATAGTATTTATGTATTCAGAAAATCGGTCTTTCTTGGTTTGTTTTTTTAAACGTTTAAACCAATCATTATTCGATTTAAGAACTTTAGCTCTAGCTTCAATTTCCAGCGAATCAAATGGTTTTATAGTTGCTGTAGTATCCCGTATAGCTTTTACTGCCTTAATTTTTTCCTGAGTAATCAACAAATCATTAAGTCTGGCAACAGTTTGATATTGTAAACTTTGTCTCCATTTATTTTTTAATTCCTCTTCGTTTTTTGCGAATGCTGTTTTTTCTCCGTCTGTTTCATAATCTTCATTTATTTTATAATTAAAGGGTTTTGAAAGAATTTCTTTATACCAATTTTCCTTTTCAAGTATGCGGGTAGTTTTTAAATCATTGGATAAATTAAATAATTCAAACGTTTCGGCTTTAATCTGGTCATCTACTTTCGTTTTATATTTTGCCATATTATCTATATCAGGCTGCATAAAAAACATTTTATTAATGTCTAAACGCTTTATATATAAATCAAAAAATTTAACGGAAAAATTATCATCTAATTTTTGGGGGCTGTAATGGGCATTATCTATGCCATTCATGATAATATCAAGTATTATTTGATTTCTATCAAATGAAAAACTAATAATTGAAAAAGAAAGTAACGTAATACTTATTGTTACAATTAATGGCTTTATTAAATTCCTATACATAAAGAGAAAATGTTCTTAAAGTTAACAAAAACTTAGATAGGATATTATATAATTGGTAAGAATGAATTTAAATAAAGTTAAACGGTATTAAACAAGTTCTAAAATTATTAGAACTTTGCTTTAGTTACACGGCGATGTTTTTTACTTTGTAAAATATACCCTATTTTTACTTCTAAAGTAAAATAAGAATCTTTATCTTTTGGGTTACCGCGCTCTTGACCCGGTATGGTTTGACCGGGTATCCTTCCTAAATTAGGGTCTGCTAAAGCTACTGCTATAGGACCTTTGTATTTCATTAATAAATCAGGGCTATAGTAGACAGTACTAACACCATCTATATAATCTGTAAATGTTTTTCTAAATAAGTATTCTATACCAACAGAAACCCTTCTCGCAATAATATATTTTGCACCAATCCCAATTGGGATGGCAATAGATATTCTTTTAAATTGTCTTGGTCCACCGGGTAATCCCTGCCCTTCAAGGCTATAATCATGTATGTTGTACCAGTTACCACCATAAGATTCCATGGGATTAAAATAAAAAGCCCCAATTCCTGCAACTAAATAATAATAGGAGCCATAAGAATGGTATCGACGAAACATGGTTTTTTTAATTTTGTACTTATTTCCATGTTTATCAAAAGATAGAGCAAATTCAACACGCGTACTTAATTCAAATATATTCGATTTAAAATTTAAGTTCCTATTATTCCTAATTGGCTCTTTAGTTAAAGCATCATTTCCCGATACCTGCATGAAAGCAAAGGAAGTATTAGAAGCCCACTTTTTACTTATGCGGTATCTGTATCCCGCTGTCCAAGCTGTTTTAGTAAGATGCATCTCCATATCTGCATAACTATAATGGGTACCTACCCTGTTTAATCCACCTAGGTCTCCTAAAAAGTTAGATGCACCTATACCAAAATAAATCTCTTTTTGTTCTTTCTTCCATGAATCTCTTTTGGCAAAGTATTGCGCAAATAAAGTATGTCCAAATAGGATTAAAGGAAGCAGTATTTTTATATTGCGACTAATTAACATTTAAAACAAACCATGAAATTACAAAAAAAAATACTTATAATTAACATGATGTTTATAAGATATTGTTAAATGGGCGTAATTATTTAATCCTAAAAATGCATTTCAACTGATTAAAGTATCTGTTTTTTTTGGTGCAAAGTGAAATTCTAAAGGCAATTACTTAACGTATTAATTCAAAAAAACCATGTTTATTTATAGTTTTACTGTATATATCTTTATAGTTAATAATATAGAAATAAGTACCATCAGGACTGCTATTTCCGTTTTTGCCTTTGCCATCCCATCCGCCATCAAGTCCTGTCCATTCATGTAATAAAATTCCCCAACGGTCATAAACTTGGCAATCAAAATTACTGATACCTGTAGCCTTTATGCTAAAAACATCATTTATGCCATCTCCGTTAGGAGAGAATATATTAGGTATTATAATAGTTGTGGGGATTTCATTAACTATTATTACTGTGTGCGCAGTATCCCAACAACCCTTATTATCGAAAGCTATAAGAGTTGCCGTATAAGTATTTACACTTAAACTTGGTGCAGTATAAATCTCACTTGTGTTTTGAACAAAAGCTGAGTCTCCATTTCCAAAACTCCAATGGTAACTAATAATAGTACCATTAGTTGAAATCGCCTGACCTGAAAAAACAACTGTATCCGGAGCAAAACCAGTTAAAGGAGAAACTGACGGCGAAGTAATGATTGCTTTAACACTATCTCCTATTAAAGAATAAGATGCAGGGGTACTAATTCCGCAGGCATTAGTTGCAATAACTACATAGGTACCGGGCAAAGTAATACTTGCCGTTGATGAAGAGGAAACTGTATTGGTAGAAGGTGTAGGCCCTACCCAAACATAATTTACACCATTCACAGCATCGGTAGCTGTCAGAATGGTAGGTACATTCCAGCAAACAAATGTATTGCCTGTTACTGTTGGTAATCCTGGTGCCGGACTAATACTTATAGATATTGTTGCTGAATCTTTACACCCGTTAACATCAATACCATTTACACTATAACTGGTAGGGGTAACAGGACTTACGGTATTGATATTAGAAACAGTTCCATTGTTCCATGTATACGTATAAGATGGTTGCGTACTTGTTGCTGTTAAAGTAGTAGTTGCCCCAGAGCAGACAGAATTACCCATAGAACTATTAATATTTATAGGTGTAGGCACATTTACTATTATTGTTGTTGAGGCTCCACCGCTTGTAATACAACCATTTCCATCGGTACCTATTACGGCATAAGTTTGTGTGCTTGCAGGAGAAACATTTATAGTTGATGTAGGAGTTGCACCTGTACTCCATGTATAACTTAGTATAGTAGAACCAAAAGCAATTAAGGTAGTGCTATCCTCACCTAAGCATACTGATGGGGAACTAGGATTAATACTTATTGTCGGGGTAGGGTTTACCATTATAGTAACAGAATCTTTTCCTGTACAACCATTTGCATCGGTACCTATAACATTGTATGATTGTGTTAAAGGAGATGATGGAGGTGTAAAAGAAACACCATCAACCACTCCACTACTCCATGTATAGGTATAAGTAGAGGCAGGATTTCCGCTTAAAGTTAAAGGGCTTCCTGCACATAATGTTGCACTTGGACTTGCATTGATAGAAATTACAATAGGTGCTGCGATACCTATAGTAATGGTTGTAGAATCTAAACAGGTACCCGAAGAACCTTTAACAGAATAAGTTGTTGGGGTAGTTGGGTTTACTGTAACAGAATTATTAGTAGCTGAAATAGAAGTTACACTTGGTGTCCATATATAATTCTGCGCACCTATAGCAATTAAAGTATCTAATGCCCCAGAACAGGATAAGGAATGTGTGGCTTGTATGGTAATACTTAAACTGTTTACAACATTAACGGTAGTTATGGTGGTACCCACACAACCATTAGCATCTGTAGCGCTTACCGTATAGGGTGTGCTGGTAACAGGGCTAACCGTTGTAGTTGATGTAAATGCACCTGTACTCCAAGTATACGAAGTTAAGGTAGAAGGTGAAGCAGATAATATAGCTGTTGCGGTAGGGCATATAGTTTGAGAACTTACACTTAATACCGGAGGTGTATTTACCGTTACAGATTGTGTAGCATTTGCAGGGCATCCATTTCCATCAGTTGCTGCAACAGAATATACCTGTGATGAAGCGGGAACAAAACCAACTCCATTGGTTATGACTGGTGTCCAGGTATAGGTACTTGCCCCACTTGCCGTAAGTGTAATGGAATTTCCCTGACAAACCTGTGCGTTAGCCGGATTAGCTGTAACAGTAAGTGTTGCCGGTGTAGCCATATTAACGGTAATGGTTGCCGGGCTCGTGGTACAACCACCGCCTAAAGAACCCGATACGGTATAAGTTACCGATGCTGTTTGTGTTTCTACAACCTGACCTGAGTTGCTTGGTATAGCCGTTCCGTCAGAAGCTGTCCATGTATATGTATTTGGACTTGCACCCGATGCTGTTAAGGTAAACGAAACATTCGGACAAGCATTAGCAACCGAAGCAGTAACCGTTAAATTAGAACTTGAACTTAAGGTAACACTTGTTGTTGCCGTAGCACTTACACAACCATTAATGTCTGTTCCGGCAACTGTATAAGTAGTATTAACAGTAGGAGTAACCACAATAGAAGGGGTTGTGGCACCCGTATTCCATGTATAGGTGTTTGCTCCTGTTGCAGTTAGTGTGGTGGTAGTTCCCGGGCATATATTAGCTGGCAAGGCATTTACTGTAGGTTGTGTTCTTACAATAATATTTCCAACGGCCGTATTGGTACAGGTAGTTGCTGTGTTAGTTCCGGTAACGGTATACGTAGCATTACTGTTTACGTTAGCAACAGTAAATGTTGAACCTGTAACGCCTGTATTCCAGGTAAAAGTATTAGCTGTTCCGTTTGCCACAAGTGTGCCTGTAGTTCCTTTACAAACACTATCGTTTGCAATGGTAATAGTTGGTAAAGCATTTACGCTGACGGTTGCCATAGCTGTTGCGGTGCAACTAGTTACATTAGTTCCTGTAACCGTATAATTTGTTGGTACGGTTGGATTAACTGTTGTGCTGGCAGCAATCGTTCCTGTGCTCCATGTATAAGTACTTGCTCCGCTTGCCGTTAAAGTAGCCGTTGAACCAATACATATTGTTGGGCTATTTACAACTATGGCAGGTGTAGGATTAACCGTTACCGTAAAAGTTGCAGGAGTTGTTCCGCAAGTGTTATGGGCACTTACTGTATAAACAGTTGGTGTAACCGTATTGGTTGGACTTACTGTAATAGTTGTTGCCGTACTTCCGCCGGGGCTCCAGGTATAGGTAGTTGCTCCGGTATTAGTAGCCGTTAACACTGTGCTTGCACCATTACAAATAGTTGCCCCTGCAGAGCTACTTATTACAGGTGTTGGTGCAGGGTTTATGGTTAAAGCTACCGTGTTTGTAACAACAGCCAAAGAACATTTACCATGCGCGGTTAAAGTAAAAGTAATCGTACCACTTTCTCCAGCACCGGGTGTATAAACTGTATTTACAGTAGTAGTACCCGAAGCGCTGAGTGTTCCTGTAAGTATACTCAGCGTTCCTGTACCGTTTGTAGTCCAGGAATAAGTGGTGGCAGGCCCTGTAACAGTACCGCTAACAGTAACCGTACCATTACTGCAAATAGCGGCAGGGGTGTTAACAGTTAATTGTATAGGTATATAAGGTACCCTGCAACCATTGTTTACATAGGTAGGGTTACCGGCAGCATCATATTCAACAGTAGCCCCGTCGTTTTCTGCGGTTGTACCCCCATATGTTCCAAATGTATTAACCAATAAATTAGCATTGTAAGTAACCGCCTCACTGCAAGCGGGAGAAGGTGCAACTGATGTTAACGTTAATGTCCTGAAAACATTTACTCCGGAAGGAGTAGGACTAACAGTAGCCCCATTGTTCTGATTTACAAAATGCCCCTGATAATGCCCTGCTATTTGAAAAATAACATACAAGGTATCTGTTAAATTAGCAAATGAGTTGGCTCCGGTACACATATCAGTAGAAGTAATTATAAGCACCTGTGAGTTTGCAGGCAATACGCCGCCCACCGGTTGTTTTAAATAACCACATTTTATGATAGTCCTGTTCAATGTATCACACAAAGAATCTGTAAGTGCATTGGGTGTTTGCCATCCCAAAAAACCAATAGATGGCCACGTGGCAGTTAAATTAGCTGTATTTAAAGCAGCCGGTCCAACCTTAAAAATTACCATTTCATTTTTACCTTCACAATTGCAGTTCGGACTTCCTGCATTTATACAGCCTCCTCCGGGCACACAGGCATCAACCAATATACTTTCAATTTGCAAACATTGGGCTTTAGCTGTGGTTGCCATCAAGGCAATAGAAATAGCAAATAATATTTTCTTCATCTTGTTATTGTTTACGATGTTTTTAGAACGTCTCTTTCAATACAAGTGGTTTCAGTCGGTTACATTAAGCTAAATAATTTACTTAATAAACCCTGTTTAGGATATTCACTTGCGGGCAAAAATAGCATTTAAATGAACCTGCTTAGATTAACAAATCGTTAAGTTTTTGAGTTAAGCGCTCAGTTTTTAACAAAAACCATAGTTTATTAACAAACAGAAGCCTTTTCTTTTTATATAAGAGTCCAAATAGGTAGTTCAAGAGCCTAAATGTCTTCCGGGAATGAGAGAAATTTATGGCTTAATGCCAATAACCTTAACATAAACTTAACAATCTGATAATCTTCGCTTAACATTGGCTGTTTTCTTTTGACCTAATTTTGTATTAGAGTTTTTGATGATTAGGATCATGGATAACCATGATTAGAATTACGAAACCTTAACGGACGGCAACCTATTTTTGAAACAATAATTTTATACGAATAAACAATACATAATGAAATACTATCAAAAACCCGGGGTTTATATTACAGGCGTAGGCCAGTTAAAGGTTGAAAAGACCTCAGAACTTAGTATCCGTCAGATGGGTGCAAGCGTTGTTAAATCTGCTATGAAGGATGCAGGCGTTGAAAAAGCTGATGCCATCTTTTTGGGCAACATGCTTTCGGGTATGGTTTCTAATCAGGAACAATTAGCCCCATTGGTAGCTAACGAAGCCGGATTGAAAGGCACCGAAGCCATCAATATTGAGGCTGCCTGTGGTTCGGGTGGTGCGGCTTTGCGTATGGGCTTTATGGCTATTATGAGCGGTATGTGCGATACAGTGGTGGTTTGCGGAGTAGAAAAAATGAGCCACGAGGATAAAGATTTCATCACCAAATCTATTGCAACTGCATCCGACTGGGAAAAAGAAGGTGGTAAAGGCGAAACTTTTGTTACCCTTAATGCCCGCCTGATGCAGATGTACATTGATAAATACGATGTATCGCCTGATAATTTTGCCATGTTTGGGGTTAATGCACATAAAAATGCCAACATAAACCCAAATGCCATGTTTCATAAAGAGATTTCGGTTACTGATTATATCAACTCCAAATTCTTAACCAGTCCGATACGTTTGTTTGATGCATCGCCTATATGTGATGGTGCTGCGGCTATAGTATTATCTAAATACCCATCTGCAAGCAATAACTCTCCCAGCATAAAAATTACTGCTTCGGCTTCTTCTACCGAGTATATTGCCATTGGCGACAGGTCTAATCCTTTGGCTGCTGAAGGAATTCAGCGTTCGGGCAACAAAGCTTTTAATATGGCTGAGATTACTGCCAACGATGTTGACTTCTTTGAATTGCACGATGCGTATTCTATCATATCTACCCTTTCTTTAGAAGCTATGGGCTTTGCCAAACAAGGCGAAGGTTGGAAACTGGCTTTTGAAGAAGAAATTACCCCCACAGGCAAAATACCTGTTTCTACTTTTGGTGGTTTAAAAGGCAGAGGGCATCCTATTGGTGCATCGGGAGTTTATCAGGCTGTGGAAGCTTATTTGCAACTAACAGACAGAGCAGGGGCTAACCAGATAAAAAAAGAAGCCAACGTAGGTTTAATACAAAGTGTGGGTGGTACTGCCTCTACTGTTTTTACACACGTGCTGGTTAAAGAGGCATAAAAAGGCTCTTTTTAGCTAAAACTCCTGATTTATAATACTCGTGGTCTGTTTATTGCATCAACCATTATGCTTATTTAATAAATTATCATGCTTGTTTAACAAACTATCATCGTAGTTTAGCATACTATCATACTCGTTTAACAAACTATCATCGTAGTTTAGCATACTATCATGCTTGTTTAACAAACTATCATCGTAGTTTAGCATACTATCATGCTTGTTT
>PLYA01000105.1 GCA_003153315.1 Bacteroidota bacterium
TATCCCTAAGATTATTTTTTATGCTTCAAACACCCAGCAAAATAAATATAACTGAGCAAATATTGATTCAATCAATAACTACCAGCAAATACGAACCTTAAACGCACAATATCAAATCATTACAAAATGAATAAAATAATCTTAGGGATACGTGTGTACGGCGTAATGAAAAGAGTACTTCTATTTATCACTACATTGTTATTTGTCTTTAAAACAGGATACGGGCAAAGTAATGTGTATCATCCCTTTCCTGATACAAGTGCTAAGTGGAATCAAATGTATTGGTATGACTATACTGGGTCTCCTCCTTGCCAGGTTACTTCCCCTAATATTATTTTCTTAGCAGGCGATACTATTATTTCATCTCTCCACTACAAAAAATTATTAGGTAGTGGTTACGAGTATTGCCAACTCCCTTCTGATGATTGTTGTGTACATTATAATACGTATGCAGGCGCAATAAGACAGGATTCTGTTCATAAAAAAGTATATTACTGTGCTGTATCAACCACAACCGATAGGCTTTTATATGATTTTAATTTGAATATCGGAGATACGCTACCAACAAGTTATAACAACTGCTGTGATTCAAATTATGTTTCTTCTATTGATTCTATTTTAATCGGAACGACTTATAGAAAGCAGTATCATATAAGTACAGGTATTTTAGCAGGTAATTCAACTAATTATGTTCAATTAATAGAAGGTATTGGTAGTACACTTGGATTGGCATATCAAATTACACCTGGCTTTGAATCAGGAAGTAATTTGAATTGTTTTATTCAAAATAACGTAACAGTATATACCAACCCACAGCAACAGGGAGTGGGTTGTGATTTAAGTATTGGAATAAAAATAATTAACAGGCAACTTACTTTTAATATCTCTCCCAACCCCAGTAGTGGTAATATTAGTATTGCAGGCAACATAAAAAATATAGATGAGCTAAAAGTAACTGATATGCTTGGGCAGTTGGTGTATGAGGCAAAACCAAACACAATAAATACTACCTTAACTTTACCTGATACCGGTGTTTATTTCATTACCCTTACAAGCGGCACCGAAACAAGTACCAAGAAGGTAATTGTAAGTAAATAAGCTGCAACTATTGGCAAACAAAGCCTTCTAAATTCTATCTTTTTACTTAGAAATGCTTAAATTTGAACTCTTAATTTTTAATGAAACACCATGTTTGATAGTTTAAGCGAGAAGCTGGATAGAGCCTTTAAAGTTTTAAAAGGACAAGGAAGAATTACTGAAATAAATGTTGCCGAAACCATGAAAGAGGTGCGCAAAGCACTACTGGATGCAGACGTTAACTATAAAGTTGCCAAACAATTTACTGATACCGTTAAAGAAAAAGCACTGGGGCAACATGTATTAACGGCTATTTCGCCGGGACAATTGTTGATTAAAATTACTCACGATGAGTTAAGCAGTTTGATGGGTGGAGAAACTGCCGAGATAAAGCTGGAAAGTAACCCTACCATTATATTAATGAGTGGTTTGCAAGGCTCGGGTAAAACTACTTTCTCGGGTAAGCTTGCCAATTACCTTAAAACAAAGCGTGGTAAGAAGCCTTTACTAATTGCTTGTGATGTGTATCGTCCTGCAGCTGTTAACCAGTTACATGTTTTAGGAGAACAAATTGGTGTAGAGGTTTTTTCTGATAAAGAAAGCAAAGACGTTATATCTATTGCCAAGCGCGGTATTGCACAAGCCAAAGAAAATGGCAACACGGTTGTTATTATAGATACTGCCGGTCGTTTAGCAGTTGATGAAGCCATGATGACGGAGATTGCTGCACTGAAGAAAGAAATTAAACCCAACGAGATTTTGTTTGTGGTAGATTCTATGACAGGGCAAGATGCTGTTAACACAGCCAAAGCCTTTAACGACAGATTAGATTTTACAGGGGTAGTGCTTACCAAATTAGATGGCGATACAAGGGGTGGAGCTGCTCTTTCTATTAAAACGGTTGTAAACAAGCCTATTAAATTTATAGGAACCGGCGAGAAGATGGAGGCTATTGATGTATTCCATCCGGCACGTATGTCTGACAGGATATTGGGCATGGGTGATGTGGTTACGCTGGTTGAGAAAATGCAGGAGCAGCACAATGAAGAAGATGCCCGCAAATTAGCCAAGAAGATTGCACAGAATAAGTTTGATTTTAATGACTTTATAGCTCAGATAGAGCAGATAAAGAAAATGGGCAACGTAAAAGATTTGGTGAGTATGATACCCGGCATTGGCAAAGCCATGAAGGATATAGATATTAAAGACGATGCTTTTAAAAATATTGAAGTTATTATACAATCTATGACACCAAAAGAACGTGAAACGCCAGATATCATTAATGGCAGCCGCCGTTCTAGAATTGCCAAAGGCAGCGGGCAATCTGTTCAGGAAGTAAACAAACTGATGAAACAATTTGAAGAAACCAGAAAGATGATGCGCATGTCTCAGGATAAAGTTAGCATGGCAAAGATGTTGAAGAACATGCCTAAAATGCCTGGTTTAAAGTAACTAATGACTCGTCAGGAACTAATTACTCAAATCAAAAGCAAGCAAAGTTTTCTTTGTATCGGGTTAGATCCCGATATAGAGAAACTTCCTAAGCATCTTTTGAAGGAAGATGATGCTATTTTCTCTTTCAATAAAGCTATTATAGATGCTACACATTCCTTTTGCGTTTCTTATAAACCCAACTCGGCTTTTTATGAAGCGCATGGAGTAAAGGGTTTTCAAAGTTTGGTTAAGACAATTGATTATTTAAAAACAAATTACCCTCGTCATTTTATCATTGCCGATGCCAAGCGCGGAGATATAGGTAATACATCCAACATGTATGCCCGTGCTTTTTTTAATGAAATGAAAGCCGATGCTATTACAGTTGCTCCTTATATGGGTAGCGATTCGGTTAAACCCTTTCTTACTTACAAAGATAAATGGGTGATATTACTTGCCCTTACCAGTAACGAAGGCGCTTTCGATTTTCAAACGCAGCGTATTGTTCATTTAGATAATGTAAAAGAAGTGCATCTGTATGAACAGGTATTGAAAACATCTAAGCAATGGGGCAGCGAAGAAAATATGATGTATGTAATTGGTGCTACCAAAGCCCAATGGTTGGAAGAAGTAAGAAAGATTGTGCCTAATCATTTCTTATTGATACCCGGCATAGGTGCACAAGGTGGTAGTTTAGCCGATGTTTGTAAGTATGGTTTAACTAAGGATATTGGTTTGCTGATTAATTCTTCCCGACAAATTATTTACGCTTCTAATAAAGAAGACTTTGCATTATATGCAGCTAAAGAAGCAAAGAAACTACAAGAGGAAATGAAAGAGTTTCTTCTTTAGGTTTTACCAGTTATAAGAAAACCCAAAACGATATACTAAAGGATCGTAATAATAAGGCGAATAAATTGCAGGGCTAAAGTCATACATAAACAAAATATATAAACTCACCTTATTATAACTTCTTCTAATACCCATGCCTGCCATCTTTTCCTCGCTTGCAGTACGTTTAATAGTTACATTATTTAAATAACCGCTTGGAACAGCAAGTATATCATATTCTACTTGCGGAAAAAATTGAATATTAAACATTTGAATTTTGGGCAACAAATACCTTGCGAAAGCGCCTCCGCCAATTACACTATATGATTGTGATTGTCCGCCACCTGATAACACAGAATTATTATATAGAATTTGAACCCCTGCAGAAAAATTATCTGTAATCTTATAAGCTACATGAGGAGATAGTTCATAATATATAACACCATAGCCAGGTACTGCACCGGCAGTAAAGTATGCATAAGCACCAAAATAAAGTTTTTCTTTTATATCATTAGAAGTGGGTTGTTTCTTTTGATTTGCATTAGTATTAGGTGGAGTATTTCTACCCTTTTGATTTCGATAAGGGTAGGATTTGTCGGGTTGGTATTGCTTAGGTTGTTGGTTTTGGTCCTGTTGCTGATTGTTTTGGGAAGGGTAATAGTTTTTTATGGTATCGCCGGAAGTATTGTTGTTATTATTTTGATTGTAGTAATTTCTAATTGTATCGCCCGGAGCAACCTTTTGGTATTTAGTAGTATCAATGTTTTGTGCAAATGAAAAAAGACTGCACAGAAAAGCAATTTTAAATAATGTGATTTTATTCATTTCCTTTGTAAGAAGATTGTAAAGATAAACTAAAAAAACATGACGGTAGTTATAACAGGTGCATCTCGGGGTATAGGAAAGGAGTTAATTAACTTTTTTTTAGAAAATAACATGCATGTTATTGCTGTTAGCTCTAATCCTACAAAGATAAAAGCGCATTCGCAACTGAAAATTATATCGGCAGACTTTAGCCATAGCGAAGAAGTTTTTGCTGTTGCTGATAAAATTAAGAAAACAACTAAGGAAGTAAACATACTTATTAATAATGCAGCTACATTGGTAAGCAAGCCTTTTAAAGATATTTCTGTGTCTGATTTTGAAAGTACTTATAAAGTAAATATAGAGGCACCATTCTTTTTTACTCAACAATTAATAGATATAATGGGTATTACAAAAATGGCACATATAGTAAATATAAGTAGTATGGGTGGCATTACCGGCAGCGCTAAGTTTGCCGGATTGAGTGCTTACAGCTCATCAAAAGGGGCGTTAAGTATTTTAACAGAATGTTTAGCCGAAGAGCTAAAAGATAAAAATATACACGCAAATTGTTTGTGTTTGGGTGCGGTAAATACCGAAATGCTTAAGCAAGCGTTTCCCGGTTATCAGGCAGATGTAAACCCCAAACAAATGGCGCAGTACATTGGCAATTTTGCTTTAGATGGGCATAATTACTTTAATGGAAAAGTTTTGCCTGTGAGCCTTTCTACTCCTTAAGAAAAGAAGTATCTTTAATTCGGGTTAATGAAAATAAAAGTAAAACAGTTTTTGTTTCTTGCAGCTTGCTTAATTGGGGTAAGAGGGAAGGTATCTGCACAATCTTTAAATGAGAAGGACAATGCTTATTTTAAAAAGTATGAAGATAGTTTATACTTTATGCAGAAAAGTGTATTCTATTCTAAAACAGATACTGCTAAATTAAAAGCAAACGTAAAATTTTATCATTTGTTTGAAGAGATTCTGCTTAATACGCTTTCTTTTAATTACCCGTTTGATTCTCTTAAAGATATAAACCTGCGTACCTCATCAGATAAAAGGTTTCGCATTATAACATGGAATATACCCAGACAGGATGGCACCTATAATTACTTTGGATTTATACAGGCGCTTCATCCAAAAACAAAAAAATATGAGATATATGAGCTTACCGATAAATCTACTACTGTAAAAAGCCCGGAAAGCTACCAGAGTGATAATACCAAGTGGTTTGGCATGTTGTATTACAATATTATTTCCTGTGGAGATTACTATATTCTGCTTGGTTGGGATGGAAATAATAAATTAACCGTTCGCAAATTTATTGATGTGCTAAGTTTTAAAAAAGATGGTTCGCCTGTGTTTGGTAAAGAGGTGTTTAAGATGCCTAAAAAGTATCCTAAACGGGTGATGTTTGAATATAATGCGCAGATTACCATGACCTTGCAATACAATGAGGCTGTAAAGGCCATTGTGTTTGACCACTTAGTACCTAAAGATAATTTTTTAGAAGGTATGTCTCAGTACTACGGACCTGATTTTAGCTATGATGCTTTTGTTTTTAAACATGGTAAATGGAACCTGGAAGAAGATGTGGACGTGAAGAATGCTAAACACAAAACAGATAATGTGAGAAAGGATATAGATAAAAAAGATAAACCTATTTACGCGCCTAAATAACGGTACTCTTTGCAGATTGTATCGTCATTGCGAACAAAGTGAAGCAATCTGATGCTAAATATTGAGATTGCTTCGGTTGAAAACCCCTCGCAATGACGAAAACTTGTGAAATTTACACTTAAGTAATATTAGTAATGCGAGTATAATGCCAGCTGGTTACCTTCGCTATCAAGCAGTTCGGCAAAATAACCTACCTGGTTATCAATCAGGTTTTGAGCTAAAACTGTTTTTCCTTCGGCGTTGGTATGTTTAAGCAGCGTTTTAGGCGTTACCATTTTTCCGCCATGTGCTAAAGCAGAACCAATAGCATCTGATAATACATTTACATAAAAAAACAGACTTACTCCCATTCCGGCTTTTTCAGACCTTTCTACCAATACACCTCCAATGCCTGTCTTTTTTTTATCAAATATGCCGTAATCTGTTTTGTGAAGTTTTTGTTTTACAATAGTAACGCCAAGCATTTCAGAATAAAAAATCATAGCGCGGTCTATGTCTATTACAGGTATTTCAAACCAAATAACGTTTCCGTGTTTCATAATGTTATTCTTTTATCTGCAAAACCTTTAGCACAACACCTTTAGCGAAGCCGGATTGATACTTACTTCAATTTCGTTCTCAATTTGGTCTGGTTCGCCATCAAAGTGTATTGCTATAGTTGCCGAATTTTTTACTTTAATGTTTTTCGAGGTGAAAGTTAGTATGTTTTTTGATTGATGAGCCTTCCTGGATAAAACCTTAACAATAAGATAACATACGGAAAGCAGGTTGATGGGTTTTAAAATAACCAAGTGAAGCAATCCATCATCCATTTTGGCTTCGGGGGCTATGTAAAAATCGTTGCCATACTGCCCCGCATTGGCAAAAGTCAGCAAAAATGCCTTTATTTTAATGGTATCATCATTAAGTTGGATGGTATATTCTTTGGGTTTATAAGAAAAGAACTGTTTAATGCTTATTTGCACATAAGAATATAAACCACGCTTTTTATTGCCTGCAAAAAGGCTTCCTATTTGCGCATCAAAACCAATGCCGGCTGTGCAGAAGAATGCCTTGCCGTTAATCAACCCATTATCTATAGTGCGGATAGTGCCCGATTCGATTCTTTTAATGGCTTCCATGGTATTCATGGGGATGCCCAATGAGCGTGCCAGGCCATTGCCCGAACCACGCGGAATAATGCCCAAAGCAATGCCTGTATTAATCAGGTTTTTGGCTACGGCGTTTACCGTGCCGTCTCCGCCAACGGCAACCACTATGCTGTATTTGCCCGAGGTAATTTGCTGGCGTATGTATTCAAAGTTATTGGCATGTTCCCATACCAATATATCATAAGGGGTTTTATCAGAAAGGTTTTTGGAGATGAGCGCAATAATATCCACACCACGTTTAGAGCCCGAATTGGGGTTAACCACAAATGCCACACGCTTAGTTTCGCTCATAGTGCCGGTTTACTGCCTATTAAAAAGCGCGCTAAATTAACAAGAACTTATTACAAAGCCTGTTTTTACCTCTTTTTTATGGATTATTGCAGCAACATCTTTCTTAAGTGCAGCAATACCTATAATAANNATAAGTGCGACAATATCTGTAGTAAGTGCAGCAACATCTGTAGTAAGTGCAGCAACATCTGTAGTAAGTGCAGCTAAACCTGCAGGAAGTGCAACTAAACCTATAGTAATTGCAGCAATATCTGTAGTAAGTGCAGCTAAACCTACAGGAAGTGCAGCTAAACCTGCAGGAAGTGCAGCAATACCTATAGTAATTGTGGCAAACTCTGCGGTAATTATTCTAATGGGTTGAGTTAAAGGGCTTTTTACTACCTTTGTTTTAAGCCAAATCGCCATGAAATACCTGCTTATTGCCTTAACCACCTTTACTTTAAGCCTAAACGCCCAAATAATTACCACCGTTGCCGGAAATGGCACAGCAGGTTATAGCGGAAATGGAGGGCAAGCTTTGTTAGCAGAGCTGCATCACCCATTTGACGTAATTTTTGATGCTGAAGGTAATATGTATATTGCTGATGATGGTAATAATGTTGTTCGAAAAGTAACTACAGCAGGTATTATTTCTACTATAGCAGGAATAGGAACAGGTGGGTATAGCGGAGATGGTGGTCAAGCTATTGCTGCAGAGTTATATCATCCTTCGGGTATAGTTTTTGATGTTTTAGGTAATCTTTATATTACAGAAGGTCAAAATAGCAGAATAAGAAAAGTAACTACTTTAGGGATTATAACCACCATTGTAGGTACAGGAATAGGTGGTTATAGTGGAGATGGGGGCCAAGCTACTGCGGCAGAAATATATGAGCCATTTAATACTATTATAGATGCTTCAGGTAATTTATATGTTTCAGATGCACGGAATAATCGAATTAGAAAGGTAAACACAAATGGCATTATTTCAACATATGCAGGAAATGGAACTGGAGGTCTTTCAGGTGATGGTGGTTTGGCTATGGCAGCAGAGTTAAATTTTCCAGGACCGATATTATTTGACGCTTATGGAAATATGTATATTGCAGATACTAATAATGATGCTGTAAGAAAAATAAGTACAACTGGAATTATTACAACGATTGCCGGAACCGGAACGCAAGGTTATAGCGGAGATGGAGGGCAGGCAACAAATGCGGAATTAAATCAACCTGTAGGATTAGCAATGGACAATTTTAACAACATATATATTGGAGATTATAATTTTACAATTAGAATGTTAAATACAACAGGAATTATCAGCACAATTGTTGGTAACGGAACAGCGGGTTATAGTGGAGATGGAGGGGCAGCAACAAATGCAGAAATTGACTTTCCAGCAGGAGTTACAATAGATGCTTTAGGTAATTTATATATTGCTGATGATATTAATAATCGTATACGTATGGTTACCAATGTTGGACAAACAACTGGCATGGAGCAGGTAACAAATATAAATGAGCGAGTAACCGTTTACCCAAACCCTGCTACTACAAGCTTACAGGTATCATTGGCAGGTAATGGTGAAAATTTAACAATAACAATTACGGATATGTTAGGGAATGCTGTTTATCATTCAACAGCTAACGCAGCACATAATACCATACCTATTGCTGAGTTTAATAGTGGTGTATATATTATAGAAGTAAGCAACAGCAAAGGCGCTGCTTTTAAGAAGTTTATAAAAGAGTAATTTATAATAAAAGAGAATGTCATTGCGAGCGAAACAACGTGTAGCGTGGCAATCTCTAAAACAGATACAGATTGCTTCGTCGTACCTCCTCGCAATGACGATTAATTGGTTAAGATTTACTTCCTGCTGTAATTAGGTGCTTCGCGGGATATGAATACATCATGCGGATGGCTTTCAATTACACCAGCTTGGGTAATGCGTATAAATTTAGATTGCTGCAATGCTTTAATATCTTTAGAACCACAATAACCCATACCTGCACGCAAGCCACCCATTAATTGGTATATAACTTCAGATACCATGCCTTTGTAGGGTACTCTACCCGAGATACCTTCGGGTACCAGTTTCTTAATGTCATCTTCTACATCCTGAAAGTAACGGTCTTTAGAACCCATTTGCATAGCTTCTATAGAACCCATCCCTCTGTATGATTTAAACTTTCTGCCTTCGTATATAATGGTTTCTCCCGGAGATTCGTCCATACCGGCAAACAAAGAACCTAACATAACCGAGCCTGCACCGGCAGCAAGAGCTTTTACAATATCTCCGCTAAAACGAATACCGCCGTCTGCAATCAAAGGAACGTTTTTTCCTTTAAGTGCATGCGCTACTTCCAGCACAGCTGATAATTGAGGAACACCCACACCGGCAATAACACGTGTAGTACAAATAGACCCCGGACCAATACCCACCTTCACCCCATCTGCACCTGCTTTAACCAAAGCTAAAGCAGCTTCGCCTGTGGCAATGTTTCCGGCAATAATTTGTGTGTGTTTAAATTGTTTTTTAACCAAACGCACCATATCCATCACACCCTTAGAGTGTCCATGTGCGGTATCAATAATCATGGCATCTACACCTGCCGCAACCAAAGCTTCGGCACGTTGCATGGTATCGGCTGTAATGCCCAAAGCAGCAGCCACACGCAAGCGCCCCATATCATCCTTACATGCGTTAGGATGAACTTTGGTTTTAATAATATCTTTATAAGTGATTAAGCCAATCAGTTTATTGTGCTTATCAACTATAGGTAGTTTCTCTATTTTGTATTGTTGTAAAATCTCTTCGGCTTTCTTAAGGGTAATGCCATGCTGCGCTACAATTACTTTATCACGTGGCGTCATTATCTCGCGCACCGGTCGTTTATGATTCTTCTCAAAACGCAAATCACGGTTGGTAACAATGCCCACCAGCTTTCCATCAGCAGCTACTACCGGTATGCCGCCTATTTTATTTTCGTGCATCAGCACCATAGCATCGGCAATAGTAGCCGTTTCAGAAAGTGTAACGGGGTCCATAATCATACCGCTTTCAGAACGCTTTACTCTGCGCACCTCTTGTGCCTGTGCCACAACACTCATGTTTTTATGCAATACACCAATACCGCCTTCCTGTGCAATGGCAATCGCCATGCGATGTTCGGTAACGGTATCCATAGCGGCAGAAACAATCGGTGCATTCAGCGTTATCTCTCTTGAGAAAAGAGATTTGGTTTCTACATCGCGCGGCAATACTTCAGAGTATGCCGGAACAAGTAGCACATCATCATACGTTAAGCCTTCAGGTACAAATTTGTTTGCGTAGGGAGCGTTCATGCTGTCTTTATTTATTGTTTTAAATTAGGTATCATGGTGTTCGCCTAAAAAGGCTCGGGTCATAGCGAAAAAATTTGCCAAAGATACAGAATTAATGATGTTATCTTTGCAAAAGATGATGACAAAAATTATTCTGCACAAAGGCAAAGAAATGCCCTTGCTGCGCCAACATCCATGGGTGTTTTCAGGAGCTATTAAGATTACAGAAGGTGAAGCAAAAGAAGGTGATACGGTTGAAGTATTGTCTGCCGATAAAAAGTTTCTTGGTATTGGATATTACCAAGTGCAAAACAGTATTACGGTAAGAATTATTTCTTTTGAGCAGGCAGCCATTAATGAAGTTTTTTGGTTAGATAAGATTACCAAAGCTTATAGTTATCGCAAGTTTGTGGGGATTATAGATAAGCCACGTACCAATGTATATCGTTTGTTCTTTGGAGAAGCAGATGGATTGCCGGGTTTAATTGTAGATTATTATAATGGACATGTGGTGATACAATGCCACACGGTTGGTATGCATCGAAATGTAGAGCATATCGCTAAAGCTATTAAGGAAGTATATGGTACGCAACTAAAGACCATTTATGATAAGAGCAAAGAAGTATTGCCTAAGAATTATGCGGTTAACATCAGCAATTGTTTTATGTTGGGAGAAACAGGTAACACCATTGTAACCGAGAGTGGTTTTAGTTTTTATGTTGATTGGGAAAAGGGGCAAAAGACGGGTTTCTTTATTGATCAGCGAGAGAATAGAAAACTACTTGCTGATTATGTGAAAGACAAAACCGTATTAAATACCTTTTGTTATACAGGAGGGTTCTCTGTTTATGCTTCGGCAGCAGGGGCTAAAGAAGTTCATTCGGTTGATGTATCTAAAACTGCGATGGAGATAACAGATAAAAATATTGAATTGAATAAGTTAAGTAACCATCAAAGTTTTTGTGCAGATACTTTTGATTTTTTGAAGGATAAGAAAGATGTGTATAATGTTATTATACTCGACCCTCCTGCCTTTGCCAAAAGCAGAGATGTAAAACATAATGCCATTATTGGTTATAAAAAATTAAACGAAATGGCACTGAGGTTAATTAAACATAATGGCATTTTGTTTACTTTTTCCTGCTCAGGTGTGGTAGATAAGAATCTTTTCTTTAATACCATGAATGCTGCAATTTATGAAAGCGGAAGGAAAGTTAAGATATTACATTATCTGTCTCAACCTCCTGATCATCCAATATCGCCCAACTTTCCGGAAGGAGAGTATCTTAAAGGGCTTATTTTGTATGTGGAGTAATTATAGAAATATTAACATTTCTTTTTGATTTTGAAGTGTTAAACTCTGTATCTTTATAAGACATGAAAAAAGCCTTTTTCATAGTTATATCCTTTTTGCTTTTTACCAATGCTTTTACACAAATTATAAATTTAAGGGATGGTGGTATGCAAGATTTCTATCAACCATCTAAAGAAAGTAGTGATGCAACTAAACCAATACTCACACAACCTAAAGAAAGGACTCGCCATAAAAAGGATACTATAATAAACACAAATAGAACCAATATTATTCAGATTGGTGCGGGAGGCTTACTTACCAGTTTAAATTTCTTTAAAAATGCGCAAACGTTTACTTACTATCCTGCCATATCGTTTCGCATGTATTATCAGCCAAATAATTACATTCGTTTCGTAGCAGATTACACTAAGGTGCAAGAGGCAAGCATTGCACCCACATGGCTGAATGTAAGAAACACTTATTTTGATATTGATGCAAACTTTTTAATGCACTTTATTGGTAGTGCTGGGATAGCTTATTTTATATTGGGTGCTTCTTCTCAAAGCTGGAAAAGTTATTATACAGGTGTTGATGATTATAATAGTACAGCTGATGCAAAAATTCAACCAAACACAAATTACAAAGCCACTTACTTTGGTGCTAATATTGGTGTTGGTTTTGAATTTAAAATACTTCCCCGTTTTGATATGTATGGAGAAGTTCGTTACCGTGTTTCATATACAGATGTGGGTTTTGGGTTAAGCGATGTTTGTTATGGTGTTGGAGTAAAATATACACTCTTAGATTTTAACCCTAAAGTACCTCATAAAAAGCCAAGTAAGCATTTCAAGTGGTTTTAGATAAATCTTAACAGTTTTGTTAAATAAACATTAACACATTTTAATTGACTTTGGCACGATAAATGTAGTACCTTTATATAATCAAAACATAAAGTCATGAAAAAAATAAAAATCATATTAGTTGTTGTAGCAACAGTTAATATACTTCATGCTCAGGACACTATATACACTAAAAACGGAAGTATGATTCCGGCAAAAGTGTATGAAATAACTCAACATGAAATTCGCTATCAGAAGTCAACTAACTNNCAGTCTTCTGAAAATCAATCGAATAATAGCAATAATTATAACAAAGATAACAGCTACTATTCGGATGATGTTTACAATCAGGGACAAGGTGGTCAACAAGCTCCCACAACAGGTAATTATTACAACTCGAATAACTATTATAACTCCGGTTATGGTGGATACGGCGGATATGGTGTTGGTCTGAATTTTATGATTGGTATGCCTTCTTTATTTTTTGGGATACCAATGTATGGTGGATATGGTTGGGGTGGTTATGGCTGG
>PLYA01000071.1:0-1826 GCA_003153315.1 Bacteroidota bacterium
TACAGGAACAGGTACAAATGGTTGCATAAACACAGATACTATACGTGTTACCGTAGATAGCGTACCAAATGTAATGGCTCATTTAACATCAACATTCACACCTATTTGTAGCGGAGACAGTATTCTACTTAAAGGAACAGGCGCAAACACCTATACATGGACAAGTATTTCTTATACGGTTACCGCTGCAGATAGCATTATAAATGGAATTAAGTTTACACCTATGGCAGGTACAGATACCTTTCGTGTTAAGGGTAAAGATACTATTACCGGTTGTGTAAACACGGCTACTATTTCTGTTGTAGTATTACCTTCCCCCAACATACTTGTAACTCCAAATTCGGCAACCATATGCCCGGGTGGTTCAACAACTTTTGCGGCAACCGGTGCAATCAGTTATACATGGACTCCTTCAACAAACATAAGCCCATCTATAAATAGCGCAAGTGTTACGGTTTCTCCTACAGTTACTACACTTTACTTAGTATCAGGAACAGGCACTAATACTTGTCAAAGCAGTGCACCTGCAATTGTCAAAATTCCGCAAGATTCTATTTCCGTAAATAGTGCCACTATTTGTCAAACCTCTTCTGTTACACTAAATGCAAGCAGCACAAGTGGCTCTTTAACCTATACCTGGACTCCGGCAACCGGCTTAAGCGGTACTTCCGGAAGCTCTGTTATTGCAAGCCCGCGCAATACCACTGTTTATACCATATCAGGTACAGATGCTTTTGGTTGCATGGGTGCAAGTACAACTACGGTAACCGTTGATTCGTTACCAACTATAAGTATAAGCAAAACGCCCACCATAACCTGTAGCGGAAAACCTTCCTTACTTACGGCAAGTGGGGCAAATACTTATACCTGGAGTACAGGAACGGTTGGAGTAGCTAATATCGTTTCTCCTACAACAAATACCGAATNNGTACCGATACCAATGGTTGTTCAAACTCAGCTACGCAGATATTATTGGTAAATCCATTGCCACCTGTTACTATCAATTCTGGAGTTACTTCTGTTAACTTAAACTTAGGGCAATCAATTACGTTAAATGCCAGCGGGGCACTCACCTACAGCTGGACATCAGGAAATATAAGTTGCGACAGTTGCGCTTCAAATACAGAATCTCCTATTGCCAACATACAATATTGTGTCAGTGGTTCAGATATTAACGGATGCAGAGATTCAGCCTGCCTGCATGTAGTTGTTGAAAATGTGTGCGANNTGTGCGATGTATTTATTCCGGATGCGTTTAGTCCAAATGGGGATGGACAGAATGACGAGTTTAAAGTTTACGGACATTGCATTACAGAATTAACCTTGCAGGTATTTGACCGTTGGGGCAACCAGGTCTTTAGTGGAAGCGGCCCATCTGCCGGATGGGATGGCAGTTATGGGGGCAGTTTGATGAATACAGGCACCTATGTTTATCAGGTACAATACACGTTAAGCAACGGTAAAAAAACAAAAACAAAAGGCAATTTTAGTTTAATGCGATAACATGGTAAGAAAAATTTTACTACATACTTTATTGTTTTGTTTTTCTTCTCGCTTTTACGCACAGGATTTTCATTTCTCGCAATNNTAATTTATCGTACGCAATATACAGGACTTAGCAACCCCTATAATACTTTCGGAGCTTTTGCGGATGCGTCTATTAAGAAAAAGAGAGGTAAAAATTCGTATTTTGGCTTAGGCATAGGCTTTGTACAGGATAACAATCAAAACCTGCAATATAAATCATCTTTAGCTGCGCTGTCACTTTCGTATCATATACGCATTACCCGCAATAATGTGCTAAGTGCAGGATTTCAACCTTTCTT
>PLYA01000071.1:1890-18041 GCA_003153315.1 Bacteroidota bacterium
AAGTGCACAAAAACTTCAAATAGGGTTTTCTATGTTTCATTTCCCTTTTGTTCGTTATTCATTTTATGGAAGTCAGGAAACCATCTATTCAAAGTATAGTATAAACGCATCGTACTCATATAAACCGGGCAATTCTAAATTTTCTGTAAACCCCGTGTTGTTTTTTCAAAAACAAGGCCCTGCCAATGAAATTATTTTTGGCTGCAATACATTAATTATTCTGCAGGAAGCTTCCGCGCAAACAAGCTTTGTAAAAAGCTCTTCGCTAACGGCCGGTATATTATACAGGATGCAGGATGCCGTTATAGTTACTGCAGGAGTTAATTTTGAAAACTTTTGCTATAGTTTTGCGTACGATGTAAATTCATCTTCTTTAATTACTTCTACTCATTCATTTGGTGCTATTGAGTTGTGTATAAGATACCGGTTGAACAAAGGACACTGGAACGGTGTTGCATCCAGAGACTAGATTTTAAATAGATTAATCACTGATTATAACTCACTTTCTTTTTATTTTCATCCGTATAAAAGAGAAATGATCGGAAATAAAAAATCTCCCACCTTGCGGAAGGAGATTTTATACTGCTTAAGCCGGGGTTGGCAACAGATAAACACCTGCTGTTGCCTTATGTGAAAGAACGATATGGCCTAAGCAGTAATGGGTATGATAGGGCCAATTACCGGCGGTGTAGTGCTGCCGCCCGCTACCATAATAAAAGTATGTTTTAGGGATATGGCCGAATTTTGGTTTACAACAAATGTTTGGGTTACATAACCTGTTAAGATTACTTCTATAGTGTAGGTGGTATTGATATGTAGTTTCAGGAATTTGAATTTGCCATTAGCTTTAGTGACATGTTTCTTGCGTTTTTTTAATTCCACAATTTTTGCAGTAGCACCTGCCAATGGGTTGTTNNTGCACATCGGTTACCAAGCAGCTAACATTTACCCAATGGTGTACACCTACCGTATTTATTTTGCGGGCACTGGCATAGGCATTTGTAAAAGTAGTATTGCTGCTATACTGCACCAACAAGGGTGTAAGGCTGTTTTTTATAAGCGCATCTATATTATCTATTTGCTGAGCTACGGTTAAGGAGGCTGCCACCGTAGCACTGCGTTGTGCCATAGGGGTACCCAACAGGCTGTGGTAATTGTTTATAGCCGTATTAAAGGTAGCTGCACTGGTGGTGGTAGCACCGTAGCTTGTCATGTTAGCTATATAGGGCAATATACCGTTGTAGATGTTGCGGCACATCTCTTCCAGCTCGACGGTTTTAGCCCTTGTAAAATCTGACTTGGTAAGCGAGCATAGCTGTTGCAGCTCAGCCAGATTATTGTTTACGGCATACGATAAACCCGCGGCGGCGTGACTGATACCAAAATTAATAAGGGTTTGCCGCGCCAGGTTTTTGGCGTTGGTTGCCCCCTTGGTGCCAACCAGGCGAACGCCATCTGCCAGCATAAGGGTGTTTATATAATTGGTTAAGTTGGTTATGGCAGCGCTAACTACTGCGTTGGCGGTCCATACGCTGATAAAACTGTTTAACATGGCCAATAAAGCATTAAACATATTCAGCTTGGCGGTTTGTCTTTTTTCCATTTTGCTTTTGTTTTTAATTACTGCATTCCCTGCAGCGGGGTTTTTAGGTATGTTATTTTATTCTCTCTTTTTTAATGTCAGATACGTTTGCACAGTAGTGAGTTGCGTTTGAACGATTGTGAGTTGCGTTTGCACAACGGTAAATCGTTATTGCACCATTGTGAGTTGCATTTGCAGAAGTGTTAATTGCCTTTGAACGATTGTGAGTTGGCTTTGCACAACTGTAAATCGTTATTGCACAACTGCAAGATGCGTTTGAACAACTGTTAGTTGGCTTTGAACGATTGTGAATTGCGTTTGCACAACTGTAAATCGTGTTTGCACGACTGTAAGATGCGTTTGAACGACTGTAAATCGACTTTTGCTCCTTTACTATATATATAAAGAAGCCGGCAAAGAGCTTTTACTTATGCTATAATCATACTATATGGGTTTAGCATAGTATTACGCTCATGCAGCAGGTGTTTTCTAAGTGCTTTAACGCAAAAAGTGTACCAATAGTTTCATTTATTTTGGTGAAGATATTAACCGCCGGTTTATATCTTTATGCTTGCCAATTCGGAGATTTTGTTATATTGGAGGGTGGTTACAGAAATATATAGTTTTAAACAAATTCAATATCTTTAAAATATTTTTATGATTAGCACGGGTAATTTACATTACAAACTTTGGATTTTTATGTGTGTAAAGAATGGCGACTCGTTCTGAGGGACAAGTCGATCAATCACAAATGTTAATTACTATTTAAAACCAGACGTGTATGACAAAAGACCTACGGGCGGCATTTGACACTGAAACACTTTTAAGATGTTGGACTTGGCTCAATACAAATAGCGATAGCAGTTATAAAAATAATTATCGTAGTTTGTTTAAAGCATACGCTTTATCACTTAAAGAGAATACAGACAAATTACATAAGGACTTAATACACTCACGATATCAACCAGAACACTCTAATAAACTTTACATTCCAAAAAAGTCAGGTATCCTAAGGCCAATTAGTCTGCTAAACTTAAATGACCAAATAGTTTATCTTGCTTTAGTATCAGTAATTGCTGAGAAACTATATAAAAAGGCAAACAAGAATTACAACAAAACAGTATTTGGGCATCTTTACGCGGGAAAATCAAGTTCATTTTTTTATGACAAGTGGACTGATGGATTTGTAAAATATAATCGAGCTATTAATAACTCATTTGAAGCGGGATATAAATGGACAGCTTCTTTTGACCTTACAGCGTTTTATGATAGCATTGACCATAAAGTATTAACTCATTTTCTAAATGAGTTGGGGCTTACCAAAGAATTTACAACTTATTTAACAAACTGTTTAGAGACTTGGACAGCCTCTACACCTAACAGAATTTATCATGGTCATGGAATACCACAAGGTCCTCTACCCTCTGGACTTCTATCAGAGGTAATTCTTCAACACTTTGACGAACACAAAAGTTTTAAAAAATCGACTGTAAGATATTACCGTTATGTCGATGACATCCGTTTACTGGGTAAAACAGAGGAACATGTAAGGAAAGCATTATTAGAATTAGACTACATAAGTAAAGAGATAGGATTATTCCCGCAATCAAGTAANNAATAAATATTCACAAAATTAGTGACATAGAAGATGAAATAAAAACAATCAGCTTACCCCCTGAATTAATTGACTTTAAATTAAGTTTAGAGCAAGCAGACGTTAGGAAAAGAATTGATGAATTGGCTAAGGGTAACAAAATTGAAAGGGAAACAAGGTTTAAATATGTTCTTTCTCATGCTGACCCTAATATAAAATTAGCCAAGAAACTTTTATTAATACTTCATAAAAACCCACACCTATATCAATCTATTCTTAAACATTTTTCAAAACACGAACGGTTTTCAAAAACCGTTTCAGAAAAATTATTTTCTCAATTTAAAGCAGAACAACTTTATGAAGAAATAATTGCTTCATATTTGATAGCAAGTCTAAACAAAGTTCACAAAACAGTTAAGCCTGAATTCACAAAATATTGCATTAAACTTCATGATAAAAGAAAAACTATTACCTCTCCTAACCTTCGTTCAATTGTTTTTGTTTGGCTATTAAATGAGAACCATTTCAAATTCACAGAAATTGAAGCTATTTACAAAAGCAAAGAATGGTGGCTCATTCATAATTCCCTCGATTTATTAGATATAGACAGATTTGGAAAACCTTCCTATCAATCAATATTAAATGTTCTTCTTAAATCAGTTTCATTTGAAGTTGCAATCAAAGCAGCTTATCTTATCGTTCAAAATAATTTGTCAGTATCCATTCGAATCAATACAATAAATGACGCCGCGCAAATCATTTTGAAAAAAGCTCAAAAAATAGGTAAAACTTCTCTTACCAAGAGTAGTATTAATAAGAGACTCGAAGAAATTACTGACTTTAAACTTCCCTCAAAGAATTGGAAAAAATTCTTAGACACGGAGCATTCTAATTGTGAACGACTTGCTTATTTACTGACAGGTTATGTAAAGACAGACGCAAATTCATTTATTAATGAACTTGATGTTTTCAATGATTTCATAATTAATGCACTTTATTTATATGACACTACACTTGGTAATTATACTCTCGGTAAAATTGGTAGTTGCTTGACACCGACTGGTAGATTTGCAACCAAGTATCCAAAATTCTTTGCACTTTGTAATATTGTCCATGAACTTAGGCTTGAAAGTTATTTATCTCACCCAAAAGTTAAACGGACTGGTAAAGCGACGAGACAAATTAAATTCAGAGAAATTGAAAGATTGAAACCAATTATTAATTTTGGGTTTCAAGAGTTAATAGCCACAACATAACAAACAGTTGTGAATCTAACAATTATATAGAAGTCTTGGTTTAGCAATAGTATATGCTTGTGAAAAAAAGTAAAAGCGAAGAAGGTAGCTGGACTATTTGTGAGGAGTGTGAGGGCCGCGGAAAAAAAAGTTTGAGACTTCGCAAGAAATCGCGGCTACGCTACCAGACGGAAATGGATGCGTTTGAAAAAACAAAGAGCGAAGGCAAAGATTCGGTTCGCCCTAAGGTGCCCCAATATGTATGCGATAATTGCCATGGCTCGGGTTTGATACCTGCCGGCAGCCCCCCCGTAGCTGATACAAAAAACTACCCGCATGTTGC
This sequence comes from Bacteroidota bacterium, assembly GCA_003153315.1. Classification (GTDB taxonomy): domain Bacteria; phylum Bacteroidota; class Bacteroidia; order B-17B0; family Aurantibacillaceae; genus PALSA-968. The sequence continues at coordinate 6,645 of PLYA01000071.1, forward strand.
CATTATTGGTGCCGGTATAGGAGGCGTAGCTTTGGCTGTGGCTTGTTTGCACCGTGGTATTCCTTTTACGCTATATGAGCGCGATAACAGTTTTGATGCCCGCGCGCAGGGCTACGGACTTACTTTGCAACAAGCCAGTAACGCCATCAAGGGCTTGGGTCTTTTCTCTTTAAAAGAAGGGATTAAGTCTTCACGCCATGTGGTGCATACTACCGATGGAAAAGAAATTATTGAATGGGGCATGCGAACGCATTCAAATACCAAAACATCTCCCAAGCGTATAAATGTACATATACCGCGACAGGCTTTGCGCCTGGCTTTGCTTGAACAACTGGGTAAAGATGATATGGTACAATGGGGGCACCGCCTGGTAAATTTTAAACAAGAAGAAGGTAAAGCTGTTGAGCTAAACTTTGAGGTAAACGGAAAGATGAAAAACGCCAAGGCAGATTTGGTAGTGGGTGCAGATGGCATACGCAGCGTGGTGCGTAGCTTGTTGATAGGTGAGGATAGTACCTCTTTACGTTACCTGGGTTATATGGTAATTTTGGGTATTTGTCCTTTAGAGGCTCTTACAGGTGTTGAGAGCTCTTTGCTCGACTCGGCCACGGTGTTTCAAACCGTTAACGGACAAGAGCGTATTTATATCATGCCTTTTTCTGCTAACTCGGTTATGTGGCAACTTAGTTTTCCTATGCCCGAAGAAGAGGCTAAAGCCTTAAGTGCAAAAGGAGCTGAGGCACTTAAAGAAGAAGCCTGTCGCATAACGCAGTGGCACCAACCTATTCCTCAAATTATAGCGGCAACCTTGCCGGAGGAAATTTCGGGTTACCCGGTGTATGACCGAGAATTACTTAAACCGGAGTTGTTGCAAAAAGGTGGAGCAGCTACCCTTATTGGAGATGCGGCTCATCCTATGAGTCCGTTTAAAGGCCAGGGTGCCAATCAGGCGCTGTTAGATGCACTGGCATTGGCGCGCGGCATTTCAATAGCATGTAAGCCATTATCTAAATGGAGAGAAAGCGGAATAAGGAAAAGTGTATTAACAGCGTTTGAAGAAGAAATGTTAGCACGCAGTGCCGGCAAAGTGAAAGATTCTGCCGAGGCTGTAAAGCTACTACATTCTAAAGCTGTGCTACGCGAAGGCGATGGGCCCAAAGGGCGGGGTTTAAAAAATGTAATACAGTAGTTCTACTAAAAGATGGTAGCGTTACAGCGCTTTATGCTTTTACTAAATCTCTAATAGCTACAGATGCTGTAACAGCGCCAAAGGTTGCCGGCATATAGGATACGGTGCCATAAGCTGATTTTTTGTAATTAGTTCCGTCGGTTAACATTAAACTTTCTTTAACGGGCTTTTCATCACTAAAAACCGTTTTTATTCCGTTATAAATACCTTTCTTTTTAAGCATTTTACGTATTTGTTGTGCAAAGGGACAAATGCGGGTTTTGGAAATATCTGCCACCTGCAAACGCGTGGGGTCTAAGCGGCCACCTGCACCCATACTGCTAATCATGGGTACCCTGCTTTCATAAGCCAATTGCATAAATGTTATTTTAGGCGTAATGCTATCAATGGCATCAATAATATAATCAGGCTTTAATAAAAGTTGTTGTTGTACCATTGCAGGGTTTACAAACTCTTGTACTACGTTAAGTTCAAGTTCGGGGTTAATTTCTTTTAAACGTGTTGCCATAATTTGCACCTTGGGTTGCCCATGATTAGTAGCCAAGGCAGGCAGTTGTCGGTTTCGGTTAGTGGGGTCAACCACATCGCCGTCAATAATGGTCATTTTTCCTATTCCGGTACGGGCAATAAATTCGGCAGCAAAAGAGCCCACACCACCCATGCCAACCACCATTACATGTTTTTGTGTTAGTTTTTGCAAAGCCTCGTGGCCAATTAATAAAGCGGTTCTTGATAACCAGGAAACATCATTCATCATACATAGTAAAATTTACGTTAAAAACCCGTAGTGCGTTTTTTGTAAGTTGTTCAGTCAAAGTTGCTACATCCATGTTTTTAATACCGGCTGCCATTTTATATATCTCTTCAATCTCCATATCGCTATCATCTGTTTCTAAAAAGAGTTGCTCTAAAGGAAGGCTTTTAAAAGTTCCTGCCACAGAAGTATTTAGTAAATGCTTGCCAAATGAAAGGTAATACCCTTTGGTAATTAACGCTTGAGCAAGTGCCTTGCCTTTATTAAACCCATGAAAAACAACAGGTACCTGTACTTTTTGCTGCTCTATAATTTGCATCACTTCGTTATAAGCCTTCACACAATGTATAATAAGTGGTTTATGCAGCGCATGGGCCAATTGTATTTGCTTTATAAAATACTGCTCTTGCAAAGTAAAATCAGTTTTGCATACCTTATCTAAACCGCACTCGCCAATGGCAACCACGTTGGCTTGTTTGCTAATTAATGCAAGTTCTATAAATTGTTTTTCGGTTTCTGTATTTATATACCAGGGGTGTATGCCCACTGAATAAAAACCGTTTGCAGGCAATTGACTAAAATTGCTTAAACAATTTACAATACTTGCCGTTTTTGAATTTTGTTTATGCGTATGTATATCTATATAAAGCACTATTTTTAGAATATGGTATTTAAGCAGCAAGGTTGCCAGGATTTAACCCAATGGTACTTATTAAACGTATTTTTTAAGCTTCACGAAATAGCAAAAAACCAGTAATAAAAGCAAGCGCTTAATTTAAGCTTGTAATCTAACACTTAAGGTTAAAATCCCTGCGGTGAAAGTACTTTCCCTAGCAGAATATAATGTGACTAAAAAATAGAAATGAGGGGACTCTTTAATTTATAAGCATGTTATTTAACAATAACTAACTTCTTATTTACAATACCCTCGTTACTGATGATGCTTATATTATAAACACCCTCACTTAAACTGCTGGCATCAATAGTAGTTTTGCCGTTTATGATTTGGCTTAAAACAAGCTTACCATTAACATCGTAAACCTGCATGGTTTGTTTTGCTGCTCTACTTGGCTCAATAACAAAACTACCGTTATTTGGGTTAGGATAAATATTAATAAGATTGTTCTCACTTGTAATTTGTTTAATACCTGCAGCGTGTCTATCACTCACATTACTATGTGATCTTACTCTGGCTGCATCCGGAGAATTATTTCCACCGCCTGCAAGCCTCAGCGCCGAAGGACTACAATTAAATCCAACAGCCGTACTTCGCCAGGTAGGGTTTGGATAAGTGGCATAATGAGAATCATGATAGGAAGTAGAAGAAGCACTTAAAGTTTGTACTATATGATAATGACCATTGCTGGAGCTATCTACTTCAAAATAATAACTTAATAATTGAGGTACTGGTTGCGTTTCCCCCTCTATTTGATATTGAGACCAGTTAAAATTACCACTTCCTAAGTTTAGCATAAATACGGTTTGATGAAAAGGGCTCAAAGGGCTTAACCTCGCTTCTCCCCCACAGGTATCTTTATAAGCAATTTTATAACGCCATGAACTGGCATTAGGGTCTCCGTTGGCAGCATATAAGTGACGAACCGTATCCGTAAACATGCTAATTGAATCGGCGGGAACTTTTCCTATTAAAGCATAATTATAATTGGCTGTATCGCGGTATATATAAAAAGTATCGGCAGCATATACATTTTGCCAGTAAATAATATTATTCTGAGATAAACTATCCACTTCAACCATGCAAATTTGAGGTGCAGTAACAATACATTTACCAACTTCCCTCACTGTATTATTGCCCACGTCTGCTATAAACAAATCTCCATAAGGATCAAATGCTATTCCCGCAGGCTGATTAAGTTCAGCTGCTGTAGCAGGTCCGCCATCACCACAATAAAGAGAACCGCAACTACCTCCGCCGGCATAAGTATTAATAATTCCGGAAGAATTAATCATTCGTATAGCTGTTCCCATAGTATCCTGACATGTTACATAAACATTTCCTACAGCATCACATACCAACCCAACTCCACTAGTTGTTCCCAAACTGGCTGCGGTTGCAAGTCCTCCATCGCCACATCCTAATGGCGCACAATGTCCGCCTCCTGCAACTCTTGTTATTATACCTAAGCTATTTATCTTTCGAATTATTTCAGTATTCGTAGCACTATCAGTATCTGTAAGATATAAATTACCATTTAAATCAAGTGCTATTGACCCACAATTAGCAAATTTTGCGTTAATTGCCTGCCCCCCGTCTCCACTATAACCAGTACTAGAAGTATCGCCAGCAAACAAACTTACAATACCAGATGTATTTACCTTAAGTATAAACTGCCCTGCCGAAACAAAAAGATTATTTACTAAATCGAAACGAATATCACTGGGTAAAAATGGACCACAATTACCAACGGGGCCCGGTAAGTTTAAAAAACCATTAGATGAGTGCCCCATGTATGTAGAAATAATACCTGCTGTATTTACTTTGCGAATTACCGAATTACTGTAGTCGGCAACATAAAGATTCCCTGCATTGTCGAATGCCATTGCTTGTGGAAAAGATAACTGGGCTGCAGTAGCCGGTCCTCCATCTCCGCTATAACCATTGGTACCATTACCAACTACAGTAGTTATAATCCCTAATTGATCTACTTTTCTAACAACATGATTGAGATAATCAGCAATATATAAATTTCCTGAATGATCAAAAGCCACATTTTGTGACCCATTTAATTTTGCATTAATTGCCTGCCCACCATCTCCGCTATAGCCAGCCACTAGGTTTCCGGCTGCCGTAATAATAATTTGAGCATTGCCATTATTTGTTAATAACATACAATAAGTTAATACTGCAAACGATAAGGTATTGAATAATTTTGATTTCATATAACAAGAGGTTATTATTTTTTTCAAAAGTAAGACTAATTTTTAAAAGTGCTTATAAAACGCTCTAAGAAATATCTTTATGAATTAGGGTAAAAAGCCATTTTAATTTTAAAACACCTAATTAATAAATATTTTTACCAGAAATGTAAAAACTTAGATTAATATTATGTAATCATAGTAGTTATCGGTTCAAATTAATTTTAAAACCAACCTGCATTGATTTCTATTCCAGGTTTTCCTGAATTGCCACATTTTTTTTTCTCATAAGCTTTTCAATAAGACCTTCAAATCGGCTATTTACCGGTGTAATAAGAATGGCTCGAACTACCGATACTGTTATAGAGAGTATAGGTGTGCCTCCCGTTAATTTTTGAACGTAGGGATCGGAAGCAAGAAAAATAAATTCAAAAAACACCATAGACATAAAGCCTACCAAAAATTTCTTGACCTTTTCAGGAATAAAGAAAGATTTACTGAAATAAATAGCCACAAAAAACAAGGTAAATATGGCAATGCCAATCAGCATAAATTCCCAACGTGTTTGTTGCGCCTCTTCCTGCTCTTTCTTTTCTCGGGCAATTTGCTCTTCTCGTTCTTTTTTCTCTGCAGCAGCTTTTGCCAGTATCTCTTTCTTTTCAGTTTCGTATTGCATTTCTTTATTAACCATTTGTTTTCTATTCTCCTGACTAAATATGGTGTCTCTTAATGCCGCTGCTTTTTGGTTATGGGTAAACGCCAGTTCAAAACGTTTTGTTTCCGCATAAAGTTCCGTCAAATATTCCTCATGCATTCTTTCATCGTTCAGTTGTCCTAATTCAGTAGATAATGCCAACGCTTTTATTAAATACTGCTCAGCTTCTTTATAAGAACCTAATTTCATTTTTGAATGCCCTATATTTCCCAACGACTTAGAAATTTCTCCTTTAGTTTCAAGTTCTTCATTTATTTTTAAGCTCTTATTAAAATATTCCAAAGCTTTACGGTAATCTCCCTGATGCGAATAGGAATCACCTATTTGGCTAAGTGCCGTTGCCACATAGCTTTCTATTCCTAACTCTTCAAATATTTTTAAACTCTTTAAGTGATATTCCAATGCTTTTGAATAATTTCCTTTATTGCTATATACATCACCAATACTTAAATAAGTTTCGCTAAGCCCTTTCTTATTTCCTATTTCTTCACTTATTTTTAAACTCTTTTGATAGTATTCTAGCGCCATTGACAAATCGCTGTGTTGATAATAAATATTACCTATGTTACTAAGCGTGTTACTAATAGCCAATTTATCACCGTCCTTTTCACTTAACTTTAAACTCTTCAGATAATACTCCAATGACTTCGGGTAATTAGCTACTTCTGCATACACATTACCAATATTATTTAGTACCTCTTTAACCTTTTTAGTATCACTTAATTCCTGGCTTATTTTTAAACTCCTGAAATAGTAATCTAAAGCCTCTTGGAACTTGCTTTGTTCAAAAGACACATCGCCAAAAATACCTATGGTTCTTCCTATCCATTTTTTATCGCCAAGCTCTTCCCAAATTTTTAAACTATTGGTCAAATACTCCAATGCCTTTTTATTATCGTCCTGCTCTTTATATAAAACACCAAGGCTATACATTGATTTTCCCATACCTGTTTTATCTCCCATGGCGGCACAAAGTTTTAACGTAGTAAAATAGCATTCCATTGCCTTCTGATATTCTGATTGTTGAAAATACATGCTCCCTGTTTTAAAAATGGTAAAAACAAGATGCTTTGTATAGATGTCTTTCAGTGTTTTATTAGATTGATTAAGGGCAATATTTTTGTTTGCAAGGTGTCTTAGCTGTTCGATATATTTTATCTGTTCATCGTCTGATGTTTTATCCACCAATTGTTTTAAAATAGTACAACGCGTAGTATCATGCGCCGCCTTTTTAAGAATATTATTTAACGAATCTATTGGGTTACTATTTTGCGCTAAGGTTAATAATGGCAAAATAAACAGAAGGAGTAAATTCTTTTTCATTTTCAAAACTAAAAAATATATTTAATTCCGTTATTTGAGGCTATTTTTTGCTAATAGAAGGGTATATTGAAGCTAAGCAATACAGCCAAATATACTTAAACAAAAAACTTAGATTTATAAAGACCAGCAAATGCTAAAACTTATAAACTAAACCTACGCCAAGTATTTGCTTAAACTGCGTACGGGGGCCAATAAAAGCTCCATCAGCTTGTTTAATTTTTACAGCAGGGTCATAAATTAACTGGGTATTAAAAGTTGTACTTATCAACTTATGTACTTTTAATACAAAGAGTGTAGTCCAGTTTACATAAAGATTTTGTGGATTGTGGATATAATCCGAATATAACTCAAGCGTTGTGGCTAAAAGAATATTCTTTACAATATGTTCGCGGTATTGTACTTTAAGATATGCTCCAATTTGCTCTCTAAAATTTTTGTGCTGTATAGTAAGCACTCCATTAGTATAAACATCTCCCTGTACACCATAGGCACCTTCTTTGGCAAGCGTATTATCTTCTACAAATGTAAAACGTCCTGTACAAGGCGATAAAAAAACAGAAAAGCTGGTATCTATAACATCCACATTTAACCCTAAAGATGCCAATGCATAGCCGGGAGCCATAAATCTGGATATTATAGTAGAATCATTAGGGTAATGATAACCGGGGGTGAATTGAGATTTAAAGTCGCCAAGCAGAGTGATATATCCTTTCTCAAAAACAGAATATCCAACTTTGGTAGTAAGCTGTATACGGTCATCGTTTTTTATCCAATCGGTACCGGTTCCTCTTTTAATAGTGCTATAGGCTAAAATAATATTATTGTTCCAAATAATTTTATTATTGTGGTAATTAAAGAATGTATTTACCAAACCGCCTAACGTTATAAAATTCTGTCCGCCTGCAGCCCAGTCAGTTTGAGTTCCTTCTTGACCTGTAAGGCTAAAAATACCTCCTTTATGCCAGTGTTTTTCAGATGAATCTAAATCAGTTTTAAAATTAGACGGCTGGGTACCTGTAGAGTCACCTATACTTATACTGGAATCATCCTGAGCCTTAAGAGTTGTACAATATATTAAGATTAAAAATAAAGTTAATATTAGATTACTTGTTGTTTTCATAAAGATTTAATTCCGGAATTTTTGAAGATTATTAAATAAAAGCCAAATAAAATAAATAAAAGTGAAATAATAAAAATTCAATTTTAGTTATTAATTTTTAGGCACTTAGCATTAAAATTCCTGCTTGTAAGCTGTAGCATTTTTTCAATAAGTGGTCAGTTTTAACAAAAAAACGGTAAAAACTTTTTAAACGGCAAGGCTAATTTTCATACAAAGCAGCTTATAGATAAAAGTCTATGTGACTAAAAAAAAGAAGTAAAGGAACTCTTTTACTTTTAGGAATACTACCTTATAATAACCAATCTTTTATTTACCCTACCTTCATTGCCCCAATGTATCAAGTTTATGATCCTTTACGGATATTCAATTTCTTACTTATAATTTTTATATCTCAAAAAAAATGTTAATCTTTGATATGGTAATTTGACTCAAGATGATTAAAAAACTATATGTAATTATTTTACTTATCAGTTTTATATCTGTTTCGGTAAAGGCAGATGGTGGATGGACTATAAAACCTTTTCAACGAAAGGCTTTTATAGAAAACAAAAGTCAGTTTAAAGCCGGTTTACCCCAACAATTCCGTGATTTTAACTATTGTATTGATAACAATGCACGGGTATTATTTACCAAGCAAGGCTTAACCTATGTAGTTAAAAAGGTAAACCGTAAAAAACTTGGGTTAATGGCTGTTTTTATGAGTGAAGAGAAACGTGAAGAGATAGAGCATCAGGCTAATTTAGAGACGCAATATATCAATGTGAAATGGCTTAATGCCAATACTAATGCAGAAATTGTTGTAAGCGAAGAACAAGTTACCAGTTATAATTATTTGATGCGCCCTACAGGGGAAAAAGCCTATGTGGAGATGTGTAAGGGTTACTCTAAACTGACATATAAAAACTTGTATCCCGGTATTGATGTAGAATATTTTTTTACCGAGAAAGACGGTTTTAAATATAACCTGGTTGTAAGTGCAGGGGCAGATATCAGTCAGGTGAAAATGCAGTATGATGGTGATGCAAGATTATCTTTAAAGGAGGGTAATATTCTTATTAAAACCCTTAAAGGTGATATTATAGACCATGCACCGCTAAGCTATTTGGCAGATAATGAAGGGAATCGTATTGCTTCTTCCTTTAGTTTAAAAAACAATATTGTTTCGTTTGAAGTAAACAATCCTGATAAGCAAGCTATTGTTATAGACCCTTGGACTATTGCTCCCGGATTGGGTGGAAATCCTGCTTATGATAATGGTGTAGACGGGGCGGGTAATATTTATTTATATGGTTCTAACTATACTTCAGGCAACGTTTGCGAAAAGTATTCTTCATCCGGTACGCCATTGTTATGGACATTAACTAATGGTGAAACCGATACCTGGGGAGGAGGTTATTATTATGGGGATTTATTAGTACAAGCTACCGGCGATTTTTATCTGAGCGGAGCTAATTCTGGCGGAGCCAGTGTGTTTAAATTTAACACCAATTCAACATTAATCTGGCAAAGTACCAACAGTTCTATTTATCAGGAACATTGGAGATTGGCTATAAATTGTATAACAAATGAAGTAATTGTGGCAGGAGGCGGAACAACATCACCCACCAACAATATTGCGCAAATAAATATTGCTACCGGAGTTTTATCAAATATTATCTCTTTTAGCGCAAATCGTGATGATCAGTCAGGATTATGTGTGGATGTTTTAGGAAAATCTTATACGCATGGTGCTAACCTTAATACGTTATATTTTACCAACACCACAAACAACCCTGTAATAACTGTTCCAAGCGGATATAGTTTTTCTGAACTTGGTATAGTTCCCTCTGTCCAACCCAGTTATTATACGCTTGATGGTTTTGGAGAAACTATAGGTAATGGTTACAACATGATGGCATTGGGAGGTACCACATTTTTATTTACCAGTGATGGCGCTACATTAAAGAAGTGGGATAGAAACACTGCTGCCTTATTAGCCAGTGCAGCTATACCGGGTGGCTCGCAACACATGGCTGGAGGAATTTTGGCTGACGTATGCGGTAATGTTTTTGTAGGTTCCACAACTGGTATTTATCGTTATGATTTTAATTTGAATCAACAGGAATTTCATCCTACTAGTGCAGCTGTGTATGATATTGCTTTTTCTTCACTTGGTTCAGATATTATTGCCTGTGGTTTGGGTTTTGCAGCTGATATTCCTTTCGGTAGAATAACCTGCGGCAGTTTACAAGTAGTTTTAACTGTAAATCCATGTAACCCTGCTATAAATTCAGTAGCTGTTCATCCAGTAACATCTAACAATAGTATTCCTCCTTTTTCCTTTTTATGGAATGATGGTAATACTGATTCTATACGCACCAACTTAAGCCCAGGGCAGCATATTGTTGTTGTAAAGGATGGAGAATGTAATCCGCAATATACTTCTGATACAATAAAAATTACTACTGGCTCAACCATGAACATTATTAAGAAATCTGCTTGTTTTGGAAATACTAATGGTAGTTTACAAGTAAACTTATTCGCAGGTCAACAAATTCTTTCTTATACCGTTGCTCCGGCAGGAATCAATAGCATGGTAAACGACAGTACAATTCTTGCAACCTCTTTAGCAGCAGGGAATTATACCTTTACTATTCAGTCAAGTTCGGGCTGTACTTTCGATAGTGTAATAACTTTATCCCAACTAACAGCAATCACCGCTACTACCCAAAGTCTGGTTGCTGCTATTTGTCCTGGTCAGGCAACAGGCTCCGGTGAGATAACAGCAAATGGTAGTGCTCCTTATATAGCTGCAGGTCATACTCCATACACGTATAGTTGGAATACCATTCCGGTTCAAACAACCAGTGTAATTACTAATGTAATGGGGGGAATATACACCGTTACTATTACAGATAGTCTCGGTTGTCAGGCTACAAGTTCAGTTACCATACCTGTAAATCCAAGCCCACATGCTACTTTTATTGCGACAACTGTTTGTCAGGGAATTGCTACTGCTTATACTGATCAATCAACCCCCACCTCTCCGTCTATCAGTCCTATCAATACTTGGGCATGGAGTTTTACCAATAATGGGGTAATTAATAGCACTATACAAAATCCAAGCTATTCTTTTTCTGTTTCTGGCACCTATACTACTTCTCTTATTATAACTGATGCAAATGGTTGTAAGGATACAGCTCTTTTACCGGTGAATATGTATCCAAATCCGGCTATCAGTTTTACAAGCACATCAGTATGTTTTAACAGTGCAACCAACTTTAATAATACAAGCACGGTTGCAGCCCCCGATAATATTACTACATGGAACTGGACACTTGGGGAAGGCACAAGTTCATCTCCAATACAAAATCCTTCTTATACTTATACAACGGCTACCAATGCTACGCAAAATACCACCTATACAGTTCAGTTAACTG
>PLYA01000018.1 GCA_003153315.1 Bacteroidota bacterium
TGGGTTTTGATTTTATTGGGAAAAGGTTATATTATTGGGACTGCCGGGATGCCCAAAATAAGTGAAAGATGTAACTTATTAAATGGCTTCTATAACATATACCTATTAAAGCGGCGCACCTTTGCAAGCATAGAAGCCTATGGCTGAAAATAAAATATTTACGATAGGGTAGCGTTATGAAATCATTTTTAGAAAAAAGAGTAATTGTATTTTATTTTCTTGCCATTGCGGTAGTAATAACCGTATTGTTTGTTTTTCATAACAGCACACAAAAGATAAAAACTACAAGCTATTGGATAGAACATACCGAGGAAGTACTTCATAAAAGCGATAATGTGTTGGTGGATGTTTTAAATATGGAAGCGGGTATCAGAGGATATTTATTAGCTAAAGATGAAGTTTTTTTAGCCCCATACTATAGCGGTTTAAGTACAATGAATGCTACCATTAGTGAATTAAGAAAGCTTACCAAAGATAATGTAAGTCAGCAATCGAGAATGGATACGCTAAAAAAAGTATCTGATAAAAGAATGGCCTTTATGGAAAACACCATTGAAGCCCGAAAACTAAATAAATTGAGTGAGGCAGAAATGATTACGTGGTTGGCGGAAGGGAAAATTTTGAATGACAGGATACGGGGGATAATTTCACTTATTAATTTAGAAGAGTTTACCTTACTTAAGCAAAGAAAAATAGAAAGCGGCAGGAGCAATAGAAATTCTGAATGGATATTTCTATCGCTATTGCTATTAATAGTTGTCATTTTTGTATTTGTTGTTTTTATTATTAAAAACCAAAGTACAAAAAACAAAATAGCAGAAGAATTAAAGCAATCGTCTCAGTATGCCCGTAGTTTAATAGAAGCCAGTTTAGACCCCTTAGTTACTATAAATGCAGCCGGAAAGATAACCGATGTGAATGAAGCCTCTATAAAGGTAACGGGTATTTCAAGAGAGAAACTTATTGGTACTGACTTTTCAAATTATTTTACGGAGCCTGAAAAAGCACGGGAAGGTTACCGACAAGTTTTTGAAAAAGGCTTTGTTGCAGATTATCCATTAACGATAAAACATCAAAACGGAAAGTTAACCGATGTGTTATATAACGCTTCTGTTTATAAAGATGATAAAGGAGATGTTATTGGCGTTTTTGCCGCAGCCCGTGATGTTACTGTTCAAAAACAAATTGAAGCAAACTTAGAAAAAAGCTTAAAAGAAATTTCTGGTTATAAATTGGCATTGGATGCATCTGCTATAGTTGCTACTACTGATCAGAAAGGAATTATTAAATATGTTAATGATAACTTCTGCAAAATATCAAAATACAAACGTGAAGAATTGGTTGGGCAAGATCATCGCATCATTAATTCCGGTTTTCACACGAAGGAGTTTATTAAAGACCTATGGGTAACCATTGCAAATGGAAATATTTGGAAAGGAGAATTAAAAAATAAAGCGAAAGACGGAACCACTTATTGGGTTGATTCTACTATTGTTCCCTTTTTGAATGAACAAGGGAAGATTTACCAATATGTTTCTATCAGGACAGACATAACTGCGCGAAAGTTACTATCTAACTATTCTCTTAGTTTGATTGAAGCAAGCAGAGACCCCTTATTTACCATTAGTACAGATGGAAAAATAACCGATGTGAATGAAGCAAGTGTAAACATAACAGAAAAAACACGCGAGCAATTAATTGGCACCTACTTTTTTGATTATTTTACTTCACCCGATAAGGCACGACAAGGATATCAGGAAGTTTTTTCAAAAGGATTTGTTATAAATTATCCTTTAACAGTGCAGGATGGTAAACTTACGGAGGTGCTATTTAATGGATCGGTTTATAAGGATGATCGTGGGAATGTATTAGGTGCAGTTGTAGTGGCAAGAGATATAACAGAGCAAAAAAGATTTGAAAAAGAATTGATTGATGCCAAACATACTGCCGAACAAGCCACAGAAAAGGCCGAAGAGGCCAATAAATTAAAAGAAGCTTTTCTGGCTAATATGAGTCATGAGATACGAACACCTATGAATGCGATTATTGGTTTTTCAGATATATTATACAGATCAAAACTGGAAGATAAAGAGAAGGAATATGTAAGAACCATAAAAGTAGCTGGAGAAAACCTATTGGCTATTATTAACGATATTCTTGACATATCGAAGATTGAAGCAGGTATGATGGTGATGGAAGAGAAGGCTTTTAGCATAAAAGAGATTTTTAAATCACTTAGCGTTATGCTAATGGGAAAAGCAAAAGAGAAGGGCCTTGAGTTAGTATTTAGTTGCGAAGATGAAGTGCCCGATGTTTTACTTGGCGATCATACGCGTCTTACACAAATTATAATCAATCTGGCAGGTAATGCCATTAAGTTTACACAAAGAGGAAATGTACATGTACATGCCGGCGTTCTTAAAAAGAATGGAACTATTTTAGTAGAGTTTTCGGTAAAAGATACCGGCATAGGCATAGCACCCGATAAATTAGAGCATGTTTTTGAACGGTTCAGGCAAGCGGAATCACATACCACCAGAAAATATGGTGGAACCGGGCTTGGCTTAAGTATAGCAAAACAGTTGGTAGAACTACAGGGTGGTACTTTATCTGTTGAAAGTAAATTAAATATTGGCTCGGTATTTACCTTTTGTATTCCTTACAAAAAAACAACACGCGTTGAGATACAGAAATCAGAAAAGGTAGAGAAGAAATATAACATGGATGAACTTGCCAAATTGAAAATATTATTGGTTGAGGATAATCAGCTGAACATAAAACTGATTAAGAGTTTATTTTCAGAGTACAATTTAAAATTGCAGGTAGCAGAAAACGGTAGCGTGGGTATTGATAAACTAAAAGAAAATACCGGTTTAACACCATTTACCAAAAGTTTTGATATCGTACTGATGGATATGGAAATGCCTGTAATGAATGGATATGAAGCGGCAACCATTATACGTAATGAACTGAAAAACAATATTCCGATTATTGCCATGACGGCACACGCCATGTCGGGTGAAAGAGAAAGATGTTTGCATTTAGGAATGAATGATTATATCTCTAAACCTATTAATGCAAACCTGCTCTTTGAAAAAATGTACGACTTAACAATTAAATCATAAACAATGCTAAAAAGTGAATTAGAAATGAAAACAGAAAATGTATGCAACCTGCAATATCTTATCGATATGATGGGTAATAAAAAGCCTTTAATAAACGGCATAATGAATTCCTTTCTTGAGCAGATACCTGAAGAATTAAAATCTATAGAAGATGCCATTGCAAAAATAGATTATCCAATCATAAAGAGCTTTGCACATACCATGAAGTCGTCTGTCTCTATAATGGGTATATCTATTCTAACACCTATTTTGCAAGAGATGGAAGCTTTAGGAAAAGAAGCCATAGATATAAGGAAAATAAAAGAACTGAACCTGCAACTTAATTTAATATGCCATCAGGCCATTAAAGAGATAGAAGCAGAAAAGCTTAATTATGCTTAAACTATCCGTACACAAAAGCTAATTTGATGGAACACGATGTATATAAAAAGCAAATAAATATTTTTATTGTTGACGATAATAAAATATTTGCACTAGCGCTGAAAGGCTCTATAGAAGCTGCTTTTGAAAACAGACCCATTAAGATACATGCCTTTGAAACAGGTGAGCATTGCTTGGAAAATTTTATGCAAGTAATGCCCGAATTGGTTATTCTGGATTATCACCTGAATAGCAAATCTCCTATAGCAGCAGACGGGCTAGAGGTTTTATATAAAATTAAAAAGAACAATATAGAAACGAGCGTCATTATGCTAACCGGTAATGATCACATTGATATAGCCTTAAAATCATTTCATCACGGGGCATCAGACTATGTGGTTAAAACCGAGAACCAGTTTGAAAAGATAAATCATTCCATATACAAACTATTTACGGATAAAGAACTTGCCTTTGAAAGCAGTGAGAAAGCAAAGCAAGCCGTAGAGTTACTTATTGCCGATAAAGAACTCAGCTTTCAGGAAGAGAAAGAAAAACGCGTTGCCGAACTCCTTACCGTTACCATTGAAAAAGCAGAAGCAGAAAAATATAAACTTATTATAGAAGAAAAAAATAAGGATATTACTGATAGCATTATGTATGCCAAGCGCATACAATTGGCAAAACTGCCAAAAAGAGAAGATATTTATGCTGCCCTACCCCATAGTTTTGTGCTGTTTAAGCCCAAGGCCATTGTTAGCGGCGATTTTTATTTCTTTTATCAAAACACACAGTCGGTTTTTATTGCAGCAGCAGATTGCACAGGGCATGGTGTACCAGGCGCGTTTTTAAGCATGATAGGGTCTGAAAAACTGGAAGATGCTGTTTCTATAAGTACCAATACATCCGAGATTTTAAAACGCCTCAACAAAGGCATCAAAACATCGCTTCGTCAATCAGAAAGTTTTGATTCTACCCATGATGGTATGGATATTGCCCTTTGCTCTGTAAACACAAAAAACTATACCCTAAGGTATGCCGGAGCAAACCGCCCTCTTTGGATCATTAGAAAAGGGCAAATCGAAATAGAAGAAATTAAAGCAACCAAAAAAGCCATTGGCGGTTATACGAAAGATGAGCAGCACTTTGATACGCACGAAATACAATTAAAGAAAGGCGACAGCTTTTATATTTTTTCGGATGGATATGCCGATACCTTTGGCGGAGAAGCCGGAAAGAAATTAATGACCAAAAAATTTAAAGAAATACTGCTTAGCATACAATATATGTCTATGCCAGAACAGGAAGCACATTTGGAAAACTTTATAGAAATATGGAAAGCAGGCGCAGAGCAGGTAGATGATATACTGGTAATTGGCGTGCGCTTATAGAGGGCTTATAAGAAACTGTGAATGATGTAATTTATTTATTTATTTTTATAAGGCACTATGCCCTGAGGTTTCTCACCTTTGCACAGTAGGTAATAATCACTAAAACAAAAACATAGTATGGAAGCAAAAAAATTAGGCATTTGGATGGATCATGCCAATGCGCATTTAATGGAATATACCAACCAACCGATTGAAACAAAGACTATTGAATCTAAGTTTACACATCAGGAAAAAGAGCATAGTATAGGCAAGAGCGAAAACCTGATGCATAATAAGGAGCAACATCAGGAAGCGGCATATTACAAGCAATTAGGCGAAGTTATTAAGAAGTATGACGATGTATTGCTTTTTGGGCCTACCCAGGCAAAAGTTGAATTATTAAACCTGCTGCGTGCAGACCATCATTTTGAAAAGATAAAAATTGAAACCAAACACGCCGATAAAATGACGGTGAACGAGCAACACGCATTTGTTAGAGACTATTTTACCGAAAATTAATGGTTAAAGATTATAAGGAGTTACCATTATACTTAAGAAGTAATAAAAAAAGAGTCGGATTATTACCCGACTCTTTTTAATTTGATTGTTCTTTATTGTTTTTTTGCTGTAGCGTTTATTGCCCAGTCTATTACCTGAAGGCACATAGCATAAACCACTGCTTCATGTTCGGGTGCATGAGAAACCACTTCAGCTATTTTTTTTGTATCTATTCCGGCACCAAGATTTATAGGTAGTGTAACGGGTAATACTTTCTTGGCTTCATCTTTTTGCATGATTAATTCAGCCCCTTTTTGTACTTCAAACTTAGTGCCGCTGCTTTTTTCTACAGTTTGTACTAATTTGTAAAGTCGTTTAAGCAACAAAGCACTTAAAACCTGTTTGTGTTTAGGTCCTTCGTTTATAACCTGGTCTGTAGCCCACTTTTTTTCTTTGGCATCTGTTATCAGCAAGTTAATCAGGTCTTCAGGACTACCTACTAATTTTACTCCTTCGCCTTTTGGTTTTGACTGCGGTTCTTCTTTTCCGTCTTTTTTGTGATTTTCAATGGCAGGGCTTTTTATCTGCTCTTTTTTGATGGGTGTTACTACGTTTGTCATCTTAGTTTGATTTATATTGCAAATTATTTTTTGCAACGATACAAAGGTGAGAAGCCCAACTGCGGAAAGTGTTGTAGTATTTTTGAAATAAATTACATCATTTACTTATTTCAGCATACCTGAGTAAATTATTTTTTAAAGATAAAATATACGGCAAGTATTAAAAAACCAAAACCAATTAAATGATTTAGCGTAAAGCTTTCATTCTTAAAAAACACCAAAGAGAAAACCGTAAATACCGTTAAGGTAATTACTTCCTGAATAACTTTTAGCTGCCACAAATTAAAAGGGCCGCCGTTTTCTACAAAGCCTATGCGGTTTGCTGGCACCTGAAACATGTATTCAAAAAGGGCAATACCCCAGCTTATAAATATAATGCCTATCAAACCCAGGCTGGCAGACCAGTTCATTTGCTTAAACTTTAAATGCCCATACCAGGCAAAAGTCATAAAAGTGTTTGATAATACCAGCAAGCCAATGCTAAGAAGCGCTTTTTTCATGCATAAATTTATTACCTCTCAAAGGTAAAATAAAAAAGCCCGTATTTTAAACGGGCCCAGGCAGTTTTGTTTTCTTAGTATCAAACGTGTCGTTTACAGTATTCAATTACTTTTTTGTCAAGATCATTTAACATATCCTTTTGTTCAATAGAATTATAAATCTCTAAACTTGTTTTAAAATCCTTATTGCCAAAGGCTTTACGGGCTTTTTGAATTCTAATTTCGATAAATTTAGAATTGCCGTCTGCTTTGTTTGTTATGTCATGCTCGGACATGATGTTTCTTTAAAGTTTTTAAAACTACTTTATAGCGCATATAAACTTAACCTATATTTCTTTACGCTGCCAAAAAGGTTTGTTTTATAACAATTTATAACAAAGGGCTAATGCATTAGCCTTAAGTTCTAAATCCAAACAAAAAAGCCTCGCATTTCTGCAAGGTTTTTGTATCAGTTGTTGGGTTTACATATAATTCCTATAGTTTGAGCCACTAATTCTGTAGTTCGAGCTGCTGCAACTATAGTTTGAGCGACTATAACTACAGTTTGAGTAACTATAACTACAGTTTGAGTAACTATAACTACAGTTTGAGTGACTATAACTACAGTTTGAGCGACTATAACTACAGTTTGAGTAACTATAACTACAGTTTGAGTGACTGCAACTACAGTTTGAGTGATTACAACTATAGTTTGAGTGACTATAACCACAGTTTGAACGACTACAACCACAGTTTGAACGACTACAACTACAGTTTGAGTGACTATAACTATAGTTCGAGCGACTAATTCTACAGGTATAGTCGCTCAAACTACAGTAAAAGATGCTAATTAAGGTATTACGGTATAATACCACTCAGAAAAAGAGTATGGATTTGGATTATTAAAATCTATAACCGGATGTTTGCCCTTACTTGCCGTAGTTGGTGTAGCTGTTGTTGCAGATGTTGTGCGTGCTGTTGCGGGTGCAACAATACCGCCTCTGTGCGTTACAGGTACTATGCTGGCAAAACGCACCCCGATGATGCTTCCGCTGGGTAAGTTACTAATCATACAGGTAGAGCTTAGCTCAAAAGCCTGTTTTATGATAGCAGGCACTACACCTTTGGCGGTTGTAATACCAAACTCATATACAAAACCCTCTACGCCTTTCTTGCTCTTAGCTCCATGAAACAAAATCCAGCCAATACCTGCTCTTATAATACCTATTATGCGCTTAGGCACTCCCTTGCCTGCCAGAGCAAAACCTACGGAGGTTACCATGGCGTTGCCCACGTTAATGTCTCCGGCAGCTATGGCAGCTGCATTGGCCCTGCCCTGCAGGTAATCGGCATTAAGGTCTAAGGCGGTAATAAGCGCCGCACGCTGCGCTTTTTCGTTAGAGGTTAGGGTTTTGCTGGGCGCCGTTTGTCTTGTGGTGTGTGTTCCCATCATGGTACCGGCTAAACCTTGAATGGTTATGTCTGATTCGGGCACCGTAGCGCCTATGCCCGTAGTACCAAAACTGGTACCGTGTGCAAATGAATACAGAGTAGGCGTATCTAATTTTTTGTACGCTCGCGATACTTTAATTTTTCCTAAGTTGTTCGTCATGGTTTTTGTTTTTAAAGGTTTATACTTTTTTATTTTTGTTTATGCTAAGATATAAAAACAGGATGGGCAAAGTCAATAGCCAAAGGCCAAAACTTTTTAAACGGTAGCATTTTTTCGATAAGCGGTCATTTTTAACAAAAAAACGGTCAAAAACTTTTTAATCGGCGGGATGAAATATTCGATTTTTTCAAAAAAAATAGCAGTGAAGGATGTAACTTAATATAAAAGTTGTGTAATAGTTATGCGCAGTCAGGTACGGATATTTGTTTTTTTAAAACACACACTTAATTAAACGGTCATGAAAACAATTTTATTAATTGAAGGTAACAGTGCCATTCTTGAAAACCTGGCCGAAGGCTTGGAGATGGAAGGCTATAATATCCTGATGAGTAATAATGGAAAAAAGGGTGTTGAACTTGCCGAAACATGTATGCCCGATTTAATTATATCCGAGATAATGATGCATGAAATGGATGGCTATGAGGTGTTGCGTTTGCTTTTAAATACCAATAAAACCCGCAGGATACCCTTTATTTTTAGCACCACAAAGTCAGAAAAAAAAGACAGAACGCTGGCATTAGGGCTTGGCGCCGATGATTATATCGTGAAACCCTATGGGTTTGAATCTTTGTATAAAATGGCGGAAGCTTGGATAAAATCGGGAAGCAAAAGATTAATAAATACAGCTAATACGTCGTATCTTAATTGACAGAGCCTAAACACCCAACTAATATGAAAAGTAGCTTACCGCTTGTTATAGGATTCTTTGCTCTGTTATGTTTTCCGAATGTAACTTTCGGGCAAAAACCTGATTTGGGAACAACAACCGGCTTTGCTTTATTTACTGCCACTGGCGCATTTGGAAATGTTGAAGCAACAAACATAACAGGCAATATTGGTACCAATGCAGGTGCGTTTACCGGGTTTCCTCCGGGGGTTGTAACGGGGCAAATTCATGTAGCAGATTCTGTTAGCCTGCAAGCTGCCACCGATGCAGGCATTGCCTATAGTTATTTAGATGCCATGACTTGTGATACGGTTATAGGTATTACCTTAGGGAACAATCAGGTGCTTGCACCAAACATTTATTGCCTGGGAGGTATTTCATCACTAAACGGAAATTTAATTTTAGACGGGCAGGGCAGCCCCAATGCCTTATTTATTTTTAAGATAGATGGGGCTTTTTCTACCACCTCATTATCAACTGTCACGTTGATTGATTCTGCCGCATGGTGCAATGTATTTTGGCAAATTAATGGGGCCGTTAGTTTAGGAGATAGTTCTGCTTTTGCAGGTACTATACTTGCCAATGGTGCAATCAGTTTATTAGAAAGTGCGTTTCTGCTGGGCAGAGGGCTTTCAACAGCAGGAGCGATTTCTTTGCAAAACAATGTAGTTAGCATAGGAACACAGGCCACCAATCCTTTGCCTATTGAGTTGCTAAGCTTTAGTGCCAGCAGGGTAGGAGAAGATGTGCAACTTAATTGGGTAACTGCAAGCGAAACAAATAATAATTATTTTACAGTTGAACGCTCTAAAGATGGGATTTCTTTTGAAGAAATACTGCAGATAAAAGGTGCAAAGAATAGTAATACCGTGCTTTATTATTCAGCTATGGATGATAAGCCCTATAACGGAACATCATACTATAGACTTAAGCAAACAGATATAAACGGGGAGTTTAAATATGAAAATGTAGTAGAAGTTAATTTTAAAGAATTGCTTACCATTAGTATGTACCCCAATCCATTCAGCACGTCCCTAACTATGATGATACATGATACTGCACAAATTACCCATTGCACATTATGTATGTATAATGCCTTGGGCGAAGAAGTAATTAATACCCTCATCAGTAAACAATTAACTGTTTTTGAAACAGGCAACCTTCTTTCAGGAATTTACTTCTATAAAATGTTTATCAATACCAATCAGGTAGTTCAATCGGGCAAACTGGTATCACAGCAATAAATACTTCTTACACAAAAACGCTTAATATGTGGATAATGTAACTTAATTGCAGAAATGTGTAATATATCCGGTTGCAACCGCGCGCATCTTTGTAACATGAAAATTTATTCACAAATTAAAAACTAAATAAAAATGAAAACAAAACTAAACAAAACGAGAACACAATTACTTAGTGCATTAACAGCAGTTATACTCCTCTTAATGCCAAACGTTAACTTTGGGCAAACTGCCCCTACCTTAGGCACCACATCAAGCTTTGCATTATTCACCGCAGGTGGTGCATTTAGCACCAATTCGGAAGCAGGAACCGTAGTAACTGGCGATGTTGGAAATCACACGGGTGCAAATTCTGCATTTCCCCCGGGAACATTAAATGGAACTGCCCATTGGTTAGATGGTCTTTCTACAACTGCCGCCAGTGATGTGGCTACTGCATATACCGATTTGAACCAAGGAGGTAGCGTTATATCGGTTACATTAGGTGGTCAGACGCTTACTCCGGGTGTTTACTTCACAGGAACGGGTGTTGCTGCAGCATTAAGCGGAACTTTAACTTTAGATGGGGGAGGAAATCCGAACGCCATGTTTATCATTCGGGTAGATGGTGCATTAACAATAGCTGCATCCTCGACCATCAGCTTAATTGGCTCAGCCAGTTTGTGCAACGTATATTGGCAAGTAAATGGTCAATTTGATTTAGGAGCCGGTTCTGTTTTCAGGGGGACTTTAATTAATAACGGTGCTATAAACTTATTAGAAGGTTCATCTCTTTATGGCAGAGGGCTTTCAACTGCAGGAGCAATTAACTTATATAATAATATAGTAACTATAGGTTCTCCGTCGGCAGCTGCAGGAACTATAACAGGAACCGCAACAGTATGCCAAGGACAAACAGGAGTTGCTTATTCAGTACCAACAATAACTAATGCAACAAGCTATATCTGGACACTACCTGCCGGTGCAACTATAACAGCGGGTGCTACAACCAATAGTATTACAGTATCTTTTAGTGCAAGTGCTGCAAGTGGAAATATAACCGTGCAAGGCAACAGCAGCTGTGGGGCTGGAGCAGTTTCTGCAAATTTTGCAGTAACAGTAAATCCTTCTCCGACAGCCGCAGGAACTATAACAGGAACCGCTACAGTATGCCAAGGACAAACAGGTGTTACTTATTCTGTGCCTGCGATAACTAATGCAACAAGCTATATCTGGACACTACCTGCCGGAGCAACCATAACAGCGGGTGCAGGTATCAATAGCATTACAGTGTCTTTTAGTAATACTGCCGTGAGTGGAAATATAACTGTGCAAGGCAGCAGCAGTTGTGGAACCGGAGCAGTTTCTGCAAATTTTGCAGTAACAGTAAATCCTTCTCCGGCAGCCGCAGGAACTATAATAGGAACCGCAACAGTATGCCAAGGACAAACAGGTGTTATTTATTCTGTGCCTGCGATAACTAATGCAACAAGCTATATCTGGACACTACCTGCCGGAGCAACTATAACAGCGGGTGCTACAACCAATAGTATTGCAGTATCTTTTAGTAACGTTGCCACAAGTGGAAATATAACCGTGCAAGGCAATAGCAGTTGTGGAACCGGAGCAGTTTCAGCAAATTTTTCGGTAACCGTTAATTCCTTGCCTGCAGCCCCAGGGACTATAGATTGTCTTCTGTCAATGTCAGGAGCAGCAGAAGTATGTCTAGGACAAACAGGAGTTGTTTTCACTTTGTCAGCAATAACGAATGCAACAAGCTACATTTGGGTACTACCTGCCGGAGCAACTATAACAGCGGGTGCCAATACCAATAGTATTACAGTATCTTTTAGTGCAAGTGCTGCGAGTGGAAATTTAACCGTGCAAGGCAGCAACAGTTGTGGAACCGGAGCAGTTTCGGCAAATTATTCGATAACTGTCAATCCGTTACCAACAGCAACAACAGGAAGCAACACCGCCATCTGTAGTGGATACAGCGTAACGCTTGGTGCTTCTTCAACATCAGGGCACACTTACTCTTGGTTACCCGTAACCGGACTAAGTTCGGCAACAATAGCTAATCCTGTTGCAACTCTTACTGCAACAACAACCTACACCTTGACAGAAACCATTACAGCAACAGGTTGTCAGCAAACAAATTCTGTTACAGTTGCAGTTAACACTGCCCCAAGCATTACCACCGGGCCTTCCAGTCAAACAGTATGTACAGGCAGTTCGGCAGTTTTTTCAGTAACAGCAACTGGTACAGGTTTAACTTATCAGTGGAGAAAAGGAACTGTAAACTTAACCAACGGGGGGAATATTTCAGGCGCAACTTCGGCTATGCTTACCATTAACCCTGCAACCATTACCGATGCCGCAGCTAATTATAATGTTGTTATCACCGGTACATGTTCACCAAGTGTTACTTCGGCAAGTGTTTCTTTAGTCATTAATAGTGCCGCAGCCATTACCACAGGGCCTTCCAATCAAACAGTATGCACAGGCAGCTCAGCAAATTTTTCGGTAACAGCCACAGGCGCAGGCCTTACCTATCAGTGGAGAAAAGGAACTGTAAACTTAACCAACGGCGGGAATATTTCAGGTGCGACTTCAGCTATGCTAACGATTAACCCTGCAACTAGTAGCGATGTCGCAGCTAACTATAATGTTGTTATTTCAGGAATATGTTCCTCAAGTGTTACTTCCACAAATGTTTCTTTAGCCCTTAACACTGCTGCGGGAATTGTTACAGGACCTTCCAGTCAAACAGTGTGTGCAGGAAGTTCGGCAAGTTTTTCGATAACAGCAACCGGAACAAGTCTTACTTATCAGTGGAGAAAAGGAACTGTAAACTTAACCAACGGGGGGAATATTTCAGGTGCAACTTCGGCTGTGCTAACGATTAATCCTACATCTATCTCCGATGCTGCAGCTAACTATAATGTTGTTATTGCCGGAACATGTTCGCCAAGTATTACTTCGGCAAGTGTTTCTTTAGTCGTTAATACTGCTCCGATTATTACCAACGGACCAATCAATCAAGCTGTATGTGCGGGCAATTTGGCAAATTTTTTAGTAACAGCAACCGGTACAGGTCTTACCTATCAGTGGAGAAAAGGAACTGTAAATTTAATCAACGGAGGAAATATTTCAGGTGCAACTTCTCCTATGCTTTCAATTAATTCTGTATCTATGTCCGATGCTGCGTCCAACTATAATGTTGTTATTGCCGGCACCTGTTCACCAAATGTTACTTCAGCAAATGTATCCTTAACCGTTAATACTGCTCCCCACATTACCTTACAACCTCATAGCCAAATGGCAACCGATGGAGGCTCGCAAAGTTTTTCTGTAAGTGCAACAGGGTCAGGTCTTACCTACCAATGGAGAAAAGGGTCTTTAAATTTGATAAACGGGGGAAATATTTCAGGTGCAACTTCGGCTGTACTTACAATTAATCCTGTAAGTATTGCAGATACTGCCGACTATGATGTTATTGTCAGTGGGATATGTTTGCCCAACGACACTTCAATATATGCATCACTTTTTGTATGCGTATGCTCTTCTGCAGGCATTGCCCCTATTGTTTCAGGAAATACAATTGAAATTGTAACCATTTATCCGAATCCCTTTAAAACTTCATTAGAAATGAAGATAAATGATGCTGCACAAATGGACAAAGCAGAAGTGGAGATATACGATGTTTTGGGAGCAGAGGTGATAAGTACAATCATCACGAAACAAATAACCACTATTGAAACAAGTAATCTTCCTTCAGGAGTTTACATCTACAAGGTAATTAGTAATCATAAAGTTGTGCAATCAGGCAAACTGATTTCTCAACAGTAAAATAATTTAAAAGTTGAAAGTCCGCTACATTTCTGTAGCGGACTTTTTTATTTCAACCTGAATAACAAATAAGTGAATGATATAACACCCAAAAATACCGACTTTAATCATTTTATTTAGTGATGGATGTCATAAAGTTACCGCCTCTGCTAAACTACTTTTGACATACTAAAAACAATTAAAAATCTAAAAACAATGAAAACAAAACTATTACTTGGTATAACAGCAGCTATTCTGTTATTCCCGAAATCAAATTTCGGACAGGCTCCTAATTTAGGAACAACCGCTAACTTTGCTCTCTTTACTACTGTAGGGGCGGTAAACATCACAGGGGTTTCACAACTAACAGGAAACATAGGAACCAATAGTGGTTCTACTACGGTTTTTGTTAATGTAAACGGAAACATTCATGACAACGATGGTGCAAGCGGGCAATGCGCCGCAGATTTGTTATCGGCTTATGGTCAGCTAAACAGTGCAACTCCAACAGGCTCTTTGGCGCCTGCACTTGGTGGCGGGCAAAGTCTTTTTGCAGGCGTATATGCTATTTCCGGTGCAACAACACTTAACTTAGACCTTACTTTAAATGCACAGGGAAATAGTAATGCGGTATTTATTTTTCAAATTTCAGGGCCTTTATCTACAGGTGCTAATGCAAAAGTTAAATTAATTAACGGAGCCAAGGCATGTAACGTGTATTGGAAAGTAGAAGGTTTAGTTAGCATGGCTACAGGAACAACTATGAGGGGAACTGTTATTGCCAACAACGCAGCAATTAATATGAATGCAGGTGATACACTTGAAGGAAGAGCTCTTTCTACTTCGGGCGCACTTACTATTGATGGTTCTATGGTATATACACCCGTTGGTTGCGGAAGTCCTTTACTTACGGGGCCGGCTAGTCCCACATTGGCTACTACAGAGTGTTATGCCATATTTTCTTCAGATGGTCCGGTTGCAAACGGCGATACGGTAACAGTTGTTAAAGGTGATGTTGGAACAAATACAGGATTAACAACCAATTATGATACATTAAAAGTAATCGGAAAAGTTCATCTTATTCCGGATGTTTCTACAGCACAATGTGCAGCAGATTTGCTTAATGTTTATAATTATTTAAACACACTTACTCCGGATATTCAATTAATGTATCCTGCACAGTTTGGACACAACTTAGTGCTTACGCCGCATACGTATATTATGAATGCTGCTGTAACATTTACAGATACACTTTATTTAAACGCAATGGGTGATACCAATGCAGTATTTGTTATTCAGGTATTTGGTGCATTTTCTACCAGTACGTACTCAAAAGTTATTTTAACCAACGGTACAAAGGCAAAAAATGTGTTTTGGGAAGTTAATGGCGCAGTAAGCATAAATGATTATTCTGTTTTTAATGGAACTATGATTGCAAACAACGGTGCTATCAGTTTAGCTAAAGGAGTTGTCCTAAACGGAAGAATACTTTCAACTACAGGTGCTGTACAAACGGTTGCAGATACTATTATTCAACCCAACGCCATAGGAGTTGCAGGAGTTATAACTGGCACTGCTACAACCTGTCAGGGGCAAACAGGTGTTGCTTATTCTGTACCTGCAATAGCTAACGCTACCGGTTATATTTGGACATTACCTGCCGGAGCAACTATTGCAACAGGTGCTAACACCAATAGCATAACTGTAGATTTTAGCATGAGTGCAGTAAGTGGTACTATAAGTGTACAAGGCAGCAACAGTTGTCGCAATGGAACTGCTTCTCCAAATTTTTTGGTAACGGTTTGTCATTCTACAGGCATCTCATCTATAGATGCAAAAAATGTAACAGCTACCATTTACCCGAATCCGTTTAGCACATCGGTAAGTATTAGTATAACTGATGTATCGCAAATTAATAATTGCGAAGTAAGGATATACAATGTTTTGGGGGCAGAAGTAATGAACATACCTGTTACCAAACAATTAACTACGCTTGAAACAAGTAGTTTTTCTTCAGGAGTTTATTTCTATAAAATAATAGGCAATACCAATAAAGTAATCCAATCAGGTAAACTTATTGCTCAATAATAAATAAGTTGAAAGAAAGAAACCCATTACAAATTGTAGTGGGTTTCTTTTTGTTTTTAATAACCCTTAACACCTAAAACAAAAATTATGGAAACAGAAAATGAATTGAATGCAAAGATTCTCAAAATAACGATGACTATAAAAGATAAACACCCGGAGTTATCTAAATATATAGAAGAAATGAAGGTAACCATTCCGGATGAAAATAACCCGGAGATAACCTTGAGAAACTTAAATACATATTATGATTCGTTGAATGCGGTGTTGAATAATTACATCTTAGAACATCCTGATAAAGCATCTGTTAAAACAAAAACATAATGTGTGAATGTTGTAAGTTGTTTCAATAAATATGTAATACTTATGAGCTCTTAGTTGCTCACCTTTGCATCGTGAAAATGTTTTCACACTAAATAAAAAATAAAATGAAAAACATAACTGAATTGAAAGGAAATTGGAACGAAACAAAAGGCAAACTAAAACAAAAATTTGCCATGCTTACAGACAATGATTTGTTATTGGTAGAAGGTAAACAAGACGAAATGCTTGGCAGGCTTCAAACCAAACTGGGTAAAACAAAAGAACAGATACAAAAGATTATTTCTGATTTGTAATCTAATGCCATACAAAAGCAATAATTAAATTTTAAACCATTAAATAAAATAACAAAATGAAAAAAACAATTTTACGAGTAGCTGCTTTAACCTTTGCAGCAGGTGTAATATTTACAAACTGTAGTACACCTACTGAAAAAGTGGAAAAAGCAGAAGCAAAGGTTGCGGAAGCAAATAAAGATTTAGATAAAGCGCAGGAAGAATATCTTACAGATATTGATAATTGCAGAAAAGCAACAGATGAAAAAATTGCAGCTAACAACCAAAGCATTGCTGATTTTAAAACCAGAATAGCTAATGAAAAGAAAGAAGCTAAAGCTGATTATAACGCTAAAATAGCTGAGTTAGAACAAAAAAACAGCGACATGAAAAAAAAGATGGATGATTATAAGGCAAATGGTAAAGAGAACTGGGAATTATTTAAAGCTGATTTTAACAAGGGTATGGATGATATCGGACAATCATTAAAAGATTTGACTGCTAAACATACTAAATAAGGATCAATCAAAAAAACAAAAGAAAGAATCTAAAAAAATAACCATTAAAGAAAATCAGATGAAAAAAACAATTATAATAATTACGACTCTGGTTACCTCTCTGGTAAGTATTGGAAAAGCGCAAGATGCCACCCCAGACGTACGGGAAAAATTAGCCTTTGGGCTTAAAGCGGGTGTAAACAGATCTAATGTGTATGATGCAACAGGTCAGAACTTTATAGCCAATGCTAAAATAGGTTTTGCAGGAGGTGCTTTTGTTGGCATACCCATCGGAAAATACCTGGGTATCCAACCGGAAGCATTAATTTCTCAAAAAGGATATAAATCATCTGGTAGTTTATTAGGTTTTATCTATTCTGATACAAGAACAACAACTTATTTGGATATACCGCTTCAACTGCAATTTAAACCATTTGAGTTTTTAACTGTGCTTGGAGGCGTGCAGTATTCTTATTTGCTTCATCAAAACGATGTTTATGCTTTTGGCGCAAACAGTACAGCTCAAGATCAGGAGTTTAAAAACGATAATGCCAGAAAAAATATATTTGGCGCTGTTGTAGGTGCAGATATTACTATTGACCATTTTGTTTTTTCTGCAAAAGCCTGTTGGGATTTACAAAACAATGCTGGAAACGGATCATCTTATACACCACGCTATAAGAATGTTTGGTTACAGGCAACTGTTGGATTTAGGTTGTACTAAACAATGGCATAAACCTATGTTGCTTTTTCTATAAGCAACATAGGGATAATTTATCACATTTAAAATAACTATTTAATACATAAGAAATGAAAAATGAAACAAAATGGTCGATAGACCAAGCTCATAGTGAAATTGCTTTTAAAGTAAGGCATTTAATGATAGCACATGTTAAAGGCACATTCAAAATATTTGATGCAAGTATTTATACTACCGAAAAAGATTTTACAACTGCTACTATTGATTTGTCAATAGACCCATCTTCCATAACTACAGGTGATGTAAAACGTGATGAGCATTTAAAAGGCGCTGATTTTTTTGATGTAAAAAAACATAAGGAAATAACGTTCACCTCAAGTACTATTGGAAAAGCAGATGCGAATGGTAACCATGAACTGTGGGGAGAATTAACTATGAAGGGTATTACCAAGAACTTAAAATTAGATGTACAATTTGGAGGTATTGCAAACGACCCTTGGGGAAATGAAAAGGCGGGCTTTACTGTTACAGGAAAACTTAATAGAAGCGATTGGGGGCTTACCTGGAACACAGCCATGGAAACAGGGGGGTTAATGGTGAGCGATGAAGTAACCATTTCATGCGAAGTTGAACTTACTAATGTGGGTCAAACCGATTTGAAGATGGAATTGGCATCCGACGCAAATAAAAAAAGCACTTTGTAATTAAATATTCAACTTATGCAAAACACAGATAAAAATAAAACGCCCGTAACCGATAAAGAATCTGTTAATAAAGCTGACCACACTGGGACAGATAACGATGCAGATAAAACCGGAACAGATACAAGTTCGGATAAAACCAAAACTGGTAATACTGAAAAGGCAAAAGGAACCAATAAATTTGATAAACCAAAAAGAGAAACTGATCCTGATAAAACAGGTATAGATATCAATTCGGATAAAACTAAAAAAAGAAACTAACTAAACTAAAAACAAAAATCATGGGAAACATACTTTATGCTATTGCGGTAATATTAATTATTGTTTGGGCAATCGGATTTATAGGATATAATGCAGGGGGCATTATACATATACTATTGGTAATTGCAATTATTGCAGTTATACTAAGAGTTATTCAAGGCAGAAAACCTCTTTAAAATTATTAAATATTACAAACTATTTAAACTAAAAAAAATGGGAAATTCAAATAACACAGGAAAACTACTTGGTGCCTTATTAGTAGGGGCTGCTATAGGCGGGGTTTTGGGAATTCTTTTTGCACCTGATAAAGGGACTAAAACACGTAAGGTAATTTCAGGCAAATCGGATGATATGACGGATGCTATAAAAGAAAAATTCAATGAGTTTATTGAAGAAGTAAAAAAAGAAGTTGAAATAGTGAAAGACAAGATAAGTTAAAAGAGTTAAAGCCGAAATGCTTAAATAAAATTCAAATAAGATGGAAAAGAAAAAACTGACTACTGCCAGTGGCAGGCCATATTACGAGTTTGAAAACTCTATGACAGTAGGCAATCGCGGACCCATTTTATTGCAGGATTATTTTTTGCATGAAGATATGGCCCATTTTAATCGTGAACGTATTCCTGAAAGGGTAGTTCATGCAAAAGGAGCAGGAGCTTTTGGCACTTTTACAGTAACGCATGATATTACCAAATATACTAAGGCAAAACTATTTTCTGAAATTGGTAAACAAACGCAACTATTCGCTCGTTTCTCGCAAGTTGCCGGAGAAAAAGGAAGTGCTGATAGCGAAAGAGACCCCCGTGGTTTTGCATTGAAGTTTTATACCGAAGATGGTAATTGGGATTTGGTGGGTAATAATACACCCGTATTCTTTATTAAAGATGCCAAAAAGTTTTCTCACTTTATTCATACACAAAAACGCGACCCGAAAACAAGTTGTAAAAACCCAACTGCCATATGGGATTTTTGGAGCCTGAACCCTGAAAGTTTACATCAGGTAATGATATTGATGAGTGACAGGGGAACTCCCTTTTCATACCGGCATATGCATGGTTTTGGAAGTCATACGTTTTCCTTTTTCAATAACAAGAATGAGCGTATTTGGGTAAAGTTTCATTTCAGAACCATGCAGGGAATAAAAAACTTTACCGGAAAAGAAGCTAATGAAATGCGGGGCATTGATCCTGACCAGGCACAACGAGATTTGGTGGAAGCTATTGAAAGAAAAGATTTCCCGAAGTGGACTTTGCAAATTCAGGTGATGACCGATGAGCAGACAAAAAATGTAAAATATAATCCGTTTGATGTAACAAAAGTTTGGAGCCATAAAGATTTCCCATTGATAGATGTGGGGATAATGGAACTGAATAAAATCCCCGAAAATTATTTTCGTGATGTAGAACAAGCTGCATTTGCTCCGGCTCATGTAGTTGATGGCATCAGTTACTCGCCCGATAAAATGTTGCAAGGCCGTTTGCTTTCTTATCCCGATGCGCAGCGTTATCGTTTAGGTGTTAACTATGAAAATATCCCCGTAAATAAATGCCCTTATATGGTAGCCAATTATCAGCGCGATGGGCAAATGCAGGTAACCGAGAATGGAGGGGCAGATTTGAATTACCGGCCCAATAGTTTTGATGATATTGCTATTGATGAAAGCTATAAAGAACCGGCTATGAAATTAGAATCAAACATGGCTGATTGGTTTGACAGAAATGAAAATGATGATGACCACTATACGCAACCCGGCATGTTGTATCGTAATGCGATGAATGAGCAGGATAGAATTAATTTGGTAAACAATATTGTAAGTGCCATGAGTGGCATAAGCGGAGAGAATAAGGATAAAATTATTAATAGGCAGTTATGCCATTTCTTTCGTGTCGATATTCAATTAGGAGTTTCCATAGCAAAAGGGTTAGGTGTTGTAATTGATGAAAAGATAATGGCTCGTGTTCAGCCTTTATTGCAAACCTGAAGAGAGGATAACATACTAATATCCTTAGTCCCTATAAAATAAGCTTTTCCCAATAAAATCAAAACCCA
>PLYA01000088.1 GCA_003153315.1 Bacteroidota bacterium
CTGACCAATTAGTATTGGTATTAGTTTTGTTCAAAGAAACCCCCTGAGCTTTTACACTAAAAATGGGTCGTCCTATAAAAACAACTAATAAGCAAATTCTACATAAAGTTTTTATCATCTATATAATCTTAAAACCAAATATATAAAAATATATACTCCTGTCAAATTTAAAAATGCTAGTCATAGAGCAAAATAGAGTAATTAGCCTATTTATATAGTGCCTTTACTCTATGTGGATTGTTTAATTTCATAAATTCATTTTGAGTCGAAATAAATTTCCTAATATTGAACTTTAAATTGCATTTATTGATTAGCTTAAGTAAGTAATGTTTAATAGAACACTTATATTATCCATTCTGGTTGCATTTATATTTCAGGTTTTAGCATATAACCTTTTTCTATACACATTTACCCTACTTGTAAAGTATGAAGGGAAAACAGGAAAAGCCCAATGGATTGAATTTACAGAGCAACAATACAGTAAACTTAAACTAAACGAAACAGAGTTTACTTACAATGATAACTTATATGATATTATAACATCCCAAAAAGAGAGCGGGGCTATTAAATTACTTTGCAAAATAGATGCCAAAGAAAAAGACCTTTTAGAAAAATTAATTGAAGGGTTTAAACAGAATAAGGCAAAAAAACTCATTTCCTTTTCATTTATGGGTGAGGTTGCCATTGTACACGGGTTCTTATCAAAACTTACTAGTTATCAAACTATAAAGCATACTTACTTCATAAGTTCTGTTCTTAATAAAAGTTTGGAAAAAACCATTCCTCCGCCAAAAGCTTAATACACTCTCTTTATTCTTTTTATTTGTTTATCGGTAATGCCGATGAACTTTATTTATTATTCATTAAATCAATCATGAAAAAAATTAAAAACTATTCATTTATAATAGGATGCTTACTGACGAGCATCTCTGCGTTTTCACAAAACGTATTATCTGGTAAGGTAACGGATGCTAAGGATAGCAGCACACTTGCCGGGGTTACTATTTATATACCTGATTTAAAGGTAGCAGCTATATCAGATGCGGAAGGTATGTATAGTATAAAGAATTTACCTAAAGGACGCTTTCTTGTTCAGGCTAAGTTACTTGGCTACTCGTCTAAAACAGGAAGCGTAGA
Source organism: Bacteroidota bacterium (assembly GCA_003153315.1). GTDB lineage: Bacteria > Bacteroidota > Bacteroidia > B-17B0 > Aurantibacillaceae > PALSA-968. Next base: position 1,138 of record PLYA01000088.1, read on the forward strand.
TATAAATGATGTGGTTACGATGAACGTGAAACTGACGCCTTCTAACAGAGATATAGAAGAGGTTGTTGTTACAGGGAACTCGCGGGCAACTGCAGCAGGACAAACACCGCAGACAACTACCGAGGTGAGTAAAGAATACTTAGCAGAAAACTCTGCTACGAATGTAATTGATGCGATTGCGAAAACACCCGGGGTTTCTGCGATGACGGACGGGCAGAGCATTTCTAAGCCTGTGATAAGAGGATTGGGATATAACAGGGTATTGACTTTGAATGATGGTGTAGTGCAGGTTGGGCAAACATGGTTTGATGAGTTTGGTATTGAAGCAGACCCCGATGCGGTAGATAGAGTGGAGATTTTAAAAGGCCCAGCATCCTTGGCTTATGGCTCTGATGCCATTGCTGGGGTAGTGAATCTGATACCTGAAAAGCCTTTACCAGAAGGGCAGACAAAAGGAGAAGTAATGACTAACTGTCAATCAAATAATGGATTGATTAATCAGATGTTTCATGTGGCGGGAACAAAGAATGGGATTTCGTGGAGTGGTCGCATAGATAACATCATGGCTCATGCCTATCAAAATCCTAACGACGGGTATGTGTTGAATAGTCAGTTTAGCAACTTTAACGCAGATGCAACTATTGGTGTTCATCGTAAATGGGGTTATACGCAGTTGCATGGCTGTTATTTTGATATGGCAACAGGAATCGTAGATGGAACGAGGGATTCTGCAACAGGAGTGATGCAAAGGTCTGTTTCTTATCCTGATTATAATGGGGGTGGTGCTACCTATGTTATTCCTTCTCATCAGGAGCAAACTTCTTATACTCCCTTTGTAATTAATCAGCGTATAAGACATACCAAAGTTGTTTGGGATAATAGTTTGGCGGTGGGCAAAGGGCGTATTAATGCTATATTTTCTTATCAGTTAAATCAACGTCAGGAAACTAACGACCCTACTATGGTAAATACACCCGATATTTATTATTACTCCAACGGTGTTACCTATGATGTACGTTATGTGTCTCCGCAAATGGGAGGTTTTAATTATTCGGCAGGAGCTAACGGACTTTACCAAGCATCACAAAGCTTGGGAACGCTGATGCTTATACCTAACTATAATTTATTTCAAGTTGGTGGTTTTGCCATTGCAAATGAAAAGATTGGGAACCTAAGCATTACCGGAGGTATTAGATATGATACCAGAACATTTACAGGGGTTGACCATTGGGTAGATTCTAACCAGGTGCCTATGGCGGCTAACACGGTGAATGGGATACATGAGTTTAATGGATTTATTACTAAGTTTAGTGGTATGTCGGGGAGCTTAGGTGCCGTATATAATTTTAAGCATAATGTTTATGTAAAAGGAAATGTGGCGCGTGGTTATCGGGCACCTAATGTATCAGAGTGTGCTGCCAATGGCATACATGACGGGACAATAGTTTGGGAATTGGGAGATGCTAACCTTAAACCTGAATTTAGTTTAGAAGAAGATTTATCTATTGGAATGAACGGAAAGGATATAAGCTTTGAGATAGATGCCTTCAATAACAGCATACAAAACTTTATTTATGCCCAAGGCTTAACCAGTAAACTAGGTGGCGATTCTTTAAACAACACATTCCCTGCTGTTAGTATTGGTCCGGCTCCTGTTTATAAATATACACAAGGTGCTGCACAGCTTTATGGCGGAGAGGCTATGTTAAGCATTCATCCTCAGGCCATACCCTGGGCTGAGTTATACTCTACCCTTAGTGTGGTGCAGGGAGGGTTAAAAAACGTAGCAGATTCGGTTAAGGTATTGCCTTTTGTACCACCTACTAGAATTACGGCCGATATTAAATTTAAACTTAGGAAAACAGGCAAAGTCATCAAGAACATGTATATAAAAGCGGGTATGCTTGATTGTTTCCAACAGGATAAGATATATGAACAATATGCCATATATAATGGATATAGCCAAACAGGTACACCGTTTGAGTATGCAGCCAGTAAAAAAGCTACAGCGGGTTATATGTTGTTTAATGCCGGCTTGGGTGGCGACATAGTAAACAGCAGCGGCAAAACTATAGTGAAGCTTTATTTTGTTTGCAACAACATACTTAACACAGCCTATATGGATTATATGAGCCGATTTAAATATTATCCTGTAAATTATACAACAGGCAGGGTTGGGGTGTTTAATATGGGTAGGAACTTTAGCATTAAACTTATAATACCTATTAACTTTAAGAGCTCGGAGAAAAAGATTACAAACTCATCAGAAGCCTAACTTTATTCTACAATTATTTTATAAATGTTAGGGAAGAGGTACTTCTTAATCTAAGAACTTGATTTATAATAAAAGCTAAACCTGCTTTGGTCTAAGAAAAGTTAAAATAG